>NZ_DAOOUM010000020.1:0-40022 GCF_035369645.1 Thermomonas sp. | reverse complement strand
AGGAACGCCGCGCCGGCCAGCGGGGTGTAGGTGTCGGCCCCCACCACGCGTTGCAGCGGCTTGCCGCCAAAACCCGCCTCGGTAATCGCGGTGATCACGCCTTCGCCAATGCCGGCGCTGAAACGGCCTTCGTCGACGATGAGGATGCGCGCGCATTCACCGGCGTGCTTGGCGATCGCGGCGTGGTTCAGCGGTACCAGCCAGCGCAGGTCGACCACGCGCACCTTCCAGCCGTGCTGGGCTTCAATCTGCCGCGCCGCGCGCAGGCTCATCGGCATGCCATTGCCGTAGCTGAAGATCACACAATCGGTGGCATCGGCGTTGTAGACGCGCTCCTCGCCCAAGGTCAGGGCTTGATCGGGTGCTGGATACTCGGTCAACCACTGGCCATCGCCGGCTTCGTACAGATCCTTGGTCATGTACAGCGCGATCGGTTCGAGCAGCGCACACACGCGGCCATCGACCTTGGCCAGCGCGGCCAGCGTGCGCAGCATCATCGCCGCGTCATCGCCACGCGAGGGGCAACCGACCACCAGACCGGGAATATCGCGCAGCGCGGTGACCGAGTTGTCGTTGTGAAAGTGCCCACCGAAACCGCGCTGGTAGCCGAGGCCGGCGATGCGCACCAGCATCGGATTGGCATATTGGTTATTGCTGAAGAACTGCAGCGAACACGCTTCGCCACGCAGCTGATCAATCGCGTTGTGCAGATACGCCAGATATTGGATTTCCGGTATCGGCAGCATGCCCACATTGGCAAAACCCTGCGCCATGCCCAGGATCATGGTTTCGTCCAACAAGGTGTTGAACACGCGCTTGTTGCCAAAGGCCTTGTGCAGGCCCTTGGTGACGGTGTACACGCCGCCCTTTTGCGCCACGTCCTCACCGAACAGCAAGGTCTCGGGATACTTGGCAAACAGGTCGTGCAGCGCTTGATTGATCTGGATGGCCAGATGCTTGGGGACTTGCTTCTCCGGCAGCTTGTCTTCACTGCCGAAAGCCTTGATGCGCGCCTCCAGCGACGGCATCCGCACCGCTTCCGCGGCCACCTTGTCCGGCGTGTACGGTGCCAGTGGCGCCATCACGTGCTCGAGTGTTTCGATGCGCGGACGGCGGTCGGCGTCTTCGGCGGCGGCGAAGCATTTGCGGCGGGTGTCCTCGTACAAGGCGAGGATGTCATCCTTGCTCATCGCGCCCGATTCCAGCGCGATCGCCGCGCTGCGCAGCAAGGGGTCGGCGGCTTCCACCGCGCACAGTTCTTCAAAACTGCGCCATTCGATTTCGAAATCGGTGCCGGCGTGACCCATGATGCGGTTGGTACGCAGGTGCAGGAAGGTCGGACGACGCGTCTGCCGGCAGTGCTCCACCGCGCGCAGCACATCGCCATAGCCGGCGGCCAGGTCCAAACCATCGGCAAAGAAGTAGTCGAGGTCGGGGCGGTTCTTGAAGTTTTCCGCAATCCAACCGCCCGGCGTTTTGACCGAGATGCCGATGCCGTTGTCCTCGCACACGTACAACACCGGCGCGGGCAGTTTTTGATAGGCCGTCCACGAGGCGGCATTGAATGCGGTCTGTGCCGTTGCGTGATTGCTGGAGGCATCGCCGAAACTGCAAATGGCGATGCTGTCATCGGGAATCGGCAGCGCATGCCCAATCCGCTTGGCGGCCTCGATGGCCACTGCCGTGCCCAATGCCTTGGGCAGGTGCGAGGCAATCGTCGAAGTCTGTGGCAGCACCCACAAGGGCTTGCTGCCCCACACTTTATGGCGGCCACCGCTGGCCGGGTCTTCGGCGCTGGCGGCAAAGCTCAGCGCTGAATCCATGATTGGATCCATGCCCGGCAGCTTGCGGAAGCGTTCGGCCATGAAACCGCCGCTGCGGTAGTGCAAAAACGCCGGGTCGGTATGCCGCGCCGCCCGCGCCACCATTGCATTGCCTTCGTGGCCGGAAGAACCAATGGTGTAGAAGACCTTGTTCTGCACCCGCAACACCCGCGCCATCAAGTCCAGATGGCGCGAGATCAGCTGCGATTCGAACAACTCGCGAAAGCCCTGCGCGTTGAGCGCGCTGCCGTCGAGAATGGCCTCACCGGGAGCCGGCTTTGGAAGTGGCGACCCCGTCCAATTCTTTACGAACTCGCTGAAATTGACGTCGCAGATTTCGGCGCGGTTCAAGCCCTTCATGCGGGCGGGAATGGGATTGGGAACGGTGTTGAACATGGCACTTGTCTCGGTATGGCGGATCGCGGCCCGCCGTGATGTCGTGGTGTCGTGATGATCAGGTCGCGGTGGACGGCTGGCGTCGTTCCAGCCATTGCACACGGGTCTGGCCCCAGACCTCGATCACTACGTCCTCGAACGGCGGCAGCAGCTTGCCCGGGCCTTTCAGCGTCGGGCCGAAGTCCATGCCCCGGTTCCCCTTCAGGTCAGAACGCGTTGATACCGGTCAGCTCACGGCCAATCACCAGCTGATGCACGGTTTCGGTACCCTCATAGGTGATCACCGATTCCAGATTCAGCGCATGGCGAATGGCGGCGTGCTCGGTGGTGATGCCGGCAGCGCCCAGCAAATCGCGGCACTCGCGGGCGATATCAATCGCCATGCGGCAGTTGTTCCACTTCGCCAATGACACTTGCTGCGGCACCATGGTGCCGGCGTCTTTCAGGCGGCCCAATTGCAGCACTAGCAGTTGCGCTGTGGTGATGCGGCGGGCCATGTCGGCCAGCTTGAGCTGGGCGCTTTGGGTGGCGGCCACCGGGCGGTCGAACAAGATGCGTTCTTTCGAATAATTCAGCGCTTCATCCAGGCAGGCAATCGCCGCACCCACCGGGCCCCAGGTGATGCCGTAGCGGGCTTGGGTCAGGCAGCCCAGCGGGCCTTTCAAGCCCTTCACATTGGGCAGGCGGCTGCTGTCCGGCACACGCACATTGTCGAAGAACAGCGCGCTCGTCACCGAGGCGCGCAGGCTCATCTTGTGCTTGATCTCCTGCGCGCTGAAACCGGGCATGCCCTTTTCCAGCAGGAAGCCTTGAATACCGTCGTCGGTCTGTGCCCACACGATCGCGATGTCGGCGAGGTTGCCGTTGGTGATCCACATCTTGCTGCCATTGATCACCCAGTCATCGCCGTCGCGCTTGGCGTGGGTCTTCATGTTGGCCGGGTCGGAGCCGCCGTGCGGCTCGGTCAGGCCGAAGCAGCCGATGACCTTGCCCGCCGCCATGTCCGGCAGCCAGCGCAGGCGCTGCTCTTCGGAACCGTAGGCGTAGATGGGATACATGCACAGCGAGCTTTGCACGCTGACAAAACTACGAATGCCGCTATCACCGCGTTCTAATTCCTGACAAATCAGGCCGTAGCTGACGCCATTCAAACCCGCGCAACCGTATTTCTCCGGCAGCGAGCTTCCCAGCAGGCCCAGCTCGGCGATTTCCGGCACCAATTCCTTCGGAAAGCGGCCTTGGTCGAAGGCCTCGCCGATGATCGGGATCACGCGTTCGTCGGTGAAGCGCGCCACGGTGTCTTGCACCGCGCGCTCCTCTTCACTCAACAAGGAACGGACATCGAACAAGTCATAAGGATGCAAGGCCATGGCGTTATGGATAAATTCGGACGATCCGCCATTGTAAGCGTGCATGCCGCACAACCGATACCTGCGTTATGCGTAAAAAAGGCCGGCAAAAAGCCGGCCTTTTGAGTAAATCCTCGCAATTCGTCAGCGCGTCACCCTGCCGTCTACAGCCGCGGTTTGGGTAACCACTTGGCCATCGATCACCGGTAGCTGGCGGCCCGGCTTTTGATCCATGCGCAGCGTATGGTTTTGACCATTTAGCCGGTAGGTCACGTCGTAGCCTACGATTTTTCTGTCATCACCCAAAGCAATGCGACTGCCGGGCTTTTTGTCGGTGCGCATCTGCCCGGTGCTGCCATCGGGGTTGCGATAGGTCACATTCCAAGCCACGGTGCGCGAACGGGTGGACGTATTGTTGACGGTATGGCATTGCCGCTCGGTGCGGTCCACCACTCTGCCGCCCACATGGCGCTTGTCGATTTCATGACCGATAAAGCCGCCGCCCACCGCGCCGGCCAGGGTTGCTGCCTTGCGACCGTTGCCACGCCCCACTTGGTTGCCCACCAAGCCACCAATCAGCGCACCGGCCACGGTACCGCCCACATTGCCATCGCGCTCGGGCAGGCGTTCTTGCACGACTACGTCATTGCACACTTGCTGGGGGGTATCCATGGTGCTGGACTCGCGCACGGGATCGCTGCCAATCACGCTGGCATACAGCGGCTCGCGTCGGGTCACCGGCTGGACATCGAGGACATCGGCGTAGGCCACGCCCAACGCTGCCGGCGTGGCGATGGCGCTGCTGGCGGGCATCGGCTCGATGGCTTGTGTGGGTTGTTGCGTGGGCGCGACAGCCAGTGGCTGCGGCACCGGCGCGGGGGCTTGATGGCTGCGTGTATTCATGAAACCGGCGGTGGCCACGCCCCCCACCAACAACGCGGCCAAGGCAACGGCAAGGGTATTGTTCTTCATGCTGTCGATTCCTCTAGAGATCCCCTGATCCGGTTTGGATTTCAGCATGTTCAATCTGAATCGACACCCCACAAATTCGGCCAGCGCACGCCCTCCGTATGCTCGCATTCAGAAATATCGAAGCGGTTGCCCGCAGGGGCCGATCGCCGTCGCTATTCCAGATCGCCGGCATCGCCCTCACGCATGCCCACATTGCTGGGCGCAGCGTCGTAGATGGCGTGGTCGAGCATGCCGGTTTCTTTCGCCACCAGTACCGGCACCAACACCTGCCCGGTGACATTGGTCATCGTGCGCATCATGTCCAACACGCGGTCGATGGCGTACAGATAACCGATGGTCTCCAGCGGCAGGCCCGCCGCAGACAACACCACGGTGGCCATGATCACCGCCGTGCCCGGCACCCCAGCGGTACCAAAACTGCCCAATACCGAGGCCAGCGCGATAATCAGATATTGCGAGAGCGACAACTCGATCCCGGCATATTGCGAAATAAACACCGCTGCCAATGCCGGATAAATGGCACCGCACCCATCCATTTTGATGGTGGCACCCAGCGGCACCGCGAACGCGGCGTAATCTTTATCCACACCCAAATTGTGGGTGGCACTGCGCAGCGATACCGGCAGTGCGGCAAAACTGCTGGAGGCCACAAAGCCCACTTCCATCGCCGGCGCAGCGCCCCGGAAAAATTTCAACGGGTTCAGCCCATGCGCCAACAACAAGCCGCTATACACCACCGTGATGTGGAAGGCGCAGGCGGCATACAGCGCCACCACAAACATCAGCAACGGCCTTAGCTGGTCAAAGCCATAGCCGCCCACCAAGGCCGCAATCAAACCAAAGGTGCCAAATGGGGTGAACTCCAACACGTAGCGGGTGACCTGAATCATCACCTCGCTGGCCTCGCCCACCAGCTTGCGCACGCCGGCCACTTTTTCACCCAGCTTGACCATCGCAAAGCCCACCAGGCCCGCGAAAAAGATCACCTGCAACACGGTACCATTGCGCGGCACCAGTACTTTGGTGCCATCGTGCAATTCTGCCTGCGCCGCACCACCCAAGGCTTGAAACGGGTTGGCCGGCACCAGATTCATCAACATATCCAACGCGCCCGGCACATCCTTGGGGGTGTAGTCCGACGCAATTTTCAAGGTGCCAACACCGGCCCCCGGATGCAACAACCAGCCAAACGCCAGACCCACGCCCACTGCCAATACGGCGGTCAGTGCAAACCACAAGAAGGTGCGCCCAGCCAAGGCGGCGATGGATTTTTGCCCGCTCAGTGAGGCCACGGCATTGATCACCGCAAAAAACACCAATGGCACCGCGATCATCTTGATCAAGGTGACGTACAGATCCCCCAAGGGGCTGAACCAGACCTCGGCATTGGGCCCAAATGCCCAGCCTGCCAGTGCGCCCAACACGAAGCCTGCGGCCACGCGCTTCCAAAACTTGATGCGAAACCACCAATCCAACATGCGGGCCATCCGGTAAAAACCTGCGCAAACGATACCCGAGCGCCGCCCCTTGCGTTAGCGCCATGTCTGCAACACTGCGGCCGCAGTGCCGGGTGATAATGGTGGGATGACATCATCAATACGCGCTGCCCACACCCTGCCGCTGGCCCTGTGCTTCGCCCTTGCCGCCTGCGCCAGCAACCCTGTCAACCCAGTATCTGCACGCGCCGTGGAAACCCCGGTGCCTACCGTGGCCCATCCCGCCGGTGAAACCCCCGCGTGGTGGTATCGCGACGGCGCTGCGCAAGCCGCGCAACGTGGTGCCATGGCCGGGCGCGCCAAAAATGTCATCGTGTTTTTGGGTGATGGCATGAGCCTGACCACGGTGGCCGCCGCACGCATCTTGGAGGGACAGCGCAAGGGCAGCAGTGGCGAAGAGAACCGGCTGAGTTTTGAAACCTTCCCGGCCACCGCGTTCAGCAAGACCTATAACACCGACTCACAAGTGCCCGATTCGGCCGGCACCATGAGCGCCATAACCACCGGCGTGAAAACCCATATGGGCGCAATCGGTGTGACTGCCGGTACTCGCAACGATTGCAAAGACAGCCTGGGCAAGCACGCACAAACCTGGCTGGAACTGGCCGATACCGCCGGTCTTGCCACCGGCGTGGTGACCACCGCACGCATCACCCATGCCACCCCGGCTGCCACCTATGCGCATGTCCCCAACCGCAACTGGGAAAACGATGCCGCACTGCCGGCACAAGCAGTGACCGATGGCTGCAAGGACATCGCCCTGCAATTGATCGAGGCCACCCGCAATGGGCATGGCCCATCCATCGTGCTGGGCGGTGGGCGCAAAGAGTTTTTGACCAACGCCGAAAGCGCCCCCCAGCAGCCGGACAAAAAAGGCCTGCGCCGCGATGGCCGCGATTTAATTAGCGAATGGAAGCAAGCCCACCCGCACGGTGCGTATGTCGAAACTGCTGCGCAACTGGCCGTCAGCAGCAAGGCCGCACAGGTATTGGGGCTATTCAATGACGACCACATGCGGTTCGATTTTGATCGCAAGGCCGCCGCCGCAACCGAACCGAGCCTGGCCGAGATGACCCGCACCGCCATCACCCATCTTGCACGCAGCCCGCAGGGCTATGTGCTGATGGTGGAAGGCGCAAAAATCGACATGGCCCACCACGAAGGCAATGCATTTCGCGCACTGGACGAAACGATTGCGTTTTCCGATGCGGTGCGGGTGGCGATGCAAGCGACCTCCGCCGATGACACCTTGATCGTGGTCACCGCTGACCATTCGCACACCCTCAATTTTGTTGGTTACCCCACCCGTGGCAACCCGATCTTGGGCAAGGTGCGCGGGCGCAATAGCTTTGATGGGCAGCCCGGCGACCTTGCCAAAGATCTGGGCGGCCAGCCGTACACCACCCTCAGTTATGCCAACGGCCCCGGCAATACCAGTGCCACCGACGTGCAACCCGCCGGTGCCAAACACCACCCTCATTGGCCGAAAAAAATCCTCGCGCCGGCCACGGCGCGCCCCGACCTGAGCGGTATCGACACCACCGACCCTGAGTACATGCAAGAAGCCTTGGTACCGCTGTCCAGCGAAAGCCACGGCGGTGAGGATGTGGGCGTGTGGGCACGCGGCCCCGGCAGCGATGCGGTGCGCGGCTCGCTGGAGCAAAACGCGCTGTACCACATCATCGTGCAGGCCACCCCACGCCTGCGTGCGGCACTATGCAGCAAGGGTTTGTGCGATGCCCACGGGGTGCCGGTGACATTACCAACATTGGATGTGGTCCAGCCTTAACTCACATCTCAGATGCGCTTGCACAGCACCATCAAAACGGTTTGGCCAAGACCAACCACACAATCATCACCAATAGCGGCAACGGCAATTCATTGAACCAACGCAGCGCGCGTGCCGAGGGCAGTGGCGTGCCAGTGGCGGCACGTTTCAACATGCGCCCACTGACGATGTAGTAGGCCAACAGCAGCACCACCAACAGTAACTTGGCGTGCAGCCAGCCACCGGCCACATGGAAGTGCAGCCACAGCAGCAACCCCAACATCAACGTGATGGCAAACATCACATGCCCGAAGCGATACAACCGCTGCCCCATCAAGAACAATCGCTCACGCACCGCCGGCGCATCCCCGGCTTCGGCGATATTGACGAGGATGCGCGGCAGGTAGAACACCGCCGCCATCCATGCGATTACAAATACCAGATGCAACGTTTTGACAAGTAAATAGGCCATCGGGCTGCTCTTGATCGTCATCCCCGTGCAGACAGGGATCCAGACTTTGATTCTGACATGCGCCATCATCAAACCAGAAACGGCCAACGCCATTGGGCTCCCATCGATACGGGAGTGACCGGCCTTTCATGCCAACCAAATGTTGAGATATACGATGAGCAAACATTACGACCGCGCCTATTTCGACCAGTGGTACCGCACCGGCGGCATCGGCGGTGCGGCACGACTGGCGCGCAAGGTGGCGCTGGCCGTAGCCACCGCCGAATACCATTTGGAACGCCCCATCCGCAGCGTGCTGGACATCGGCTGCGGTGAAGGTGCATGGCGCGCGCCCTTGCTGAAGCTGCGTCCAAAGCTTGCCTATCTGGGCTTCGATAGCAGCGACTACGCCATCGCCCGCCATGGCCGCGCACGCAATCTGCATTGGGCACGGTTTGCCGATTTTGAACACTTGCGCCCGTGCGCGCCGGTGGACCTGCTGATCTGTAGCGATGTGCTGCATTACTTGGACACCCGCGAACTCGATCGCGGCCTGCCGGCCTTGGCCGAGCTCTGCGCTGGGGTTGCCTTCATTGAAGTCTTTACCCGTGGTGATGGCGCGGTGGGCGACGAGGACGCCTTCAAACAGCGCAATGCGGCGTTCTACCGCGAACGCCTGCGCGGGTTGGGCCTGCACCCGCTGGGTTCGCATTGCTGGTTGTCGCCGTCACGGGTTGCCCTGGCCACCGCACTGGAACTTCCCGGCTAATCTTGCAAAGCGTGCGCCGAGTCACAAGAGCACGCCGACATTACGTTATGCTGCATCGCCGCAATCGGGACTTCACCACCTCATGATGCTCTACCAATGGCATGAATTCTGGCGCGCCAGCCTTGCGCCCTGTACCTATTGGGCCGATGCTGGTGCCAAGATGTTTTCCAGTCACGAAAGCTGGCTGACAAGTCTGCCCGGCGCGCAGCGCACGGCGGCGGCGTATGAATTGCTGTATCGGTTGGGCAAAGACTACGAGAAACCCGAGTTCGGCATCCACCAGATCGAGGTGGAAGGCCTGGCCATTCCGGTGGTGGAGCGCGTGGTGCTGGAGAAGCCATTTTGTCGGCTGCTGCGCTTCAAGCGTTATCACGATCAAGCCGACGGTTTGGCGCGGATGAAGGATGACCCCACAGTTCTGGTGGTTGCGCCGTTGTCTGGGCATCACGCCACCTTGTTGCGCGACACCGTGCGCACGCTATTGGCCGACCACAAGGTCTACATCACCGATTGGACCGACGCACGCATGGTGCCGGTGGCGCAAGGCGCGTTCACGCTGGACGACTACATCGCCTATGTGCAGGACTTCATCCGTCATATCGGCACGGACAATTTGCATGTGATCAGCGTGTGCCAACCCACCGTGCCGGTGTTGGCCGCTATTTCACTGATGGCCGCGCGCGGTGAAGCCCTGCCATGCTCGATGACGATGATGGGCGGCCCCATCGACACCCGCCAGTCGCCGACTGCGGTCAACAATTTGGCCACCCGGCAACCGCTGTGGTGGTTTGAAAACAACGTTATCCATACCGTGCCTGCCAACTACCCGGGTGCTGGCCGCCGCGTGTATCCGGGCTTCTTGCAGCACATGGGATTTGTGGCGATGAACCCCGAGCGCCACGGCCAATCGCATTGGGATTTTTATCAAGACTTGCTCAAGGGCGATCTCAGCTCGGCGCAGTCGCATCGCAAGTTTTATGACGAATACAACGCGGTGCTGGACATGCCGGCCGAGTATTACCTCGACACTATCCGCACTGTCTTCCAAGACCACCTGCTGCCGCGCGGGCTGTGGGATGTGGCCGGCGAGCGGGTGGACCCCTCGAAAATCCAAACCTGCGCACTGCTCACCGTGGAAGGCGAGCTGGATGATATTTCCGGCCAGGGCCAAACCCGCGCCGCGCATGATGTGTGTACCGGCATCCCGGCGCGGCATCGCAAACATCTCACTGCACAAGGTGCCGGCCATTACGGCATCTTCAGTGGTCGTCGTTGGCGCACCGAAGTGTATCCGCAGGTGCGTGCGTTCATTGCGGCGCATACAGGTGCGGCAACCGGCTAGACTCCGGGTTTGACCACCGGAGCTCCCCTTATGCGTCATCGATTGCTTGTCGTTGCGCTTGCCACCGCCGTCACCCTGCCTGCGCTTGCGGCAACGCCTGCGCAACCACCCAAGCAAAAAACCGCACAAGCCATCATCGACGCCGCGCCCGCCAGTGCGTGGCGTGATTTAGACCCGGCCAACACGCTGTACATGGAGTTGGCCAGTGGTCGCGTGATCATCGAGCTGGCCCCCGGTTTTGCGCCCCAGCATGTGGCCAATATCAAAACCATGGCCAAGGGTGGATTTTGGGATGGCCTGAACATCTACCGTTCGCAAGACAATTTTGTGGTGCAGTTTGGTGACCCGGATGGCGAAGAAGCCGGCAAAGCCAAGCCCTACCCCGCTGGCACGCAAACCCATCTACCCGCAGAATTTACCCGCAGCGACAAAGGCGTGCGCTTTGACCGGCTAAAAGATATGGATGGTTGGGCACCGCAAGTGGGGTTTGTCGATGGCTTTCCGGCAGGCCGCAACCCCAAGACCGGCAAGGTCTGGATGACGCATTGTTATGGTGCCCTGGGTGCTGGCCGTAATAACGCCCCCGATAGCAGCATCGGTGCAGAACTTTATGTGGTGACCGGGCAATCCCCGCGTGCGCTGGACCATCAATTGACCGTGGTCGGGCGGGTGGTGAAAGGCATGGAACTGCTCAGTGTGATCCCGCGTGGCCCGGCACCCATGGGTTTTTACACCGACCCCAAACTGCGCACACCGATTGTTGCCATCAAACTGGCCAGCGACGTACCCGAAGCGCAACGCACCCGGCTGCAATTATTGCGTACCGATAGCCAAGCCTTTATTGACGCCACCGAAGTGCGGCGCAACCGCAAGGATGATTTCTACACCCAACCGCCGGGGCATATTGACTTGTGCAATGTCAGCCTGCCGGTACGGGAAGTACCGGCGAAGCCCTGAGTCAGCAAGCGCTTCACCCGTCATCCTGCGTTTGCCCGTCATCCCCGCCTTCCCGGGGATGACGAACAACAAAGCACTCGGGCCTTGGTCAGCGTTGCCTTAGGTCAAAAATCCTTACTAAACCGCACGCCCAGCGTGCGCGGCTGTGCGATCACGGTATACGGCTCGTGGCCACAGGTCAGCGCCGCGCATTGGGCGAAGCGGCTCATCTGCGCACGTTCGTTGAGTGCGTTCTTCAAGAACACATCAATCGACCAACTGTCCTTGCGCCAGCCGGCGGAAAGATCCAGCAAGGTGTAGGCATCCAGATAGCCCAACAAGCCGGTTTCGGCGTTACGCATATCCACCCGACGCTTGCCCGCATGTGACAAAGATGCCTGCCAATACGCTTCGCCCGAACCTAAATCGAAGGTGTAGCGGGCATTCAAGTTCCCCTTGAAGCGAGGCGTGATGGGTAGCTGGGTGCCCGCCGGTGCCTGTGGCCCGGTTACCACATTGCCCTTGGGGTCCAAAGTGCCGGCAGGGCACACGGTTTCCGGTTTGCCATCTGGCCGCAGCCAACCGCAGAAGTTTTCGGTCAATTTGGCGTCATACCAAGCAAAGCCGGCATTGATCTGCAAGTTGTAGCTGGCCGCCCAGGTCAAGTCCAACTCCAAGCCATCAATCTTGGCTTGGTTGGCATTGCGGATTTCGGTCAGGCCGTTCTGCCCCAAATACGAGAACTGGAAATCCTTCCAATTTTCACGAAACAGCGCACCGTTGAAGGTCAGGGTATCGCCGGCCCATGAGGTTTTCCAACCCAGCTCATAATTGGTCAAGAAGTCCGACACATACGGCGGCAAGGTGCCGCGACGATTGATGCCGCCGGGGCGGAAGCCTTGTGACCACGTGGCGTACACCAATTTTTTATCGTCGATTTTCCACGTGGCATTGAGGCGATACGTGGCGTCGCTTTCCTTCACCCCTTTGTCCACCACCACGCACGGCGCACCTTCAAACGACACCCAGTTGGACTTGGCCCCGTATTGCGCATAGCAGCCAGCCTCACCATAACGATCCACCGGATCCAGACTGCTACCGGACGAATAGCCATTGGCAAACCCGAAGTAGCCCTTCAGACTGTTGCTGGTCTTGAACCAGCGGCCACCGGCGGTCAATTCCAGCTTGTCGGTGGCATCAAAACTCACCTGCCCAAACACTGCCTGATCGCGATCTTTGCGCTCTTGCTGGGTCAGCCAAATGGTATTGGGCCAACCGCTGACCGACAGCACATCGGCCAGATTGTCGATGCGGTAGCGCTGATGGATTTGGTGCTCTTGCTGCTGCCAGAACACCCCCGCCACCACCCGCACGCGGTTGTCCTGCGGCGACGCGATACGCAGTTCGTGACTGGTGCGCCGGTAGCCATCGGTGGCTTGGATGTATTGCGATGGATTGACCAGCGCGCCGCTGTTGTCATAGAAATACGCACCGTAACCGGCCAGCGCGTCATACCAATAACCGTAATCGCTGTAGTCGGATTCAGAATCGACATCGCGCTTGAGATGCGAGAACACATAGGTCAAATCGAAATTACCGATCTTGCCCTCTACCGTCATCGCCGCCTGCCACCAACGATCATCCGAAGACTCGGGGTGGAAATGCTTGACCGCCATGTCACTGCGGGAGGCGTCGTAGCCCGCCGCCGCACTCCCCACCATGGGGTCGATGCCGGCGCTGCCATAGGCCTTTTGCTTTTGCGCAATCAGTTGCGGGGTGATGGTCCAGCGATCATTGATATCGAAACGCAGCGCGCCACGGATACCGGCGGTATCGGCGGTGTTGTAGTTTTTTTCGGCCAAATTCGCGTTATCGGCCACGATGTGCGAGGTGGGATAGGTACGGGTGCCGTGCAGATTGTCCACATAGCCGGCGTCATGTTTTTGCCAGCCCACCAAGCGCACCGCACTGCCGCTATTGATGGGCAGGTTGACGAAGCCTTCCAACACATGCCCGATGCCGCCACCATCAATAGCATTCAACTCGGTGGCAAAACCTGCCGAAAATCCAGACGGGTCGGGCTTTTTGGTGATGATGCGCACCGTGCCGGCCTGCGAGCTAGCGCCATACAAAGTCCCTTGCGGGCCGGCCAGCGCCTCGACGCGGTCGATGTCATACATGTGGATATCGAGCGCACCCTGGATGGTGGTGATGGGCTGCTCGTCCAAATACATGCCCACGCTGGGCTGCGAACCGGAGTGATTGCCATCGCCACCACTGGCCACGCCGCGCATATACACCTGCACAAAGCCCGGCCCCGAGAACACCCCGCCGCCGGCGGTGCCGTAGCTCAGGCTGGGGATCATCTTGGCGTAATCATTGAAGCTCAGGACGTTGTGCTGCTCCAGCTGCTCGCTGCCCAATACCTGCAAGCTGATTGGCACCTTTTGCAGGTTCTCCTCGCGCTTTTGCGCAGTCACCGTGACCGCGCCCAGCGTGCGCGTGTCTTTGTCCTTGCCCGCCTCTTTGCTCACCTGCTTGGCCGCAGGCGCGGGGCTGGCGGTTTGCGCCCATACCGGCGCGGCAAACACCAACGCCACCGCAGCGGCCAACGGAATTTTGCGTAACTGCTTGTATTTAGTTGCTTGCATCACGGACTCCCCTCCGAATCACCACGGTTGTTGTTATTGGTTCAACATTGTTGATTTACGCATATTTAACTAAAAACCGGCAATCCCACCCGCTTGCGGCAGCTGTGCGTGCGCCAAAACCGGCCCCAAGGCCTGCTGCAGCGGCCCCAGCCACGGCGCAAACCGTTGCCATTGCTGCAACCCTTCGCGGTAGATCGGCCGGCGCACCTGTTCTGAGCTGGCGGTACGCACGGCGCGGGTGTTCTCAAAAAACCGCAGGCACTGCGGGTCAAATGCAAGCCCGCAGTAGTCCAGCAACGCCCGCACCTGGGCCTCGGTATCGGTCACCATGTCTTCATAGAGGACGCGATGGATGCGGCCTGGCAGCACCGCATCAAAATGCGCCATCAATGCCACGTAGTCGGCGTAGTAATGCCCCATGTCGGCAAGGTCATAACTGAACGCTTGCCCGCGGGCAAAGTGTTGTTTGAAATTGGAAAAACAGCAGGCCATTGGATGCCGGCGTGCGTCGATGATTTTTGCGTTCGGCAAGATCAGTTGAATCAGCCCCACATGCGCAAAATTGTTTGGCATCTTGTCGATGAAAAACGGTTTGCCTGCATGCCGTTGTGACTGCGTGCGTCGCAGGTAGTCTTCACCCAAAGCGGTCAATGCCGCCGCATCCAAGCCCGCCAGTACATCGTGATAGGCGGTGGTCTCCGGGTTGCCATCGCGCTGACGCAACTCGCGGGTGATGGCAATGATGGCCGGCAACTCCATCGTGCCTTCAACCTGCGGGTGGCTGGACAGAATTTGCTCGATCAACGTAGAGCCAGCACGCGGCATACCCACCACAAAAATCGGGTCGCACGCCGCGCTGCCGCTGCCAGCTCGCGCGGCAAAGAACTCCGGGGTGTAGGTCTGCATCGCGCGTACGCAGCGGGCATGGTTCAAGGCGGCGTCATACGGCAATTGCCGACGCCGCAGGGCATTGCCGCGCGCATAGTGCGCAAACGCAGCGGCATCGGCACCGGCATCTTCTTGCGCCTTGCCAAGTGCGAATTCGAAATGCAGTCGCGCATCATCATCCAGATCATCTCGCTGCAATTGCGCCTGCATTACCGTGATGTCATCGGCATCAAAACGCACGGTTTTGAGGTTGGCCAAACTCCACCATGCCCCACCAAAGCCGGGATTGATGGCCAGCGCGCGCCGATAGGCAGCCACCGCGTCGGCGGTGCGATTGGCGGTTTTCAGCGCATGCCCATAACCCAACCAAACTTGCCACTGCTCGGGCAATTTCGCGAGTACGCCTTCGTAAGCGGCAATGGCATCATCAAACGCACCTAATTTCCCTAGCACCACCGCGCGCAAGTTGTGCAGGCCTTGGTTGTCGGGGTCACGCGCCAATAAATAATCGATGTCGGCCAAGGCTTCAGCATGTTGATTGCCGCGATTGCGCAGCATTGCCAAATTTTGCCGCGCGGCATCGAAGCTGGGTGCGCGCTGCACGACCTGTTCCAGTATGGCAATCGCCTCGTCATTGCGGCCCAAGCGCGCGGCCAATTCGGCCAGCATGCGCAGCGCGGCAACATCGCTAGGCTGGCGCTGCAGACGTGCACGCAGGCGAGTTTCGGCGTCGGGTAAGTGTCCTTGTGCAAGCGCATCGGCGGCCTGCATCAATTCTGTGCTGTGCGCGCTGTGCCGCACAGATTGCAGATACGCAGCGTCTGCAGCGTCCTCATCACCCTGCGCAAAATACGCATCCGCCAGTGCTAACCATGCGCCAATTGCTGCTGGCTGCGCTTGCACCAAGGGCCGCAAAATGGCTATCGCTTGCGCATAGTCCTGCTGCGCATTGGCGGCCAGCCCTTGCACCAATAGCGCGCCCGGATGCCCGGGCACACTGGTCAGAATTTCCTGCGCTTGCTGCGCGGCCAACGCTGGCTGGGTTGCCAGCAATTGCAGCGCATGCGCCAACGCCGCGTTCACGCTGGCACTGGTCGTGGTCATGCCTTGTTTCCCCTTACCGTGACCATCGGCATGTTGCCACGCCTGCGGGCATCGCACACTGTAGAGACCTTGTGACCGCCATCGACGTCTCTCATGCACAGCTCACGCCTTTGCCTTGTTCTATCCCCGCTGCTGGCCCTGCTCTGGCAACCCACTTGGGCTAAAACCCCCGCGCCAGCCACGGCAACTGCGGTATCGACGGGAAGTTGCAATACGATTCCGCTAGCCGGGCGAGACGCCGGTGCCGTGCGGGAATCCAGCGCCGCGCAGGCTTGGGGCGGTGCCCGCACCGGCAACGAAGCCAGTTTGTCCGACCGCGTGGTGCGCTATGCCATCGACGCCGAGCTTGACCCAGTCAAGCACACGCTGACCGGCAAGCAGCAATTGACCTGGCGCAACCGCAGCAATCAGCCGGTGTGCAGCATTTATTTGCACATGTATTTGAATGGTTTCGATGGGCCAGGCAGCACCTTCATGACCGAGCAACGCGCCAGTGCCGGCGGGTTTCGCAGCAATGTTGCCACCCACGATGGCGAATACGGCTATATCCGTTTGGATAAAGTCGTTCAGGGCGGCGCGGCGGCAACATGGACCTTTGTGCAGCCTGACAACGGCCCCAAAACCGATCGCAGTGTGGTGCGTATCGACTTGCCGCAACCGGTGGCCGCCGGTGCCAGCACCACGCTGGACATTGCCTTTTTCGACCAACTGCCGCGCGTGGTGGCGCGCACCGGTTACTACGGCAGCTTCCACTTGGTTGGCCAGTGGTTTCCGAAGATTGGCGTGCTAGAACTCCCCGGCGAACGCGGTGCCACCGCGCCGCGCTGGAACGCCCACGAATTCCACCTGCACAGCGAGTTCTATGCCGATTACGGCAGCTACGACGTGCGCATCACCGTGCCCAAGGATTACATCGTGGGTGCTACCGGCCAGTTGCAGGGCTCACCGACAGAAAAGGCCGGAAAAACCACGCATCGCTATGTGCAAGACGACGTGCACGATTTTGCCTGGACCGCCGACAAACGCTACGCCAAGCCGCTGATCAAGACTTGGCATGGCCCGCTGGGCCCGGTGGAAGTGAAGGTGCTTTACCACCCCGAATACACCAGCAATGCCGAGCCGGTGGCGCAAGCCACGATTGACTCGCTGGCGTATTTTTCAAAGACGCTAGGTGCCTACCCATACAAGACCGTGACCGCCGTGGTGCCGCCGTATGGCGCCAAAGAAGCCGGTGGAATGGAGTACCCCACCTTTTTTACCGCCGACAACACCTCGACGGTGACACCGGGCAGCATCAACCGCTTCATGCTGGATTTTGTCACCGTGCACGAGTTTGGTCACGGCTATTTCTACGGCATCCTTGGCTCCAACGAATTTGAAGAACCCATGCTCGATGAGGGCATGAATGAGTACTGGGATCAGCGCATGATGACCGTGCGCAAGCAGGACATCGCGCTGACCATCCCGTGGCTGAAGGCGCTTGGTATTGGCACCCAGATCACGCCGTTCGAGATGGAACGAATGAGCGCCAACTTGTCCGACCCCGCCGACCCACTGGGCCTGAACTCGTGGGTGCGCCTGTCCGACGGCAGCTACGGCACGGTGTATTCGCGCACCGCCACGGCGATGCGGCAGATTCAGGCGCAAGTGGGCAACGCCGCAATGGATCGGGCGATGCAGCTGTATTACGAGCGTTGGAAATTCCGTCACCCCGGTCTTGCCGACCTGCGCGATGCCCTAGCCGAAGGCACCGGCAAGCCCGACATCGTGCATACGGCATTCAATGCCTATATCTATGGCACCGGTAAAACCGACGACCGCATCAGCAGCATGAGCAGCCACGAAGTACTGCCCTTGCCCGGCTACCACGCCTACCAAGGCAAGCAAGTGCTGGTGGGCAGTCAACAGATCGACAAGGCCATCGAAAAACTCCGCAAGGCATGGAAGGACAAACACCCGAAAGCCCAACATGGCGAGGGCGCATTTCCCTATCGCACCGTTGTGGTGGTGCGCCGTGATGTGGTGAAGCCGCCACAAACCCTGCGTATCCAATTTGCCGATGGCAGCCACCGCGATTATCCGGTGACCTCGCAACAGAGCTGGCAGCGCTTTGAATTGGTCACCCGCAGCAGGGCGGTGTCGGCACACCTGGACCCCGACAACCTGCTGCGGATGGATGCCAACAAACTCAATGATAGCTACAGCATCGAAACCAAACCGCAGGCCTCACGTCGCTGGTTTGCCGACGTCACCGCGCTGCTGCAAGCCTTCTTCGCCCTGCTGGCCACCGTCTGAGAGCCCACCATGAACATGACGTCTCGCCCGCTGCGCACCCGTACCGCCCTACCCCGCGCCTTGGCCGCCGCCCTGCAATGGCGGTTGCTACTGCTATGGGTGCTGTTCACTTTGCTATGCGCCTTGATTGCCAGCCTGCCGATGTGGAGCTGGCTGAGTGCGCAGCTGGATCATTCACTGCATGCCACCGAAATCGCCAGCGGCCAAGCCCCTACCCTGCTGCTGGATGCCCTGATGACCCCCGATACCGCTTTGAACGTGCTGGGTGCCAATGTGCGCACGGCCGGTTTTTTGCTGGTGTTGATCTCGCCACTGTTGACTGCGGCAACCGTGGTTGCAGCGCGTAGCCGCAGCGCTCTTGGGTTTGGCGATCTGCTGCGCGGCAGCATGGGCGAATACGGCCCGATGCTACGGCTATTGCTGTGGTCGGTGCTGCCTTTGGGTGTCGCGGTCGCGGCAATGGCCGTGGGCTTTGGCATCAACGACAAATTGCATGAACACGCCATCCTAGCCGCGGACCTGGACACCGGCAATCACGTTGTCTTCGGGATTGGGGCGCTATTATTGGTACTGGCGCACGCTGGGCTGGAAGCCGGTCGTGGTTGGCTGGCTGCCGATGCGCGCTTGCGTTCAGCCATCAAGGCGTGGTGGCGCGGCATGCAGCTGCTGTGCAAACGCCCGGTTGCAGTACTGGCCGCGTATCTCATCCCGACCCTGTGCAGTCTACTGACGGCGGTGTTGTTGCTGGCGCTGCGCCAGCATTTGGAAGGTGGCAACTTCTTCAATTTTGCGCTGGGGCTGCTACTGGGCTGCGCGATTGCCGCTGCTTTGGCATGGGGCAAAGTGGCGCGGCTGTTCCTGTTCCGCGCCTTGGCCGAGGATGCTCACAACCGCCGCTGACCTATTTGGGACACGTTGTCCTATCGACCCGACTGCCGTTCACTGTAATATGCAGCAGCAGTCCATACGGGGAACAAGGACGTGGCCATTTTCGATTTATTCAAACGCAAGCGCCCGGCGGAGACGCCACACATCGGCTCGCCCTCGGCTCGCCCACGCAACACCGACGCCGAGGCGCTTGCTGCGGAAGTAAACGAGCCACACACGGGCCGCGAGCGGCGTGACGGCGAACGTCGCAATGCCAAACCCGGCACCCGGATCCTGGTGATCGACGACTCCCCCACCATTGTGGCGTTGCTCAAACGCATGTTGCAGCAGAACCACTACGACGTCCTCGTCGCCTATGACGGCGAGACCGGTATCGAAGTGGCGCGCCGCGAGGTGCCGGGTTTGATTTTTCTCGACATCGTGCTACCCGGCGTGGATGGATTCAATGTCCTGCGTACCCTGCGCCGCGATCCGGCCACCAAAAACGTGCCCATCATCATGATCAGTGGCAACGCACAGGCCACCGAACAGTTCTACGTGCAGCGCATCGGTGCCGATGACTTCATGAAAAAGCCATTCTCGCGCCCGGAAGTGTTCAGCCGCATTAGTTCTGTGCTGGATGAAAACGGCGTGCCGCGCCACGTCAGCCGCCACGGTGCGCGTGCCGATGCTACCAAGCCAGCCATAACGCCCTGAATCACACCAACATGCCAATGAAAAAGGGGCCGCTTGGCCCCTTTTTCGTGATGCAACCGCTTGCTAATGGTTATTGCGGTGACACATCCACGCGCACGCGGATGCGGTCACCCGGGTTGTAGCTCATGCGCCGGGTATAGCGGCGGCCGTTGTATTCGTA
Organism: Thermomonas sp.; assembly: GCF_035369645.1. GTDB lineage: Bacteria > Pseudomonadota > Gammaproteobacteria > Xanthomonadales > Xanthomonadaceae > Thermomonas. The sequence goes on along the minus strand of NZ_DAOOUM010000020.1, from coordinate 20,038 downwards.
AGTCACATCGTAAGCACTGGCACTGGCATTGCCATAGTTGCCCGAATAACTGCTGGAATACCCATCACGCACCGGCTCCGGCTCGCAAACCCGCACATTGCCGCCCTGCACATAGCGGTTGCGCTGGTTCTGTTCGTAAATTCCACGCCCGGCCATGCCGCCCAGCATCGACCCCACCGCCGTGGCCGCATAGGTACCACTGCCGCCGCCAATCTTGCTGCCCAACACCGCACCCACAATTCCGCCGGCAATGGTGGCTACGTTGCGTCCCGCTTCGCTACCTTGGCCACGGCCACTGTAGTTGTTATCACTACCAGTGCCGTAATAACCATTACCGCCATACCCGTTGCCGTAAGCACCATTGCCGCGATAGTTGCCATCGTTTTCGTAATAACCCGCAGTGCTGCGGTCATAACAACGGCGGCCACTGGAGGATGTGCTGCTGTAGTACTGGCTGTCCAAGACCGGATCGACGCGCACCACCTGGGCGTAGTCGTAATACGTGCCGTTATCGCTACTGCTGTAATCGCCGCCGCTTTGGTAACCGTCATACCCCGATTGCGCCAGTGCGCTACCGCTGGCGCTGGCCATACCCAATACAAACAACCCGGCAAACAGTTTCGTAGTAAGGCGCTTCATGGTGGTTTCCCCGTCGCCGGGAGTCAGGTGGCCGGCGTATGCAAACACTGCAACTGTACGCTTGACGCGAAGCTGAATGGAGCCGGCCTGCGCAAAATCGTTTAGCGCGGCGACAGCAAGCGCCCGCAAACACTACCCATGCTGCATTGCACGCACACAACCGCCCAACCTGCGCTAAGGTGGGCTTGCCATGACCGCCCGCCGAACGCCCACGCGTCGGCGTGGGACGCGGACAGCCATGACGCTCTCTCCACACACTTTTGAGGAGGAACGGGCTCATGTCCTACAGCACACAGCAAATCCGCAATGTGGCCCTTGCAGGCCACCCTGGCGCCGGCAAGACCACGTTATTTGAAGCCCTACTGCATGCCGGCGGCGCACTACAAACGGTAGGCAGTCTGGATCGCGGCAACACCGTTTCTGATTTTGATCCCATCGAAAAAGAACGCGGCCACTCGCTAGATGCCGCCATCGCCAGCACCGATCACACCGCCACGTCTGGCCAATTAATCCATCTGAATATCATCGACACCCCCGGCTACCCGGACTTTCGAGGCCCGGCATTGGCCGCGCTGACCGCCGTTGAAACTGTGGCGGTCGTGGTGGACGCCGACACCGGCATCGCCCACGGCACCCGCCGAATGATGGAGTACGCCAAAGAACGCGGCCTGTGCCGGGTGCTGGTCATCAATAAAATCGAGCACCCCGGCCAGGATCTCGCCACTTTGGTCGAGAATTTGCGCACCGAATTTGGTCCCGAAGTCTTGCCGCTCAATCTGCCCGTGGATGGCGGCAGCCGGGTGGTGGATTGCTACACCCGCAGCAGCGGGCACAGTGATCTGGGCGCGGTGGCCGACTGGCATCAAAAAATCATCGACCAAGTGGTAGAAATCAACGAAACGGTGATGGATCACTATTTGGACCTGGGCGAAGGTGGCCTATCCGGCGCAGAGTTGCACGATGCGTTTGAGCAATGCCTGCGCGAAGGCCATTTGGTGCCGGTGTGCTTTGTCTCCGCACGCAGTGGTAGCGGTGTGAAAGAGTTGCTCGGCATCGCCGAAACGCTGTTTCCGCATCCGGGCGAGGCCAACCCGCCCGCCTTCATCAAAGGCAGCGGCACCGATGCCACGCCCATCGACGCCCGCCCCGACCCCAACGCGCATGTGATTGCCGATGTGTTCAAAATCGTCAACGACCCATTTGTGGGCAAACTGGGCATCTTCCGGGTCTATCAGGGCACCGTAAAAAAAGACGCACAGTTGTTTGTGGATGATGGCAAAAAGCCGTTCAAAGTGGGCCACCTGTTCAAACTCAAAGGCAAAGAGCACATCGAAATCCAGCACGCCATTCCCGGCGACATCGCCGCTGTGGCCAAGATCGACGACTTGCATTTCGATGCGGTGCTGCATGACTCGCACGATGAAGATCACATTCATTTGGCACCGATGGCATTCCCGAAACCGATGTTCGGCTTGGCGGTACAACCTGCCAGCAAAGGCCAAGAACAAAAACTGGCCACCGCCTTGCACAAACTGGCCGAGGAAGACCCGTCGTTTGCGGTAGAGCACACTGCCGAAACCAACGAGACCGTGATCCGTGGCCTGTCTGATCTGCATCTGCGCGTCATGCTGCAACGCCTGAAAGAGCGTTTTGCGGTGGAAGTCACATCGCATCCGCCGCGCATTGCCTATCGCGAAACTATCAGCGTGCCGGCAGAAGGCCATCATCGACACAAAAAACAAACCGGCGGGGCCGGGCAATTTGGCGAAGTGTTTTTGCGCATAGAACCCTTACCGCGTGGCAGTGGATTTGAGTTTGTCGATGCGGTCAAAGGCGGCACTATCCCTGGGCAATTTTTGCCAGCGGTGGAAAAAGGTGTGCGCCAGGTGTTGGGCGGCGGCGCACTGGCCGGCTACCCGATGCAAGACCTGCGCGTGACCGTGTATGACGGCAAGCATCATGCGGTGGATTCCAAAGAGGTGGCGTTTGTTGCAGCCGGCAAGCGCGCGTTTCTTGCCGCCATTGCCAATGCCCAGCCGCAGATACTCGAGCCCATCGTGGCGCTGGAAGTCAGCGCGCCAGAACACTACATGGGCGATATCAGCGGCGGGCTGGCGTCCAAGCGCGCACGCATCAGCGGCACCGACGCCCATCGTGGTGGCGAGATCGTGGTGCGCGCGCAGGTGCCGCTCTCGGAACTGGAAGGTTATGCCGCCGAGTTGAAGTCGGCCACCGCTGGTCGAGGGCGCTATGCGCTAGATTTCAGCCACTACGAACCGGTGCCAATGGCAATACAAAAGAAGTTGGCTGATGCGTTCAAGCCGCACCCGGAAGATGACTGACGTGGGTTACCCGCGCGCGGCGGTTTGACACAGAGTCACCGCCGCGCGCTATGGTGCGCACTTTCCACTTTGCTGCTCATGCCCATGCGCCGGTTTGCTCTTGTCCTGCTGCTTGCCTTTAGCTGCCTGCTGTGCGCCTGTTCAAGCCTTGGCACCGATCTGTTGCTGGGCCGCGACATCCACTTCAGCGCACCGCAATTGCAGGCGCAGCTGGATCGCAAATTTCCGCGCGACTACAAAAAATTGGGCGGGCTACTCAATCTAAGCCTGCTCAACCCGCGCTTAAGTCTGCCGAGTGGTGGCCGCTTGCGATTGGACTTTGATATCGGCATCGGCGGCCCGGGTGCCGCCAGCCGCACCCCGTCCGGCCACTTCGCGTTGGAAAGTGGGCTGCGGTTTGATGCCGGCACGCATGGTTTGCACCTGGACAACCCCAACATCGTATCGGTGGATGTGCCGGCCTTAGGTGGAATGATGAATGACTCCGCGCGCGCGATGCTCAATAGCTGGCTACTGGACTATGCACGCGAAGAGCCCGTGTATCGACTGGATGACAGCACCTATGGCCGCATCGCCAGTCGCCGCATCCAACGTGTGGATATCGACCAAGACCAAATTACCTTGCGGATGAACTGAACATGCTTGCACTTCGTATTGCTACCTCATTGGGCAGCTTGCTGCTTGGCTGTACGTTATTGACCGCCTGCAACAATCCGAAAACCACCGGCAGCACACAGGCCACGGGCGAGGACAGCTTACCGGCACCTGCGGCCCAGGGCGGCTCGGTCACCGGCATGCCGGACCCGGGGGTCGCCACGCCGCAACCTGCACCCATCGATACCAATACGCCAGCGGAAGATTCCACCGCTGTTACCGATGCCGGCGCACAACCGGATACCGGCACTGCCAGCGACACCACGCCAGCCAGCAACTCACCTGCTGCTGTGCCCGCCCAACCCAGCGCATCCACGACGAACGCAGCGCCCAAATCCGCCGCTGCCACCGAATCGGTGGGTGGCAAATGAAACCCCATCGTCCGCTTGTCACTTGTGTGGGCATGACCTTGCTCAGCACCACCCTTGTCGCCTGCTCACCCAGCGCGCCACCGGCCCCAACATCGACCACATCCGCGCCGAGTGCTGCACCTGCTAACCCGCCCGTTTCTGCCGCAGTCACAGCCGCGCAGCAGCCAGCGGCATCGGCCGAAACGTGGGAATTGCCCGGAAACTTGAGCCCCCTCACTACTCGCGCCGAACTGGATGCCCGCTTTGGCAAAGCCAATGTGCGCGATGACACCTTGCCGGGTGCCGAAGGCGAAGGCGAGGTACCCGCACTGACCGTATTCCCCAACGATGCCAAGCGGCGCCTGCGGCTGGTCTTGGATCCCGAACAACCCAACAATCAAGATGCCCCCATCCAGGAATTGCGCGTCAGTGACCCCGATTCACGCTGGCACGACCGCAACGGCCTGCATCCGGGCATGAGTTTGGCGGAGTTGGTCAAACGCAATGGTGCGCCGATCAGTTTTTATGGCTTGAACTGGGATTACGGCGGCAGCGTGCAGGACTGGCACGGCGGCAAGCTAGCCAATGGCGTGGGTGACGCGCTGTTCCATCGGGTGACGCTGGCTGCACGCAGTGGCGTCAATGCCGATGCGCTACCCACCGGGGATGGCAGTTTTCGCAGTGATGATCCGCGCTGGCCCACGCTTGGCAAGGACATGGTGGTGGCCGAACTGGGCATCAGTTGGCCGCACGACAGCGAATAAAAACGCCTCTAGCGTTTGGGCTTGAGCATCGTCCCGGTGCAGGTTTTGGCACCACAACGGCAGGCCCAGATTTTTTTCAGGCGCGGGGTGTGCCGCTCGGCCAAGGTAATTCCGTAGTCATAGGTCAATTCTTCGCCGGGCTGGATGGCACGAACCGCTTCGATAAACACCCGCGACTTCACCGGTGCATCGGCATCCTCCACCAGTACCGCCTCGCAATTGGGCACGCAGCTATGGTTAATCCAGCGCGCGGCATTGCCGGCAATATTGGCGTCGATCACCCAATCTTCATTCAAGGTGAACAAGAAGGTGTGACCACTTTCGATGTCGCCACTGTCGCCGGCATCCACCGCGTCATGCGTGCGCCGCTGGCCCTTGTATTCGATCAAACGCTCGCCCTTTGCAATGGCCGTGGTGGCGAACACGCCATTCCCGTGGATGGCAGATTTGCGGGTGGCGATTTTTGTGGGCATCGGGGCAACAACGGGTTTGAGGTTCGCCATTCTGGCGCAAGCAAACGCATGCGTCATCGCCCCACTGTCAACCCGGCCAATGTGGGTGCGTTTGGATCATCAACACCTAACGATGGATGTCCCCATGCGCGACTTGATCACAACCTCGCTCGTCTGCCTATTACTGGCCACCACGAGCGCACCAGGACATGCCCAGCAAGGCTTGCGCGAACGCCTGGAGCAGCGCCGCGCCACGACCACGATCTCCGACTTGCCCGCCGGCACCACGGTGCTGCGTGATCTTGGCTATGGCCCCACTGCGGCACAACGCTATGACGTGTATCGCCCAGCGCAGGCCAAACCGGGCGCGCCGATTCTGCTGATGGTGCATGGCGGGGGTTGGCGGCGTGGCGACAAAGCCAGCCCTGGCGTGGTGGGCAACAAAGCGGCGTATTGGCTCAACCAAGGTTTCGTGTTTGTGTCGGTCAACAACCGCTTGGTGCCGGAGGCTGGCCCGCTGGAGCAAGCCCGCGACGTGGCCGCTGCGGTGGCCTCGGTGCAACACCACGCTGCACAGTGGGGCGCAGACCCGCGCCAACTGATCTTGATGGGCCACTCCGCCGGCGCGCACCTGGTGGCCTTGCTGGGCAGTCAGCCGCAATGGCTGTCACAGGCCGGCGCATACCGCCCGCTGGGGGTCGTGTCGCTAGATAGTGGTGCGCTGGATGTGCCGGCACTGATGGGGCAGCCGCGCGTGCCCTCGTTCTATTTCGATGCCTTCGGCCACGATGCCGCCGGCTGGGCCACCGCATCACCGCAGCAGCAACTTGCAGGCGATGCGCTGCCGATGTTGCTGGTGTGCTCCAGCACGCGACACTTCCCCACATCGCCTTGTGATGAGGCGAACAAATTTGCCGCGCACGCACGTGTACTGGGTGTGCCCATGCAGACCCTGCCCGAAGCCATGGCGCACGGCGAAATCAACAGCCAACTGGGCCTGCCCACGGCCTATACCCGTGCCGTGGCCGACTGGATTGCACAACGCTTGATGCACGTCAGCCACTGAAACTTGGCGGCAGCGGCCACAAAACGTACAATTTCGGTACAGATTGCTTTCAGCCCCGCCGCCATGCTGCGCGTTACCAAGCTCACCGACTACGCCACTCTCATCTTGACCGTGCTTGCCGCGCGGCCAGAAACAGTCTTGAGTGCGCCGGAATTGGCCGAACGCGCCGGCCTGGAGCCGCCCACCGTGGCCAAGGTGCTCAAGCCGCTGGCCGCAGCCGGTTTAGTGGCGGGGTTTCGCGGCGCCAATGGCGGTTATCGGCTGGCGCGCCCAGCCGCTGCCATCAGCCTGATCGAAATCGTGGAAGCAATGGAAGGCCCGTTAGGCATGACCGAATGTAGCCTGCATGCAGGCCAATGCAGTCTCGAAGATTCCTGCGGAATGCGCGCCAACTGGCGGCGCATTAATGATGTGGTGGCCGATGCCCTGCGCGGCGTTTCGCTGGCGCAGCTGCAAAACCCCACGCACATCCCCGCGCGCAAGAGCATCGCCATGCAATTGGCGAATGCGTAAGGACCCCTGATGACCGAACTACACCCCGAACAACAAAACGCCCAGATCCACGAGCAGCTTGGTCGCAAGTACGAAGCCGGTTTTATCACCGACATCGAAACCGATTCGCTGCCGCCGGGACTGAACGAAGACATCATCCGCGCGCTCTCGGCCAAAAAGCACGAGCCCGAATGGATGCTGCAATGGCGGCTCTCTGCCTATCGCCATTTTTTGACTATGCATCAGCCCGCGTGGGCCAAGCTCAAGATCGCGGCCATCGACCTGCAAGCGTTGTCGTATTACAGCGCGCCCAAAGGCCCCAAGTACAAGTCGCTGGACGAGGTGCCCAAAGAATTGTTGGACACCTACGACAAGCTGGGCGTGCCGCTGCACGAGCGCGCCAAACTGGCGGGGGTGGCGGTGGATGCGGTGTTCGATTCGGTCAGCGTAGGCACCACCTTCAAAAAAGAATTGGCCGCAGTCGGGGTGATTTTTACTTCGATGAGCGATGCCATCGTCAACTACCCAGACTTGGTGCAGAAATACCTCGGTACCGTGGTACCGGTGGGTGACAACTACTTTGCCGCGCTCAACTCGGCGGTGTTTTCCGACGGCAGCTTCGTGTTCATCCCCAAGGGTGTGCGCTGCCCGATGGAGCTATCCACCTATTTCCGCATCAATGCCGGCCACACCGGGCAGTTTGAGCGCACCTTAATCATCTGCGAAGAAGGCGCGCACGTCTCGTATCTGGAAGGCTGCACCGCACCGATGCGCGATGAAAACCAATTGCACGCGGCGGTGGTGGAGCTGGTGGTGCTGGACGATGGTGAAATCAAATATTCCACCGTACAAAACTGGTACCCCGGTGATGAAAACGGCGTGGGTGGCATCTACAACTTCGTCACCAAGCGCGCCGAATGCCGTGGCGCGCGCAGCAAGGTGACGTGGACGCAGGTGGAAACCGGCAGCGCGATCACCTGGAAATATCCCAGCTGCGTGTTGGTGGGCGATGACAGCGTGGGCGAGTTCCACTCAGTCGCGCTGACCCACCATCGCCAGCAAGCCGATACCGGCACCAAGATGATCCACATCGGCAAGCGCACCAAGTCCAAGATCGTCAGCAAAGGCATCAGCGCCGGGCGCGGGCAAAACACCTATCGCGGGCTGGTGAAAGTGGCAGCGGGTGCCGAAGGCGCACGCAACCACACCCAATGCGACTCTCTGCTGATCGGCAAACAATGCGGCGCGCACACCTTCCCGTATATCGAAGTCAAAAACCCCAGCGCCACCGTCGAGCACGAGGCCACCACATCCAAGATTTCCGACGACCAATTGTTCTACTGCCGCAGCCGTGGGATTGGCGAAGAAGATGCGGTCTCGATGATCGTCGATGGTTTCTGCAAACAAGTCTTCCGCGAATTGCCGATGGAGTTTGCAGTGGAAGCCAAAAAACTACTCGACGTCACCTTGGAAGGGGCCGTTGGCTGATGCCGCCACAGGCCGACTCGGACATCTGCATACAAGAACACACTGGAAACAACCATGCTGAAAATTGAAAACCTCCATGCCACCGTTGCCGGCAAGGAAATCCTCAAGGGTCTGAGCCTCGACGTGAACGCTGGCGAAGTACACGCCATCATGGGCCCCAACGGGGCTGGCAAATCCACGCTGGGCAATATTCTGGCTGGCCGCGATGGCTATGAAGTCACCGCCGGTAGTGTTGAGTTTTTCGGCAAGCCGCTGCTGGAACTTGAACCCGAAGAACGTGCCGCTGCCGGTGTGTTTTTGGCCTTCCAGTACCCGGTGGAAATCCCTGGTGTCAACAACACCTATTTTTTGCGCGCGGCCTACAACGCGCAACGCAAGACCCGTGGTGAGCCGGAACTCGATTCGATGCAGTTTTTGAAGCGCGTACGCGAAAAGCTTGCGGTGCTGCATTTGAAAGACGAGTTGCTGCACCGTGGTGTAAATGAAGGATTTTCGGGCGGCGAAAAAAAGCGCAATGAAATTTTTCAGATGGCGCTGCTGGAACCCAAACTCGCCATCCTCGACGAGACCGATTCCGGCCTCGATATCGACGCCCTCAAAGCCGTGGCCGATGGTGTCAACGCGCAGCGCGCGCCGGAGCGTTCGTTCATCGTCATCACCCATTACCAACGCCTGCTGGACTACATCAAGCCCGACGTGGTGCATGTGCTGGCCGATGGCCGCATCGTGGAAACCGGTGGCCCGGAACTCGCCTTGCAACTGGAAGCGCACGGCTACGACTGGATCAAAAACCGGCTGACGCCGGAGGCTGCGGCTTGAGATGAGTGACACCTTCTTTTCCTTCTCCCCTCGGGAGAAGGTGCCCGAAGGGCGGATGAGGGTAGCTCGCGGACAGAACCTTCCGCGCAGGCCCCGAACCCTCTCCCCCACCCCTCTCCCGACGGGAGAGGGGTTCGTTTCACGGAGCTTCGTATGAGCGCCCTACTCGACTCCCTTGCCAAACAATTTGACGGCGATGCCCGCCAGCGCGCGTTGCTGGACGCACTGTTGCAAGACGGCCTGCCGCAGCGTGCGGAAAGCTGGAAGTACACCTCCCTGCGACAGTTGGAGCGGCGTGCGTTTGGCGCTGCCCAGCCGGTGACCATCGATGCCACGGCACTGGCCGCGATCCCCACGCCACGCATGGTGTTTATCAACGGCCAATATGCGGCCACGCTGAGCGACCTTGCGGCGCTTGATGCCGGGGTTCGCGTGCAGCCGTTGTCACAGTTGTTGCACGCAGGTGATACCCGCGCGCAGGCCCTCCTCGCAGGCAGTCTTGATGACACGCCTGCGCATCACGATGCGCCGTTCGCCCAACTCAACGCCGCGCTTGCCCGCGAAGGTGCGCTAGTGCAGGTAGAGGCCGGCGTGCAGGCGCAGGCACCCCTGCATCTGGTCAACGTGGGGGTTGCCCAAGACGGCGATGCCGCGTGGCATCTGCGCCATGTCGTTGCACTGGCTGCGGGTGCACGCCTGTGCTTGGTCGAACATGAACTGGCTGCCGGCGAGCACGCGCATCTTGGCAATGTGTGGCTGCACGCGCAGTTGGCCGACGCTGCGCAACTAACCCACGCGCGGGTGCAAGATGCCGCCCCACGCGCGCATGTGTTTGCACGCACCGACGCGGTGCTGGCAGACAAGGCCCACTATCGCCGAGTGGATTTGGAGCTGGGCGCAGCACTAGCCCGCAATGAATTGAACGTGCGCCTGCAAGGTGATGGTGCCGCTCTACACGCTGATGGCGTGTTGTTGGCCGATGGCCGCCGGCATGTGGAGACCCGCTTGGGGATCGAACATCTGGCCCGCGACACCGCATGCGCGCTGACATGGCGGGGCCTGGCCGCACAGCGCGGCAAGGCAGTGTTCCACGGTGGTATCACCATCCATGCCGGTGCCGATGGCAGCGCTGCCAATCTATCCAACAAAAATCTGCTGCTCTCTGCCGATGCTGAAATCGATACCCAGCCGGTGCTTGTGATCCATGCTGATGAAGTGCAAGCCACGCACGGCGCAACGGTGGGCCAATTGGACCCAATCGCGCTGTTTTACCTGCGCTCACGTGGCCTGCCTGAAGCCGATGCACGGCGGCTGTTGACCGGCGCATTCTGCCGCGAAGTGGTGGCGGCAATCGGCGATGCAACCCTGCGCGGGCAGCTGGAAACGGTATTGGATGCGGCATTGGGGCGCGTGGGTGCATGAACATGGACACTGCTATCGATACCGGCATCGACTGGGCGCAGGTGCGCGCCGATTTTCCGCTGCTGACCCGGCAGGTACATGGCAAGCCGCTGGTGTATTTCGATAGCGCCAATACCGGGCAAAAACCCGAATGCGTGATCGACGCCACCAACGATTTTTATCGTCGCCACAACGCCAATGTCAGCCGCGCGGTGCATGCCTTGGGCAGCGAAGCCACCGATGCCTATGAAGGCGCACGCAGCAAGCTGGCGCGATTTTTCAATGTGCGCAGTGATGAGCTGATCCTGTGCAGTGGCACCACGTTTGCGATCAATCTGGTGGCGTATTCGTGGGCATTGCCACGGCTCCAACCGGGCGATGTCATCTTGATCAGCCGCATGGAGCACCACGCCAATATCGTGCCGTGGCAGCTGGTCGCCCAGCGCACCGGGGCCACCATCAAAGTGGCCGAGCTATTGCCCGACGGCGCACTGGACTTGAACGCGCTGTATGCGCAGATGACGGCCGATGTAAAACTGCTGGCGCTGACCCACGTCAGCAATGTGCTGGGCACCGTCAACCCGGTTACCTACATCTGCAAAGAAGCGCGCAAACGCGGCATCGTCACCGTCATCGACGGCTCGCAAGCAGCACCGCATATGCCGGTGGATATCGCTGCGATCGGCTGCGATTTCTACGCGGTGACCGGCCACAAAATGAGCGGCCCCACCGGCACCGGCGTGCTGTGGGCCAAGCGCGAACACATCCAAGCGATGCCGCCGTTCTTGGGCGGTGGCGAGATGATCAAAGAAGTGCGCTTTGAGGGCACCGTGTTCAACGAAGGCCCGCATAAATTTGAAGCCGGCACACCCAATATCGCCGGTTTTGTTGGCCTAGGCGCAGCGGTGGATTATCTATCTTCGCTGGGGATGGCCCACATCGAAGCCCGTGAACAAGCCCTGTTGGCGCACTTGACCGACGCACTGCACAGCATCGACGGCCTGCATATTTATGGCCGCGCCCCGCGCAAAGCGGCAGTGGTCAGCTTTGCCATCGACGGTGTGCATTCGCATGATCTGGCCACCTTGTTAGACCTGGAAGGCATCGCCGTGCGCAGTGGCCAGCACTGCGCACACCCGCTGCTGCAATGGCTGGGGGTAGGCACCACCTGCCGCGCCTCGCTGGCGTTTTACAACACGCATGCCGAGATCGACGCCTTCGTCGCGGCCCTGCACAAGGTGCGCAAGCTGCTGGTCTAGTCGTACCCGCCACCCGGCCACATCACGCACGTGGCCGAACCCCGCAGAACCATGCAAGATGTCCGCTATTCGGGCCGCTATCCGCATAGGCCACCCGAATGTTTGCCAGTACGCACTGGTAAATTCGGATAGGCAACAGGGGACAACGGGGCAATGGGACGCAAGCGACTGCGCGCAGCACAAACCCATCTGGACGCGTTCATGGCCACGCTTGCGGTGTGGTTCATGGACCAATGGGCCAAAGTCGAGCGCGGCTATCGACGGCCATTGACGTGGGTGGCCTTGCGTCTGAAGTTTGCGTTCTACCCTTTGCTGGCCTGCATCGCGCTGGGTTGGCTGGGCTGGGACTGGAGCCACGACCGCAGTTTGGATTCGGCCGAAGACAGCGTGTTCGACACCATCGTGCAATGGCGTCCCGTTGAGCCGCGCGCTTCCGGCAAAACCGTGATCGTGGAGATCGACGACTGCTCGCTGGAGTGGACGCGCGCACAGGGCATCGGTGGCTGGCCGTGGCCGCGCACCGTGCATGCCGATTTGCTGGACACGCTGGATCGTGCCGGCGTGCGCGCAGTGGGGATCGATGTGATGTTCCTCGACCCGCACAAGGACGACCCGAATGGGGATGCCATGCTGGATGCAGTGGCGGCCGGCGGCAATGGACGATTCGTGTTTGCGGCATCGCGCCAAGCGGCGGATTTCGATGCCAACGCTCCCTTGCACGTGGCCCAGATCCCGGGCGCATTCGCCTTGGATCCTGACACCCGCCCCCCCGGCCCCCCGGTCGCGGTGTTTTTGCCGTTTGGCGCAGCCATGGCACAGCATTCGGCCATCACCAATGTCAGCCGCGGCCAAGATGGCGTCCTGCGCGACGTGCCATTGCGCGACGTAGTGGACGACTGGGCGCTGCCCACCCTACCCGCCCGCTTGATCGCGCAGGTCACCCAACAGCCTGCGGCGGCGCTCCCCGACCACGTCCGCGTGAACTGGCGTCGCCACAGCCGGATTCCGTATGTCAGTGCCGCCGATGTACTGGCCGGCAAACCCGTGTGCGAGCCTGCTGGCAGCAAACTGCCCGATTTACGCGGCAGCGTGGTGCTGGTGGGCTACACCGCCGCCGGCATCAGCGATACCAAACCCACGCCGGTGAACGCGGCGATGCCCGGGGTGGAAGTCTGGGCCGAGGCCACCGACGCCCTGCTGCACGATGGCGCGGTGTGGATGCCACCGAGCATCTTCAAATACCTGTTGGCCGCACTGTTGCTGGCGTTGACCACGTATGCTTTCTGGCGCGGCGAACCGCATGAGGATGTGGATGGCGTGTTCGTGGCGGTCAACGGTCTGCTGCTGACCGGCGCCGTCATCGGCCTAACTTTTTTTGGCGTCTTCATCGATATTTTTGCCAGTATTGGCTTTGTCAGTTTGTGCTTTGGAATATGCCGAATGTACGCCGCCATTCAGCGCGGCCGCGCCATCGGCAACAACGATTTTCGGCAGGAATACGATCCCGAAAAACACCCATGGTTAGCAATGGTGCGGCTGCGCTACGTCAAATTTGGTGACCTGACCCCATTTGAAGCGGTACGCGGCAAGCGTGAATACCGCCGGCTGCTGCGGCGCCAGCTGTATGCCGGCAGCGACGCGGTGATGATCGAGGGCATCGTGGAACGCAAAAGCTGGCTGCACGAAATCCTAGATGACTTGATGGTGCTGATCTGGGCCGGCACCGATCGCGCCAGCGTGATGGCGCAAGTAAAAGCCGACTTGGATTTGCTGTACCACTCGTTGAACCAAGGTGAGCATCCACTGGATGAACATGGCCGGGTGATGCTGTGTATTTCCGTTGCTGAAATTGATGATCATCACGATGGCAGCAACCGTGGCGAACGCATGCGCCTGCGTGAACTCCTCGGCCAAGACTTGAATGCCACCGACGAATATCCCTTATCCGCAGACAATTGCGAAACCCTGAACCCGTCACACACACTGTTTATCGACGAGACCCACGAGCAGGATCTTCCATGACCAAGGGCACCATTCGCTACGCGATCGTCATCCTTAGCTTACTTGCCAGCGGCGTATTGATCGCGGGCAAACCAAATCCCGGCAAGTCTAGTAAAACCACCAAGTCCGCAGCGCCGGCCAAAGCGGCGATGGTAGTTTCCCCAGCCACGATCACAAAGCCCACCGTGCAGCTGCACAGCAAGCCGGATTTCAACGCTGCGGTGGTCACCAGCCTGACGCAAAACACCCAGGTCAAGGTCACCGGGCAGGAGGGCTTGTGGTTTTTGCTCAGCACCGCCGATGGCAAGAGCGGCTATGTGCGGGTCAACGAAGTGCGGATGATCGCCACCAATCAAAGTACCGAGAGCGTGGGTAAAGCGCTCTTTACGGGTGCCGCCGGCAAGGGCCGGGTCACCGAAACCGCCAGTGTGCGAGGCCTGGACGAAAGTACGCTCAAAGCGGCATCGTTCAATCAGGCGCAACTACAACTGCTGGAAAGCTACCGCGCCACCCCGGAAGCTGCCGAACAGGCCGCCAGCAAGAACGGGTGGCAAATCACCGAGGTCGCCTACAGCGAGGAATACCAACCAGAAAGCAGCAAACCCAAAAAGAAAGGATTTTTTGGCAGGGCAAAATCGGATGCGTCCAGTAACGCGGCATCACAAGCAGAAAAGCGCGAAACCTTCAATGTCGCGCGCAACCTGCTGGGCATCGTCAAACCCGGCCTAGCCCGTACCGCAGCGCCGGGTGAAAAGCTCATTGGTAAATCAGAACAAGAAGTGGATCAAGAAGAACTGGATCTAGGCCCACTGCTGACTGGGCGTCTGCTGGGTGCGGCGGCTTTGGTCAAAGACCCCGCCATGCAGAAGCGCGTCAATTTGGTGGGCCGCTGGGTCGCCTCGCGTACCAGCCGACCGAACCTGCCGTGGACATTCGGGGTAATGGATGACAATGAAATCAATGCATTTGCCGCACCCGGCGGCTACGTCTTGATCACCCGTGGGCTGTATCAATTACTGGACAGCGATGCCGAGCTGGCCGGCGTACTGGGCCACGAAATTGGCCATGTGGTGCAACGTGACCATTACGAGGTGATTCGCAAGCAGGAAAAACTAGCTGCGGCCGGCAGCATTGCTTCCAGTCAGATCCGTACCGGGGGTGGGCTGGGTGGCAGTCTTGCGCGTGACTACATCGAAAAGCACGGCGCAGCAATTATGCTCACCGGCTTGGATCGCAGCGCAGAATTCCGTGCCGACCATGCTGCGGGGATTTATGCAGCTCGCGCCGGTGCCAACCCAATGGCCTTCCTTGCGGTGCTGCAAAAAATGGCGGCATTGGGTACCGCATCGCCCAAGATGGCGACACTCTACAAAACCCATCCCGCACTCGATAAACGCATGGATGCCGTTGAGCAACAGGACAACGGCGAATTGAAGGCCTATCTGGACCGGTGATCATCGCGTCTAACCACCACGTTCTAGCCGCTACCTTCTAGCGGCTATCTTCTAGCGGCTAGGTACGCAAGGTTGGGCTTAGCTCACAAACGCAGCCTGACACCACGCCATCAGTGGGTTCCAGAACATGCCAAGCACCAGCAGGCCAAGTGCGTTGACGCCAAAGACCAGACGCAGCAGGCGGTCGTCACGCGGCAGCACCGGCTCACCGACGGGTTCATCGAAATACATCACCTTGATCACGCGCAGGTAGTAGAACGCGCCGATCACCGCGAACACCACACCAACAATCGCCAGCCACAGCATGCCGCCGTTGATCGCCGCGCGCAGCACCGCCAGCTTGGCCCAGAAGCCCAAGAACGGCGGGATGCCGGCCAGCGAGGCCATCACGCATAGCACCATGCCAGCACTCCACGGGTCGCGGGCGTTCAGACCCTTGAAGTCCTCGATGTTGTCGGCTTCAAACCCACGGCGCGACAACAGCACGATCACACCGAATGCGGCGGTGGCCATCAGCGCGTAGCTGAGGGCGTAGAACATCGACGCGGCATAGCCTTCGGCGCTACCGCCAGCCAAGCCGAGGAACAAAAAGCCCACGTGGGAGATGGTGGAATACGCCAGCATGCGCTTGAGGTTGGTCTGCATCAGCGCGATCACGTTGCCCAGCACCAGCGACAGTGCCGCCAATACCGCCAGCATCGGCTGCCACTGCGCGGCCAACGGCGAAGCACCAAAGCCCAGCAGGCGCACCACCATGGCAAACGCCGCCAATTTGGGCGCGGAGCCAATGAACAAGGTGATCGGCGTGGGTGCGCCGTGATAAACGTCAGGCAGCCACATATGGAACGGCGCGGCGCCAAACTTGAAGGCGATACCGGCGATCATGAACACCACGCCAGTCAGCAGCAGCATGGGCTGCGCCACGCCGGGAGCGGCCTCGCGAATGGTGGCCAAGTCCAAACTGCCGGTGGCACCGTACACCAACGACATGCCGTACAGCAGCAAGCCCGAGGCCAGTGCGCCCAGCACGAAGTACTTCATCGCCGCTTCCGAGGCCAGCTTGCTGTCACGATCCACGGCCACCAGTGCATACGAGCTCAACGCCAGCAGCTCCAAGCCCAGATACACCATGATCAGGCTGCCCGCCGAGATCAACAGCATCATGCCGAGTACCGCAAACAACACCAGCACCGACACTTCACCCTTGTACAGGCCGCGATCACGCAGATAGGGCCATACAAACAGCAGCGCCAGTGCGGAAATCAGGCAGGTGCCGACCTTCAACACATCGGCCATGGTGTCGCGCACAAACATATTGTTGAGCACGCTGGTGTCATCGCCCACACCCACACCGCACGCAATCAAGCCGGCCACCAGCAACAGCGCCAGCACAGACAACACATGGGTCAACACGCGCTGGCTGTCTTTCAAAAACAGATCCAGCATCAGCAATGCGAACGCGGCAGCCACCAGTGCCAGTTCGGGAATCAATGGCAGCAATTCGGTGGTAGCCGGCATGGCGAGAGTAGCCTGCATCGTCGTCATGTCCTTAGAGTTTGGTCGCGGCGAGCTGACCCGCCAGTTGCGCGATGGACGGTTCCATCAGGTCGGTCAAGGGTTTGGGGTACACGCCCAGCGCCAAGGTGAACACGGCAAACACGCCCAACACGATCCATTCGCGCGCGTTGATGTCCTGCATTTCGGCGACATGAGCATTGCCCACCTCGCCCCAGATGATCCGCTTGGTCAGCCACAGCGAGTACGCCGCGCTGATGATCAAGGTCAACGCCGCACCCAAACCAATCAGCGGGTTCTGCTGGAAGCTGGCCAGCACCACCAAGAATTCGCCGACGAAGCCACTGGTGCCCGGCAGGCCGCAGTTGGCCATGGCGAAGAACACCCAGAACAGCGCGAACCATGGCATCACCTTGGCCACCCCGCCGTAATCTTTGATCATGCGGGTGTGCATGCGGTCGTACAGCACGCCCACGCAGGAGAACATCGCGCCGGAAATGAAGCCGTGCGAAATCATCTGCACCATCGCGCCTTGCAAGCCCAGACGCGCGGCATCGCCAAGATTTTGGTCACGCACCAGCGCAAACGCGATGAAGGTGCCCAAGATCACAAAGCCCATATGCGCGACCGACGAATACGCGATCAGCTTCTTCATGTCGGCCTGCACCAGCGCCACCATGCCCACATAGACAATGGCGATCAGGCTGAATGCGATCATCAACCATGCAAATTCGTGGCCGGCGTCGGGCACGATCGGCAGGGTGAAGCGCAGGAAACCGTAGCCGCCAATTTTCAGCATGATCGCGGCCAGCACCACCGAACCACCGGTGGGCGCTTCCACGTGCGCATCCGGCAACCAGGTGTGCACCGGGAACATCGGCACCTTGATCGCGAACGCGGCGAAGAAGCCCCAGAACAACCAGGTTTGCTCGGTCATGCTGAGCGGCAGCGCGGCCATGTCGGCGATCTGCCAGCTACCGCCCTTCAGGTACAGGTAGATCAGGCCAATCAGCATGAACACCGAACCGATGAAGGTGTACAGGAAGAACTTCATCGACGCATAAATGCGTCGCGGGCCACCCCACACGCCGATCACGATGAACATCGGGATCAGCATGGCTTCGAAGAATACGTAGAACAGCATCGAGTCCAGCGCGCAGAACACGCCGATCATCGCGCCTTCCAGAATCATCAGGCTGGCGTAGTACTGCGCCACACGCTTGCTCACCGAACCCCATGCGCCCACCAGCACCAATGCACCCACCAAGGTGGTCAGCACGATCAGCGGCACCGACAGGCCATCCACACCCAAGTGATATTGGATGTCATACGCTGGAATCCATGCGCGCTGCTCGACAAACTGCATCGCCGCGCTCCCCATCTGGAAGTCGGTCAGCAGCGGCAAGCTCACCACGAAGGTCAGCAAGGCAAACCCCAGCGCGATCCAACGCGCCAGTTGTGGCCGGGTGTTGCCGGCCATCAGGGTGAACACGCCGCCGAGGATCGGCAGCCAAATCAACAAACTAAGCAGGGGCCAGTGGGTCACGCTTGCGGTTTCCATCCAGTCATCGATACCGGCTTACAGCCAGTAGTACTTGGCCATCGCCAACAGCGCGACCAAACCTAGAATCATTGCGAAGGCATAGTGGTAGAGGTAGCCGGTCTGCACCTTGCGAGCCATCGCTGCCACCATACCGATAAGGCTGACGCTGCCGTTCACGGCACCGTCGATCACACCACTATCGATTGCGCTGGAGGCCTTGCCGATCTTCAGGCTGCCACCGGCAAACCCGCCAATCCACAGGTCGTCCATCCAGTATTTGCGCTCCAGCACCCGGATTGGCAATGCCAGATTACGGGTGATGGCCACCCGCCATTCCGGCTTGACCATGTACAGCAAGGTGGCCAAGAAGAAGCCCATCAGCGCCAGCATGAACGCCGGGGCCATGAAGCCATGCAGAGCAAACGCCACCGGGCCGTGGAACTCGTGCGCCAGTGCCGCGATCACGTCGTTTTCTTGCAGCACTTCAATCGCACCGAGGAAGAACGGCAACTGCTTGGCATGGCCCAGCATGTCGGTACCAAACAGCATTGGGCCAACAGTGAAGAAGCCCACCAGAATGGAGGGGATCGCCAGCAATACCAGCGGCACGGTGACCACCCACGGTGATTCGTGCGGCACATGCACGCCGTGATGGCCATGCGCATGCTGGTCATCATGATGTGCGTCGTGATGGCCGCCATGCGCGTCGTGCGCATGGTTGTCACGGAAGCGTTCTTCACCAAAGAAGGTCAGATACAGCAGACGGAAGCTGTAGAAACTGGTGACGAACGCACCCAGCAACACTGCCCAGTTGGCGTATTGGGCGATGAAACTGCCCGCATTTTCGGCGGCGTGGTGCGCGGCGGCTTCGATGATGGTGTCCTTCGAATAGAAACCGCTGAAGAACGGTGTACCCACCAAGGCCAAGGTGCCGATCCACATCGTGATATGGGTGATCGGCATGTATTTGCGCAGACCGCCCATCTTGCGCATGTCCTGCTCGTGATGCATGCCGATGATCACCGAGCCTGCGCCCAGGAACAGCAGCGCCTTGAAGAAGGCGTGGGTCATCAGGTGATAGACCGCCGCCGAATACGCCGACACGCCCAACGCCACCGTCATATAACCCAGCTGCGACAAGGTGGAATACGCCACCACGCGTTTGATGTCGTTTTGCACCATGCCGATCAAGCCGGTCCAGAACGCGGTGGTGGCACCGATGAACAAGATGAAGTTGAGCGCGGTTTCCGACAGCTCAAACAGCGGCGACATGCGCGCCACCATAAAGATGCCGGCGGTGACCATGGTGGCGGCGTGGATCAGCGCCGAGATGGGGGTTGGGCCTTCCATCGAATCGGGCAACCACACATGCAGCGGCACCTGTGCCGACTTGCCCATCGCGCCGATGAACAGGCAGATGCAGATGACGGTGGGCACCATCCAAGTATGCCCCGGCAGGATGTCCACGGTCATGTTCTTGATCGCGCCGGCATTGGCGAACGCGGTGGCGTAATCCAGCGTGCCAATCCAGTACAGCACGCCCGAAATCCCCAGCAAAAAGCCGAAGTCGCCCACGCGGTTGACCAAGAAGGCTTTCAGGTTGGCAAACACGGCGGTCGGTTTCTTGTACCAGAAACCAATCAGCAGGTACGACACCAGGCCCACCGCTTCCCAGCCGAAGAACAGCTGCATGAAGTTGTTGCTCATCACCAGCATCAACATGCTGAAGGTGAACAGCGAGATATAGCTGAAGAAGCGCTGGTAGCCGTCGTCTTCGGCCATGTAGCCGATGGTGTAGA
>NZ_DAOOUM010000019.1:0-42208 GCF_035369645.1 Thermomonas sp. | reverse complement strand
TCGGCTTCGACACGTTCGGCTTCGACACGTTCGGCTTCGACACGTTCGGCTTCGACACGTTCGGCTTCGATGCGTTCGGCTTCGGCGCGTTCGGCTTCGATGCGTTCAACCTCGGCACGTTCGGCCTCAACGCGCTGGGCACCGTCAATAAACGGCAGGCTGGATTCGGGCAATGCATCGCGCAACGCGGTGATGTGCGCTGCCAGCGCTGCGTGCAACGGCACTTGATCAGGCGTAGTTTGCAGTGCTTTGGTTGAGGCCTTGACCGCTGCAGCCATCTCCGCGATGGCCGCGATACCCGTAGCATCCGCATCGGCTTGTGCGCCAAACAGACGCTTCACATAACCTTCTGCAGGCGCGGTGAAGGCGGTGACCGATACCACTTCGGTCATCGCGAATGCGCCATTGAGGGTATGAATGGCGCGAATCAAACCATCGTTGACCGTCGCTTTGCCGCTGCGTGCTTTTTCCAGCCAAGCGTCCACGGTTTCCAGATGGCTGCCCACCTCGGTACCCAAAATATCCAGCAAGATCGGATCCACGGTAACTGCAGTGGTCTCCGCCGTTGCGGCGTGCTCGCTCGACGATGCAATAACCGGCTCAACGTGCGCAGGCGCGGCGCTTGCTTGCACAAGCGGCAACGCGGTCAATTCCACATCCTCGCCCGCTGCCAGACGATCAGCAATTGCCTCCATCGCCGCAATATCGACCGCGACCTTGCCTTCGCCCAACAAGGCGGCGTGTAGCTGTGGCAACAGTTGATGCGCAAGACCTGCGAATGACAGCACCGCAGTCGTGGCAGGACGTGATCCATCCAGCACTCGGTTCATCATGCTTTCGACATGCCAGGCAAATTCGCCCAGCACCTTGGCACCAACCAGACGACCACTGCCTTTCAGGGTGTGGTACACACGACGGATCGGGCGCAGGCGCTCGGCATCTTCCGGTGCTATCCGCCATGCCGGCATCAATGTATCGAGATTGGCGATTTCATCTTGGAATTCCTCCAAGAAAATTTCGCGGATTTCGTCGTCGATTTCTTCGCCCATTGACTCGAAACCAGCGGCCACTGGTTCGGCATTGGTCGCCACCTCCGCCGCTGCGGTAACAGCAGCTGGCGCGGCAACGGCGATCGGTTCTTCTTCGCTGCTGACAGATGTTTGCGCGGGTGCCGCAGCTTCGTGCGCAGTCAATTCCACCGGGGCTTCACTGCTGTCCTCAGCCGCATCACTCACCGGTGGCACTGTCGCCGCAACATCAGCCTGCGGAATTGGCCAATAGCGCAAAACTTCCAAGTATTCGCGGGTCTTGTCCAACAAATCCAAGCGCTGACCCAGTGGGTCATGCAGGGACTCTAAATAATATTCCATGCTGGCCAATGCATCGGCCAGTGTGTCCAACTGACGGCCGCCAGGCACGTACTTGCGGTCAATCAGTTCGGCTTGGGTATAGGCTTGCAGCGCATCCAAGTAACCGGCTGGCACAACCTGATCCACCATCCGCAACACACCCGCCACTTCCGCAAGCAAGCGCGGCACTTTGGCAAGACTGGCATGATCCCAGTTGGTTTCGACAAAGGCCACGAAGGCATTGCGCACTTCGGCAAAATTACCGATCGTGGCCTGGGTCAATGCCCCCATGACCTTGCCTGATTCTTGTGCCAGCAAGCTGCTGCTATCGGTTCCGCTGCCCAAGCGTGCGACCTGATCATCCAAAGAATGATCGATGTAAATCAACGCCCCGGCCACATCCAGCAGGTCCGCTTCGTTGAATGGCCGTTGGCTACTGGCGATGGCCTGTACCAATGCACGCTGTTCCTGGACGACGGCGCTGGCACTGTCTAAGCCCAACATGCCAAGGGTGTCACCGATTTTATCGAGTGCATCCGCTTGCGGCATCAAATCTTGGACGTTGCTGCGGTTGCCGCGCAGGTAGAGATCCAGCGCGTCTTTCACTTTCAGCATGTCTTCCTTGATTGCGGAAGACACAGTGTCCAACAGGGCACGATTGCGACCGGCCAGACTGCCACGCGCATGTTCGATTTCGGCCTCGCTCGGCGCGACCAACAAACTGGGCAACTGATCTTGTGACAGCGGCGCGGCACCATGCGCAGCACGCAGATCATTGATCAACGGCAGTAGCACAATGGGGATATCACGATGGCCGCCTTGCAGGCGTTCCAGATAATCCGGCAACTGCACCAGACCGCGCATCAGGGCCGCTAAGGCTTCATCGCGATTGGGTGTCGTTGCCGCCTGTAATGCTGCCGCGACCTGCTCCATTTCCACCGACACCATTGCCGGTGTCTGTAGCTCAAGCATGCGCAAAGTGCCCTGCACTTGGTGCAGGTGACCCATGCAGGCATGCATTGGTGCGGCGTCAGCAGGTGCTTCCGCAAATGCTTCAAGCTCGATTCGAGCCTGACGCAAGGCCTCGTCGATCTCTGGCTTCACCCAGCCCAGCGCGGCATGGTCGATGGCGTCTCGCTGTACCGTGGTCATAACCAGGCTCCGCTAAATCCAAGCAAAACGTTTCTGCCCTGAAGGATGCTGTTCATCCTGATCCTTGTCTCAATCGACGTCAGGCAGGCAGCTTGAAGTCGGCGACCGAGCGACGCAGGTCGGCGGCAAGCTGTGCCAGGTTTCCAATGGATGCCGCCGTTTGACTGGCACCTTGCGAGGTTTGCGCGGTGATCGACTGAATCGTATTCATCGCTTGGGTGATATTGGTCGCCGCCGAGGATTGCTCCTGCGCTGCTACCGAGATCCCTTCAATCAAGCCAGACAAGTCGGACGACACCTTTTCAATTTCACCCAGCGCAGTACCTGCATCTTCGGCCAAGCGTGCACCCGCCACCACTTCCGAGGTGGTTTGCTCCATCGAACTCACCGCTTCGTTGGTATCTGCCTGAATGGTTTGCACCAGCGATTCGATACGCTTGGTCGCGCTGGAAGAGCGTTCTGCGAGGCGTTGCACTTCGTCGGCCACCACCGCGAACCCACGGCCCGCTTCACCGGCGGAGGCCGCCTGAATGGCCGCGTTCAGCGCCAAGATGTTGGTCTGTTCGGAAATGTCGTTGATCAGTTCCACGATCGAGCCGATTTCCTGCGAGCTTTCACCCAGACGCTTGATGCGCTTGGAGGTTTCCTGAATCTGGTCGCGAATGCTGTCCATGCCGGCAATCGTTTGCCGCACCACGCCCGCACCATTGGTGGCGATTTGCACCGAGCGGCGCGCCACCTCGGCGGAGTCGGCGGAGTTACGCGACACCTGATTAATGCTGGTGGCGATTTCGTTGATACGGCCCGTGGCGGAATTGATTTCCTGCGCCTGGTGCTCGGCCGCATCGGCCAGATGCATGGCGGTGGCCTGCGTTTCTTGCGCGCTGGCCGCCACTTGCACCGAGGTGTCGTTAATCGTGGCCACCAAGGTGCGCAGCTGCTCCACGGCGAAGTTGATCGAGTCCGCAATCGCGCCGGTCATGTCTTCGGTAACGGTGGCTTTTACGGTCAAGTCACCTTCCGCGAGCGAACCCATTTCGTCCAGCAGGCGCATGATCGCCTCTTGGTTACGGTCGTTCAGCTCTTTGGTGGTCTGATAACGAACACGTTGCGCGCGCCCCAGGGCCCACAACAAGCCGACGATCGAGAACAGTGCCACCACACCTGACAGGATGCTGACCCAGACGCCGCCGATAATGCTGGTGTCTTTCAGTGAGCCAAATGAGGTGAACGCGGCAAAGAGGCTTTCGCTATCGCTGAGCAATTTGTCTGAGCCTGCCGCCAGCGCGCTGGCCGAGGCCTGCGCCACGATCAGACGCTTGGAGTCCCCAACGATGGCGTCCAAGTCTTTCTTCATGCCCTGCCACATGCTGTGGGCTTGGTTCAACGGGCCCACAGCACCTGCGGCGCTGACTTTGCCGATATCGGCACCGCCGCTGACCAAGGCATTCATCTGCCGATCGAACACTGCCGCATCGCGACCCAGCGCATCGGCTGCCACCTGCGCACCGGCACCACCGGCACGCAGCTCGGCAATACGACGGGCCATCGTGGACGAGGTCACCACTTGGTTCAGCGCGGTGAACACCTGCGCCGAACTGGCACCACCGGAAGCCAAGCCGCGCACCACTTCGTTCAACTGCGCTTGCAGCTGCGGAATTTTGCCGGTGAAGCTATCAGCGTGGCCAGCCAGCGCCAACACCGCCTGCTGTGAGCCCATGACTTCGTCGGCACGCTTGGCCAGCGGATCCCATGTCGCGGACACAGTACGGATTGGCGCAGTCACCCCGGCGGTATCACCGAAGCGGTCATTGAGCAGTTTGATGTCGGCGTCGATCTCGCCTTTGGTGCCCTTCAGTGCATCGAACGCCTGGCCTTTGCCGTCGATCGCTTCGCGGCCTTGGTTGGCCAATCGCTGCGAGTTCAACTGCAAGCGCGACGCCGCAGTACTGGCACCGCCCAAGCGCGAAGCCTTGGTGGTTGCATACAAGGTATTACCGGCAAACACGACCAGCGAACCGATCAGCAACCAAATCCAGAAGTTGGTGCTGAGATTGCGGCCTTTACCGGCGGCGGAATCCATCAAAGTGCTCATCGTGCGACCTCGGCTTGCTTGGGGTTCCGCCAGTTAGGCGGCGGCTTGGCGGAATTCGGGAGTACGGGCAAGGCGCTCAAAACTGAAAACGCCCCAATCTTGATCATTCATGCGGTAAGCGCGATCAATGAAATGCGCATAGCGCCCTTCACTGAGGGTATCGGCAGCGATGCCCTGCGCATCGACAAAACTACGCTGCCCATAGAGTTCGTCAATCGTAACGGCGACATCACCGCCCGGCTGACGCATCACCAACACCCGCTGGCGTTCGTGCAGGACGGTACGCTCACCTTCCAGAAACTGCTTGAGATCGACCACCGGCAGCAAGGTGCCGCGAATATTGGCGACCCCCAGCATCCACGCCTGTGAACCAGGCACATGGGTGAGCGCCGGTAGCGGCAGGATTTCGATGACTTCGTTGAATCCGGAGGCCAACCGGTGCGCACCGACGCGGTAGGCAACACCGCGCCACAACCCCGGGGCGTCCAACTGTTCGGGCAAGCCAGCAATATGCGCCAGGCTGCGCTGTTCGTAGTCGGCCAGCACCAAGAATGGCGAACGCTGCTCACGCGGGCGCGCTGATGCGCGCGGAGCACGCTTGGGCTTTTTGCTGATGACGGGTTCGGACGCCACCGGTGCGGGCTCTGCCTGTTCCGATGCGGGCTCCTCCGCGGCCATGATCTCGACAACAACATCGTCGGCGGCATCGCTGGTGGGTACGGCGGCCTCGGCCTGCGCCTCTGCATCCGGCACGATCACAGCGTCGGCCACTTCGACAGCCGACGCCTCAGTGGCAACTGCCGCCTCTTGCGCAGCCGGTACCGACGTGGGCTTGACCGTCTCGGTCTGCGCCTTGCCTTTCTGTTTTTGCTTGCCGCGCTTGGCCATGTTCAGTGCCCAATCAGTGCGTTGATGCGCGCGATCAATTCGCTCTCGCGCGGCGGCTTGGTGATGTAATCCTTGGCACCCTGACGCATGCCCCAGACGCGATCGGTCTCTAGCCCTTTGGTGCTCACGATCACGATAGGAATATGGCTAGTTTCACTATCGCGCGATAGCGCACGGGTCGCTTGAAACCCATTCATGCCGGGCAAGATCACGTCCATCAGCACCAAATCCGGCTGATCGCGCTTGCAGGCGGTGATACCGTCCTCAGCGCTACCCGACGTGGCGACCTGATGGCCATTGCGTTCCAGCAACTGCACCATGACTGCGGTTTCAGTCGGTGAATCTTCGATAAGCAGTATGCGTGCCATGCTGGTCCTGTCCCCCCCGGTCAGGCGTTGACGTATGTCCGAATTGCGCCAAGTAGTTCTTCACGTGTGAACGGCTTGGTCAGGTATTGCTCGGAGCCGACAATACGACCTCTTGCCTTGTCGAACAAACCATCCTTTGACGAAAGCATGATCACTGGCACGTTTTTGAATGTTTGGTTGTTCTTAATCAGGGCACAGGTCTGATAGCCGTCCAATCGCGGCATCATGATGTCCACGAAAATGATCTGCGGATTGTGATCCGCGATTTTCGATAGCGCCTCAAACCCATCGGTCGCCGAAACCACGTCGCAACCCTCGCGCACAAGCAGCGTTTCCGCCGTGCGCCGGATTGTCCTGGAGTCATCAATGACCATCACTCTCAACCCCTGAAGGTTGACGCCTGTACCTTCTTGCTGCGCCATGTGTTCCCCTTGCGCGTTGACCCTGACCGCCACACCCAGCGGCGATGACAGTCATCTATATCCCAGCATGGGCCCAGCGTGTCAAGCATTTGCCGCAACTGCGTGCAATTTTGCATGCCTGCTAACATCCACTTGCCCTTGTTTGGACGCCTTGCAATGCCAGCCATTCCCCGTCTCGATGTCGTGGTGGTCATGGACCCCATCGACACGATCAAGATCAGCAAAGACTCGACCTTTGCCATGTTACTGGAAGCCCAACGCCGCGGGCATCGCCTGCATTACGTCAAACCCGGCGGCCTGTATGTTCGCGATGGGCAAGCCATGGCAACGGCGGCGGCGCTACAGGTGCGCGATGTGGCTGGCGACCATTACACCGTGGGCGCTTGGTCAAACTGGGTGTTCGCACGTGGCCATGTGGTGTTGATACGCACCGACCCGCCGGTGGATGCCAATTATCTGCACGACACCCAAATCCTTGGGTTGGCGCAGCAGCAAGGCGCGCTGGTGGTCAACGACCCGCAAGGCCTGCGTGATTTCAATGAAAAATTGGCAGCATTGCTCTTTCCGCAATGCTGCCCACCCACCTTGGTTAGCCGTGACAGCAAGACGCTGAAAGCGTTTGCGAGCGAACAGGGGGAGGTGGTGCTGAAACCGCTGGACGGCATGGGCGGGCGTTCGATTTTCCGCAGCCACGCCGGCGACCCCAACTTGAATGTGATTTTGGAAACCCTGACCGATGGTGGCCGGCATCTGGCGATGGCGCAGCGCTATTTGCCTGAGATCGTGCACGGCGACAAGCGCATTTTGCTGGTGGACGGCAGACCGGTGGACTATTGTCTGGCACGCATTCCACAAGGCGACGAATTTCGCGGCAATCTGGCCGCCGGCGGGCGCGGCGAGGGCCGGCCCCTGAGCGAGCGTGACCACTGGATCGCAGCGCAAGTTGGCCCTGAATTACGCCGTCGCGGCATGCTTTTTGTGGGTCTGGATGTGATTGGCGACGCACTGACCGAGATCAATGTCACCAGTCCCACCTGCATCCGCGAATTGGACGCGCAGTTTGGTCTGAATATCGCCGGTCTATTGTTTGACTGTATCGAAGCACGCGCCCATTCCTGATGATCTCTAGTACTGCCCCAACCTTGCCGGCTGCGCCGCGCATTGGTGAAACCGAGCGTCTGCGCGCCACCGTGGTGCTCTCGGTGCTGCTGCATGCGCTGGTCATTCTGGGTATTGGCTTCAGTCTTGAGGATGCCGCCCCGCTGGTGCCCACGCTGGATGTCATCCAGACCCGCACACAAACCCCGTTGACGCCGGCGCAGGCCGATTTCCTGGCGCAAGCCAATAACCAAGGCGGTGGCGAGCACGACAAGAGCAGTCGCCCCAGCGCGCCACAGGCTGGCCCATTACCGCAACCCGTGGATGGCTTGGCACCCCGCCCACTACACGCACAATCCCCCACCCCCAGCCCGCCGCAAAAACCGCCGGTGGTGACCTCCACACAGGGTAACAGCGCATTGCCTTTGCCCACGCCTACAGCGGAGGCTGCCGACAACGGCCAACCCCCTGGGCGCGAAAAAATCGACCGCGACATCGAAATGGCACGCTTGGCCGCAGAAATCCAACTGCGCTCGGCCGAATATGCCAAGCGTCCGAAGCGCAAATTCGTGTCCGCCAGCACCAAGGAATACGCTTGGGCGCAATACCTGCGCAGCTGGGTGAGCCGGGTCGAGCGGGTCGGCAACCTCAACTACCCGGATGAAGCCCGCCGCCGCCATATCGGCGGTCTGGTGGTGATCAGTGTGGCAGTACGCCGCGATGGCAGCGTGGAAAGCATGCGCATCATCCGCAGCAGCAATATTCCGATGCTGGACGATGCGGCACTGCGCATCGTCAAGCTGTCGATCCCGTTTGCACCGCTGCCCAAGACGCCGGAGGACCCGGATATCTTGCACATCACCCGTACCTGGCAATTTTTGCCGGGCGGCGAATTGGTAGACCGCTGAAACCTAGGCGTGATGACCTGCGCCTGCCTTAGCGATACAGGCAATCGACCAATGCGTTTTCACCCAGAATCAACGCATCCAGTGATTTTTCCCAGCCGCTTTCTTTTTGTGTCAGCGGTCGAAAGTCCACGGCGTCTCCGCTGCCTAATGTGGCCACGGCAACTTCGGTTTCAGTGATCTGGAACCCCCCGTTGGCGGCCTGCAACTGCAACCGGCTCTTGACCGAATAACTACTGAACCGCGCGCGATAGTCAAACTTGGTGGTCGCCACGAGCTGGCCTGCGCTGGGGTCACTGGATTCCACATGGATCCCAGTTTGCGTGGCCAAACATGATTGCGCCTTATTGATGATCTCATCGGGTGCCAATGAAATAGCGTAATGCGAGCCCAAGACCCGACGAATCGGCCGCGCGTCCTGATCCGCCGCGACATCCAATGTTCGCCCGTTATAGGTTACGTCCTCGGCCAGTGCCGACGTTGCCACCAGTGCCAGTACCCACCCAAGTACTCGAATATTCACGCTACCCCCCAATAGCTGCTTCCATACGGGGGAGCATAGCCAAAAATTTAGACTGCTGCGGATGCGGGTTTGCGCAATGCCTGCTGTTGGGCCAAGGTCAGGGCGACGGCGTTGCGCAGATAGGCCGGCTCAACGCGCTCTGGGGCCATCGCCTCACCACGCGCATATGCCTGTACGGCCAATCTGGCCACATCGGCCGCATGCGGCAAGGCGCTGCTATCAACACCCTGCAAGTGTCCCTGCAGCCGCTGCTGCAACGCCGCATCCACTGCGGCAAAGCCTGTGCCCACGCCGTACCAGTCATTTCCTTGCAGTGGTTCAACAAGCTCGGGTTTGGTCACGGTTTCCACCGACAACGCGCGCAGGCCGTCCGCTTCGGGGGCAAATGCGCCCAGATAGACCTCGCCCATGCGCGCGTCGATGGCGGCCAAGCGCCGGCCCGGTGCATCTGTGCGCAACGCCAGTGCCGCCAGGGTGGACACTGCCAGCACCGGACGATCTAGCGCCAACGCGATGCCCTGGGCAATGCCAATCGCCAAGCGCACGCCCGTGAATGCGCCGGGGCCACGCCCCACCGCGATGGCATCCAACTGCGCCCGCGCAATGCCGGCCTCGGCCAGCAATGCCTCGGCCCACGGCAGGGCCAACTCGGTATGCCGACGCGGGGCAACTTGGAAGCGTTCGCAAACCTGCCCATCCACCCAAACGGCAACGGAACAGGCTTCGGTGGCGGTTTCAAATGCGAGCAGTTTCATCTGGTGGCAAACGTGTCGGTGGCCTGCACTAGGGCAGCGATGTTTTCGGCTTCGAACGCCGAATGCCCGGACGCAGCACTGACGATGAGTTCTGCTTGCGGCCACGCTTTGTGCAAGTCGAACGCATTTTGGATCGGGCACACCACGTCGTAACGGCCATGCACGATCACGCCCGGAATACCCGCCAGTTTGTGCGCATCGCGCAGCAACTGATCTTCCACTTCGAAGAAACCACCGTTGACGAAGTAATGGTTTTCGATGCGTGCGAAGGCCAAGGCGAATGCCGCATCGCCGTGGCTGCTCATGAAATCGGGGTCGATATGCAGATAGCTGGTGGCACCTTCCCAGATCGCCCATGCCCGCGCGGCGGCCAAGCGGGTGGCCTCATCACTGGAGGTGAGGCGGCGATGGAAGGCGGAGATCAAATCGTGCCGCTCCACCACCGGGATCGCGTTGACGTAGTGCTCCCACGCATCCGGGAACAGGCGTGATGCACCTTCTTGGTAGAACCATTCCAATTCCCAGCGGCGCAGCATGAAGATGCCGCGCAGCACCAGCTCGGTGACGCGCTGCGGGTGGGTTTGCGCGTAGGCCAGCGCCAGCGTGGAGCCCCAACTGCCGCCGAAGACTTGCCAGGTGTCGATACCCAGATGCTCGCGCAACTGTTCGATATCGGCGACCAAGGTCCATGTGGTGTTGTCGGTCAGATCGGCATGCGGGGTGCTGCGCCCGGCACCGCGTTGGTCGAACAACACGATGCGGTACTTCGCCGGATCGTGGAAGCGCCGCATATTGTCGGTACACCCCGCCCCAGGACCGCCGTGCAGCATGACCACCGGCTTGCCATTGGGGTTGCCGCATTCTTCCCAATACAGGGTGTGGCGGGCATCCACCGCCAAGCTGCCGGAGCGGTACGGGGTGGTTTCGGGGTACAGCGTGCGCATGGGCAATCCTGCGGGGGTGGAGTCGGTAATTTTAACCCCATCCAAGCATGGGCTTTGAGAGCGCCTACGTGCGTTGCCCCAAGGTGACGCGATCACGCGACTCCAGATCGCGCACGGTTTTGACGCCATAAAACCCAGCGTCGCGCAGCAAGGTGCGCACCGCCGGGCCTTGGTTAAGCCCATGCTCCAGCAACAACCAGCCACCGGCACGCAAATGCGCCGGAGCGGCGATTGCAATCATGCGGATGGCATCCAGCCCATCCACGCCGCAGGACAGCGCCATCGGGGGTTCAAAGCGCAAATCGCCCTGTGCCAAATGCGGATCCCCGTCGGCGACATACGGCGGGTTGCTGACGATCACGTCCATCCGCTCCCCCAGCAGTGGCGTCAGCCAGTCGCCGTGACGGAATTCGACATTGCCGATGCCATTGCGCTGCGCATTGCCGCGCGCAACCGCCAGTGCATCGGCGCTGGCATCGGTGGCCACCAGCTGCGCCTGCGGGCGCTCCTTGGCCAGCGCCAGCGCAATCGCGCCGCTCCCGGTGCCCAAGTCGGCCACCCGCACGGCGGCATCGCTGAGGATGCGCAGCAAGGCTTGTTCGACCAGCAATTCGGTTTCCGGGCGCGGGATCAAGGTGGCCGGCGTCACCGCCAAGTCCAGCGTCCAAAACCCCCGGTTGCCGGTCAAGTACGCCACCGGCTCACCGTGGATGCGCCGCTGCAACAAGGCGTCAAAACGCGCGGCAGTATCGGCATCCACAAGGTCATCGGCATGTGCAAACAGCCAACTGCGCGGCTTGTTCAGCACATGCAGCAGCAAGTGGTCGGCATCGACAGCCTCTATGCAGGCACGCGCCTGGGTCAGCAGCTTGGCAACGGTGGGCGCGGTCTGGCGGGCGGTCTGGGGCATGCGCAAATGGTACCGGCAACGCGACACTTGACCTTGAAATTCAAACAATAGTCATAATCTATCGATAGGATACCAATAATCAATTTCACAAATTGATAGCTGCCGCCTAAGCTGGCCGCACATCTGATCCACCCCACCCACACCACACCGGAGCATTCTCATGTCCCTGATCAACACGCAAGTGCAGCCGTTCAAGGCCAATGCCTTCCATAACGGCAAGTTCATCGAAGTGACCGACGCCAGCCTGAAAGGCCATTGGTCGGTGCTGATCTTCATGCCGGCTGCGTTCACCTTCAACTGCCCCACCGAAATCGAAGATGCCGCCGAGCATTACGCCGAGTTCCAGAAGGCCGGTGCCGAGGTCTATATCGTCACCACCGATACCCATTTCAGCCACAAGGTGTGGCACGAAACCTCACCGGCGGTGGGCAAAGCGCAATTCCCGCTGATCGGCGACCCCACCCATCAGCTCACCAACGCCTTTGGTGTGCATATCCCGGAAGAAGGCCTAGCCCTGCGCGGCACCTTCGTGATCAACCCGGAAGGCGTGATCAAGACCATGGAAGTGCACGACAACGCGATTGCGCGTGACGTGGCCGAAACCGTACGCAAGCTGCAAGCCGCGCAATACGTGGCCAGCCACAGCGGCGAAGTGTGCCCGGCCAAGTGGAAGGAAGGCGCCAAGACCATCGCGCCGTCGCTGGACCTGGTCGGCAAGATCTAAGCCTTTACAACGCCCCCTCTCCACCTTTGGAGAGGGTTGCGTGAAAGCGATGCGGCGCGTCACTTTCACGCAGCCCTGTTCACTCCCGCCCCTCTACCTGATGCGCAGAGCGGGCAACTGCGCCGCAATTTCGAAGGAGCCACCCATGTTGGATGCCACCCTCAAAACCCAACTTTCCGCCTATCTGGAAAAACTTCAGCACCCGATCACGCTGGTGGCCTCGCTGGATGCCAGCGATGCTTCACGCGAGCTGGATGCGTTGCTAGGCGAAATCGCCACGCTATCGCCCAAAATTTCCCGCGCCAGCGGCGATGCCGCACGCAAGCCGTCGTTTGAAATTCGCCGCACCGGCAGCGATGTGGCGGTGGCGTTTGCCGCCATTCCACTCGGTCACGAATTCACCTCGCTGGTGCTGGCGCTGCTGCATGTGGGTGGGCATCCAATGAAAGTCGAAGATGCGCTGGCCGCGCAGGTGCGCGCGCTTGAAGGTGATTATCAGTTTGAAACCTACATGTCGCTGCATTGCCAGAGCTGCCCGGACACCGTGCAAGCACTGAATATGATGAGCGTGCTGAACCCGCGCATTCGCCATATCGCCATCGATGGTGCGCTGTTTGAAGACGAAGTTGCGGCCAAACAAATTCTATCGGTACCCACCGTGTATTTGAACGGTGTGGAATTTGATGCGGGCCGCATGAGTATCGAGCAGGTGTTGAGCAAGCTTGATACCGGTGCGGCCGCACGCGCCGCCGAAGCCTTGAACGAACGCGCACCTTACGACGTGCTAATTGTCGGCGGCGGCCCGGCCGGCGCAGCCGCAGCCATTTATGCCGCACGCAAGGGCATCCGCACCGGCTTGCTGGCCGAGCGCTTTGGCGGCCAGGTGCAAGACACCATGGCGATCGAAAATTTCCCCTCGGTGGAATACACCGAAGGCCCGAAACTGGCCGCATCGCTGGAAGCACATGTGCGCAGCTACGGTGTGGAGGTGATCACCTCGCAACGCGCCAAGACCCTGCACGCCGCCGGGAGTGATGGCTTGGCCAGCATCACCCTGGAAAGCGGCGCCAGCTTGCGCAGCAAGACCGTGATCCTGGCCCCTGGCGCACGCTGGCGGCAAACCGGCGTGCCCGGCGAAGCCGACTACCGCACCAAGGGTGTCACCTATTGCCCACACTGCGATGGCCCGCTATTCAAAGGCAAGCAGGTGGCGGTCATCGGTGGCGGCAATTCCGGTATCGAAGCGGCGATTGACTTGGCCGGCGTAGTCGAGCATGTGACGGTGCTGGAATTTGACAGCAAGCTGCGCGCCGATGACGTGCTGCAACGCAAGCTGCACAGCTTGCCCAACACGGCCGTACATCTGAACGCGCAAACCACCGAAATGCTGGGCGATGGCAGCAAGCTCACCGGGCTACGCTTCACCGATCGCAGCAGCGGCGAGACCAGGGATTTGGCAGTGGGCGGCGTGTTTGTGCAGATCGGTTTGCTGCCCAATACCGAATGGCTGCAAGGCGCGGTGGCGCTGAGCCCGCGTGGCGAAATCATCATCGATGACCGCGGCCACACCAATGTGGCAGGCGTGTTTGCGGCGGGTGATGCCACCACCGAAGCGTACAAACAAATCGTGGTGGCGATGGGCGGCGGCTCGACTGCGGCGCTATCAGCCTTCGACCATCTGATCCGTGTTTCGGCACCGGCTGAGGCCAAGGCCGCGTGAGATGAACCTGCGCGACCTCAACTACCTCATCGCGCTGGCTGACCTGCGCCACTTTGGCAAAGCCGCTGCGGCCTGTTTCGTCAGCCAACCCACCTTGTCCACCCAGATCAAAAAGCTGGAGGACGAGTTGGGGGTGGCCTTGATCGAACGTGCGCCACGCAAGGTCATGCTCACCCCCG
This sequence comes from Thermomonas sp., assembly GCF_035369645.1. GTDB lineage: Bacteria > Pseudomonadota > Gammaproteobacteria > Xanthomonadales > Xanthomonadaceae > Thermomonas. Next base: position 28,176 of record NZ_DAOOUM010000019.1, on the reverse strand, counting down.
CCGGGCAAGATGCGGTGACGCGCGCGCGGCGGATCGTGGCCGAAGTGGCGCAAATGAAAGACGCCGCACGCCGCAGCCATGACCCGGAATCGGGCAGCCTGCGGCTGGGTGTGTTCCCCACGCTAGGCCCGTATTTGTTGCCACACGTGGTACCGCCATTGCGCGAACGCTACCCGCAACTGGAACTGCTACTGGTCGAGGAAAAAAGCGACGTGCTGCTGCAACGCCTGCGCGAAGGCAAACTGGATGCCGCGCTGCTCGCCTTGCCCATCCACGATGAGCAATTGCACGCGCAGTGTTTGTTTGAAGAACCCTTTGTATTTGCCGCGCCACGGCAGCACCCGTTGGCGAAAAAATCCTGCTTGCGGATGTCGCAACTCTCCGATGAAACCCTGCTGCTGCTGGAAGATGGGCACTGCCTGCGCGATCAAGCTTTGGATGTGTGTCGGCTGGCCGGTGCGCAAGAGAAATCCGGCTTTCGCGCCACCAGCCTAGAAACCCTGCGGCAAATGGTGGCCGCCGGTGTGGGCGTCACCCTGCTGCCGGCGTTGTCGGTGCACGCGCCAATTGCGGCATCGCCCAATATCCAGCTGGTGCCGTTTCACACCCCGCCACCCAGCCGCAAGATTGCCCTGGTGTGGCGTAAATCCTCGGCCATGGACGCGTTCTTACAAGGCATGGGCGATGCCATCGCCCGCGTGGTGCAGGCACAATTGGCGCAGCCCTGACCCACGGACGCACCCATGCGGCCACGTAATGCCATCATTTTGCTCATAGGCGGATGCCTGCTCCTGGCATGGTGGCTATCGCATCCGCCAAGTGCGCGCCTGCCGCAAGCCACCCGTGACGCACTTGCCCATGTGGCCTGCCCGATGCCACCGCGTGTGGTACGCGGCGATATCCCCCTGCAAACACCCGTCCCCAAGGGCTTGACCTTGGCCGCCATCGACAATGCCACGCTCACCCCCTTGGCGGGGTTTAGCATCGATGCCCGCGTGTTGCACCGTGAAAATTATTTTGCCGATGCCGGTGCCAAGTTCTCCCCCACCGATCTGGCCTTGGGCTGGGGCCGCATGCGTGAAGACGCCGTGTTGGACAAGCTTTCGATCAGTCAAGGCAGCCGCTTCTTTTACTATCACTGGCGCAACGAACCGCCCATTCCGCCCGCTGAGATCGTGCGCAGCGCTACCAATATGCACATCATCCCCGCCAGCCCCGATGTGGCAAGCGCGCTGAAGGATGTTCGTGCCGATGACAATATCCGCATCGACGGCTGGCTGGTACGCATCGACCGCAATGATGGCTGGCATTGGGTCAGCTCATTGACCCGCGACGACAGTGGCAATGGTGCCTGCGAGCTGGTGTTTGCCTGCGCGATCACCCGCGAATGAGCATGCCTCGCCGCTGCAACAAGATTCCGGCATGATGCGGGCATGAACCGCACACGCATCGCAGCAACATTACTGGCCACGCTGTCAGCTAGCGCGCCGGCGTTCTCGGCAACACCCTCGCGCGAGGTCGCCATCGTCTTCGTCGGCGACATCATGGTGGCCGAACGTCCCGGCGAACTGATTGCGCAAGGCACCGACCCCTTCCAACCGTTTCAATCCCTGCTGGATACGCATGATCTACGTATCGGCAATTTGGAATGCGTGGTGGCCAACGGTGGTAGCGCACTGGCCAAGCCTTTCACCTTCCGTGCCGACCCGCAGGTGTTGCCGGCGTTGAAGCGGCATTTCGATGCGGTGTCGTTGGCGAACAATCACTCGGGCGATTTCGGCAAGGCTGCTTTTGCCGAACAGCTGGGCCTGATGCAGCAAGCTGGCCTGCCGTGGTTCGGGGGCGGCCACACGTTGGAAGAAGCACATAGACCGCTGATTCTGGAGCGCAACGGCTTGCGTATCGCGCTGCTGGGCTATGTGGAATTCAAGCCCCGTGCCTTTGAAGCCGATGCCACCCGCCCTGGCGTGGCCTGGAGTGGCGAGGACGAGCAAGTCATCGAGGACATCATCGCCGCGCGCCGTGTGCAGCATGCCGACATCGTGATTCCGTTCATGCATTGGGGCTGGGAAGAAGAAGCCCAGCCCAGCCCGCGTCTGCGTGAATTTGCCCAGCGCATGATCGATGCCGGTGCCGACATGGTGGTGGGCGATCATCCACACGTCACCCAGGGTGCCGATGTGTACAAGGGTAAGCCGATCATCTACAGCCTCGGCAATTTTCTGTTCAATAGTTTTGACACCGTCGCCACTACCACCGGCTGGGTGCTATCGGCCACGCTTGGGCCGGAAGGCGTGCGGCAGTGGCGCACCCATGTGGCCAGACTGGATGCGGACGGCGTGCCGCATCCTGCTATCGCTGCATCCAGCCCCTGCGGCCACGCTGGTGACACCACGGTGCAGCAATGCAAAGGGGCACCATGAACCACCGCGCAATGCACATGCTGATTGCCTTACTCGGCGTTGCGGCCAGCGCCTCGGCATCCGCCGATAGCGTGCGCTGCCATGTGACTTATGGCGGGGAAGCATGGACCATCGATGCCACGCCTACCACCTTGCCGTATCTAGTTCGCAACCAAAAAATCGGGCGCTATTTCGAATTCAAACTCACGTATGCCAACCTGCCCAATACCGGCCGTTTCGTGCGGATTTATACCTATGGCATGAGCAGCGGCGACCCGGTATTGATCCATCAGGCGTCGTATCGGCCGCCGTTCGATACCCGTAATGCAGAGTGGGGCTTCACCGGCTTTCAATACGTGTATGAACCCAGCAAAGGCAGTGAGTTCCAATATTGGTGCCAATACCAGCCATAGCCACACTCACGCCTCTTGTGCGGCACTGGCTTGCTTGGATTTCATCCCCGCCACAAAAATCCCGACCAAACTCACCGCCAGTCCGGCCCACTGGCGCGGGCTGGGCGAAAGATCCAGCACCAGCACATCCAACACATACGCCACGATGGGTTGTGCCAACAACAGCAGGCCCGCCAACGCCACCGGCAGTGCCACCATCGAACGCGAAATCAAAATCCAACTCAAGCAATGGCCCACTGCGGCCAGCGCCAGCAATAGCGCCCACACCCGCCACGAGGGCGGCGTGAATACCTCCGCTTCCGCCCACCCCATCAAACCCAAACACAGTGCGCTGCCAAACGCCGCGATGCACAGCACTTGCTCCACCGGCACCCGCGTATTGCCCACACCCGCCGCATGCTGCGAACGTTTGATGCCCACGTTGTAGGCGGCATAGGCCAACCCGGTAGTCAGCCCCAGCCACACACCCCAGCGGTATTGCGCGGGCAAGGTGGCCCAGTCCGCACCCAGCAGCAGCCACAGCCCAAAAAATGCCAACAGCACCCCGGCGATAAACCGCAGGCCCAAGCGCTCACCAAACAGCAGCACGCCGGCCACCGCCATGAAAAACACCTGCGTATTGGCCAGCAAGGTGGCCAGCCCCGGCCCCACCAGCAAAATACTTTTGTGCCACATCCAAAGATCAATGGCGAAGGCCAGCATGGGTACTGGCAGCCAGCGCCACGTTGCACGCGATAACGGCTGCCAGCCATGCCGCGCACTGACCAACAACGCCAGCAACACGCCTGCCAGCAACATCCGCCAAAACGCCACCGCCGTCGGCGGCATCCCGGTCAGGCGCACCATCAAGCCATTGCTACCGATGATGGCCGCGCCGATCAGCAGTTCGGTGGTGGCCACCGACCTGGAAGGGAGTGCAGGTGCCGTAAAACGTGACATGACAGACCCGAGGCCAGACAAACAACGATCTTGCCACACGGCACGTTCGCTACAATGCGCGATTGCTCCCAGATACCGTTGCCGCCGTGTCCGACTCCGCCCCCAGCACCACCGACGCCGTTTCCGAGAAAAAAGACTTCATCCGCCAGATCGTGCGTGAGGATCTTGCCTCGGGCAAACATCACGCCATCAAGACCCGCTTCCCGCCGGAGCCCAACGGCTATCTGCATATCGGCCACGCCAAGGCGATCTGCCTGGACTTCGGCATCGCCGCCGAGTTTGGTGGCGTGTGCAATCTGCGTTTGGACGATACCAACCCGGCGCGCGAAGACCCCGAATACGTGCGCGCCATCCAAGATGACGTGCGCTGGCTGGGCTTTGATTGGCACAGCCTGCGCCACGCCTCGGATTATTTTGGCGTGTATTACCTTGCCGCCGAAAAATTGATCGCCGATGGCAAAGCGTTTGTCTGCGACCTGAGCGCCGAGCAAGTCCGCGAATACCGTGGCACGCTGACCGAACCCGGCCGTAATTCGCCGTTCCGCGAGCGCAGCGTCGAGGAAAACCTCGACTTGTTCCGGCGCATGCGTGCGGGCGAATTTGCCGATGGCGCACGCACCCTGCGCGCCAAGATCGACATGGCCAGCGGCAACATCAATCTGCGCGACCCGGCGCTGTACCGGATCAAGCACGTCGAACACCAGAACACCGGCAGCGAGTGGCCGATCTACCCGATGTACGACTTCGCCCACGCGCTGGGCGATGCCATCGAGGGCATCACCCATTCGCTGTGCACGCTGGAGTTCGAAGACCACCGCCCGCTGTACGACTGGAGCGTGGACAACGTGGACTTGGCCGGCCATCCCGAATTGCTGGAACCATTGCTGGGCAAAGGTCTACCGAAGGAAGCCGGCAAGCCACGCCAGATCGAGTTCTCGCGGCTCAATTTCAATTATCTGGTGATGAGCAAGCGCAAATTGATGGCGCTGGTTACTGACAAGTTGGTCGATGGTTGGGACGACCCGCGCATGCCCACCTTGCAGGGCATCCGTCGGCGCGGCTACACCGCTTCGGCCTTGAAATTGATGGTCGATCGCGTGGGCATCAGCAAGCAGAACTCATTGCTGGATATTTCCATTCTGGAAGGCGCACTACGCGACGATCTGGATGCGCACGCGCCGCGCCGCATGGCGGTGATCGATCCGCTGAAAGTGGTGCTCACCAACCTTCCCGAAGCGCACGAGGAAACCCTGCGCTTCGCCAACCATCCCAAGGACGAGGCGCAGGGCGAGCGCGACATTCCCTTCAGCCGCACGCTGTGGATCGAGCGCGAAGACTTCGAGGAAGTGCCGCCGAAGGGCTTCAAGCGCCTCACGCTGGGCGGCGACGTGCGGCTGCGCGGCGCGGGCATCATCCGCTGCGACGCAGCGATCAAAGACACCGATGGCCGCATAGTCGAGTTGCATTGCACGCTCGATCTGGAATCGCGCCCCGGCATGGAAGGCGCCAACCGCAAAGTAAAAGGCACCATCCATTGGGTCAGCGCCCAACATGCCATCGCCACTGAAGTGCGCCTGTACGACCGCCTGTTCACCGTCCCCAATCCAGATATCGACGACGGCGGCAAGACCTATGTGGATTATTTGAATCCCGAGTCGCGCAACGTCGTCACCGGCTACGTGGAACCCGCCGCCGCGCAGGCCGCACCGGAGCAGGGCTATCAATTCGAGCGTCTGGGCTATTTCGTCGCTGACCGCTACGACCACAGCGCCGACAAACCGGTGTTCAACCGCAGCGTGACCCTGCGCGACACTTGGGCGCAGAAGGCGTAGCCCATGCCAATGCCCCTGCCCGTGCAGCTGCATATCACCCTGCCGATTTGGGTGATGGAACTGGATGTTTCCGGCCGCGATTTCTCCACCGATGCGGCCAAAGTCGCGTTCGCCATCGAGCTGTCCAAGCACAACGTGGAACGCCAAAGCGGCGGCCCGTTTGGCGCGGCGGTGTTCAGCGCGCAGCATCAGTTGATCGCGGTCGGCGTGAACCGGGTGGTGCGCCAAAGCTGTTCGCTGGCGCATGCCGAAACCATGGCCTATATGCTGGCGCAGCAACGCCTGCAACAATTTCGCTTGAATGAACTCGGCGACCCGGTGACCTTGGCGACTTCGGCGCAACCGTGCTGCCAGTGCTATGGCGCAACGATGTGGGCTGGCATCGACCGCCTGCTGATTGGTGCCCGCGCCGAAGACGTGATGGCGCTGACCGCGTTCGACGAAGGCCCGCTACCCGCAGACTGGGTGGGTGAGCTCAACAAGCGCGGCATCGAAGTGATCCGCGACGTGCAACGCGACGCCGCCTGCGCCATCCTCAAGGCCTATGGCGAACTGGGTGGGCCGAATTATTGACGGGTTGCTGTGCTACTGCCGCCAAGGCTTTGAACCCGAGCTTGCCGGCGAGTTGACCGAACGCGCCGCGCAGGTGGGCATCGCCGGCTATGCGCGCACCGAGCGCGATAGCGGCGTGGTGGTGTTTTTCAGCGAGGACGCCATCGCGCTGGATCATGCCTTGCCGTTTTCGCAATTGATTTTTGCGCGGCAAAAATTGCGTCTGCTGGCCGAACTGCGTGAGCTGAATCCGCAAGACCGCATCGCACCGATGTTGGACGCACTGACTGGCCACGCATCCGAAACACTGCGCTTTGGCGAATTGGTGATGGAGCACCCCGACAGCGACGCCGGCAAACCATTGGCCGGCTTGGCACGCAGCCTGGGCAATGCGCTGCGGGCGGCACTGCGCAAGGCCGGCATCCTCAGCGCCAAGGACAACCCGGGCCTGCCGCGCCTGCATGTGTGCCTGCTGGCCGGCGATCACGCCTTGCTGGCGCGCAGTGTGGCCGCCGACAGCGCGCCGTGGCCGCTGGGCATCCCGCGCCTGCGCATGCACGCCGATGCACCCTCGCGTTCGGCATTGAAGTTGGAAGAAGCGCTGCTGGTGCTGCTGACCGATGAGGAGCGCAAAAAGCTTCTGCGCGATGGCATGCGCGCCGCCGACTTGGGCGCTGCCCCCGGCGGCTGGACGTGGGTGCTGACCCGCCACGGCCTGCGCGTGCAATCGGTGGATAACGGACCGCTGCGCCAGCATGTGCTGGACAGTGGTTTGGTGGAACACCTGCGCGCCGATGGGTTTACTTGGCAGCCACAACACCCGCTGGATTGGATGGTCTGTGACATGGTGGAACAACCGCGCCGCGTGGCCGAACGCATGGCCACCTGGCTGCGCGAAGGTTGGTGCCGGCACACCATTTTCAATCTGAAATTGCCGATGAAAAAACGCTGGCAAGAGACCCAACTGTGCTTGGATTTATTCGCCCAACACGCCCAAAAACCGCTAACGATCCGGGCCAAGCAGCTCTACCACGACCGCGAAGAAATCACCGTGCTGGCGATGTCGCCCACCCGCCGTTGATGCCGGTGGTGCGGCAGCACATCAGCTCAATCTACCCGTCGGATCTTTGCACCCAGCGCCGACAGTTTGGCTTCGATGTTTTCGTAGCCGCGATCGAGGTGGTAGATGCGGTCGATGGTGGTTTCGCCATCGGCCACCAGCCCGGCCAAGATCAACGATGCCGAGGCGCGCAGGTCGGTGGCCATCACCGGGGCACCGCTCAGTGTTTCGACACCGCGCACCACTGCCGTATGGCCATCCACACGAATGTCCGCGCCCAGGCGCAGCAGCTCGTTGACGTGCATGAAGCGGTTTTCGAAGATGGTCTCGTTGATCACGCCCACGCCATCGGCCATGCAATTCATCGCCATGAATTGCGCCTGCATGTCGGTGGGAAACGCCGGGTGCGGCGCGGTGGTCAGGTTGACCGCACGCGGGCGCTTGCCGTGCATGTCGAGGTGGATGCGGTCGCCTTCGCAGGTCACCGTGGCACCGGCTTCGCGCAGCTTGTCCAGCACCGCGTCCATGCTGTCGGGGCGGGCGTGGGTGGCGGTGATGCAGCCGCCAGTCATCGCGGTGGCCACCAAAAAAGTACCGGCTTCGATACGGTCGGCCACCACCGCGTGTTCGCAGCCGTGCAATTGCGCAACGCCTTCGACCACAATACGCGGGGTGCCGGCTCCACTGATGTTAGCCCCCATCGCGTTGAGGCACTCGGCCAAGTCCACGATCTCCGGCTCCATCGCCGCGTTTTCCAACACGGTGGTGCCGTCGGCCAAGGCGGCCGCCATCAGCACGTTTTCGGTGGCCCCCACGCTGACCAGTTCAAACACATGGCGTGCGCCCTTCAGCCGGCCCGCACTACGCGCTTTGATGAAACCGTGATCCACCGTGATCTCGGCCCCCAGCGCCTGCAAGCCTTTGATGTGCAAATCGACCGGGCGCGAGCCAATTGCGCAGCCGCCGGGCAGCGAGACTTCGGCATCGCCAAACTTGGCCAGCAACGGCCCCAGCACCAGCACCGACGCGCGCATGGTTTTGACCAATTCATACGGCGCAACGTGGCTGTTCACGCTACGCGGGTCGATGCTCATCACATCGCCCTCGTGGGTGACGCCTGCGCCCAGCCCAGCCAGTAATTTGGCGGTGGTCAGCACATCGTGCAGGCGTGGCACATTGGTGATGCGCACGGGGGCATCGGCCAACAAACTGGCGCACAAAATCGGCAGCACCGCGTTTTTGGCACCCGAAATACGCACGTCACCGCGCAGCCGGGCACCGCCTTCCACCAGAATCTTCTGCATCAGGCGGCCGCCTCTTGCGGGGTGAGGGTTTTGAGTTGCAAGGCGTGAATCTCGCGGCCCATGTATTCGCCCAAGGTTGCGTTCACCATGCGATGACGCGCCAACGGCAGCTTGCCGGCAAACGCCGCACTGACCACCACAGCTTCAAAATGCACGCCATCTTCGCCGCGCACATCCACGCGGGCATCGGGCAGGCCGGTTTCTATCATCTGGCGGATCTGGTCGGCGTTCATGGGCGGCTAGGTGGACTGAAGTAAACTGAACGGACAAGTTTAGCGGAAACCGCCGTGCCTTCTGCCAGTCACGCCCCATCTGATTCATTTGATTTCGCCGCCAGCGGCCGTCGCGTCTTTGCCATCGAGGGCGAAGCACTGACTGCCGTGGCCGCGCGTCTAGACGGAGCCTTCAGCGCCGCGTGTCGGGCCATTTTGGCCTGCCGTGGGCGGGTGGTGTGCACGGGGATGGGCAAGTCCGGGCATGTGGCGCGCAAGATCGCCGCCACCTTGGCCTCGACCGGCACCCCCGCGTTTTACATGCACCCGGGCGAAGCCGCGCATGGCGACTTGGGCATGGTGACCGATGCCGACGTGGTGCTGGCCCTGTCGTATTCCGGTGAAAGTGATGAAGTCTTGCTGCTACTGCCGGCGCTCAAACGCCAAGGCAATGTGGTGCTGGCGATGACCGGGCGCGGCCAGTCCACGCTGGCGCGTGAAGCCGACACCCATCTGGATGTGGCGGTGCCGGTGGAAGCCTGCCCGCTGCAACTGGCGCCCACCTCCAGCACTACCGCCGCACTGGCGATGGGCGATGCGCTGGCCGTGGCCTTGCTGGAAGCACGCGGCTTCACCGCCGATGACTTTGCCCGCTCGCACCCGGCCGGTGCCTTGGGCCGCCGCCTGTTGCTGCATATCACCGATGTGATGCATGTGGGCGATGACGTGCCCAAGGTGGGACCGGCTGCCAGCATCAGCGAAGCGCTGGTGGAAATGAGCCGCAAGCGGCTGGGTATGACCGCGGTGGTGGATACCGATAACCACCTGCTGGGCCTATACACCGATGGCGATCTACGCCGCAGTTTGGACGATGCCAATGTGGACTTGCGCCACACCCGCATCGACGCGGTGATGACCCGCGCGCCGCGCACCATCAGCGCCGACGCCTTGGCCGCTGAAGCCGCGCAATTGATGGAAACGCACAAGATCAACGCCTTGCTGGTCACCAATCGCGCCGGCCAGGTGGTGGGCGCGCTCAATATCCACGACCTGCTGCGCGCACGGGTGGTGTGATGACGCTGCCCCCCACCTACTCCGCAGAATTGCTGGCCCGCGCGGCAAAAATCCGTCTGATCGGGTTTGATGTCGATGGCACCCTGACCGATGGCGGCCTGATCTACAGCAGCGATAACCACGAGTCCAAGTGCTTCCACGTGCAAGACGGGCTGGGGCTGGTGCTACTGCGGCAGGCTGGCATCGCAACCGCACTGGTCAGCGCGCGCCACAGCCCGGTCACCGCTGCGCGTGGGGTCGATTTGAAAATCCCGCATCTGCATATCGGTGAGCGCCACAAACTGGCGCGGATGCGCACGATCGCCGCTGAGCTGGGCATCGGTATGGACGCGGTCGCCTTTATGGGCGATGACCTACCGGATCTGGCCACCCTGCGCGACGTTGGCTTGGCCATCGTCCCCGCCGATGCCCACCATTGGGTGCAGCCGGCGGCCCACTGGGTCACCCCACGCCGCGCCGGCCACGGTGCAGCGCGCGACGCCTGCGACCTGCTGCTGTACGCGCAAGGCCGCGTGGACGCCATCCTTGAACATGGTGAACACCCATGAACTGGCGTCTGCTCGCCACCGCATGTTTGCTATTGGCCGCCATTGCTAGCGGCTGGTCGGTCTGGCGGCAATTTCATCCAGAGCAAGACGTCGTGCTGAACACCCGCCCCGACTATGTGCTGCACGATTACGAAATCGTATCGCTGGACAAACTGGGCAAAGAATCGTTCACCCTGCGTGGGCCGCGTTTGCAGCGTGATCCGGCCGATAAAACCATGACTCTGATTACCCCACAATTCCAAGTGCCTGACCGCGAACAGCACTATTGGGATGTGCGCGCACAACGCGGCTTCGTACCTGCCGGTGGTGGCCAGCTGGAATTGACCGGGCAAGTGATCGCAATCAGCCCCCCACAAGCACCGCCGGCCACACGCATCGAAACCGAATCACTGACCTTACTGCTGGGCGAACATCACGCCCAAACCAGTGATGCCGTGACCATTACCCAGCCCGGTCTTACAATGCGCGGCATCGGCATGCGCGCGGATCTTGACCGCCAGCACGTCTCCCTTCTCTCACAGGTCCGCGCCCGCTATGTCCCGCAGCATTGATCTTTGCGCTTCCCTACTGGTTCTGCTCACCATGGCAGGTACCGTCAGCGCCCGCAGCACCGACCGCAACCAACCGATGGATATCAATTCCAATGCCAGCGATTGCAGCAGCTTGGGCGCCAATGCCAGCTGCACACTGACCGGTAATGTCACCATCGATCAAGGCAGCTTGCATGTGAAGTCGGCCAAAGCCGTCATCCAGCAAGCCAATGGCAACCCCAGCCGCGCCCTACTCAGCGGCGGGGTGACCTTGCAACAAGATATGGATGATGGCGACCGCATCGACGCCAGCGCCGCCAATGTCGATTACGACATGAAAAACGAAACCATGGTGTTCACCGGCAATGTGGTGATCAAACAATCGCGCGGCAGTATCAATGGCGAACGGGTGGTCTATAACCTCAAGTCCGGCCAGTTGCAAAGCGGTGGCGAAGGCGGTGGCCGGGTCAAGATGCGGATTCTGCCCAAAGACACCGCGGCCTCGTCTGCGCAAAGCAGTGCCAAGGGCAACCCCTGATGCTGGTCGCCGAAGGGCTGCGCAAGCGCTACCGGTCCCGCGAGGTGGTGCGTGACTTCGGGCTCACGCTGAAGCCAGGGGAAGTGGTTGGCCTGCTGGGCCCCAACGGTGCCGGCAAGACCACCTGTTTCTACATGATCGTGGGCTTGGTCGCCGCCGATGCCGGGCGCATTTTGCTGGACGGCACCGATATCACCGACCTGCCGATGTATGCCCGCGCCCGCCTTGGCCTTGGCTACCTGCCACAAGAGCCTTCCGTGTTTCGCAAACTCAGCGTGGCCGACAACATCCGGCTGGTGCTGGAATTGCGCAAAGACTTGGACGATGACGGCCGCGAGCACGAGCTCAATGCCTTGCTGGATGAATTACAAATCGGCCACGTCACCGACCAGCCGGGTGCCAGTCTGTCCGGCGGCGAACGGCGGCGTGTGGAAATTGCCCGTGCCCTGGCCGGCAAGCCGCGCATGATTTTGCTGGATGAACCCTTTGCCGGCGTGGATCCCATTTCGGTGAATGAAATCCAGCGCATCGTGCGCCATCTCAAACAACGTGGTATCGGCGTTTTAATTACCGATCACAATGTGCGCGAAACCCTGGGCATTTGCGACCGCGCTTACATCCTGGCCGAAGGCGGCGTACTGGCGCAGGGCGCACCGGCAGCACTGCTGGATAACCAAGACGTGCGTCGCGTTTATCTGGGTGAAGACTTTCGTCTGTAACCTTCTGCCACAGGTGGCAGTCGCGGCCCGGGTGCGGCCAATTTCCTTGCAACTGGCGCTATGCTGCAAGCAATGAAGCCGCACCTGTCCACCACCACCTCGCAAAATTTGGTGCTGACGCCGCAACTGCGGCAGGCCATCCATTTATTGCAGCTGTCCACCGCCGAGCTGGAAGCCGAAGTGGCCGAGGCCGTGGCCAGCAACCCGCTGCTAGATTGGGTGGAAGAGGGTGACCACGGCAGCGACATGGCCGATAGCAGCACGCCAGCGCCCACCGAGCCCGGCCCCGCCGAAGCCGATACATCCCATTCGGCGGATGAGGACCGCTGGGAACACGAGCCGGAACCGTGGCCCGAACGCGCTGGCAGCAGCAGTGCGCGTGAGCACGACGACTTCGAACACTCCGCCGGCGAGGACAGCCTGCACGACCATCTGCTATGGCAATTGCATTTAGGCCATTTCAGCCCACGTGATAGCCGCATCGGCATTGCCCTGATCGACGCCATCGATGACGACGGCTACCTGCGCGAAGACTTGCACGAATTGCTGGCCAGCCTGCGCCCCGAGCTCGACACCACGCTTGAAGATGCGCTGCCGGTACTGCGCAGAATCCAGCAATTTGACCCGGCCGGCGTGGCGGCACGCGACTTGGGCGAATGCCTGTCCCTGCAATTACGCGCCCTGCCGGAAAGCACCTGCGGCCGCACGGTTGCCCTGCAACTCACCGCGGATGCCCTGCAGCGCCTCCCCAAATTGGGTATCGCTGGTATTTGCTCAGAAACCGGTTGCAGCAGTGCGGATGCCGAAGCCGCGGTGCACTTGCTGCGCTCACTCAACCCACGCCCGGGTGCGCAATACGGCGCGCTGCCCAGTGGCAGTTATGTGATCCCCGATTGCGTGATCTGGCGGCAGCAAGGCCTATGGCATGTTGCCTTGGGTGCCGGCGCAATGCCTAGAGTTGCCATCCAGCGCGATTATCAACAAATGCTTCGGCATACCGGCGGTGCCGATGCTGATTATTTGCGCGGGCACCTGCAAGAAGCACGCTGGCTGCTGAAAGGGCTGGAGTCCCGCGCCGACACCCTGCAACGGGTGGTGCGCTGTCTGGTGCAAGAACAAACCGGGTTTTTGGAATTTGGCCCGCAAGCGCTGCGTCCGTTGACCCTGCGCAGCGTGGCCGAAACGCTGGGCCTGCACGAATCCACAGTGTCACGCGCCGTGGCGCGCAAATATGTGCGCACACCGCGTGGCACCTTGGCCCTGCGAGACTTTTTTGCCTCCGGTATCGACACCGATGCCGGCGGCAGCGCGTCCAGCACCGCCATCCAAGACCGCATTCGGCAACTGGTGGCGGCCGAAAATCCACGCAAGCCCTTGTCGGATGCTCGGCTTGCCGATACGTTGAAGACTGAAGGTGTGCCGGTGGCTAGGCGCACCGTGGCAAAGTACCGTGAAGCGTTGCAAATTCCGGCATCGCACGAACGCGTGCGGATCGGCTGACACCGTTCCGCGCACCCGCCACGGGCAACCGCTCGTGGTCCATGCAGAAGGAGGTCAAGATGCAGATCGAAACCTATGGCCAGCAAATGGAAGTCACGCCTGCCCTGCGCAGCCACGTGGAAACCCGCTTTGAGCGCCTCGCGCGGCATTTCGAAGGTGATTGCGAAATCCGTGTGCAGCTGGCGCTAGAAAAGCCCCAGCACAAAGCCATCGCCACCATCAATGTGGCCGGGCGCACCTTGCATGGCGATGCCGTCGGCCCCGATATGTACGCGGCCATCGACTTGTTGGTGGACAAACTCGACCGGCAACTGATCAAGCACAAGGAAAAACAACTGGAACAGCGTAAGGGCGAGGGTTTGGCCAAAAGTGGTGTGTTCGAGTGATGGCGATGCAGCCTTCGCCTTGGGCTGACCTGTGAGCAGCACCCGCATCACCGCCACCGAGCTGTTTGCCAGCCAGCAAGAGCGCTTGGCTCTGCGCTGGCTGGCCGGGCAGGAACGTGGCGGGCAACGGGTGTTGGAAGCCGTCAATACGGTCGCGCGCCGGCCATCGCTGGCGGGCTACCTCAACGCGATTTACCCCAACAAAGTGCAGATTCTTGGCACCGAAGAACTGGAATGGCTGGACGGACTGGATGCGCGCCAGCGCTGGGAAACCATCCACAAGATCATCGACTTTCGTCCACTGGCGCTGGTCATCAGCAAAAATCAAAGCTGCCCAGAAGACCTGCGCAGCGCCGCCGAGGAAACCGACACCCCCCTGTGGCTGTCACCACGACGCGGCCATGAACTGCTCAACCACCTGCAATACGTGCTGGCGCGCACGCTGGCCCCGCGCGTCACCCTGCATGGGGTGTTCATGGAAATTTATTCCATCGGCGTGCTGATTACCGGCGAGTCGGGCTCAGGCAAAAGCGAGCTGGCTCTGGAACTGGTTACCCGTGGCCATCGGCTGGTGGCCGACGACGCCCCCGAATTCACCCAGATCGCCCCCGATGTGCTGGACGGTGCCTGCCCCGAACTTCTGCAAGACATGCTGGAACTGCGTGGTCTGGGCGTGCTCAATATCCGCCAAATGTTTGGCGATACTGCGGTCAAGCGCAACAAATACCTGCGCCTGATCGTGCACCTCAGCAAACCATCACTGCACGCGGACAGCAGCGGAATGGAGCGCCTGACCGGCGATCTGGGTAGCCGTCGGGTACTGGATTTGGATGTCCCGATGATCACCATCCCGGTGATGGCCGGCCGCAACCTGGCGGTCTTGACCGAAGCCGCCACCCGCACGCATATCCTGCGCAGTAAAGGCATTGACCCGGCGGCTGCGTTCATGGCCCGGCATAGTCATTTTTTGGAAAGCGCGGCGCAATGAATACCCCGCCCGTCCCCGCTCCACTCCCAGCCCCACTCCCCGCACTGGTCATCGTCAGTGGTATGTCCGGTTCCGGCAAATCCGGCACCCTGCACACTTTGGAAGACTTGGGCTATTACTGCGTGGACAACCTGCCGGCCGAACTGCTACCGGAATTCATCCGCCGCATGCAGGACAATGCTGCAGCCCCGTCCAAAATTGCCGTCGTGATCGATGCCCGCACCTTGGGGGATCTATCGGATGTGCCAACCGCACTGTCCGACATCGGGGCCTTGGGTGCCGATCCGCGCCTGTTGTTTTTGGAAGCCCGTGACGATGTCCTGCTGCGGCGCTACGCCGACACCCGCCGCCGCCACCCGTTCAGCCACCTTGGGCTGGGGCTGGCCGATGCCATCGCGCTGGATCGGCAAGCCTTACGCCCATTGCGGCAGATCGCCGATATTCTGCTGGACACCAGCGAAATGAACATCCATCAGATGCGTCGGCGCATTCTGTCGGAGTTTGGGCTGGAAGGTGCTGAGGTGTCACTGCTGTTTGAGTCCTTCGCCTATCGCCACGGCGTGCCGGCCGATGCTGACTTTTTGTTTGATGCCCGCGTGTTGCCCAACCCGCATTGGGATGCACGCTTGCGCCCGCTGTCCGGGCGTGACGCACAGGTGCGCGACTACCTCGACCAGCAGACGGAAGTCACCACCTACGTCACCCAAGTGCAAGGGTTTTTGGATACCTGGCTCCCAAAGCTGCGCACCAACACCCGCAGCTATGTCACCGTGGCATTTGGGTGCAGTGGCGGCCGCCATCGCTCGGTATATTTGGCCGAACGCATGGCCCAGTACTTCCGTCATCATGGCTGGCCGGAAGCCAGCGCACACCACCGCGAACTGGACTGATACGCCGGCATCCGCGCCATCGCAGCCAAACCATCGCAGCCAAGCCACCGTACCCATGCAATGCGTAATGTGCTTTCGCAGCGTCATCGTGGTCTGTTAAGTTTGCAGCATGACCGTCGGCATCCTCCTCATTACTCACGAAGGCATTGGCAGCGCACTGCTGGCGGTTACCACGCGCCTGCTACGCAATTTGCCATTGCCCTGCGAAGCGTTTGATGTCCCCTTCGATGGCGACCCCGACAGCCTGCTACCACTGGCCAGTGCGGCGATGCGGCGGGTGGATGCCGGGCATGGCGTCTTGGTGCTGACCGATCTGTACGGTGCCACGCCCAGCAATCTTGCCGCGCGGCTTGCCAGACTGGGAACCCCCGTGCGCCGGGTGTCCGCACTCAGCCTCCCCATGCTGCTGCGGGTCATGAACTATGCCGAACTGGATCTGGACGATCTGCCTGCGGTTGCTGCCGCAGGGTCACGTAATGGAGCCATTACCGATGATGCTTGAACACCCCATCTTCCCCTGCGGCTGCGGAGCGCACGCATGATTCGCCGCGACCTGACCATCACCAATCGCCTGGGTCTGCACGCACGCGCCACCGCCAAATTGGTGCAACTACTCTCCACCTTTCACTGCCAAGCCACACTGGAAGCACGTGGCCGCGAGGTCAACGCAAAAAGCATCATGGGGGTGATGTTGTTGGCCGCCGGCCCCGGCTCGCAGGTCACCTTGCAAGTGGATGGCGAAGATGCACAAGCCGCTGCCGATGCGGTCACGTCGCTGTTCGAACGCCGTTTTGACGAGGACAGCTGATGCGCCAGTTGCTGCCCGGTACCGCTGCCGCGCGCGGTTGCGCACTCGGGCAAGCGCGCGTGCGTTTGCCGCATGCATTGGATGTGGAAGAAACCAAAATTGCCGCCGATGCGGTGGAATCCGAGCTGCAACGCTTCCACACTGCGGTTACCACGGTGCGGGCCGAAATGCGCGAGCTGCGCGATCGCTTGCATGGTGCGCTGGCACACGAGGTGGGTGAGTTCATCGACCTTCATGCCATGCTGCTGGATGACCCTGAACTACTTTCGGGGATCGATGCGCTGATTCGCACCGGTCACTATTCGGCCGACTACGCACTGCGCCTGCAACGCAACCGCTTGGCGGCGGTGTTTGAAAGCATGGACGATGCCTACCTGCGTAGCCGCATCGACGACATCGACCAAGTGATTGGCCGCTTGCACGCCGCGCTCAATAGCCACCATGCGGTGCTGCAAGGCGTGTCCGGCGAGATCCTCATCACCGACAGCGTGGCCCCCGCCGAACTGGCGCAACTGCAGTCGCAAGGCGTGGTGGGCGTGGTTACCGCCGGTGGCAGCCCGCTCTCGCACAGCGCCATCTTGGCGCGCAGCCTGCACCTGCCGTTGGTAGTGGGCAACCCGCAATTGCTGCAAAAAGCCAACGATGGCGATGTCCTGGTCATCGATGGCGGCACCGGCTTGGTGATATTGGAGCCCAACGCGGCCGACCTGCGCGCCCATCATGCGCGCGTGGCCGAAGCCCGCCGCGAGCGTCGCCAACTCAACCGGTTACGGCGGGAACCTTCGCGCACCCGCGACGGCGTTGACGTCAAACTCTGGGCCAATGCCGAATCCCGCGATGACGTCAGCGAGGCACATGCGCTAGGCGCCGCCGGGGTAGGCTTATATCGCACCGAATTTTTGTTTCTAGGCAGCCAAGTCCTGCCGGATGAAGACGCCCAATTTCGCGCCTATCGCGATGCCGTGCTGGCGATGACCGGGCGCACCGTCACCATCCGCACACTGGATTTAGGTGCCGACAAAGCCGACAAAACCGGGCTGGCCCTGCGTGACGAACCCAACCCGGCGCTGGGCTTGCGCGGCGTCCGCCTGTCACTGGCCCGGCCCGAGCTACTGCGCACGCAAATGCGTGCCATCGCCCGCGCCTCCGGCTATGGCCCGCTGCGTGCCTTGGTGCCGATGGTGTCGGGTGCCGAGGACATGCACGCGATGCGCGCGGCGTTGACCACTGCGGTGCACGAGCTGCGCGCCGAAGGTTGCGAAGTTGCCGAGCACATCCCGCTGGGGGCGATGATCGAAGTGCCATCCGCCGCACTGGCCCTGCCAAGCTTCATCAACGACTGTGATTTCCTCTCGATCGGCACCAATGACTTAGTGCAATACCTGTTGGCCGCCGACCGTACCAACGAGTCCCTGGGCGAGCTGTATTCGCCGCTGCACCCTGCCGTGGTGCGGGTATTGCACGATGTAATCCGAACCGGCCAGCGCCGCCAAGTCCCGGTGACCGTGTGCGGTGAAATCGCCGCCGATCCCAACTTCGTCCCGCTGCTGCTGGCCTTGGGCCTGACCGAGCTCAGCCTGCATCCGGCCACCTTGTTGGAAGTGCGGCAAACGATTCGTGAAAGCACACATGCGCGTCTGCGTGCCGCCGCGCCAGCGTTGTTGCGCGCACCCAATCGCGCCGCGATCCAGCGCTGGCTGACGCGCAACACGCTGGCGTCAGCGCAAGGATAAGTCACGCGCTGGGCACCCGCACTGCCGTGTGCCACTACGGCGTGCGCAGCGCTTGGACAGTTGTCATCTGCGCAAGCGATAATGCAACCATCATGACCGCCTGATCTCACGCCTGCCTGCCCTGCATCGCGGCGTCCACCTCTATCGCCGGAAGCCACCATGGCAGAAGCAATCCGCCACGACAAGACCGCGCGTCAACTGCGTCTGCTCTCCGATGCCTTGGATAGTGGCCGGCTGGGGCCGGTGCGGCGCATGGTCAACACGCTGTCGCCGGCGGAAATCGGCAACCTGCTGGAATCGCTGCCACCGGGCAAACGCAGTGTGGTGTGGGGGCTGGTGGATGCCGAAGACGACGGCGAAGTGTTGGTACACGTTGGCGAGGAAGTGCGTGAAAGCCTGATTGCGGATATGGATCAGGACGAACTGGTGGCCGCCGCCGCCGACCTCGACATCGACGACTTGGCCGACTTGGTCGAAGACCTACCCGATACCGTCATCGACGAAGTCTTGAAGTCGATGGACCGCGAAAACCGCGAGCGCCTGGAACAAGTGCTCTCGTATGCCGAAGACAGCGCCGGCCGCTTGATGAACCCGGACGTGGTCACCGTGCGTGCCGACACCACCATCGACGTGGTGCTGCGCTATCTGCGTCTGCGCGGTGAACTGCCCGACCACACCGACCATCTGTATGTGGTCAGCAAGCGCCACCAATACCTGGGCCGAATCGCCCTACAAGCGCTACTCACCCACGAGGCCGGCACCCCGATCAACCAGTTGATGGATGGCGAGCAACCGGCCATCGATGTCAACGAAACCTCCAGCGAAGTGGCGCGGCAATTCTCCGACCACGACTGGATCAGCGCGCCAGTGGTGGATGACAACAACATCCTGCTGGGCCGCATCACCGTCGATGACGTGCTCGATATCATCCGCGCGCAGGCCGAGCACCAAGTGATGTCGGCTGCGGGTTTGGACGAGGACGAAGATCTGTTCTCGCCGGTGCGGCGCGCCTTCCGGCGGCGCATGTTGTGGCTGACCATCAATCTGGCCACTGCATTTTTGGCGGCCTCGGTGGTCAATCAATTTTCCAACACAATCGCGCACTTGGTGTCGCTGGCGGTGTTGATGCCCATCGTGGCCGGCATGGGGGGTAATGCCGGCACCCAAGTGCTGGCGCTGATGGTGCGTGGCTTGGCGTTAGGCCAGATTGGCGGCACCAATATCGGTGCGCTGGTGTGGAAAGAGGTGCGCATCGCCATCATCAACGGCATCGGCATCGGCTTGCTATTGGCTTTGATCGTGCTGGCATGGTTCCACGACCCCAAACTGTCCTTGGTGATTGGACTGGCATTGACCATCAACTTCACCTCGGCGGCACTGGCCGGGGTGTTTGTGCCGGTAACGGTGAAGCGCTTTGGCTTCGATCCGGCACTGGCTGGCGGGGTGATCTTGACCACCGTCACCGACGTGATGGGCTTTCTGTCGTTCTTGGGGCTGGCGACGCTGATTTTGCTGCGCTAAGTCGGCGGTTTTGACGCTGGCTACGTCAGTTGGTGAGTACCACTTCCAACACCGCCATCCGTACCGCCACCCCATTGGCCACTTGGTTCAGAATGCGCGACTGTGGCCCATCGGCCACTTCGTCGGTAATTTCAACCCCCCGATTCATCGGCCCCGGATGCATCACGATGGCATCGGCCGCAGCCCGTTGCAGGCGCGCAGCTGTCAGCCCGTAATCGCGGTGGTAATCCTCCAGTGAGGCCACCAAGCCTTCGGCCATGCGCTCGCGCTGCAAACGCAGCATCATCGCCGCGTCCACGCCTTCCAGTGCGGCATCCAAATCCTCGGTGACGATGCAACCGTGCAGGGTGTCATCGTCCGGCAACAATGCCGCCGGCCCACACACACGGATCTCACCGCAGCCCAGCGCACGCAGCGCATGCACATCCGAGCGCGCCACCCGCGAGTGCTTCACATCCCCCACGATCACCACTTTCAGCTTGGAAAAATCCTCGCCCTTGGCCTGGCGCAAGGTCAGCATGTCCAACAAGCCCTGGGTGGGATGGTGGCTGCGGCCATCGCCCGCATTGACCACCGCAACCCCGGCTTTGGCCGCTGCGGCCAGCGCCGCCACCGCGCCATCGCTTTTATGGCGCACCACAAACCCGCGCACGCCCATCGCCTCGATCGTGCGGAACGTGTCCAGATCGGTCTCGCCCTTGGTCACCGACGAGGTGGACGCATCAAAATTGAGGCTGTACGCACCCAACCGCTGCGCCGCCAGTTGAAAGCTGAGGCGGGTGCGAGTGGAAGGCTCGAAGAACAAGGTACACACCGCCACTCCCGCCAATGCCTGGGGTGCCTGTGCGCCCTCAGCAAACGCCTGTGCACGCTGCAATACGTGCTTGAGGTGATGCACTGGCAGCAACTCTAGGTCCAGCAAATGGCGGAAAGATGCGCTGGTGTCGGCGTGCAGGCTCATGGCAACGAGAAAATGGGGCAGTGGAATCAGCCGCCTATTGTACGGCGTTCACGTTGGCCCAATTTTTGGCCGCGCCCAACATGCCACCGCAGCAATGCGGCGGCACGTACTCGCTTACCCACTCCGTGACTTCAACTCGTCGCGGATATGTGCCTCTACCGACGCAATCGCAGTCATATTCGCGATACGGCGTGCCGACGAGGCCGGGGTCAGGATATGCGCGGGCTTGTCCAAGCCCATCAAAATGGGGCCGATGGCCACGCCGCCGGTGGCCACGCGAATCAAGTTATAGGCGATGTTGGCGGCATCCAGATTGGGGAATACCAGCAAATTGGCGCGCCCGCTCAAGGTGGTATTGGGGAAGATACGCCGCCGCAGGGCTTCATCCCATGCGGTATCACCCATCATTTCGCCATCCACTTCGAGCTTGGGCGAACGCTTGCGGATGATTTGATATGCCTGCCGCATTTTCGCCGCGCTGGGGTCTTGGTGGCTGCCGTAATTGGAATGCGACAACAGCCCAACCTTTGGCTCGATACCAAGCAGCTTCAAGCGGTAGGCCGCCTGCAAAGTCGCCTCGGCGATCTGTTCTGCCGAAGGGTCCAACTGCACATGTGTATCGACAAAGAACCACGCGCCAGCATCGTTGATGACCGCCGTCATCGCGGCGGTGCCACTGACGCCGGCATCAAAATTGAACACGCTGCGCAAATAGCCTAGCTTCTTGTGATAACGGCCAACGATGCCGGTGATCATGGCATCGGCTTCGCCACGTTCCACCATCAAGGCGGCAATCAAGGTGGGCCGCGAGCGCAGCAGATTCTTGGCAGCGTCCGGGGTCACACCCCGCCGCTCGGTCAGCGCGTGGTACTGCCGCCAGTAGTCGTCAAAGCGAGGGTCGTCGTTGATATTGGTCAGCTCGAAATCCACGCCGGCGCGCATGCGCAGGCCGAGTTTTTCGATACGTGATTCAATGACTTCGGGCCGGCCAATCAACACCGGGAATGCCAAGCCGTCGTCAACCACCGCCTGCACCGCTTGCAGCACCACATATTCTTCGCCCTCGGCATACACCACGCGCTTGCGATGCGCGCGCGCGCGGTCGTACACCGGCTTCATCATCAAACTGGTGCGATGGATGAACTGTCCCAATTTTTCGCGGTAGGCGTCTACGTCCAGCAATGGCCGCTGGGCCACACCCGAATCCATCGCCGCCTGCGCCACCGCCGGTGCCAACTGCGTCAATAGACGCGGGTCGAACGGGCGCGGGATCAAATACTCGCGACCAAACTTCGGCACCTCACCGCCGTAAGCACTGCCCAGATCGGACGCTTCTTTGCGTGCCAACGCCGCAATCGCGCGCACGCAAGCCAGCTTCATCGCCTCGGTAATTTGCGTGGCCCCCACATCCAACGCACCACGGAAAATATACGGGAAGCACACCGCGTTATTGACTTGGTTGGGATAGTCCGAGCGACCCGTGGCGATGATGGCATCCGGACGCACCGCCTTGGCATCTTCCGGCAGGATTTCCGGATACGGGTTGGCCAGCGCCAAAATAATGGGGTTGGCCGCCATGCTGGCGACCATCTCGGCCTTCAAGATGCCACCGGCAGACAGGCCCAAGAACACATCCGCCCCGTCCACGATCTCAGCCAGCGTGCGCTTATGCGTGTCGCGTGCGTAGCGCGCCTTGTCGGGGTCCAAATTGCTGCGGCCGCTGTGGATCACGCCTTCGCGATCAAATGCCACGATATTTTCAGGCTTCACGCCCAACGCCACCAACATATCCAAACACGCAATACCCGCTGCGCCTGCGCCGGTGGTGGCCAGCTTCACATCACCAATATTTTTACCGGCCACTTCCAGTGCATTCAGCACGGCCGCACCCACAATGATTGCAGTGCCGTGTTGGTCGTCATGGAACACCGGAATTTGCATCCGCTCGCGCAATTTGCGCTCCACGATGAAGCATTCCGGCGCCTTGATATCTTCCAGATTGATACCGCCAAACGTGGGCTCCAAACTGGCGATGATGTCCACCAGTTTGTCGGGGTCGCGCTCGTTGACTTCGATATCGAAGACATCGATGCCGGCAAACTTCTGGAACAGCACGCCCTTGCCTTCCATCACCGGCTTGCCTGCCAGCGGGCCGATATCGCCCAGCCCCAGCACCGCAGTGCCATTGGAGATGACCGCCACCAAATTACCGCGCGCGGTGTACTCGCTGGCCTTGGCCGGATCGGCGGCGATTTCTTCGCAGGCAAAGGCCACCCCCGGCGAATACGCTAATGCCAAATCGCGCTGGGTCACCATCGGCTTGGTGGCCGTCACTTTGATTTTGCCCTTGGGCTCCAACCGGTGGTAATCCAGCGCGGCTTGTTTCAGATCGTCATTGGCGGGGATATCAGACATCGGGGTATGTTCCGAGGTGCATGGAGTACAGATGATGGATGATACCGGCTCTACCCGGCTGTGGCCCTCTTTAGGAAATTCCCCGGATGCTTGTCCTCGACGCCGTGCAAACCCTGGCGCTTGCCGGGATCGCCCTGTTTTTGGGCTATGCCCTGTGCCGTGTGATTCCGGTATTCGGCCGCTATAACCTGCCACCGCCGGTGATCGGCGGGCTGTTGTTCGCGCTGGCGGCGTGGGCCGCACATGCCCACGGCAGCGTGTTGTTTGTGCTGGACAGCAAGTTGCAACCGGCACTGATGGTCGCGTTCTTCACCACCATTGGCTTCAACGCCAGTGCCCGTTTGCTGAAAATCAGCGGCCGTCAGGTTGCCGTATTCTTGTTGATCGCCAGCGGCTTTGCGGTACTGCAAAACCTGCTGGGGATGGTGGTGGCTGCGGGCTTTGGGCTGCATCCCCTGTTTGGCGTCTTGGTGGGCTCCACCACCTTGACCGGCGGCCCGGCCACCGGCTTGGCATTTGCGTCGCTGTTTGAGCGCGCCGGGGTGAGTGGGGCCGAATCCATCGCGGTGGCCTCGGCCATGGCCGGGATCGTTTGCGGCGGCCTGTTGGGCGGGCCGGTCGCGACGTTGCTGATCCGCCACTTTCAATTGCATTCGCCACATCCACACGACCACCACGCACCAGACGCTGCCGTCGCGGTGGCAACCACCACCGAGGCCCAGCGCGAGCACACCGCACTCAAAAGTATCGTCACGATTCTGGTGGCGATGTGGCTGGGGGCGTGGGTCAGCAGCGGCATCACCGCCACCGGCCTGACCTTGCCGGCCTATGTCGGCGCGATGCTGGTGGGTGCGCTGCTGCGCAATCTTGATGACCGCAGCGGCTGGCTTGGGCTGTCGGTGACCACCATCGAGCTGATTGGCAATGTCTGCCTGGCGTTGTTTCTGGCGGTGGCGCTGATGAACTTAAAGTTGTGGGAACTGGCCGGCATGGCCGCCCCACTGCTGGTGAATTTGATCCTACAATCGGCATTGGTGGCGGCATTTTGTATTGTCGTATTCCGGGTGATGGGGCGCGACTACGACGCTGCGGTGATGGGTGGCGGCTTCATCGGCTTTATGTTGGGCACCACCGCCAATGCAATGGCAGTGATGCGCACCCTGGTGGAGCGCTACGGCGTGGCCCCTCGTGCATTTTTAGTGGCACCGTTGGTGGGCGCGTTTTTCATCGACTTCACCAATGCCCTGATTATCACCGGCTTCATCAATTTTTGGCCGCACTGATGCCCATGCCCATTGCACCCACTGCGCACACCGCATCTGGCTTGACCGCCGATGTGACCGCCGATGTGGCGGTGATCGGTGCCGGCGTGGTTGGCTTGGCCACCGCGTATGCGTTGGCACGCCGTGGGCTGCAAGTGGCATTGCTTGAGCGCGCCAGCGGGCCGGCACTGGGCACCTCCTTCGCCAATGGCGCGCAGTTGAGCTATGCCTATACCGATGCGATGGCCGGGCCAGCGCTATGGCAGCAGATTCCCGGCATGTTGTTGGGCAACGATGCTGCATTTCGCACGCGCGCCTCGGCAGACCCGCACTACTGGCGCTGGGGGCTGGCGTTTTTGCGCAATGCCACCGCACACCGTTTACAGCAAAACACGCTGGCCACCTTGGCATTGGCATTGGAATCACGCGCCGCTATGGCCGCGCTGTTGGACCTGCACCCGATTGCATTTGATCACCGCATCGCCGGCAAACTGCACGTCTATTACGATGCCGCCGCCCTGCCCAAAGCGCGCGCGATGATCACTGCCAAACGCGCGTTTGGCATCCAACAACAATTGCTGGATGCCGATGCTGCCATCGCCATCGAACCGGCACTGGCCGATGCGCGCGGCATCGCCGGGGTGGTGTATTCGCCAGATGAAGAAGTGGGCGATCCGTGGCGGTTTAGTCATGGGTTATTGGATGTGCTGCGTACCCATTACCGGGTGCAGGCCCTGTTTGATACCGAGGTGCGTACCCTGCGTCGCGAACGTGCGCATTGGTTCCTTGAAGCTGCCAATGGCCACGCCTTGCGCGCCCAACACATCGTGTTATGCGCGGGCATCGACAGCCATGTTCTACTAAAACGATTGGGGTTGCGCTCGCCGCTGATGGCGGTCAAAGGCTATTCGTTCACTGCCTCCTGCGGTGCGCATGCGCCCAAGGCCAGCATCACCGACACCGCGCGCAAATTGGTGTTTTGCAATTTAGGTGGGCGCATCCGGGTGGCCGGTTTGGCCGATCTCAATCATTGGGATGCCACGCCCGACCCCGTGCGTTTCCAACAACTGCTTGCACTGGCCCGCGCCTCGTTGCCGCAAGCGGCCGATTACGCCCATATCGAAACCCCATGGGCCGGCCTGCGCCCGGTCACCCCTCACTCTAGCCCGGTGATTGCGCGTGCCGGCGATGGCCTCATCCTCAATATCGGCCACGGCATGTTGGGCTGGACCTTGGCGATGGGCAGCGGCGAACGCGCCGCGCAATGCGTGCTGCGCGCGCAATGAGCACACTGCCATCCACTCGCCCGCCGTTATCCAATACTGCCGCAACAGCATGCGTCTTACTGGCGGCGCTGCTGCTGCAACTGCCGCTGATTCTCAACCCTGGCTACTTCAGCCACGACGAACTGCAATGGGCGGCGCTGGCCAACAGCAGCACGCCGTCGCCATGGTTGGAAACCTCCGCATTTCAATATCGACCACTGACCTTTTCGTTGTGGATGGCGCTATCACGGGTCTTATTCGATACACCGATGCTGTTTCATGCCGTGCTGGTGCTGTGGGGCGCACTCAATGCAGTGGCGTTGTATTGGATTGCGCACGGCGTTGGCATGCCGCGCTGGCCCGCCGTGTTCGGTGCACTGGGGTTTGTGCTGACCCCGTATGCCGCCTACACCCACGGCTGGGTAGGCTGCATGGCCGATTTGATCTGGCTAAGTTGCGCACTGGGTATTGCGCTATTGGTGCAACGCGCGCGCGCGCGATGGATGGCCGCCATCATCAGCGCCACGCTGACCACGCTGGCCCTCCTTGGCAAAGAAGCTGCCTTCGCCATCCCGCCACTGCTGGCACTGGCGTGGTGGCTGGATCGCGACAGCAATAGAAGGCCCCTGTGGCGGGCCGCCATGCTGGCCGCCGGCGCGGTATGCGCGGTGTATCTGGACTTGCGCGTGGATGTGTTGCTGCACGCCCCGCGCGAAGGCAGCCAATACACCTTGCGCCTTGCCCACGTGCCACAACGCTGGCTGGAGTACCAACTATTCACCCCCGTCGTGCCTTTGCTGGAGACCAGCACCACCCTGCATCGTCTGCGCCCCCTGTGGCTGGCGGGCGTGTTGTGGCTGGGTTTGTTGGCCGCCTTGTGGCAAACCTCACGTCGCCTGACCGCGCTGTTTTTGCTAGGCGGGTTTGCCGCTTTGCTGCCAGTGCTGGCACTGGGCAGCAGTTGGAACCACTACGCCTACGGCTTTGCCGCCATCACCGCGATGAGCGTGGCCGCCGCATGGCCGCACGCATCGCGTATGGGCCGCGTGATGATAGCCACCTTCGCCTGCCTGAGTGCATTGCACGGGGCATCAGTGATGTTGCGCATCCAGCAAGTTGGCAACATCCAAGCCGTATTTTCACCCGCACTGGCGCACGCCCTGCGCACCCACCCAGCCGGCATCACCCTGCAACTGGCACCCGACGCCAAAGACTGGATCTTCGTGCGCCTCACCCACAGCATCCCAAGCTACCAAGGCGTTGCAATAGGCAACCGCGTGCGCATCGTGCCCGCCGACACCCCCGCCGATTACCGCATCCATGCCGATGGAACGTTGCAGGCGTTGCGCTAGCGCGCACTCACGCTACTCGCAACTGCGCTGCTTGCGTAATGCCATCGTTGACGCGATCTGTGTGGTTGCAGGCCGCGGCCAGTTTTTGGGCAAACGGTTCGATGGGAGAATGCTGGTAGCGCATGCCGTGGGTGGTGCGCACATCGGCAACCGCCCAGTCCGCTGCATGTTTCCGTAGCAGCACAACGAAGTGCTCGTAGCGGTCGAGGCCATAGGTTTTCCATGCGTATCGGTTTTCGATGACGACGCGGTACGCCTGCGCCTGCCCGCTTGCGCATTCCTCGGCGTAGTGCTGGATGTCGCACCACAGGGTCTTGCCGTAATCGACAAGCTCCTGCGTGCTGGTGATCGCAGTTGCCTTGCCGCGCCAATCCTTGAAGCTTGGCAACACCGCGCACGCCCACGTTGCCACCTGCATCATCGCTGCGCGACGCGCGGCCTCGCGGCGCGCCTGCACCATTTCGCGCACATTGCAAAGCCCCGCCAATTGCTTGGCGATCTCGGGCCATTCCCGGCCAAAGCTGGCATTGGCAACACCACAGACATTGCTGACCTGCCATTTGCGAAAACGGTGTTCACGCTTCACCAAACCAACCGTCGCCTGGCAGGGCTTGCCGTCCCTTTCGAACTCGGCATGAAAGGCCAGGAACGTGCCCTTGATGCAAGCATCACGGTAGTTATCGATGCAGTGCCGCATCGTCTTGCCCTCATCGTACAAGGCCAAGGCATTGGTCAATGCACGCACCTTGCCACTGTGATGCGCCAGCTCGGTGACTGGGCTGTGCCAACTGATGGCTTGCAATGCCAGCCGCTTGCGGGTTTCGGCAGCGTCGACAAGTTGCAACCAGCGCTGCCAACTGCCATTGACCGCACCTGCCGGTGGCGCAGCTGCAATGCGCAACCACCACGCCACCACGCGGCGAATTTCGTCACGGGCCACGGCAACCGCAGCAGGATGTTGCGCGCACTCCG
>NZ_DAOOUM010000018.1:22167-45231 GCF_035369645.1 Thermomonas sp. | reverse complement strand
AGTGCGCCGATGCCACGCCTGCTGCGCCACGTCCGCACCTCTACCGAAACCCTCTCGCCCGGCTATTTCAGCATGGTGATGGCCACCGGCATCCTGTCACTTGCAGCACATCTGATGGGCCTGCCGCACCTTGCCATCGGTCTGTTCTGGCTGAATTGGTGCTTGTTCGTGGTCATCGGTGCGCTGGCGTTGATGCACCTGTACTGGCACCCCAAGCGCGTGCGCGATGATCTATTCAACCATCTCAACGCACCGGGGTTTTTCACCTTCGTCGCGGCCTGTTCGATCCTTGCCAGCCAAAGCCTGCTGATTGGCGGCAATCTGCCACTGGCCGCGCTGCTGGGGGGTATTGGCCTGCTGGCTTGGGTGCTGTTCACCTACACCATCTTTACCGTGCTCACGGTCAAGCAAGACAAGCCGGAACTTGCGCGTGGCATCAATGGTGGCTGGCTGCTGGCGGTGGTGGCCACCCAATCGATGGCGGTAATTGCGGCGCTGATTTCACAACACGTGGATCAACCGCTGCGGATGGAGCTCAATTTCTTCGCACTGTCGATGTGGCTGTGGGGCGGCA
Organism: Thermomonas sp.; assembly: GCF_035369645.1. Taxonomy (GTDB): domain Bacteria; phylum Pseudomonadota; class Gammaproteobacteria; order Xanthomonadales; family Xanthomonadaceae; genus Thermomonas. Next base: position 44,657 of record NZ_DAOOUM010000018.1, on the reverse strand, counting down.
TGCTGTACATCTGGATGATGTCGCTGATCTTCTATCGCTACACGTTTTTTGCGTTTTCTCCCGCCGATTTGTCACCACCGTACTGGATCAACATGGGCGCGATGGCCATTTCCACACTGGCCGGCTCACTGCTGATTCTCAACACCCCGCACGCGCCATTCCTGAACTCGATGCTGCCGTTCCTGAAAGGCTTCACCGTATTCTATTGGGCCACCGGCACCTGGTGGATTCCAATGCTGATTGTCCTGGCGATTTGGCGGCACGGTGTACGCCACTTCCCATTCACCTACGACCCGATGTACTGGGGCGCGGTGTTCCCGCTGGGTATGTACGCAGTCAGTACCTTGCGCATGATGGAAGCCATGGAACTGCATTTCCTTGGCCTGCTGCCGCACGTGATCTTCGGCATCGGCCTGTGCGCATGGGCATTGCTGTTTACCGGGCAGTTGCGGGCACTGCATCGGCAGTGGCGCGACACGCCAGCGTAAAGAGTTGACTCAAATCAAACCCGCCCGGGCATGGGTTAGTTATGCTGCCAATCGCTATATACATATCCACATATCGAAGGTATTGCCATGAAGCTTCGCCCCCTCGTACTCGCTGCACTGCTACTGACCACCCCTGCCCTGCACGTTGCCTATGCCGACAACCCCGTCCCCATGGCCAGCGTCAAGCCCAGCATCGAGGTACGCATCAGCGGCGCGGTCAAAGCGCCCAAGGCCTTCGATGTGACGGCACTGAAAAAGCTCACCACCCGCAACAGCGGGCCGATGGACGTGGTGTGCGCGTCCGGGGCCACGGTGGGCAAGGTCGCCAATTTCCGTGGCGCTCGGCTGACCGATGTGCTCGATGCCGTTGGCCTGAGCCTGGATGGCCACAAGGATGGCCGCCGCATGGTGGTGGTGGCACGCGCTACCGATGGCTACGTGGTCACCTTCTCCTGGAACGAGCTCTACAACACCGCGATTGGCAAGGACGTGCTGGTGGCATGGGAAAAAGATGGCAAACCGCTGGGTGTGCGTGAAGGCCAGCTGTTGTTGATCTCCGGGCAAGACACCAAAACCGGCCCGCGCCATGTGCGCAATCTCAGCTCCATTGAAGTATTACGAATGAAATGACCCCTGCGTGGCACAGGGACGTGCCACACCTTTTCCCAATCCCGGCCGCACGTTGCCGCACATTCAATTGTCGCGGCATGGCGCGGTATTGCCGGCATTCCCAATTCCCTCAGCACGCCCTGCTTATGCAAGCTCACACAAACAACAACCCCTACCAACGCCTGCAGTGCAGCGTATTGTCGGTCGCGCTGCTCATCAGCCTGTCCTGCTTTGCCTCTGCGCATGCCGAAGATACTGACAAAACCGGCAAACCCTTCGAACTTGGCCGCGTGGTGGTGCAAGGCCAGAAGGCAACGCGGTCCGCTGCTGGCGAATCCGCCATCTCCCGCGAACAACTGGATACCCTCAACCGCGAAACCGTAGGCGAGGCTGTTGCCATTGCGCCCGGCGTATCGCTCTCGCACAACAGCCGCAACGAGGCGATGGTGTACGTGCGCGGCTTTGACCCGCGCCAAGTGCCGGTATTTCTGGATGGCATCCCGCAATACGTCCCCTACGATGGCTATATCGACTTCGACCGCTTCACCACCTTCGGCCTTGGCGAAATCCACGTCGCCAAGGGCGCGGCTTCGCTGCTGTACGGCCCCAACACCTTGGGTGGTGCGATCAATCTGGTCTCGCGCAAACCCACCCAACCGCTGGAAGGCGACGTGCGCCTTGGTGCGGGCAGTCGCGGCGAGCGTAAAGCCGCAGCCAATCTGGGGATGCGCAAGGGCGACTGGTATCTGCAAGCGGGCTGGTCGTGGCTGGATGCCGACAGCTTCCCGCTGCCGGACGGTTTCAAGGACTACAAGGCCAAGCCCACCGATACCGGCGACGAACGCGAAAACGCCTATCGCAGCGACCGCCGCGCCTCGATCAAACTCGGCTATGCGCCCGGCGAGCGCAGCGAGTTCGCCATCGGCTACGTGAAGCAGGACGGCGAGAAGGGCAACCCGGTCTATACCGGCCGCGCCAGCGGCGGCATCCGCTATTGGCGCTGGCCGTGGTGGGACAAGGAAAGCCTGTACTTCATCGGCAACATTGGCCTTGGCGAGAGCAGCGGCCTGAAGCTGCGCGCCTATGAAGACCACTATGGCAACGGGCTGGAAGCCTATGCCGACGGCACTTACGCCACCCAGTTGCTCAATACCAGCTTCCCCAGCGTCTATTCGGACAAGACGCGCGGCGTCAGCGTCGAACTGTCCACGCAGGCGATCGCCAATCACGATCTGCATCTGGCGCTGCACTACAAGGACGACCGCCACCAGGACACCAATCCGAAATCGCCGACCAAGGACTACCGCGACGTCACCACTTCGCTGGCGCTGGAGGACACCATCACGCTGGGCGGCGACTACACCCTGCGGCTGGGCGCGAGCCACGAGCAACGCGACGCGAAAGAGGTCTATTACTGGCCGACCGGCAAGACCAGCGCCAACAACGCGCTGATCGAACTGCAGCGCGATTTCGGCGAACACGGCCAGTTGTTCGCCAGCGTCTCGCACAAAACCCGCTTCCCCACCATCAAGGATCGCTACTCCGCGCGCATGGGCGCGGCCCTGCCCAATCCCGACCTGAAACCGGAAACCGCGCGTCACTTCGAGCTGGGCTGGCGCGGGCAACCGTGGAGCGACGCGCAGGTGGAAGCATCGCTGTTCCAGAGCCGCATCGACGATCTGATCCAGGACGCCATCGTCGCCTCCAACCAGTGCGGCAGTACGGTGTGCAACCAGGCACAGAACATCGGCAAGGCGCGGCATCGTGGCATCGAACTCTCACTGCAACAGCAGCTGGGCGAAAACGGCCAATGGGGCGTGGGCTACACTTGGATGGATCGCGACAACCTCAGCAATCCTGCTGTATTGCTCACCAACAGCCCGCGCCAGCGCCTGTTTGCCAACGCGGCGTGGCGCTTCACCTCGCAGCTCAAAGCCGTGGCCACGGTGGAAGCCGAGCAGGGCCGTATCGTGCCGGTGTTCATCGCAGGCAAAACCAGCTTCCTGACCCTGCATAGCTACACGCTGCTGGGCTTGAAAGGTGTGTGGTCACCGCGCAGCACGATAGACGTGGAAGTGGGTGGCCGCAATTTGACCGATACATGGTACGAGCTATCCGAGGGCTTCCCGATGCCGGGCCGCACTTGGTTTGCCAACGTCATCTTCCGGTTCTGATGCCGTCAACGATAGGCACCGCGCTTGCGCTCATGGCCAACCCTGGCGGCCAGCGCGGTGCCTCTCTACTCAAATCTGCTAATTGATTTCAGTCACTCGATGCGCCCGGCTCCACCCATATAGGGGCGCAGCACCTCGGGCACCGTGATACTGCCATCGGCGTTTTGGTAGTTTTCCATCACCGCAATCAAGGCGCGGCCCACCGCTACGCCGGAGCCGTTGAGGGTGTGCACCAGCTCGGGCTTGCCGGTGGCAGGGTTACGCCAGCGTGCCTGCATGCGGCGGGCTTGGAAGTCGCCGCAGTTGGAGCAAGACGAAATTTCGCGGTAGGTGGCTTGCGACGGCAGCCAGACTTCCAAGTCATAGGTCTTGGTCGCACCAAAGCCCATATCGCCGGTGCAAAGCAGCATGCGCCGGTACGGCAGGCCGAGTTGTTCCAGCACGGTTTCGGCACAGCGGGTCATGCGCTGGTGTTCTGCGTCGGAGTCGTCGGGGGTACTGATGCTCACCAGCTCGACTTTTTCAAATTGATGCTGGCGGATCATCCCGCGTACATCGCGGCCGCCGCTGCCGGCTTCGGAACGGAAGCACATCGAATGCGCGGTCATCCGCAACGGCAGTGTCTCGGCATCCAAAATGGCATCGCGCACGCTATTGGTCAGCGGCACTTCAGAGGTGGGGATCAAATAGCGTTTGTGTTCGCCCAATTGGGTAGAAAACAAATCCTCCTCAAACTTGGGCAATTGCCCGGTGCCGCGCATGGAATCGGCATTCACAATGACCGGCACATTGGTTTCTTCGTAGCCGTGCGGGCCGGTATGCAGGTCCAGCATGAATTGCGCCAGCGCACGATGCAGACGCGCCAACTGCCCGCGCAACACCGTAAACCGTGAGCCGGACAATTTGGCCGCAGTTTCGCCATCCAACCAGCCGTTGCGCGCACCTAATTCCACATGGTCTTTGATGGCGAAATCAAACACGCGCGGGCTGCCCCAGCGATGCTGTTCAAGATTGTCAGCCTCACCGCCACCTTGCGGCACGCTGGCATCGGGCAGGTTGGGGATGCCAGAGGCAATCGCGTCGATTTCGCCACGGATGCGCTCCAGCGCTACTTCCGACGTCTTCAGTTCTTCGCCAAAACTCGCCACCTCGGCCATCACCGCCGCCACGTCTTCGCCCTTGGCTTTGAGCATGCCGATTTGCTTGCTGCGGGTATTGCGAAGGTTTTGCAATTCTTGGGTGCGAATCTGAATCTGCTTGCGCTGGGCTTCTAGGGATTCGATTGCGGCCACATCCAATACGTAACCGCGCGTGGCAAGCAGGCGTTGGGCAAGGTCGGCGGGATGGGTACGCAGCAGGGCAGGATCAAGCATGGGGGCAACAATCAAGGAAATGAACCTGCATTATCGCCTGCATTAATGTCTGCGTCAGCCGCAGGTGGCGGCATCGGCCCGCGCACATGCCAGAATGCCGACATGGCCACGCCCGACCCCATACTCGACTCCACGCCCGCGCCGAAACCCGGCCAACACCCGCCGCTGTTGCCACCGCAGGTATTCAAAGTCTTACTGGCTGCATTTGCCGCTGGCTTGCTGCTGTTCTTGTTGGTGTGGCTGAAATCGCGTCATCACTATGATTTTTACAAAGCCGATGGCTCCGAGGCCACCACTACGCCAGCCGACCATTTGCCCACACCGTTACCGCCAGACTTGGCAGGTGACAACAATGCCAGTGGCTTGAGCCTACCCAAGGACAGCACGGTTGCCGCAAGGCCAGCTGCACCGCCACCGCCACCACCGCCGCCCGCGCGCGCGCCACTGCCCCCAACAGCTGCGCCGGTTGCTGCACCCGCTGCCAGCACCGATGCCATCGCCCAAAACACCCCTGCCCCGCGCTACCCACAAGAACCGCTACGCCGAGGCATTGGTGGCACCGTCAAGGTACGGGTCAGCGTGGCCGTCGATGGCAGCGTGGAGCGCCAGGAACTGGCGGAAGGCAGCGGCAACCGCGACTTGGATCGTGCCGCACTGGATGCGGTGCGGCGCTGGCACTTCAAGCCGGCCACGCGCAATGGCAAAGCGGTTAGCAGCGAGGTCATCGTTCCGATCGTGTTCAATCCACACTGACCACCGACATGTCTGCATCGTTCCTGTTTTATGACCTAGAAACCTTCGGTGCAGACCCGCGTCGCAGCCGCATCGCGCAATTTGCAGCGATCCGTACCGATGCAACCTTGCAACAAATCGAAGACCCCATCAGTTTTTTCGTGCAGCCGGCCAATGACCTGCTGCCCTCGCCCATTGCCACCTTGATCACCGGCATCACTCCGCAAGCCGCACTGCGCGATGGTGTCAACGAGGCCGCCGCATTTGCCCGCATCGTCGACGAAATGGGCCGCGCAGAAACGTGCAGCGCGGGTTACAACTCGCTGCGGTTTGATGATGAGTTCGTGCGCTATGGGCTGTATCGCAATTTTCATGACCCGTATGAGCGCGAATGGCGCGGCGGAAATTCGCGCTGGGATTTGTTGGATGCCCTGCGCCTGATGCACGCCCTGCGCCCCGACGGTATCCACTGGCGGCAACGCGATGATGGCAATGGCACCAGCTTCAAACTCGAACACCTAGCCGAAGACAACGGCCTGCGTGAAGGCCTCGCGCACGAGGCACTCAGCGATGTGCGCGCCCTGATTGGGCTGGCGCGTTTGTTCCGCCAGCACCAACCCAAATTGTGGGACTACGCACTGCGTCTGCGCGACAAACGCTTTGCGGCATCCTTGCTTGATGTGGTGGCAATGACGCCGCTGCTGCATATCTCGCAACGCTACCCAGCCGCGCGCCTGTGTGCCGCGCCGGTGCTGCCGTTGGCGCAGCACCCATCCATCCCGTCGCGCTTCATCGTGTTTGATCTGGAAGCCGCCCCCGATGCGCTATTGCAGCTGGATGCCGATGCCATTGCCGAGCGCTTGTATATCCGCCAAGCCGATCTTCCCGAGGGTGAAACACGTATCCCGCTGAAAGAAATTCACACCAATAAATGCCCGGCTCTCGTGCGCTGGGAGCATTTGCGTGATGCCGACTTTGCGCGGCTGCACATCCACCCGGACACCATCTTGCAGCGCGCCGAACAAGTGCGCGCGCACGCCCCAGCCATTGCAGAAAAAGTCCGCCAAGTGTTTGCGCGCGACCGCTCCAACACCGCCGTGGATGCCGACGCCGCGTTGTACGGCGGTTTTATTGGCGATACCGATAAAAAAATATGCGCGCAAGTGCGCGGCACCCCACCGCATTTGCTGGCCAATGCGCAATACGCCTTCCGTGACCCGCGCCTAGCTGCACTATTGTTGCGCTATCGCGCCCGCAATTGGCCAGATTCGCTACTGCCTGCAGAAAGCGAGCAGTGGGATGCCTATCGACGGCAGCGCCTGTGCACGGATGCCGGCTGGTCAGAGCTCACGTTCGATCAATATTTCGCGCACATCAGCGAACTGCGCACCGCGCATGCCAGCGACGGCAACGTGCAGGTGCTGCTGGATCATCTGGAAGATTGGGGCCGCCAGCGCGCGCGCGAATTGGGCTAAAGCCGCCGCATCAACGGACGCACGACCCGCGTTCACGTCAAACCGTGACCAATGTCGCACTGCGTCATGACATCAGCATACCAATGCGTATGCTCACCGTACTCATCAGTACGGGGGTGCTGACGAGCCGCCTGCCGCAGGCCACGCGGCAATCATTGGGAACCTTCTGGGGAGAGTCCATGCGTAGAGTCGCCTTGGCCGCGCTGTTGTCTTGCGCCGCCGTATTCAGCACATCCACCGCACACGCAGCCGATGTCACCGGCGTGGCTTTCGTCCACGGTACCGGCAAACAGACCAATGCCTATCAGGACTATTGGCAACCCACCATGGTCAACAACGTCCGCGGCGGGCTGGCCAACCCTGCTAATTACGTGGTGATCAACTGCGACTTCACCCAGTACATGTGGGATAGCCGTGCCGCCGGCTGCCTGGCGGGTCAGCTGAGCAGCTTTATCCAGAGCAAAAGTATTACCCGCCTAATCATCATCACCCACTCCAATGGCGGCAATGTGATGCGCTGGATTTTGTCCAACCCCACCTATGACAGCCGCTATCCCAACATCATCAACAAGATCGTGCGGGTGGATGCACTGGCACCATCGTCGGCGGGTACCCCGCTGGCCGATGCGGTGATCAATGGCAATGTGTTTGAAACCTCGTTGGGCTGGTTGTTGGGCTATAAATCCGATGCCGTGCGCCAGCAACAAGTCAGTTGGATGGCAACCTACAACGCCAACAATCTGTACGGCACGGCGGGGCGACCATCGCTGCCGAAACTGTTCCGCGCCGTGGTGGGCACCGATGTGGAAACCGCCGTGTGGGACAGCGATAGTTATTGCGGTGGCTATGCCGAAAACTTGGGTCTGGAAACGACGCAATGGTGGCTGGACAGTTGTTCCGATGGCTTCCTCAATTGCAGCAGTCAATCGGCGGCCGGTTCGGTCTGGTTCAAGGACAAGACAAAAATGGCAGGCCAAGAGCCACTCAGCCATAACCAGAGTCGGCGTGCCTGCTTTGGCCTCGACACCGTCCTTCGCAATGACATGAAGTGAGGCCCGCCATGCGCACACACACCATACTCAGTCTCAGCCTGCTGGCCGGTCTTGTTGCATTATTCGGCAACGCGCATGCCCAGCAAGCGCTGCTTGCCACCACCCGCGCCGACATGCAGCCGCATCGCTTGGTCAGCCTACCCGCGCCAACGGCTGCCATCGAGCGCAAACCGGTTGCGTTTGCCTGGGCCTTGGATCCGTCGGTTGCACTTTCACAGCCAGCACCGCTGCGTGCCAGTAGCCGCGAATACTGGCAAACGGTGGATGACGTCAGTCTTGCCAAAGGTCTGGATCTGCCGACAACCGCGCAAGGCGCGCTGATCCGCATCAGCCCGGCCCAAGGTGCAGCCCCACTACAAGAAGCCGCACTATCGGTCACCGACGGCAAGCGTCCGATCACGATCGCACGTTTGGCCGATGCGCAATCGCTACAACAAGCCGGAATGCCGGTCAGTGCAGGCACCCAAGTGCTGCGTCTGGGCGCGGGCAGTGGCGCGGGGCATGCCGTACTACGTGCCAGCAACGCCCGCGGCAACTATGTGGTGCATGTGTTTGAACCTGCCAGCGATGTCGTGCTGGACGCACAGCCATCGCGCAACAGTGGCCTAGCTGGGCAGCCTATGCAGGTCACGATTCGCGCCAGTCGCAGCGGTGTGAACGCCGCCGCCCAGGTACAAGCCTTATTGGTGGCACCGGACGGTCGCAATACGCCGGTCAGTGTGCAACGCGCTGCGGATGGCAGTCTGCAAGCCGTGTTCACTCCTGCCGGTAACAGCCGCACGGCAGGGCTTTGGGAGCTGCAGGTGTTCGGCATGGTGGGCGATGCCCCGCGTGATGTACGCACGGCGTTTGCCATTGCCCAACCCACCGCAAGCTTTGTGGGCAACCTACAACAGAGCACCGACATGCACGTCAGCCTTGCCGTGCGTGCCGCCTCAGCGGGGCGCTATGAAGCCCGTGGCACCTTGTACGCCACCGGTCCAGATGGCCAATTGCATGCGGTCAGCGAAGCCCATGCTGCCGCATGGATGGAACCCGGCCAACATCGCCTAACCTTGCCGTTCGCCAAAGCGCACCTACCCATCGGTTATGGTGCACCGTTTGAATTGCGGCAACTGGAATTACACGACCAAAGCCGGATGGCGCCGCTGGAATTACGCACCCGCGCCGCCCGTTTGTGACATCAGTAGTAAGCGTTTGCAGCGGCTGGGCTTGCCCAGCCGCCTGCATTTTTGCAGGATGCAGGCATGAAACTCACAAAACGCACCCGCTGGCTGCTTGCCAGTACGCTTCTGCTGTTGCTCTTGGCCCTGTTGGGCTACGTCATCAGCGGCCCGTATCTCGCCATTCGCGGCATTCGCCACGTTGTTGCCAACGGACAAACCAATGAACTCTGGCGCTTCGTCGATTTCGACAGCCTGCGCGAAAGCGTGCGCCCGCAGCTGCAACAGAAAATCGCGCAAGGCATTCTTGCCCGCACTGGCAACAGCCAGTCCATGCGCAATGTGGGTGAGGTCACCGCCATGTTGGCCAAACCAACGATTGATGCCATCGCCTCACCGCAAGGGTTTGCAGTGCTGTTGCAGGGCAGCTCACTGGCCAGAAGCAATCCGGCACCGGCAACTGGCAAGCCCACCCCGAACGATCCGTTGCAGCACGCCGATACCCATTTCGAGTCACTCCGTGTTTTCACCGCCAGCGTCAACAACGCGGAAGGCAAGCCGGTGGTGTTTGAATTTCACCGGGATGGCTTGAATTGGAAGCTGGACGGCCTACGCCTGCCGGACTAATACATCACGGCTCAGATTTTGGTGCCGCATTGGCCACCCCATGCGGCACATGCCCCGCCGCCACATGTCGCCGCGCCGAGTCGATGTTATGCGGGGAGTCATCGAAAAAAATATCGGCGCCAAACGCCTCTAAAAACGGGCCTTTGTCGCGCCCACCCAAAAATAACGCCTCATCCAACCGCACGTCCCATTCGCGCAAGGTGCGGATGACCCGCTCGTGCGCCGGGGCCGAGCGTGCGGTGACCAAGGCAGTGCGAATGGGCGAAGCCTCCCCAGCGGGGAATGCCTCCTGCAAATCGTGCAGGGCTGCCAGAAAGCCGCGAAACGGCCCGCCTGACAATGGCTCATGCGCACGCGCACGCTCATGCGCCCCAAATGCCTCCAAGCCTTGCTCGCGGGAGACACGCTCGCTTTCATCGCCAAAAATCACCGCGTCGCCGTCAAAGGCAATCCGCAATTGGCGTTGGCGTGGCTCGCTGGCGCGCTCGGGCAGAATAGTTGCTGCGGCCACACCCGCCGCCAACGCCGCGCGCACCGACTCGGGGTTGGCCGACAGCAACAACTGCGCGCCAAACGGTTTGATGTAGGGCCACACCGGCGCGCCGGCAGTGAAGGTGGCGCGGCGGATGTCCAAGCGGTGGTGTTGGATGGAATTGAACACACGCAGCCCGGTGTCCGAAGAATTGCGGGATAGCAAAATCACCTCGACCCGGGGCGCATCTTCTGCGCTGCCCGCATTGAGTGCCAACAGTTTGCGCACCAGCGGAAACGCAATCCCGGGATGCAGGATGTCATCTTCGTGGCGGCGCTGATGGTCGGCAAACGCAGCGATGCCTTCGCGCTCAAACAGCGCGTGGCTGTCTTCCATATGAAACAGCGCCCGCGCGGTGATGGCCACCACCAATGGCACCGGGGTCACCTTGGCAGGGGCGGTGTTCTCATGCATCGACATGGGGACTACGCTGGAATTGCACACGCTGTGGCTGGTGCAGGGCAAACCCTTGTGCGTAATCGATTTTCATATTGGCCACCAGCGCCAGCAATTGCGGTGAAGACACCCATTCGGCCACTACTTGCAAACCTTGCAAATGGCCGATTTCGGTCACCGCACGCACGATCGACTGCGACATCGCATCGTCAGCCAAATTTTGCACAAAGCTGCCGTCAATTTTCACCACATCCAGCTCAAGGTTTTTCAAATAGCCAAACGAGGACATGCCGGCTCCAAAATCATCCAGCGCCACTTTGCAGCCCAGACCCCGCAGGCGCGAAATCAACACGCTGGAGGCCGCAAAGTCGCGCATGGCTACGGTTTCGGTGATTTCAAAGGTCAAGCGCTGTGGCGTGATTTGGTGCTCTGCGATGAGTGCCGCGATTCGATCGAACAAACCTTCGTTTTCCAGACTGGCAGCCGAAAGATTGATCGCGCAATTGGCTAAATTTTCACCCTCCGGATGCAAATGGTCGAGCCTGCTCAGTGCGGTTTCTACCACCCAGCGGTCGATCTGTGGCATCAAGCCATAGCGCTCTGCTGCGGGCAAAAAGGCCCCTGGCATCACCACCCCGCCCTCTTCACTGCGCATGCGCAGCAACAGCTCAATATGCACCCCGCCTGCGTTGTGTGCCTGCAATGGGTGCAATTCCTGATAGTCCAGCAAGAGGCGGTCATCGCGCAGCGCATCACGCACACGGTTGGCCCATTCCATTTCGCTCATGCGTCGGGTAATGGCCGCATCGTCTTCGGTATAGGCGTGGATGCGATTACGCCCGGCTTCCTTGGCTAGATAACAGGCACCGTCTGCGTTGGCAAACAACGTCTGCATGGAACCGGCACTGCGTAACATCACTACGCCAATGCTGGCGCTGATGGTATAGGTGCGCCCTTCCCAGCCAAAAATGAACGACTCGATGCTGCGGCGCAGACGTTCGGCGGCCTGAATCGCGGCGTCCAGATCCACCACTCCCGGTAATAGCACGCCAAACTCATCGCCCCCCAGCCGCGCCAACACATCAACCGGGCGCAACTTTTCCTGCATCACCGCGGCCAACTGCGCCAGCAATTCGTCGCCCGCGCGGTGGCCCGACGTGTCATTGATCAATTTGAATTGATCCAAATCCAAAAACAGCAGTGCTCCATCATTGCGATTGGGGCTGGCCAGCAGGGTTTGCACGCGCGCCTCAAATTCGCGCCGGTTGTACAGCCGGGTCAACGAGTCATGACTTGCCTGATAGCCCAAGCGCTCGGTCAGTTGGCGCTGCAAGGTATTGTCACTGGCGACCAGCAACCACATTGGGATGCCGTCGATCTCGATCCCACTGACCCATGTGCTGGCCCAGAACATGCTGCCATCCGCGGCAGGCAACTGGGCATCGTTACCCGCTGAAGGTCGAGCTTCCATTTGCGCTTGTTCGAACAACGACAAGCCGGCAACGTCGATAGTATCGGCCAAGCGCTCACGCGCGGCGGCATTGCGATACACGATGGCGCCGTTGTCCTTGCGTATCAACAAAACGAGGCAAGGCAACAATTCATTGAGCCGACGGAAGCGTTCCTCACTGGCAAGAAATCGCTTGCCAAGCGCAGTACCCAGCACGATGGCGCGCTCGCGGGTGCTGACCAATGACCATGTCAACGCCGCCAGCAACAGACTGATCACGCCGCCTACCCACAACACCGTCTGCCAGTTGCCTTCCGCGTAAAGGCCAGCTCTGGCATGCGTCGCCACCGTCCATAAGCGTCCGCCAAAGCGCACTTGCACCACATGTGCGGGTGACGTCATTGCTGCATCAAAGTGCTTGACCAGTAGGGGCCGCACCGTGCCGTCACTGATATCGGTGATGCTGACATCGGCTAAAATTTCGGATGCTGCCGGAACTGCCGAGGCGATCAAATGTGCGATCTGAAACGAAGCGCCGATCGACCCGATGGCAGCTTGCCGTCGTCCCTCTACCGTACTTGGAACCGCACCACTCGCATAAATCGGTAGACGCAGAATCACGCCATCGGTTGCGCCACTTTGCCGCAACCGAAACGGTGCCGACATCGCAATCCGGTTACTGTCGCGGCTGCGTAAGAGTGCTTCCAGATTCATCGGCTGGGAGACCACATCCAAGCCACGAATGGCCTCATTGCCAGGCACCGGTGCAAACATGGTGGTGACGTAGTGATCGCCGGTGGGGCCAGGTTGCCGTTGTGCATATGCCAAGGCTTGCAAGCTGACTCGTATTTCACCGTTGGATTGCAAATTCTCATACGCGCGGGCGTATTCGGCTGGAGTCACGTCATCGGAAGCCAAAAACACCGATTGAAACGCACGAATGAGATGCTCGCATTGCTCCAGTTGCGTTCGAATGCCCGTGGCAATCCGCGTGGTTTCAATGGTGAAGGCATGGTGCGCATCACGGGTATCTCGCTGCTTTTCAACATAGGCCAGCCACAGCGTCAGCCCAATGCCCAACAAGAATGCCAAGCACGCCCATAGCCACGCCGGCACCCGACGTCGCAACGGCGGTGTGTCCGGGGTGTTGCGGCGTACGTTGTCACTTGCAAATGACATGGTTCTTCCTGAAATGGGGCATGTGGGCACTCCTTGCCCGCCAAACCTTACACGGCAAACTGCTCAATCAAAATGCGTTCTTCCAAATTGTGTTCTGGATCAAACAATAATGTCACGCGACGATCGCGCGACTCGCGCACCAACACTTCGGTGACATCACGCACTTCGTGTGAATCTGCGGTGGCGCTGACCGGGCGCTTGTGCGGGTCATGCACACGAAACCGCACTTCGGTACCCGACTTGAGTACCGCACCACGCCAGCGTCGTGGCCGAAACGGTGCGATTGGAGTCAATGCCATCACATTGGCGCCCAGCGGCAAAATGGGGCCGTGCGCAGAAAAATTGTAGGCGGTGCTGCCGGCCGGGGTGGCCAGCATCACGCCATCGCAAATTAACTCATCCAGGCGCACTTCGCCATTGAGTTCAATACACACATGCGCAGCCTGCCGAGTTTGCCGCAGCAGCGAGACCTCGTTGTACGCAAGTGACCCCACCGTGGCACCAGACTCGGTGTGTGCTTGCATTTCCAGCGGGTGCAGTACCGCAGGTTCGGCCGCCTCGATGCGTGCCAGCAAGTCATCTTCGGCGCGGTACTGGTTCATCAAAAACCCCACCGTGCCCAGCTTCATGCCATACACCGGTTTACCCAGCACGCCGTGGCGATGCAGGGTTTGCAGCATGAAGCCATCGCCGCCCAACGAGACGATGACATCGGCCTCTTGTGGGGTGTGGTTGCCGTAGCGCTTGGCCAACACGGTGAGTGCGGATTGTGCGTCGTCAACCGGGCTGGCGAGCAGGGCGATGCGTGGCGTGGTCATGCACGGGAGGATAGCAAGAGCGGCCCGCCACCGCCTTCGGTACCCCTTCCCGTGCCCTCTCCCGCACGCGGGAGAGGGCACCGTGATGACATGCTGCTCAGCCGCGTTGCGCCAGCTGGGCCACGCGCTGCACAGCCACCGAACACGTCGGGTAGTCCAGGGTTTTCTGCGCGGCCAACTCGGTAAGCATGGCCAAGGTGAAACGCAGCGAGCTGTCATCGCGCTCCAGCCAGGCTTTGACCTTGGCATCGGCATCTTTACCTGGCATCGCCAACACCAACCCGGTCAATGCGCGCATCTGCGTGGCCAACTCGTCACGCAAGACCCCGCGTGCCACCGCATGCCAGCGACCATCCACCTTCAAACCATCGATCTGCGCGCTCAACCACGGCTCGTGCAGGGCATCGGCCAGACGGAAATACACCTTGGCCACTTCGATCGGGCGCAGCTTGCGCTCGCGTGCCAGTTCGATGATGTCGGGGCTGGCTTGCAGATACGGCAGCGCCGCCAATTGATCGGCCAGTGCCGCCGGCACACCCTTTTCGCGCCACAGCTTGCGGCTGGCCTCATACACCGGGCGCTGCGACGGCGGCAGGATGCCTTCGCCCGCACGGATGTCGCGGAAGCCGTCGTGGTAGCGCTCCACCGCCGTGGTAATGGCCGGCACCGCGCCCGGGCGCGACAGCAGCCAGCGGGTGAAACCACGCTGCAATTCCCAGATCACCTGCAAGGCATCCACCTGCACACTGCCTGGCAGCTTGCCGTCCAGTGCATCGATCTTGGCCCACAGTTCCCGCGCATCCAAGGTTTCGCGGGTGATGGTGTAGGCACGCGCGATCTCGCCGATGCTGCGACCACTGTCTTCTTGCATGCGCATCAAGAAGGTGGCACCCATGCGGTTGATGGTGGAATTGGTCACCGCGGTGGCGATGATTTCGCGCTTCAGGCGGTGGCCTTCCATCGCCTTGGCGTACTTGGCTTGCAGCGGTTCCGGGAAGTAGCGCACCAACTCCTTGGACAGGTACGGGTCTTCCGGCACATCCGACGCCAACAACTGCGGGAACGCCACCAGCTTGGAATACGACAGCAAGATGGCCAGCTCTGGCCGGGTCAGGCCTTGGCCACGCAATTTGCGTTCCGCGATTTCGGCATCGGTGGGCAAAAACTCGATCTGCCGGTCCAGCAACCCTTGCGCTTCCAAGGTGCTGATGAAATGCATCTTCGAGCCCAGACGGGTGGCGCTCATGCGTTCCATCAAGGTCAACGCCTGGTTTTGCCGGTAGTTGTCGTTCAACACCAGTTGCGCCACTTCATCGGTCATCTTGGCCAGTAATTTATTGCGATCGGCCAACTTCAGTTTGTTCTTCTGCACCTCACCATTGAGCAGGATTTTGATGTTGACCTCGTGGTCCGATGTGTCCACACCCGCCGAGTTGTCGATGAAGTCAGTGTTCAACAACACCCCTGCTTGCGCCGCTTCGATGCGGCCCAATTGGGTCATGCCCAAATTGCCACCCTCGCCCACGATCTTGCAACGCAAGTCCGCGCCGTTGACGCGCAAACCATTGTTGGCGCGGTCGCCGGCATCGGCGTGAGTCTCTTTGCTGGACTTCACATAGGTACCGATACCGCCATTCCACAACAGGTCTACCGGTGCGCGCAGTGCGGCGTGCATCAGCTCGTTGGGGGTCATGGCTTTGATGCCTTCGGCAATGCCCAAGGCCTCACGCACCTGCGGGGTGATGTCGATGGACTTCAGCGAACGCGGGTAGATGCCGCCGCCCTTACTGATCAACTTGGCGTTGTAATCGGCCCAGCTGGAACGCGGCAAATCGAACAGACGTTGACGTTCCTTGAACGACACCGCCGCATCTGGATTGGGATCCAGCACGATATGGCGATGGTCGAACGCGCACAGCAGGCGGATGTGTTCAGACAACAACATGCCATTACCAAACACGTCGCCGGACATGTCGCCGATGCCCACGCAAGTGAAGTCTTGCGTTTGGCAGTCACGGCCCAGCGCACCAAAATGATGCTTGACCGACTCCCACGCACCACGCGCGGTGATGCCCATGCCTTTGTGGCTATAACCGGCGCTGCCGCCTGAAGCAAACGCATCGTCCAACCAATAGCCGTGCGCTTGGGCGATGGCATTGGCGATGTCGGAGAAGCTGGCGGTGCCCTTGTCTGCGGCCACCACCAGATACGGGTCATCGCCATCGTGACGCACCACTTGCGCCGGCGGCAACACCTTGCCGGCCACGCTCAGGTTGTCGGTGATATCCAGCAAGCCATTGATGAAACGCTTGTAGCAGGCAATCCCTTCGGCCAGCCACGCATCACGATCGAGCGCCGGGTTGGGCAATTGCTTGGGGTAAAAACCGCCCTTGCTGCCCACCGGCACGATCACGGTGTTTTTCACCATCTGCGCTTTGACTAGGCCCAGCACTTCGGTGCGGAAATCTTCGCGACGATCCGACCAGCGCAAACCACCACGCGCGACCGGGCCAAAGCGCAAATGGGTACCTTCCACGCGCGGGCCACACACCCAAATTTCGCGATACGGGCGCGGCTTGGGCAGGTCCGGCACCTTGGCGGTATCGAACTTGAAGCTAATGTAATCGGCCGGGCCACCGTCTTTGCGCAGGCCGTCTTTGTAATCTATGTAGTAGTTGGTGCGCAGGGTGGCATCGATCACGCCGATGAAGCTGCGCAAGATGCGGTCTTCATCCAAGCTGGCAACACGGTCGAGCAAGCCCACCAAGGTGCTACGCGCAGCTTCGACTTGTTGCTCGCGGTTGCCTGCGCGCACGCTCACCAATGCCTTCAATGCGGTCATCGCGGCATCGTCACCTGCGGCCAGCAAGGTCAGGCTGGCGCCAAAACGCTCCATGCCTTGCTTGATCTCGGCCGCACTCTCGCTGCCGGTGACCGGGTGGAAACGTGCTTCAAACAACTCCACCAGCAACCGCGACAACAGCGGGTAGCGGGTCAGCGTGGCTTCCATATAGCTTTGAGAGAACGGCACCCCCGCCTGCAACAAGTACTTGCAGTAGGCGCGCAGCATTGCTACCTGCTTCCAATTCAACCCGGCAGCCAACACCAGACGATTGAAGCCATCGTTTTCAGCATCACCGCGCCAAATCGCGGCGAAAGCATCTTCAAAATCTTCGTCCAGTGCACCCACATCCAACTCGCCCAGCAGGGACTGGACTTCAAACTCTTGGATCCAGGCCACGCCGGCTTCGGCATCCACCCGATACGGATGTTCGGTGATCACCCGCAGGCCCATGTTTTCCATCATCGGCAGCGCATCCGACAACGGGATGTCCTGCAATTGGCGATACAGCTTGAAGCGCATATCGTGTTTGCGCGGATCCACGTACAGCGACAGCTTGAGATCCTGCGGGCCGGTCAATGCGGCGATGTATTCCACGTCATCGGCAGCGATGTCTGGGCTGACGTCCTCGATATACCCCGCCGGCAGCGCGCTGCCAAACCGCGCGGTGAGTTTCAGACCGGTTTCTTCGCCATGCCGGGCAACCAGCTTTTCGCGCAGCTCATCGCGCCAATCGCGCACGATCTGCGCCAGCCCCGCTTCCAATGCCGGCAAGTCGATGGCCACCTCGCCATGACTGCTGCTGGGGCGCACGATGATGTGCAACTGCGCCAGCGGCGAATCCCCGATTTGCACATTGGTGTCCACCCGCTCGCCGCCCAGTGCATCGCGCAGCATGGTTTCGATGCGGTGGCGTACTTGCGTGCTCATGCGGTCGCGCGGCACATACGCCAGCGCCGAGAAATAACGGCCATAGCGATCGCGGCGCACGAACAGCTTGCTGCGCACGCGCTCTTGCAGGCCCAAAATCCCCATGCAGGTTTTGAACAATTCGTCTTCGCTGGCTTGGAATAATTCGTCGCGCGGCAGTGTTTCCAAAATATGCCGCAGCGCCTTGCCGCTGTGGCTGTTGGGGTCTAGCCCGGAGTTTTCCATCACATAAGCGTGGCGCTCACGCACCAATGGGATGTCCCAGGGGCGGCGGGTGTACGCGCTGGAGGTGTACAGACCCAAAAAGCGTTGCTCACTGGTGGCGCGACCTTTGCCATCAAAACCCAGCACCCCGATGTAATCCATGTAGCCCTGCCGGTGGATGCTGGCGCGGGCATTGGTCTTGGTCAAAATCAGTGCATCCACCGCCCCCGACTGCGGCATGTAATGCGCCGCCAGCGATTTCACTGGGCGCGCCTTGCCGCCCTCGTCACCACGCAACAAGCCCATGCCGGTGCCCGGCACTGCCGCCAGCACGTCTTCCTTACCCTGCTTTTCGATCTTGTATTCGCGATAGCCAAAGAACGTGAAATGTTCGTCGGCAGCCCAGCGTAAAAACTCCTGCGCTTCTTGTTTACCCGCATCACTCACCGGCAGTTTTCGGGTGGCAAGATCTTCGGCAACGGCGCGCATGCGGTCACGCATGGGCTCCCAATCTTCGACGATCGCACGCACGTCCTCCAATACCTTGGCCACGCGGGTTTTGATGCCGGCCAGGGCGGCCTGCGGTTGGCGATCGATCTCCAGATACATCAGCGACTCGGCGGTACCCTCGCCCACGTTGACCAACTTGCCGGCCTTGTCGCGAGTCAAACGCGCCACCGGATGGCCCAACAGGTGCACGCCGATGCCTTGCTCGGCCAACGCCATCGTTACCGAATCCACCAAGAACGGCATATCGTCGTTGGCGATCTGCAACACCGTATGCGGCGACACTTGCGCATCGGCCTTCAACACCGGGTTGAACAATTGGATATTGGCCTTGCCGCGCTTGCGGGTGCGTGCGAACTCCAGCATCCCGACAATACGCTCGGCCCAGCCGGCGGCGCCATGGCGGCCAATTTCCTCGGCATCCATGCGTCGGCAAAACGCCGTCGCGAACGCGCGCGCTTGTTCTTGCGTGGCTTTGTCCACGCGCTTCGCCAATGCATCGAGGATAGGTTTCAGATCTTCGCCTGAATTCGTTTCAATGGACTTGTTCATCGGGTCAAAGCCTCCAAAGGGAAACGGCCGCGCGGGGAGCACGGCCGTTGGGGGTTGTCGTTGTTGTTATCGCAAACCGGTTTCGTGGCGGGCAATCACCAGCCGCTGGATTTCACTGGTGCCTTCGTAGATTTCAGTAATTTTGGCGTCGCGGAAATAGCGTTCAATCGGCATTTCTTTTGAATAGCCCATCCCGCCGTGGATCTGCAGGGCTTGATGGGTGATCCACATCGCTGCCTCGGAAGCAGTGAGCTTGGCCACCGCCGCCTCGGTGGAAAACCGCTGACCCTGACCTTTCAACCACGCCGCGCGCAGGGTTAGCAACAACGACGCGTCAAGCTTGCACTTCATGTCGGCAATCTTGGCCTGGGTCATCTGGAAACTGCCAATCGGCGCGCCAAATGCCTTTCGCTCTTTCACATACGCCAGCGTGGCTTCATAAGCAGCACGGCCAATCCCGATGGCCTGCGAGGCAATACCGATACGGCCGGCGTCCAACACGCTCATCGCGATTTTGAAACCATGGCCTTCTGCACCCAGTACATCATCGGCACTGACCACGTAATCGGTGAACTCGATTTCACACGTGGCCGAGGCGCGGATCCCTAACTTCGGCTCGGTCTTGCCACGGTGAAAGCCAGCGCGGGTGGTGTCGATCATGAATGCGGTAATGCCGCGTGCACCTTTGTCGGCATCGGTCATCGCAAACAGCACGATGTATTTGGCCACCGGGCCGGATGTAATCCAGCTTTTTTTGCCATTGATGACATAGCTGCCATCGGCCTGTTTCACCGCACGACAACGCATCGCGGTGGCATCCGACCCCGACTGCGGTTCGGTCAGTGCAAACGCACCAATCTCGCGACCTTCGGCAATGTCGCGCACATATTTTTGCTTTTGCGCCTCGCTGCCGAAGGTCAAAATGCCATTGCAGAACAGTGAATTGTTGACCGACATGATGGTGGAATGCGCCGCATCGGCCGCTGCAATTTCCACCATCGCCAGCACATAGCTCACCGAATCCATGCCGGCACCGCCGTATTCGGCGGGGACTTCAATCCCCATCAAACCGTTCTCGCCCAAGGCACGGATATTGTCGAGTGGGAACTCGCCGGTCTGGTCGTGATGCTCTGCGCTAGGCGCGATTTTTTCACGCGCGATGCGGCGGGCGACATCCTGCAGCATCAATTGCTCTTCGCTGTATCCGAACTCCACGACAGCCCCGCACCGTTTCGAAGAAGCGTCATTGTAGCAACCCCAGCCAAGGAAGTCGCTTGACCGCAATCCCGCATCGCGCCACAATTATCTTTAAATCGCGATGGAAAGATATAAATGGACCTCGAAACTTGGTCGTCGCATCTGAAGGTGTTTGCCGATGCCACCCGGGTACGCCTGTTGGCGTTACTGGAAGGTGAAGAGCTGACCGTGGCGGAATTGTCCGCCATTACCCAGTTGGCGCAACCGCGCGTTTCCACCCACTTGGCCAAACTCAAGGAAGCCGGCCTAGTGCGCGACCGTCGCGCGGGGGTGTCGGCCTATTATCGCTTTGATGATGCCGCGATCGAGCCGGCCCAGCGCGCATTGTGGCATTCCATCAGCCACGGCAGTGATGACCCTTTGCTGCGCCAAGATGCCGAACGTGTGCCGGCGGTATTGGCGATGCGTGCGGCCGATCAAAACTGGGCCGATTCTGTTGCCGGCGACATGGAACGCCACTACTCGCCGGGCCGCACCTGGGAAGCCTTGGCGCGTACCGCACTGCCGTTGTTGTGGCCGGGCGATGTGCTGGATATCGCCTCGGGTGATGGCGTGCTGGCCGAACTACTCGCCCCGCATGCGCATCGCTATGTGTGCATCGACTCCAGTCAACGCGTCGTCGCCGCCGCCAGCGAACGCCTGCGCCGTTACGGCAATGTGGAAGTACGCGAAGGCGATATGCACGCGCTGCCGTTTGACGATGGCAGCTTTGATCTGGTGGTACTGATGCACGCCCTGACCTATGCCGCCAAACCCGCGCAAGCGGTTGCCGAGGCCGCACGCGTGCTACGCAAAGGCGGTCGCCTGCTGCTGTCCAGTCTGGCCCGCCATGAGCACCGCAATGCAGTGGATGCCTACGGCCACATCAATCTTGGGTTTGGCGAAAAAGACCTGCGCAAATTTGCCGAAAAAGCCGGCCTGAGCATTGCCAATTGCGGCACCGTCACCCGCGAGCGCCGCCCGCCCCATTTCGAAGTGATCTCGTTAACTGGAGTGAAGTCGTGAACACCCTGCCGTGGAAAAACCCGCAACGTGCCAACGCACTGCACGCCGCGCTGGCGCAACGCATCCTGATTATTGACGGGGCCATGGGCACGATGATCCAGCGGCATGAGCTGACCGAGGCCGATTATCGCGGCACGCGCTTTGCCAACGGCTTCGACGCATTGTTTGCGCAAGAAGGCCACCACCACGGCCCCGGCTGTGGCTGCGAAGGTCATGACCAGCGCGGCAATAACGACCTGCTCAGCCTCACCCGCCCCGACATCATCAGTGAGATTCACCGCCAGTATCTGCAAGCCGGCGCTGATCTGGTTGAAACCAATACCTTCAACTCCACCAGCATTTCACTGGCCGACTACCGCTTGCAGCACCTAGTGCGCGAGCTGAACCGTGAAGGTGCGCGCTTGGCACGCGCTGCATGCGATGCAATAGAAGCGCAAACCCCCACGCAGCCACGCTTTGTGATTGGCGTACTGGGCCCCACCAGCCGTACCGCTTCACTGTCGCCGGATGTGAACCGCCCGGGCTTTCGTGCCATCACCTTCAACGAACTGGCCGAGGCCTACCGAGAATCGGCACGCGGCCTGATCGAAGGCGGTGCCGATGTGCTGATGGTGGAAACCGTGTTTGACACCCTCAATGCCAAGGCCGCGCTGTTTGCCATTGATGATGTGTTCGACGAAATCGGCGCACGCCTGCCAGTGATGATCTCGGGCACGATTACCGATGCCTCCGGCCGCACCTTGTCCGGGCAGACTGCCGAGGCATTTTGGTATTCGCTACGACATGTGCAGCCACTCGCTATTGGCTTAAATTGCGCACTCGGCGCAAAAGACTTGCGTCAGCATGTGGATGTACTGGCGCAAGTGGCCGATACCTATGTCAGCTGCCACCCCAACGCTGGCTTACCCAATGCGTTTGGTGGCTACGATGAAACCCCCGAAGACATGGCCGAAGTCCTGCGTGAATTTGCCCAAAGCGGCTTGATCAATCTGGTCGGCGGCTGCTGCGGCACCACGCCTGAACACATCCACGCGATTGCCAACATCATGCGTGGGCTACCGCCACGTGTGGTACCACAGTTGGAGGACGTGGCATGAGCCGCCTACTTCGGCAAACCCGCCTCAG
>NZ_DAOOUM010000018.1:0-22067 GCF_035369645.1 Thermomonas sp. | reverse complement strand
TGTTTTTGTATCACGCGATCCGCGCCGGCATGGACATGGGCATCGTCAATGCCGGTGCGCTGCCGGTGTATGACAACCTGGACCCGCTGCTGCGCGAATACGTTGAAGATGTGGTGCTCAATCGCCGCAGTGATGCCACCGAACGCCTGCTGGACATTGCCGACCGCTTCAAAGGCAAGAAAGGCGAGAAAAAAGTTGAAGATCTGGCATGGCGCGACAAGCCCGTGCGCGAGCGTTTGGCGCATTCGCTGGTGCAAGGCATCGACGCTTATATCGAAACCGATACCGAAGAAGCCCGCGCGCAGGCCACACGCCCGCTGGATGTGATCGAAGGCCCACTGATGGACGGTATGAACGTGGTCGGCGATTTGTTTGGTGCCGGCAAAATGTTCTTGCCACAGGTGGTCAAATCCGCGCGCGTCATGAAGAAGGCGGTGGCCTATCTGCTGCCCTTCATCGAAGCGGAAAAGCTACGCACCGGCGACGCCGGCAAAAGTAATGGCAAGATCGTGATGGCCACGGTCAAAGGCGATGTCCACGATATCGGGAAAAATATCGTTGGCGTGGTACTGGCCTGCAATAACTTCGAGGTGATCGACCTTGGGGTGATGGTGCCGGCGCAAAAGATCTTGGATACCGCGATTGCCGAAAACGCCGACATGATTGGCGTATCCGGCCTGATCACGCCGTCACTGGAGGAAATGAGCCACGTTGCCCGCGAGATGCAGCGGCAGGGCTTCACCATCCCGCTGCTGATTGGTGGTGCCACCACATCGCGTGCGCATACCGCGTTGAAAATTGACCCGCATTACAAGTCACCCACGGTGTGGGTGAAAGACGCATCGCGCGCGGTAGGTATCGCGCAAACGCTGCTGTCGCCGGAGCTACGCGGACCCTTCATGGCCGCCAACGATGCCGACTATGCCGATATCCGCCAGCGTCATCGCCAACGCGATGGCAAGCGTTTGGTGACGTTGGAAAAAGCCCGCGCGCACAAGTTCACTTTCGACTGGGCCAACTACACCCCGCCGGCGCCATTGCAACCGGGACTGCATGTGTTTGATGACTACCCGTTGCAGGAACTGGTGGATTGCATCGACTGGTCGCCGTTCTTCAATGCGTGGGAGTTGGCCGGAAAATTCCCGGCGATCTTGACCGACAGCATCGTGGGCAAACAGGCCAGCGAGTTGTACGCCGATGCGCGCGCGATGCTGAAGAAAATCGTCAGCGAAAAATGGCTGACGGCAAAAGCGGCCTGCGGGTTCTGGCCGGCCAATACCGTGGGCGACGATATCGTGCTGCAAAAAGACGGTGCCGATGTGTGGCTGCGCTGCTTGCGTCAACAGGCCGACAAACCCATCGAGCGCCCTAACCTGTGTTTGGCCGATTACATCGCCCCGCAAGACAGTGGCAAACAGGACTGGGTGGGCGCATTCGCGGTGACCACCGGACTGGGGATCGAGCCGCATCTGGAACGCTTCCGCGCCGAGCACGACGACTACAACGCGATCTTGCTCAAATCCTTGGCCGACCGCTTGGCCGAAGCCTTCGCCGAACGTCTGCACCAGCGCGTGCGTACCGAATTGTGGGGCTATGCCGCGGACGAGCAGTTGAGCAATGACGATTTGATCGCCGAGCGCTATCAAGGCATCCGCCCTGCCCCCGGCTACCCGGCCTGCCCCGAACACAGTGAAAAACGCGTGGTGTTTGACTTGCTCAAAGCCACTGATAACGCCAATATCACCCTGACCGACCACTTTGCGATGTACCCCGCAGCCAGCGTGTCGGGCCTGTATTTCAGCCACCCCGATAGCCATTATTTTGTGGTAGGCCGGGTCAGCAAAGAACAAGTGACCGACTACGCCAAACGCAAAGGCGTGGATTTGGCGCAGGCCGAACGCTGGCTGTCGTTCAATCTGGATTACGACCCGGAATAGGTTGCGCACCCAAAGCCGAAACAGCAACGCCCGGTCGGGCCGGGCGTTGCTGTTTCAAACTACAGCGCAAGCATCACGCCGCAACGGTATCCGCAATCGCCCTGTACTCCTCGATCCGGTCGAAGTTCATGTAGCGATAGATCTTGTCGCCATTGGCATTGATCACGCCGATGTCGGCCATGTATTCCTCACGCGTGGGAATCCGGCCGAGGCGTGCGCAAATCGCCGCCAACTCGGCCGAACCCAGGTACACATTGGTATTGCGGCCCAAGCGGTTGGGGAAGTTGCGGGTGCTGGTGGACATCGCGGTGGAGCCTTCACGAATCTGCGCCTGGTTGCCCATGCACAGCGAACAGCCGGGCATTTCGGTGCGCGCACCGGCGTTGCCAAAGGTGCCGTAGTGGCCTTCCTTGGTCAGCTCGCTGGCATCCATCTTGGTGGGCGGTGCAATCCACAAGCGGGTGGGCAGGTCGCGTTTGCCTTCCAACAATTTGGCAGCGGCACGGAAGTGGCCGATATTGGTCATGCACGAACCAATGAACACTTCGTCGATCTGCGCGCCAGCTACATCGGACAGGGTTTTCACATCGTCCGGATCGTTCGGGCAGGCCACGATGGGCTCGTGCACGTCGGCCAGATCAATGTCGATGACCGCCGCGTACTCGGCATCGGCATCCGGCTCCAGCAATTGCGGGTTGGCCAACCAAGCCTCCATTTTCTCGATGCGGCGCGCCAGCGAACGCGCATCTTGATAGCCTTCGGCAATCATGTTTTTCAACAGCACGATATTGCTGTTGAGATATTCAATGATCGGCTCTTTGTTCAGGCGCACGCTGCAACCAGCGGCGGAGCGCTCGGCCGAGGCATCGGACAATTCAAAAGCTTGTTCCACCTTCAAGTTCGGCAAGCCTTCGATTTCCAGGATGCGGCCAGAGAAGATATTTTTCTTGCCGGCCTTGGCCACCGTCAACAAACCCGCCTTGATCGCGTACAGCGGGATCGCGTTGACCAGATCACGCAGGGTGACCCCCGGCTGCAATTCGCCTTTGAAGCGCACCAGCACCGATTCGGGCATGTCCAGCGGCATCACCCCGGTGGCGGCGGCAAATGCCACCAAGCCGGAGCCGGCCGGGAACGAAATCCCCACCGGGAAACGGGTATGGCTATCACCGCCGGTGCCCACGGTATCAGGCAGCAACATGCGGTTGAGCCAGCTGTGGATCACGCCATCGCCGGGGCGCAGCGAAATGCCGCCACGGGTGGAAATGAACTGCGGCAAGGTGTGATGGGTTTTCACATCGACCGGCTTGGGGTAGGCGGCGGTGTGGCAGAAGCTCTGCATCACCAGGTCCGCGCTGAAGCCCAGGCAGGCCAAGTCTTTCAGCTCATCACGGGTCATCGGACCGGTGGTGTCCTGGCTGCCTACCGAGGTCATCTTCGGCTCGCAATAGGTGCCCGGGCGCATGCCCTTGCCTTCCGGCAGACCGCAGGCGCGGCCCACCATCTTCTGCGCCAAGGTGAAACCCTTGCCGGTATCCGGCGGATTGACCGGCAGGCGGAACAGGTGGGTGGCCGGCAAGCCCAGCGCTTCACGCGCCTTGGCGGTCAGGCCACGCCCGATGATCAGCGGAATACGGCCACCGGCACGCACTTCGTCCAGCAGCACGTCGGATTTGAGTTCGAAGCTGGCGATCACCTCGCCGTTCTTCAGCGCCTTGCCTTCATACGGGCGCAGCTCGACCACGTCGCCATGTTGCATCTGGCTGACATCCAGCTCGATCGGCAGCGCCCCGGCGTCTTCCATGGTGTTGTAGAAAATCGGCGCGATCTTGCCGCCGAGGCACACACCACCGGCGCGCTTGTTGGGGATGTAGGGGATGTCATCGCCGGTCCACCACAGCACCGAGTTGGTGGCCGATTTGCGGCTGGAGCCGGTACCGACCACGTCGCCCACGTAGGCCACCAAATGACCTTTGTCCTTCAGTGACAGGATATTTTGAATCGGCCCGCGCTTGCCGTCTTCTTCCGGTTGGAATGGTGCATCCGGGCGCGCATTTTTCAACATTGCCAGTGCATGCATCGGGATGTCGGGGCGGGTAGTGGCGTCCGGCGCCGGCGACAGGTCATCGGTATTGGTTTCGCCGGGCACTTTGAACACGGTGATGGTCAGGCTGGCCGGCACTTCCGGCTTGCTGGTGAACCATTCGGCATCGGCCCAGCTTTGCAGCACGGCTTGCGCATTGGCGTTGCCGGCGCGCGCTTTGTCTTGCACATCGTGGAAGGCATCGAACACCAGCAAGGTGTGCTTGAGCGCATTGGCAGCCACGCTGCCGATCTCGGCATCGTCCAGCAATTGCACCAGGGGCGCGACGTTGTAGCCGCCCAGCATGGTGCCCAGCAGTTCGGTGGCACGGGCGCGAGAGATCAGCGCATTGGTTTCGCTGCCCAACGCGATCGCAGCCAGATACGAGGCCTTGACCTTGGCGGCGTCATCCACGCCGGCGGGCACGCGATTGACCAGCAAGTCCAGCAGGAAATCCCTTTCAGGAGCAGCACCCTCCCCCGCCGGCGGGGCTTTCAGCAATTCAATGACTTCAGCGGTCTGCTGCGCGGTCAGTGGCAGTGCGGGGATACCCAGCGCAGCACGCTCGGCAAGGTGTTGGCGGTATGCATTCAACATGGGGAGGTCTCCAGTGAGATGGTGCGTTCAAACGTTTGGCACGATCAACTTCAAACCCTTGAAGTAGTCGCGATGAAATTCGGAATCGAAGGTGATCAGCGCATCGCATTGCAATAGCGCGTGGGCACCGGTCAAAAAATCAGACAACGGGCGCACCGCGTCACCGCGTTGGCGTTGCCGGCGCTGCATTTCGCCAGCACGCAGGGCAGATTTGGGTTCAATCGCGGCAAAATGCACGCCCATGTCTTCCAGCGCGGCCAGTGCATCGGCACCGTTGCGCAAGCCGGCGCACAACTGCGCTAGAGCGGCATCACAAATCACTACCCGGCCGGCACCCAGGGCCTGGCGCAGCCCCACTTCCACCGCATCGGCACGTGGGCCATCGGCCAGTAACTCAATCAACACTGGTGCATCCACTGCAATCACGGTGTCTTGGCCTTGTTGGCCGGCCCAGTATCCAAGGCAAACTTGCCGCGCACGCGCGAAATGGCATCGTCCACATGCTTACTCAGCACGATACGGCTGCCGTCCAGCTCCACCTTCAGCACGCTGCCCTTGGCCAGCCCCAGCGCATCGCGCACGGCTTTGGGCAAGGTAATTTGGCCGCGCTCGGCCACGGTGGCTTCCATGGTATCTGCACTCGCAATGGTATGTATGAATTATACATACTTTTGCGCGACTACTTTTGTGCACCTTCACTCTTCGGCATGATCTGAAATAGAACCCGATGTTGCGCCACTGCAACGCCTTGCTCACACCGCAGCGCTTACACTCGAAGCAATGACAGACGGAGCTTCGCCATGATCGATTCCTTCGCCACCCGCGCCCAATTACAGGTCAACGGCAAGACCTATACCTATGCCAGCTTGGCGGTCTTGGGGCAGCGCTTTGACATCGCCCGCCTGCCCTATTCGATGAAGGTGCTGCTGGAAAATTTATTGCGCCACGAGGATGGCGTCAGTGTGTTGCCTGCGCATATCGAAGCAGTGGCCCATTGGGATCCTGCGGCCACTCCCAGCGTTGAAATTGCATTCATGCCAGCGCGGGTGATTTTGCAGGACTTCACCGGCGTGCCTTGCG
Source organism: Thermomonas sp. (assembly GCF_035369645.1). Taxonomy (GTDB): domain Bacteria; phylum Pseudomonadota; class Gammaproteobacteria; order Xanthomonadales; family Xanthomonadaceae; genus Thermomonas. The sequence goes on along the minus strand of NZ_DAOOUM010000018.1, from coordinate 16,370 downwards.
TGGTGGACTTGGCGGCAATGCGCGATGCGGTGGTCAAACTGGGTGGCCGCGCCGAACAAATCAATCCGCAAATTCCGTCCGAACTGGTGATCGACCATTCGGTGCAGGTTGATGCCTTTGCCCGCGCCGATGCGCTGGACATCAATGGCCGCATCGAGTTTGAACGCAATGGCGAGCGTTACGGTTTTTTGCGCTGGGGCCAGAAAGCCTTTGGCAATTTCAAGGTGGTGCCACCCAATACCGGCATCGTTCATCAGGTTAATCTGGAGCATCTTGCGCGGGTGGTGGTGGCGCGTGAAATCGACGGCGAAACATGGGCCTTCCCCGACACCTTGTTTGGTACCGACAGCCACACCACCATGGTCAATGGCATCGGTATTCTTGGCTGGGGCGTGGGCGGTATCGAGGCCGAAGCGGCGATGCTGGGGCAGCCCTCTTCCATGCTGATCCCGCAGGTGGTTGGCTTCAAACTGAGCGGCAAATTGCCCGAAGGTGCGACCGCCACGGATCTGGTGTTGACCGTCACCGAAATGCTGCGCCGGCATGGCGTGGTGGGTAAGTTTGTCGAGTTTTTTGGCGATGGCCTGCAGCATTTGCCACTGGCCGACCGCGCCACGATTGGCAATATGTCGCCCGAATACGGCGCGACCTGCGCAATTTTCCCCATTGATGCCGAATCCCTGCATTACCTGCGGCTGACCGGGCGCAGCGAGGACACCATCGCTTTGGTGGAGGCCTATGCGCGTGCGCAGGGTTTGTGGCACACCCCGGGCGCCGCGGATGCGCAGTTTAGCTCCACCTTGGAATTGGACATGAGCACCGTGCAGCCCTCGCTGGCGGGGCCCAAACGCCCGCAAGACCGGGTGCTGTTGACAAACATGCCAAGCGCCAGCCGCGCCGCGATTGCCCAACTGACGGCGCGTCGCGACCAGCGCAGCGCTGAAATTGCAGATTTTGTTGCCGAAGGCGGCGGTGCATCGGTGGGCAACGAGCAACACGGCAAAGGCCACGCCGATATCGTGCTGGACGATGCGCACCATCGCCTGAAGGATGGCGCGGTGGTGATTGCGGCCATCACCTCGTGCACCAATACCTCCAACCCGGCGGTGATGCTGGCTGCCGGCTTGTTGGCGCGTAACGCCGCCGCCAAAGGCCTGACCCGCAAGCCGTGGGTGAAAACCTCGCTGGCCCCCGGCTCGCGCGTGGTCACCGACTATCTGCAAAAAGCCGGGTTATTGACCGCGCTGGAAGCCATCGGCTTCTACACCGTCGGCTATGGCTGCACCACCTGTATCGGCAATTCTGGGCCGCTACCGGTCGAGGTCAGCGCCGGGATTGCCGCCGGCGACCTGTGTGTGGTGTCGGTGCTGTCTGGCAACCGCAATTTTGAAGGCCGCATCCATGCCGAAGTGAAGATGAATTATCTGGCTAGCCCACCTTTGGTGGTGGCTTACGCGCTGGCCGGCAGCAGTGAAATAGATTTAACCCGCGAGCCGCTGGGCACCGGCAAGGACGGCGCACCGGTGTACCTAAAAGATATCTGGCCCAGCAACCACGAGATCGCCGACACGATGTTGGCCACCGTCGATTCCGACATGTTCAAACACAACTATGCCGATGTATTCAAAGGCGATGAGCGCTGGAATGCCATCGTCTCACCCGAAGGCCAGTTGTTTGCATGGGACGCCGCATCGACCTATATCAAAAACCCACCCTACTTCGATGGCATGACCATGGCGGTTGGCAGCATCGACGACATTACCGGTGCGCGCGTGCTGGGGTACTTCGGTGACTCCATCACCACCGACCATATCTCCCCCGCCGGCAGCATCAAAAAAGAGTCGCCTGCTGGCCGGTATTTGATCGCGCGTGGCGTGCAGCCGGTGGAGTTCAACAGTTATGGCTCACGCCGCGGCAATGACGATGTGATGGTGCGCGGCACGTTTGCCAATATCCGCATCAAAAACCAATTCTTTGGTGGCGAGGAAGGCGGCAATACCCTGTATTTCGGCACAAATCCGCCTGAAAAAATGGCGATTTATGATGCCGCGATGCAATACAAAACCACCGGCACCCCGCTGCTGGTGCTTGCCGGCAAGGAGTACGGCACCGGGTCGTCGCGCGATTGGGCCGCCAAAGGGACATTGCTGCTGGGCGTCAAGGCGGTCATCGCCGAAAGCTTTGAGCGCATCCACCGCGCCAACCTGGTTGGCATGGGCGTGCTGCCCTTGCAGTTTGTCGAAGGCCAAACGGCCACCTCACTGGGCCTGACCGGTACCGAGGTCTATGCGGTCACCGGCCTGCATGATGGTGCAGCAAAAACCGCCACGGTGACCGCCACCGCTGCGGATGGCCGCCAACAGACCTTTACCGTACAGGTGCTACTGCTGACCCCCAAAGAAGTGGAGTACTTCCGCCACGGCGGGGTGTTGCAGTACGTGTTGCGGCAACTGGCTGCAAAAGGGGCCGCCTAGCCCCCTGTTCTTGCGCCTACCCGCCCCAGCTTGTCAGGCATGGGTGGCTATGCTCCAATCCAAGACGAATCCATACGCCGGCGCATTTTCAACGCCGGCTCACTTGCAGGGGAGCAGTGCATGCGTTCCGAAAAACCTTGGTTGGACCACTACCCCGCCGGCGTGCCCGCCGAAATCGACATGAACGAGTTCGCGTCGATCAACGATGTGTTTGACGCGGCGTTGAAGAAATACAGCGACAAGACGGCCTTCATCAACATGGGTAAGTCGATTACCTATGCCGAGCTAGACCGCCTAAGCCGCGATTTTGCGGGCTATTTGCTGGGTGAGTTGAAGCTGAAAAAGGGTGATCGTGTTGCGATCATGATGCCCAACTGCCTGCAATATCCAATTGCGATTTTCGGCGTACTCCGTGCCGGGCTCATCGTGGTCAACACCAACCCGATGTACACCACACGCGAGCTCAAGCACCAGCTCACCGATTCCGGGGCCAGTGTGCTGTTGGTCATGGACAACTTTGGCCATGTCGCCCAAGAGGTGCTGGCGCAACTCCCTAGTGTGCGTGCTATTACCACCGGCCTTGGCGACATGCTGGGCTTCCCCAAGAGCATGCTGGTCAATTTTGTACTCAAGCACATCAAAAAGATGGTGCCTGATTACAACATCCCCGGCGCGGTGCGCTTTCGCGACACCTTGACCTTGGGCCGCATGCAGCAACTACCAGTGATCCGTAACACTCCCGAAGACTTGGCTTTTTTGCAGTACACCGGCGGCACCACCGGCGTTTCCAAGGGGGCCATGCTGACCCACCGCAATCTGGTGGCCAATATGCAGCAGGCAGCGGCGTGGGTGGGCGGCAATATCAAATATGGCGAAGAAACCATCGTTACCGCGTTGCCGCTTTATCATATCTTTGCGCTGACCGCGAACTGCCTAGTGTTCATCAAATTTGGTGCAGCCAATCTGCTGATCACCAACCCGCGTGACATGCCCGGCTTTGTCAAAGAGCTTAAAGGTACGCGGTTTACTGCTATTACCGGTGTCAACACGCTGTTCAATGGCCTGCTCAATACCCCCGGTTTCAATGACGTGGATTTCTCCCCGCTACACCTTGTTTTGGGTGGCGGCATGGCGGTACAGCGCGCGGTGGCCGAGAACTGGAAAAAAGTCACCGGGGTGACCTTGGCCGAGGCTTACGGGCTGACCGAAACCTCGCCAGCGGTGTGCATCAACCCACTGGATCTGCGCGAATACAACGGTTCAATTGGTATGCCGGTGCCGTCTACCGTGGTCTGCGTGAAGGGCGACGATGGCACCATATTGCCCAATGGCGATATTGGCGAGCTGTGCGTCCAGGGCCCACAGGTAATGAAAGGCTATTGGCAGCGCCCGGATGAAACCGCCAAAGTGATCGACGCCGATGGCTGGCTGCACACCGGTGACATGGCGCGGATGGACGAGCAAGGCTACTTCTACATCGTTGATCGCAAGAAAGACATGATCCTGGTATCTGGCTTCAACGTCTATCCCAATGAAGTGGAAGACGTGATTGCAATGATGCCCGGTGTGTTGGAAGTGGCCGCGATTGGCGTACCGGATGACAAGTCTGGCGAAGCAGTCAAGGTTTTCATCGTCAAGAAAGACCCGGCCCTCACTGCCGATGCGGTGAAAGCGTTCTGCCGCGAAAACATGACCGGCTACAAGCAGCCGCGTTTCGTGGAATTCCGTCATGAACTACCCAAGAGCAACGTAGGCAAGATTTTGCGCAAGGAGCTGCGCGAGCCGGCCAAGGCCTAAACAAGCACTGCTACGGCCCTTTACGCTCACCACCCCGGACGCATTGCGGCCGGGGTTTTTTCTTGCGCTTTCAAACATTTGGGCGCATAGAGACAGTTCGGGCCAACACTCGCCGTTTCCTCCGCACCCTGCCGGCCAGGCCCGGGCTGGCAATCCCTGTCAGGAGCGATCATGGCCACTGCAAGCGTTGAAAAACTATCCCCCAATTCCCCCTTTTCCACCCTGCGCACCTGCGAGACTGCCCATGGCAGCGTGCACTGGTGCCACATGCATGCCGACCTCGCCACGCAACCGGGCCGCGCCTGTTTCAAACCAGCATTGGTGGCCGACATCCTGCGCTACCAAGCCAACGTATCCGACCGCTTGCAACGTAAACACGAGCACGGAGACACCGGATTGCAGCATGTGGTGCTAGCTTCCGATTGTGATGCCTTCAACCTGGGTGGCGATCTGGAATATTTCTGCGACGCCATCCGTCGCCACGACCGGACGGCACTGCTGGCCTATGCGCAACAATGCGTGCAGGGCGTGCACGCCTTTCATGCGGGCCTAGGCGCAGGCGCACACAGCATCGCACTGGTGCAGGGCGATGCACTGGGTGGTGGCTTTGAAGCTGCGTTGAGTTGCCACACCATCGTTGCCGAGGAAGGCGTGGGCATGGGGCTACCGGAGGTGTTATTCGATCTGTTTCCGGGGATGGGGGCGTATTCGTTTTTATGCAAACGCATTGCCCCGCACCAAGCGGAAATGCTGATGCTCTCTGGCGAAATTTTCACCAGCGATGCGTTGTACCGGATGGGCTTAGTGGATGTGCTGGTTCCGCGCGGCCAAGGCGTGCTGGCGGTGGAAGATGTTATTCGACGGAATCTGCGTATTGCGCATGCCCGCAGCGCCATGCATCAAGTCCGCGCAATGGCACAGCCGGTTGCGCTGGAAGAAATGCTGGCGATCACCGAAGTCTGGGTGGATACCGCGCTGCAATTAGGTGAAAAATCCTTGCGCACCATGGAGCGCCTCGTCCGCGCGCAGTACCGTCGCCACGGTGTGCCCACATCGGCGCAAGCATGACCACGCTTACGGGATTTCTTCGCGCGCGGGCTTCCAACTGCCGCGCGCCGCAAGTGCCTGTTCGCCATGGCGTAGCGCCTGCGTCAGTGCTTCGACCTGCTGCCGCCAATCGCGTTCTAGATCAAACGTCGTCATCTGCATCATGCCGCTACAGATACAAACGCATTGTGGTAGCCCCAAATTCGCGGCAATGCCCTTGATTGCATGCGCCTGATCACGCAATTGCTCCCAATCTTGCTGCGCCCCGGCACTGTGCATCCACACCAATGCCATGCGTGCATCGCGGACGCATTGGCCAATGAATTCGGCTTCAAACCCCGCCCCCATCCCCAATAGCGCAAACTCATCCAACATCGCAGGATCCAACACCAGCTGATCACTGACTTGCACCACAGCCGGCGGTGATTCGGTGGTCGCCGAGTGTTCGCCCGCCGCGATTCCAGCGATGGTTTCAAGTAACCGCGCTGCGGAAAATGGCTTACTGATGAAATCGCATGCACCCGCATCACGGCAGGCATGCACGGCCTCTGGCGTGGCATCGGCACTGAGCACCAGCACAGGGGTTGTATTGCCGCCGCCGGCCTGCATCACCCGCAACTGGCGGAGTAGGTCAATCCCGCTCAGCGCAGGCATATGCAGGTCCACTACAGCAAAATCAAAATCACCCGTCGCCAGGGCATCCAGTGCCGATTCGCCATCTTCTACGGCAGTGACACGATGCCCGGCTTTTTGCAAAATGCTCTGCAAAAGAAGGCGGTTGGCGGCGTGATCATCTGCGATCAAGACGCGCAATGTGCGCACCCGTGCGCGATGCCGCAAAAATGGGTCGCTGAACGCAATGACATTGGCAGCCGGCACCGACAAGGCGGGCTGCTGCGGTACCCGTGCCGTAGCCGCCGGTGCCACGCTTGCGATCGCCGGCACCGCAAACGGAAGCTCGATCCAGAACCGGCTGCCGACGTTTTCACTGCTTTCAAACCCAATCGTGCCGCCCATTGCCTCGGTCAAGCCTTTGGCAATGGTGGTGCCCAATCCCGTTCCCGAATGCCGGCGCACCATGCTGTTATCGGCCTGTTCAAACGCTTCAAACAAACGTGCGCGCGCCTCTGCCGGGATGCCAATACCAGTATCGGTGACGGTAAAGCGCAGACGCAGCTGTCCGGAGGTGGCGGCCGACCTAGCCACGGTCATCCGCACCTCTCCTGCCGCTGTGAATTTGATGGCATTGCTCAATAAATTCACCAACACTTGCTGCAGGTGACCGGGGTCCCCGCCGATCCGGGCTGGCACATCCGGCATCACCGTCACCCCATACAGCAATCGTTTGGCTTGCGCCTGTGGCCGCAGCATCAAGTTGATCTGCTCCAATAATGCGTGCAGTTCAAATGTTTCTTGCCGCAATTTCAGCTTGCCAGCCTCGATGACCGAGATATCCAGCACGTCCTCGACCAAGGCTAACAATGCATGGGATGCGGCTTGAATGGTTTCCAGATAGCCGCGTTGCTCGCTATCCAGTCGCGTGCTTGCCAATAATTCCGACATCCCCGACAGGCCATTCAAAGGTGTGCGAAATTCATGGCTCATATTCGCCAAAAAACGGCTCTTGGCCTGATTGGCACGCCGTGCATCTTCGATCGCCGAGGTCAGCGCCCTCAGTAAATTGGCGAAATACAAGGGCACCGCTATTAGCCCGATGAGTAGGCCCCAGGATAAATAAACACTCTGCTGCCAATACGGCGTAGCTAGCATCATTGCCGCAAATGACAGCCCCGCCAGTGCCGTTGCGGCATACAGATAGCCAGGCCCATAGCGCAGGCCATTGCCAATGGTGACCCATAAATAAACCGCATACAGTGGCGATGCTGGCTCGCCCTGCAAATACATCACCCCGCCCAGCGCCGCGTAGTCGGCCAACATGCCCAACCAGCGGCGCTGGTGAGATGGAGCAGGCGATAGCACGATGGCGGTCAGTAGCCCTATTGACAACACCCACTCGGCTAGCAAAATAACCCACGTGGCATACAGGCCCGGGCTGGTATCGCCGCTGCCAACTTCCCAGCCCAAGTACAGTGAAAACAAAAACGTGATGGCAATCCGCACGAATACTTGAGCGTGCTCGCTGTCTGCACGTTGTTGCAGACGCATGCGGATCAGGCCAATACCCACGTGCGTGCCCTCAACCCACAACCCGATGTGGCTTGACGTGCGAGTAGTGATCGCAAATGTCATAGACGCGCGGCAGATTGTTCATCAGCGCACGCACGCACGCGGGGTCTAACATTGCCCCACTTTGCGCACCGATGTACTCCAGGGTGCGACCAATACTCCATGCTTGTTTATACGGGCGTGGCGACAACAGCGCATCGAATACGTCCGCCACCGTTACCACCCGTGCCTCGATTGGAATGGCCAGGCCACGCAAGCCATCGGGATAGCCACTGCCGTCCCACCATTCGTGATGCCGCAAAGCGATTTGCGCACCCATCTGGATGAAGCGGTTCTGACTGTCTTGCAACAGTTCGTAACCAATTCGTGGGTGTTGCTTCATGTGTTCGCGCTCATGCGGCTCCAGCGGGCCTGGCTTCATCAAGATGGCATCGGGAATGGCAATTTTGCCGATGTCATGCAGCGGTGCGGCCAGCTCGATCAGCCGCACCTGATCTTCGGGCAGGCCCAAGCCTTCGGCAATCACGCCGGCGATGTGCGACATCCGCTCTAGGTATGCACTGGTGCCGGTATCGCGAAATTCGATGGCCCGTGCCAGCCGCGATAGGGTTTCGCGCTCGCGCTCCTCCACCTCGTGCATGCTGGCCAGAAGACGCTGTTCCAACGATAACGCGCGCTGCTTGACCGACTCCGATTGCTGGCGCAGTTGCAGTAAATTCCGGCAACGCGCGCGCATTTCGCGTGGCCGAATGGGCTTGAGTAAAAAATCAATCACCCCGGCTTCCAGCGCGGCTTGTCGTACCGGTTCGTCATCCACCACGGTTACCAGCACGATGGGCACATCCCGATTCCGCAGAGATTTGCGGAACGCCTTGGCCAGCTCCAGCCCATCCATGCCCGGCATGCGGTAGTCCAGCAACAATAGATCGGGCCGATTGTCCTCGCACCAATCCAGTGCCGCTTCGGGTACACCAAAGTCATACACCGACAACTGTGGTCCAATCTCCTGAACGATACCCCGCATCAATGTGCGGGCCGACGGCAGATCATCAACGATCACCACGTCCATGCAGCACCCCTTTTCCGGCATTCACGGAAAACGCTGTGACTGGAATCCTCCGCGCATTCACCGGCGATGGCAATAGGCTGTGGGAAATAACCGACGCTGCGGCCGACAAGTGTTATTTCACTTGGATAATCGCTCGATTTGCAGCTGTCCCAGCCATAGGTCGCCACTCACCCGCTGCCCACCACCGCCACCCACGGGATTGAGCAAGCGCAAGCGTTGGCCTTGGCAGTCGTGGCCCGGAATTTCAAATTCAGCGGCCTCGTGCCGCCAATCAAAACTGCCGTCACTGGGCAATGCCACCGTCACGATGCGCGGGCCGCGTTGGCACTCCACCACCCACTGCAAACCCAATTCACTCTCAAACCCCTGCGCTCGCAGCTGCATACCCAAGCGATAGCGCCCCGGCATCAACATCAGCGGGTGCTCCAGTCCGGCTTCGGCAGCCCCACGCCCTAAGAAGTGGAGATGGGCGACGTGCATCTTTGACTTGGATGGCTCCAACGTCAACAACACCCCGGGCACATCGCCTTGGTGCCAATCAAAACCAGCATTACTCAACGGATGCCTAAAATCACCGTTGTAAAGCAATGGCAATGCCCCGCTTTTTGTATCTGCCACTCCCGCCCACAGCGCAAAGGCCTCACCCCAGCGCCCTTGCGCCATCAGGCTGTCCAGCCATTGCCCAAACTCCGCTGCACTTAGTCCATGCACCGCTTGCAGCGCTTGCATCACCCGAGCTTGTGCCAACTCGCTTTTTTGCAATGCTTGCAGCATTCCCGCACGCCAAGGGGGATTGGTGCCCAGGCTATTCGCCAATGCCCGCGCAAATTGTGGGTCTTGGGCCATCTGAACCAATACGGGCCCCAACTCAGTAAAGCGCTCTGGGCTTTGTTTCAAGATGAGATCAAACTGCCGCATTGCCGCCGCGTCATCGTGCTGATGCAACGCTGACTGCGCCAACCATGCGCGCGTGGGCAAGTCGCGAGGCTCACGCCGCTCGGCAATTTGAAACAGCACGTGTGCTTGGGCCGCGTCCCCACGCAGATCGGCGATTTGGGCCAAGCTACGGAAGCCCTGCCCCATCAACGGCTCATGGCTCAGCATCCGGCGCGTCAACGCGGAAGCCGTTACTGGGTCATTCTTCTGCACGGCTTGATCGATCATCGCCTGCAATACGGCAGGGTCGTTTTCTCGCCATTGCAGCGCCTGTGCTGGCGCAGTCGCAAGCAAACGCTCCGCCTGCATTTGCCCCAACACCCGCCATCCTGCAAACAAGCAAACTGCGCCAAAGACGATCAGTAGTCCCGTGCGAACACCTTGCTTCATTGTGTCTGCCCCATCCCCAAACCACTAACCAGCCATTGTCCTTCACGCCAGCGCAAAGTTGCGGTCAACACGCCCGACGTGTTCTTGCCATCGCCCCCCGTGTAACGGGTGATCAATTCGGCGGTTTGATCGTCAATCCGCCACCGCGGATCCGCAAAGGTGACCCGCCCATTTGCATGCAACTGCTGCCGCATCTGTATCGCCGTGGTTTGCAGCGTGGGGTTATTCCAGATGGGCGGCGGTGGTAGGCCTGGTTGCTGCATAAACCGCAGCAACTGCCCACCCGCTTGTTGCGCAGATTGAATTTGGGAAGAATCCGGCAGTGCGAGAATGTCAGCCGGTATTGCTGGCAACGGGGCATTGCGAGCGGGGGGTTCAACAGCAAGTGCTGGCGATGACGTTATTGCGTTTTGATCTGGCTCGCGTAGTTGCTTAGGAAGCGGCATCGGTGTTTGTGCAGTCACTGGGATTGCGGCGGACGTGGGCACAGCGGGAACCACGGCGCTTATGGATGCCTCTGGCAGCCGACGTGCGGGTGTTTTGCCTGCGCCGGTTTCCTTAGCTGGTTTGCTCTTGACAGATAACGCACCCACTGCGATCGGCCTTGTAACAAGTGGCGGCTTGGTTTCCGTAAAGGTCGGTGATACCAAGCCCGGCGCACGCTGGTAATCACGCACAATCAAGCCACTCAACACTACGCAAAACAGCAACATCACCAAGAATGGCAGCCGCTTGAGCCAGCGCTGCAATGCCGGTACCGGTTGCACGACTGGCACCCACACCCGCGCCGCCTGCGGCCCTTCTGCAATGCTCGCAATGGCGTGCTCATGCGCGACGTCTTGTGTCTGTTTTTCTTGCGCTAGTGCGTGGTTGTAGGCTGCCCGACGCTCGGCATTGCGCAAATGCTGCCATGCGCCGTTAACCCGGACGGCAAACACGGCATCGCCCGCATCCTGTATCCGATCCGGGTGCAACCAGCGCTGCAACAACCGATAGTGTGCCTTGATGTCGGCAAGCGGTGCATCTGCCTCCACACCCAAGACGCGATAAGCATCCGCGTGTGGAAACAAGAGAACTTCACGCACATAAAATCGGGCAGCGTCGCGAATACTGGCCTCAGACTCCGCGAAGCGCGCTGCCGCTGTTCGCAGTGCATCGGGTAAGGCATCCGCCGCAACTCCCAATAACGCGGTCATTCCTGTAGGCAATGACCGCAACCGCAGTGCATGCCGCTCTGCAGGAGCATGCAACAGGGCCACGGCCCATTCCAGCGCGTCCCCGTTCGCGCCGCTCATCGGTCAACTCTTGGTCAGCCTGGGCTTATTGCCATAGGCATAGTAAGACTCATATCGATAGCCATAACCATAGCCATAGCCGGCGGTACTTGCATCGTATTTGGTCAGCAAACTCCCGACGATATGCGCCCGTGCCGCGACCAATCGCTTGAGCGCAGCCTGTGCGGCACTGATTTTGGTTCTGCCGCTAGTCACCACCAGCAAGGTGGCGTCCACCGCGTTGGACAAAATCGGGGCATCCGCCAAACCCAACACCGGCGGGCCATCCACAATCACGTGGTCATAGCGATCCGAGCCAACCGTGAACAGTGAAATGAGCTTCGAACTGGATAGCAGCTCGGCAGGATTGGGCGGCAATGGCCCCGCCAAAATCAAATCCAGTCGCTCTGACCCGGAAGGCTGGAGCACATCACTGAATGTGCAAGCACCTGCTAACAAGTTACTCAATCCGTGTTCAACCCGAATACCAAACGACTTATGCAAGGAGGGGTTACGCAAGTCGGCATCCACCAGCAATACACGCTTACCCAATTGAGTAAGGTTATGCGCCAGCACCTGCGCCGTGGTCGATTTGCCTTCACCAGGGCCACTACTGGAGATCAACAGGGTTCTAGGAACCCCATGATCGGTCGCAAACTGCAATGCCGTGCGCACCGAACGATACGACTCAGAGAATGACGATTGCGGGTTAGCTGCTGCCGCTGCCACACTTTCCTTCGGCCCCAATTTAGGCACCACACCCAGCACGGGCAGCCTGAGCTTCTGCTCGATATCACTGGGTGTTTTAAGCGTGTCATCCAAGAATTCAAGCAAGAATGCCGCCAGTACGCCCAGCATGCCACCCAAGAGTAGACCCAATGCCAAATTGGTGACCAAGCTGGGCTTGAAGCGCCCGCCCGGTACCTCGGCACGATCAATAATCGAAATATTATTGGAGCGCACATCACCAGCCACACCAACCTGCTTGTAACGCTGCAATAGACCATCGTAAAGCTGGCGGTTGGTATCGACTTCGCGCTTGAGGATGTTGTACTGGATGCTGCGCCCGTCCACATCCAAAGCTTGCGTGCGCAATGCCGCGATCTGCCCACTCAACAAATGTTCCTGCGCTGACGCAGCATCAAACTCGGCTTTGACCGAAGCGCGGACACCACCGATTTCCTGTGCGATCTGGCGATCCAGCTCATCCACTTGCCCTTTGAGCTGGCGCATCTCCGGATAATCTGGCTTGAAAGTTTGCAGCTTGAGTTGGTACTGCGCCTGCAATGCGCCCTTCTGTTGTTGCAACGCGCGGATATTGGAGTTGCCGATCATGTCGGCCGGCATTGCCCCACTGGATGCCTGCCGCCAGCGCGCCTGCGCACGAATCCGCTGGTCTTGTGCAGCGGCCAACGCAGCATTGAGCTGGGTCAGGTTCTGCACCGCCAGCGTTTGCCCTTTATCGCCGGTATCCACCAAGTTTTGCTGCTGCGCAAATAGCACCAATTTGCGCTCGGATTCTTCCAAGCGCGCTTTAGTCAACTTGAGCTGGTCTTCCAGATAGGTTTTGGCATACGACGACGCCCCAAACCTGCGCTCTAAACCAGAGGCGATAAATCCATCGGCAATGGCATTGGCAGCGCGTGCAGAAAAATCCGGTGATGGGCTATCGAAGTTGATGCGCACTAATTTCGAGTTGCGTACTGGTTCAACGCTCAGTCCGGCGCTGATCATCCAGGCGGCACCTTTCAGCGCTTCCGCATCTGCACGCGAACCTTTGGCAGCCAGCTTGCCTGCCTGCTTGGTTGTCTGCTGAGATTTTGGCTGCAATAGCGCCAGCATACGATCCAACCAGCCCGGTTCCGACAGGCGATCCATCGCGGTCTGATTCAAGTGCAACTCATTGGCCACACGTTCGGAGAGCGAACGACTTTTGATCAACTCGATCTGGGTTTGCAGGAAATCCGGATCCCACCCGTACATGTCATTGCCAGGCTGGATGCCATCCACCTGAATGACCTGACTACCCTGCTTCTCGATCTGCAGCACCGTCGAAGCACGATAGATGGGTGTCGCCATCAAGGTCATCAGCAGCGCTATTGCCACAACCGCAATCAGGGTGCTGGCAATCAAGCGGCGGCGCTTGACCAAAATATGCCAGTACGCCAATAGATCGATATCGTCATCGTCACGATGCTCATTCTGCTGAAACTCCAGTGCAAGCATGGCGCCAGCAGTGCGATTGTTTGCCGTCAACTGACCGGATGCCCCCTCATGTCGTGCAGGCAGGAATCGGTCATCACCGGATGAACCGGTGGGGTATTGGCCGTTGGTCATGCGTGATCGTCCTTGATGAACTTAGAGATGCAACCAATTGAAAATACCGAAAGCTGGTATGGATTCAATGAAGCGGCGATACGCCGATTTGGAGCCCGAAGTTTCCACCACGATGATGTCGTCGCCATACACCTGCGGATCCTCCATCGTGCCCCGACGCACCGCGCGCAAGTCATACACTGCGGCCATGCGCTTCCCATTGATTTGGCGCATCAACACGATACCGCCCAAATCGGCAACCTTGTCATCCACACCGCCGGACAAGGCAATCGCCTGTAGCAACGTGGTCTTGCCGGTGATGGGGTAGATGCCGGGCTTGATGATCGCCCCTTCCAGCGTGATGCGCTGGCTGGAGTACTCCTTCACAAACACGCTGACCTGCGGGTTTTGCAGGAACCCGTTTGCGTACTTGCTGGCAAGCTCTTTTTCCAATTCAGGAATGGTGCGACCACCCGCCATCACACCACCAATCAACGGCAGTGAAATCTGCCCGTTGGAGTTGACACGCACTTCTTTGTCTAAATCCTGCACACCAAACACGCTGATTTCCAACAAATCCTGCGCACCAACCCGATAGTCGCTAGCACCTTCGTAGGCACCTGATGCGGCAGTAGTATCCGGTGGCGGCAGTTTATTGCCGGCAACTTCGTTGTTCACGATCGATCTACGGGGCACCCCACCACTCGCCCCACCGCTGGCACATGCCACCAGCAGCGACGTCATCATCAAAAACAAGAGCAAGGTCAACACATTACGCATGTGAAAATCTCATTTGTAGACAGGGTATTATGCGGCGTAAGCGTGGGTACGCAAGCCAATTACAGCGATCAGGTAATCGCACACCCAAACGGATGCGGCTGCAAATACGCACGGCGGAAACGATCTCTATTGCCATCCGCGCGCAGTGCTGTATGATACGCGGCTCGCAACACCGGGCGGTTAGCTCAGCGGTAGAGCATTGCCTTCACACGGCAAGGGTCGCAGGTTCGAACCCTGCACCGCCCACCAATCAAATCAACGGCTTCGGCCGTTTTTTTGTGCCTGCAATCTGGCTGTCGCCCTGACTCCGCGCTGTTGGCCTCTGGTTGACCAGCACGGAGTGTTCGATAGCCGCGCCAATGCAGGACTTCGCGCCTTGAATGTTCAAGAGGGTCGCAGAGAAAAACAGAGACAGAGAGGCCGAAAACGCCCGAAAACCGGGGTGGCGACAAGGGTGGCGCTCAAGAGGCAACCGCCAGAACCCGCGCCAATACTGGCGTTTCGGGGGCGAGTTCAATTCCCGAAACGGGAATCGAACCCGCGTCCCGCAGTCCTCAGCGCAGTCCGTACCAAACTCCACGGCCACTGCCGTGCTGATCAAGTGTGCCGCGCTCGACCAGCGCCCTGAAATGCTGCTTGAGCGTGTTGCGGCTGGCCCCGGTCAGCTTGATGGCCTCGCCGATAGTGACGCGCCCGTGCTCGCGGGCGAACTCGACGATCTGTAACTGCAGTTCCGGCATGGCCGCCAGCACGATCTTCTCGCGTTTAACCTTTTTCTCCAGGCGCCGAACCTGCTCGGCAAGGGAGCGCAGGAAGAACACCAGCCACGGCTGCCAGTTGGGTGCATCGGTGCGGATCGTACCCTGGGTCTGCCGCAGCGCCAGGTAGTAGGCTTCCTTGCTCTGCTCGACGACGCTCTCCAGCGAGCTGTAAGGCACGTAGGCATACCCGGCCTGCAGCAGCAGGAGCGTGCTCAGCACGCGAGAGAGCCGCCCGTTGCCGTCCTGGAAAGGGTGAATCTCCAGGAACACGACGACGCACAGGGCGATGATCAGCAGCGGATGCAGCCGGGCCGTTTCTCGCTCCTGGTTGACCCAGGCCACCAGCTCCGTCATCAGACGGGGCGTGTCGAAGGGTGATGCGGTTTGAAAAACGATGCCAATCTGCGCTCCGGTCTCGTCGAAGGCGGCGACGCTGTTCGAGTTGGTCTTGTAGTTGCCGCGATGCCAGGTGTCCTTCTCGCTGTAGCGCAGCAGGATCTGGTGCAACTGCTTGATGTGGTTTTCGGTGAAGGGGATGCCCTGCCAGGACGAGAACACCAGATCCATCAGCTCGGCGTAGCCGGCCACCTCCTGCTCGTCGCGGGTGGCGAAGGACTTGATCTCCAGGTTCGACAGCAGCTGCTCCACTTCCCGGTCGGACAGCTTGCTGCCCTCGATGCGGGTGGAGGAACCGATGCTCTCGATGGTGGCCACGCGGCGCAGGGCCGACAGGCGGTCGGGAGCAAGAGTGCCCAAGGCGCGCCATGCGCCCTTGAACTCTTCGATCCTGGCGATGAGGCTCAGGATCTCCGGGGTGATCTGGATGGTGTCGGTTTTCAGCATGAACCAATACTACACCCATTTACACCCATTTTCGAGGTGCATCCATTAAGACGCCCATTTACACCCAATATGCCAGAGTTGGGATCTTGCGGGGAATGACAGTCCTATTCGACGCATAAGATGCGGTGAATAGGCTTCTGCAAGGGGTGCTTGGTCATGTCAGGTGAGCCACGGTAATCGTCGTCCTTGACGAACACCGGATAGCGCAGCAACGAGGTTGTCTGCACCAAGTGGCGCGAAGTGGAGAACAGGTCGGCCGAATCTGTCAGGCCGAGCCACTTGTGAAAGCCCCAATGGTTGAGCTGGTTGATGAGGTTGCTCCGCAACGGCTCGCCACTGAATGCGCCGACGCTCTTGGCGGCCTGGATCGCTTCCGTGCTGGACTTGCCGGCCTGACCCTGTCCTTCCCGATCCAGATCAAGCGCCGCAGTGGCCGCAAGTTGGAGCAGCGGATGCGGGCGCGCATGCACTTCGTCCACGGCCGCGGCCCGGTCGG
>NZ_DAOOUM010000017.1:34609-46460 GCF_035369645.1 Thermomonas sp. | reverse complement strand
TCATCGATGCGAGCATCGTCAACGCACCGATCCAGCGCAACCGGCGCGAGGAGAATGCGGCGATCAAGCAAGATCAAACGCCCGAGGATTGAGGCGCGGCTGACGCAACAAGGCGGCAAATGCCTGGCAGGTTAAGCTTGCCATGTGTTTGCCTTCATAAACGTTTAAAACCAAGCACCAACACGCCTGCCCCGACAAGGGCAATGCCCAACCATTCGCGGGTGGCGGGGCGTTCGCCCAAGAACATCACCGCAAAGACCGCCACCAGCAGCAGACTGAGTTTATCCACCGCGGCCACTTGTGCGGCGCGGCCCACTTGCAGCGCGCGAAAATAAGCCACCCACGAGGCACCGGTGGCCAAGGCCGATAAGCCCAAAAAGGTCCATGTGCGCGCTGCCAGTTGCAGGGGGTTGCTCCATTTTCCGGTAGCCGCCACAAGATCATCGCGGTACGGATCAAGGTTGCGTAATCGGAATTGATACCCGCCAAGCCCAGTTTGGCGAAAATCGCGGTCAGCGCAGCAAAGATGGCCGACAACAGCGCCCAGAAGAACCATGGTTGTGTCATGTGGCCTCCAAAGGTATGACGACGCGATGCATCATGCGGATGCGTTGGGGTGCAGTAGCAAGCTAGCCTGCGCCGGGCTGTGAATCCGTACTTGCCAATGCAGCCGCGCCGCCAGCCGGTCAAGCAGGGCCGAGCCGGTTCCGGTATCGGCGCGTGGCGGCGGCTGTGTCGCGGTGGCATCGGTGGGCGTGATCAGCACGATATCCAGCCGGTTGGCGTCCATCCGCAATTGCGCGCCGGTGCAAGATTGCGCGTTCAGCAACAAGCGCAGCATGCCTGCTATCAGTAACACGGCTTCACGGCGCGCGGTATGGAGTTGCCCCTCTGCGTGCAGCGTGAGTTGCAGCGTGGGTTTGCCCACCAAAACACGGGTGGCAACCTCTTGCAGCAGGCTGTGTATGGCGACAGCTTCTACCGCCAGCGGTTTGCGCCTAGCGATGGCGAGCATGGCTTCCAGCAACTGCCCCATGTCTTGCACACCGCGCTCGAGGCGTGCCAAGCGGGTGCGTTGCGCGGGGGTGGCGCTGGCGTCATCCAACAAGACTTCGGTGACGCCTTGGATCACCGCAAGTGGCGTGCGTAGTTCGTGGCTGGCATCGGCAAGGAAGGCCTGTTCGCGGGCATCGGCAGCAACAAGCCGGGACTGATAGGCGTCGATCGCGGTGGCTAACTGGCCCAGTGCGTCGTGGCTGACCCCTGCCGCCAATTGGCTGGGCTGCGGCTGCACCGGCAATGCTTCCACACCTTCTGCCAAGCGGCGCAGCGGTTGCAGTGCAATCCCGGCGAGCAGCCAACCCAGCCAACCAGCCAGCGCGGTGCCCAGCACCATCATCATGATGACCAAGCGATGTAAATGGCGCTCCATTTGTTCGAAATCACCCATGTCGATGGCGAAGATGAGCCGCCCTGCAGCGGTATCGAACACGCCCACATGGGTGTCGTTGTCGGCGGCATCTTCGTGCATGCCTGGCGGCAGGTGCGAATAGGCCGCAGGCAAGTTTGGGTCGTTGCTGCGATAGCCACGCAGGCGATGGGTGGCCGGCAGTGGCACCGCCTGCGTCTGCGCCAATCGTTGGCCGTAGTCTTCGGCTTGGCCGCGCAGAATTTCAGCAGAGACGATGCTTTCGTAATCTTCGGTCATCGACAGTAAGCTCAATGTCGATAGCCCACTCAATACCAACCCCAGCAGCAAGGCCAGCAGCGCAAAGCGATGGCGTAACGTCAACGGCGTGCTCATCCTGCCCCCACCAAACGATAGCCAACGCCACGTACCGACTGAATCAATGCGTGTGCAAATGGCTTGTCCACCAAGATACGCAATTCATACACTTGGGTTTGCAGCGCCGCCACATCACCGCCGCCATCGCCCCAAGCAAATTCAAGCAAACGCGCATGCGTCACCACGCGGGGGGCAGCTTGCAGCAAGCAGGTCAGGATCGAACCTTGCAAACGGGTCAGCGTCATGCGTTGCCCGTCACGGGTGGCAGTCATGCTGTGTGGGTCGTAATGCAGTGGCCCAAAGTGCAGTGCGGTTCCTGTAAGCGTGTGGCGGCGTAGTGCGCGGATGCGCGCTTCCAGCTCACGCATGGCAAACGGCTTCACCAGATAATCGTCGGCACCTTCGGCGTAGCCGCGCAACTTATCCTCCAGAGTGTCGCGTGCGGTCAGCATCAACACTGGTACCCCGTGGCCAGCTTCGCGCAGGCGACGGCAGAGCTCCAATCCATCCAAACGCGGCAGCCCAAGATCCAGCACGATCACATCGATATCGCCACGCAACGCCCGCGCCAGTCCACTGGCCCCATCGGCACAGTGATCCATCTCGTGACCGCGACGTTCAAGAAAATCCCAAATGTTGGCGGCGATGTCGTGCTGGTCTTCGATCAGCAAGACGCGCAGGCCGGGGTTGGCAAGGTCAGGCATGTGCAAACGATGCATGGGCCGACAGTCTGCTGCAAGCCTTGTTAACGTGCCGCTGAG
This sequence comes from Thermomonas sp., assembly GCF_035369645.1. GTDB lineage: Bacteria > Pseudomonadota > Gammaproteobacteria > Xanthomonadales > Xanthomonadaceae > Thermomonas. The sequence goes on along the minus strand of NZ_DAOOUM010000017.1, from coordinate 43,913 downwards.
TTTTGGCGGAGGCAGCGCTAACGTGCGTGGCGCATGCTGGCGATATTGGCGAGGAGATGACCACATGCGCATGCAAGCCCCGCTGGCAACCGCACTGACCAAAGTGCCTGCGGTGACCTTGTTGTTCTGGTTGATCAAGATCGCCGCCACCACCTTGGGCGAAACCGGCGGCGATGCGGTCACGATGTCGTGGTTGGGCGAGACCACCGCGCAGGCCAATGCCAATGGCTACTTGATTGGCACCGGGCTGTTTGCGCTGGTGTTTGTGGTAGCGGTGTGGTTGCAAGTGCGCGCGCGCCAGTTCAACCCGTGGCTGTACTGGTTTGCAATTCTTGCCAGCACCACGGTGGGCACGACCTTGGCGGATTTTGCGACGCGCTCCCTTGGAATTGGCTATAGCGGTGGCTCGGCCTTGCTGCTGGCCCTCCTCCTTTGCAGCTTGTGGGCATGGCAGCGCACGCTGGGTACGATGTCGGTGGCCAGCATCAGCACGCCACGCGCGGAAGGGTTTTACTGGCTGACCATCATGTGCTCACAAACCTTGGGCACCGCCTTGGGGGATTGGGTGGCCGACACCCAAGGGCTGGGCTATCGTGGTGGCATTGTGGTATTTGGCACGGCATTGGCCTTGGTGGCCGTGTTGCATTACTCCAAGCGCGTGTCTTCGACGCTGTTGTTTTGGCTGGCCTTCATCCTGACCCGTCCCTTAGGGGCGGTGTTGGGGGATTTTCTCGATAAACCCATCGTCAAAGGCGGGCTGGAACTCAGCCGCAGCTCCGCCACGCTGGCGTTGCTGGCCTTTGTCGTCATCGCCATCATGGTGTTTCCGCAACGCGCGGCAAGGCAGGCGCATTGAGCGGCATAATGCGCCGCTCTGTTTCGTTTTGGACACCCCGATGCTGCTGGACACGCTTGAACACACCACCGGTACCGACCCACAATGGGCGGTGATCTGGCTGCATGGCTTGGGGGCCGATGGCCATGACTTTGCGCCCATCGTGCCGGAGTTGGTGCGCAAGGATTGGCCGGCGCTGCGGTTTGTGTTTCCGCATGCCCCGGTGCGTGCCGTCACCATCAATGGCGGCGCACGGATGCGGGCGTGGTATGACATCAGCAGTTTCGATTTTGCCGATTTAGCACTGCGCGCCGACCGCGCCGGGGTGGCCGAATCGGTCGCGCAGGTCGAGGCCCTGATCGCGCGCGAAGCGGCGCGTGGGATCCCGCCGCAGCGGGTATTGCTGGTGGGGTTTTCGCAAGGTGGCGCGGTGACATTGGCGGCGGGTTTGGCGCGCAGCCAGCCGCTGGCGGGCTTGGTTGCCCTCTCCACGTATTTGCCGATGACCGCCGAGCAGGCGCAAGCCGCATTGACCCCGCACGCCGCCAGCCAAGCGCTGTTCATGGCACATGGCGTGTTTGACCCGGTGGTGCCTGCCGCCGCAGGCGAGGCCAGTGCCAAGACCCTGCGCGCACTGGGCTTTGACGTGCAGTGGCGGCGCTACCCGATGCAGCATTCGGTGTGCGCCGAAGAAATCACCCAGCTTGGCGATTGGCTGAGCGCGCGTTTTGCCGCAGGCTGAGGTGACGCTGGCCGCCGTGCGCGGCTACTATCCCCCCATCACCCCGCTGCATGAGACCCCGCCATGAACGCAGCCCCGATGCGTATCTTGGTTGTCGATGACGAGCCTTTGGCGCGTTCGCGCCTGCAATCGCTGCTGGCCGGCCAGCCGCAAGTAAGCGTGGTGGGCGAAGCTGGCGATGGGCAGGCGGCACTGGATGCCTGCACACGCTTGCAGCCCGATGCGGTGCTGTTGGATATCGCCATGCCCGGCATGGATGGCTTGCAGGCCGCGCGCGCACTGGCGCACTTGCAGCCGCGCCCGGCGGTGGTGTTTTGCACCGCGTACGACGCCCACGCGCTATCGGCATTCGATGCACAAGCGCTGGACTATCTGGTCAAACCGGTGCGTGCCGAGCGTTTGGCAATTGCCTTGGACAAAGTGCGCACCTATCTGGCCGGACGCAGCAATGTGCATGGCAACGAGCCGCGCACACGCAGCCAGTTGTGCGCGCGCTTGGGTGGCAGTTTGCGGATGATCTCGGTTGACGATATCCGCTTCATGCAGGCCGATGAAAAATATGTGGTCGTGCACCACGCGCGCGGCGAAGATTTGATCGAAGAGTCGTTGAAGTCGCTGGAAACCGAGTTTGCCGAGCGCTTTATTCGCATCCATCGCAATTGTTTGGTGGCGCGTGACGAAATCACCGAATTGCGGCGCTCGCCGGAAGGCCATGTGCACGCGATCTTGCGTCACGGCGGCGCGCCATTGGAAGTCAGCCGGCGCTGCCTCAGCCATCTGCGCGAAACCTTATTGCACCTGTAGCTGTTGCCGCCTTGTCGCACAAGCGATAATGCGCGCATGACCACGCTGCGCATCGCCACCCGCAAAAGCCCGCTTGCCCTGTGGCAGACCGAACACGTCGCCCAGCGCCTACGCGCCGCCCATCCCGGCTTGATCGTCAGCCTGGTGCCCTTGAGCACGCGCGGCGATGAAATTTTGGATCGCTCGCTGGCCGCGATTGGTGGCAAGGGCCTGTTTTTGAAAGAACTCGAACTGGCGATGCAACGCGGGGATGCCGACTGCGCGGTGCACTCGCTGAAAGACGTGCCAATGCAACTGGAACCTGGCTTCACGCTGGCAGCGATCTTGGCCCGCGCCGACCACGCCGATGCGTTTGTCAGCAACCAGGTCGACACCTTGGCTGCGTTGCCGCACGGCGCATGCGTGGGCACCTCGTCCTTGCGCCGGCAAGCGCAACTGCGCGCGCTGCGCCCGGACTTGCAACTGCGCGACTTGCGCGGCAACGTCAACACCCGCTTGGCCAAATTGGATGCTGGCGATTACGCCGCCATCGTGCTGGCCTGCGCGGGCTTGCAGCGCTTGGGTTTCGATGCCCGCATCCGCAGCCGCTTGGATGCCCCGGCATGGTTGCCGGCCCCAGCGCAGGGGGCGATTGCGGTGGAATGCCGCGACGATGACACCGCAACGCAAGCGCTGTTCGCCGTATTGGACGATGCACCCACCCGCACCTGTGTGCGCGCCGAGCGGGCAATGAACCTGGCCCTGCACGGCAGTTGCCATGTGCCGGTGGCGGCACTGGCCAGCGTGCACGGCGATGGCTTGCAGTTGCAGGGCTTGGTGGGGTCGGCCAAAGATGGGCAGTGCGTGCGGGCGCAGGCCAGTGGCCCGGCCACCGCACCGGAAGCATTGGGGGTCGCGGTGGCCAACCAACTATTGGCGCAAGGCGCGCGGGCTTTGATCGACGGCTAAGGTGATCGGCGGTTAAAACGCGTAGCGCAAATTCAATGTGGCGTCGGTTTGGTTACGGCCCACCAAATTGCTGTCACGGCGCATTTCCACACCCGAGCTCAAGGTGAGTGCCGGCTGCAATTGGGTTTTTACTTGCAGGCTGTTGCGCAAGTATGTGCCGCGTTGCCCGGTTTCCAACCGCGTGGTTTGCGATAGGCGGGTGCGCTTGCCCAATGCCTGCTGCCATTCCAGCTGCCCGCGCAATATCGGTCCGGTGCCGGCAATGCCGTCATCGGCATAGCCCTTCATGCGATAACCAGTATCCACCGACATCTTCAAACTGGTGTCTTTGGTTTGTAGGGCCTGCACACCGTACTGCATCCCCACCCGCGCATTGCTGCCCTGTGCTTTGACCCAGTCCGAGCGGCCTGCAGCCAAACGCAGTCGGCCGCCGCTACCGGGCAGGTCGTCGGCACCGATGCGGCGTTGCCCGGCCGGGATCGGGGCCATTGCATCCTGCTGCCATTCGCCATTCAAGCAATGCGCCGCGAGACAGCGTGGCGGGTCGATCAGGCGCTGCACGACCTCCGGCTGCAGCAATGGCAGTGGCGGCGTGGAAATTGCGGTGGGCGGCGCAGAGAGCGCCAGCCACAGCATCAGGGGCGTTGCAGCGTCTAGCATGCGGGCATGATACCCGACCGGGATGGCGCAAAGATGACTGGGTCAGCACGCCCTGTGCGGGGTCGTAGGGCTGACGCATAATCGCGGCATGGAACGCTACGAACGCATCATCGCCCTGCATCGCCAACTGCAAGCGGCCCGCCGCCCGGTCACGGTCAATCATCTGCAAGACCAGCTGGGCTGTTCACGCGCCACCGTCTATCGCGATATCGCATTTTTGCGCGATGCGCTGATGGCACCGGTCATTGGCAGCGGCGAGGATGGGTTTAGCTACGATAAGCACGAGAGCGAGCGGTTCGAATTACCCGGCCTGTGGCTGAATTCGGAAGAATTGCACGCCCTGCTTGCCGCCCAGCAATTACTGGCGCGTAGCAGTGGCGGGATGTTGTCGGCGGCCTTGGCACCCTTGCAGCAGCGGGTGGAAAAACTGCTGGATGCGCATTCCGGCGGCAAGCATTGGCCGATGCAGCGGGTGCGGGTGATCCCGCATCGTGGCCGCAACATGGATGAACACACTTTCCGGATCGTGGCTTCGTGCGTACTGGAGCGGCGGCGCGTGACGTTCGACTATCGCGCCCGTTCCACCGACGAAAAAACCCGCCGCACAGTCAGCCCGCAGCGGCTGACCCATTACCGCGACAATTGGTACTTGGATGCATGGGACGAAGACCGCGAGGCACTGCGGAGTTTTTCGATTGACCGCATGGCCGCCGCGCGCATATTGGAAGGCAAGGCACACGACGTTGCCGATGCCGATCTGGATGCCCACCTTGCCGGCAGTTACGGGATTTTTTCCGGCGCACCCAAAGGCTGGGCGACGATTCGCTTCAGCCCTAAAGCGGCGCGCTGGGTGGCCGACGAGCACTGGCATTCGCAGCAACAAGGCCGGCACTTGGCCGATGGCAGTTACGAATTGAAGCTGCCGTATTCGGTACCGCGTGAGTTGCTGATGGACGTGCTGCATTACGGGGCCGATGCCGAAATCATCGAGCCCAAAGCCCTGCGCGAACAACTGCGCGCGCACCTGCAATTGGCTATCGGCAATTACGAGAACGCGCCATGAGTCAACCCGCGCAAGATGCCTCGATCGTGTTGGCGCTGGGCGGCGGTGGTGCGCGTGGGCTGGCGCAAATTGGGGTGATTGAGGTGCTGCAAGATCGCGGCCTGTACGTCACCGCGGTGGCCGGCACGTCATGCGGGGCCTTGGTCGGCGGGTGTTTTGCGGCCGGCAAATTGAACGAGCTGCGCGACTGGATGTGCGCCACCACGCGCAATCAAATGCTGCGCTTGCTGGACCCCGGAATGGGGCGGCCGGCGATGTTCACCGGCAACCGGCTGGTGCACGCACTGCGCGAAGTGATTGGCGAGCCACGCATCGAAGACCTGCCGATCGACTTCACTGCGGTGGCGGTGGACTTGAAAAGCCAGCGCGAAGTCTGGCTGCGGCACGGCGATTTGTGGGATGCGCTGCGCGCCTCGTTCGCCATTCCTGGCATCTTCACGCCCCTGCGCATTGGCGAAATGGAATTGGTGGATGGCGGTCTGCTGGCCCCGCTGCCGATCACCGCCACCCGTTTGGCCGGCCCGCATCGGGTGGTGGCGGTGGATATCCACAGCGCCCCGCAAGCGCGCGCCGACACCCCCGTGCGCGACGTCGATGCCGCCCACGACAAAGCCAGCCCCGGCCTACTGGGGCGCTGGTGGGGTGCGCATTTTGGTGACGATGCAACCCCGCAACCCAGCCACCACTTCGGCCTGATGGAAGTGATGACGCGCTCGCTGGACACCATGCAAGAACGCATCGCCCGTGTGCAACTGGCACTGGAGCCGCCGGAGCTACTGATTCACATCCCCCGCGACGCCTGCGAGTTCTACGAATTTTGGCGCGCCCGCGAGCTGATCGACCTAGGTCGCAGCGCGGCGGAAAAAGCGCTCGACGCGGCGGGATATTGAGGGTGTATCCGCTGCAACAAGGTGCGCAAGCGCTAGCCGTCCCCAAAACTTGATGCACTCACGTGCTGCGGCAGGTGATGGCCTGCCGCAGCGTTGCAACATAGGGCTTACTCGGTGCCGCCAATCCAGCTGCGCTGCACGTGGAGGTTGGCATCTAGCACCACAAGATCGGCGCGGTAGCCGGTGGCAATCCGGCCGTGGCGGTGGCCTAGGCCCAAAAACTCGGCGGGGTATTGCGCGGCCATGCGGCAGGCTTCGTCCAGGGGCAGGTCCAGCAAATGCACGGCATTGCGTACCGCGCTGGCCATGTCCAATGCGCTGCCCGCCAGCGAGCCGGCGGCATTACGCACCACGCCATCCACCGCGGTAATGGTTTCGCCGTAGAGGTGGAAGCTGGGGTCGTCGCTGCCCACCATCGGCATCGCATCGGTGACCAGCAGCACTTTGCCGCGCGGCTTGGCGGCAATTGCCACCCGCAAGCTGGCCGGGTGTACATGCACGCCATCGACGATCACCCCCACCCAACTGTGCGCATCTTCCAGTGCGGCACCGATCACCCCCGGCTCGCGCCCTTGCAGGGGGGTCATCGCGTTGTACAAATGGGTAAAGCCGCTGATGCCGGCATCCAAGCCCGCACAGGTTTCAGCGTAATTGGCGGCGGTGTGGCCGGCGCAGACAATCGCACCGGCATCCACCATCGCGCGAATGGTGGCCGCCGGCACGCGCTCGGGCGCCAGCGTGATCACGGTGACACCGTTGTCCAACGCGGTCACCAGCGCGGTTTCATCGGCATCGGGCACGCGGAATTTGTCCGCGTTGTGGGTGCCCTTGCGCGCCGGCGCGATGTACGGGCCTTCCAAATGGATGCCCAAGACCCCCGGCACGCCCTGCGCGATCGCGTCATGGGTGGCCTGGATCGCACGCTGCATCACTTGCACATCGTCGCTGATCAAGGTGGGCAAAAAGCCCGTGGTGCCAAAGCGGCGATGACCTCGGCCAATGGCGGCAATCGCGTCAACGGTGGTGGCGTTGTTGAACAACACGCCGCCGCCGCCATTGACCTGCACATCGATAAACCCGGGCACCAAGGTGCCGCCCTGCAAGTCGATGTGCTCGCCCTGTGTGGGCGCTGCGCCATGCAAGACGGCGACGATATGGCCATCTTCCACCACCACGCAAACATCGGTTTCAAAGCCGCGTTCGGTGAGGATAGGGCCGTTGTGGAAGACCTGGGTGGTCATACGGTTTCGGTCACTTTGTTCAAATGCGGTGGGACATCCGGGTCAAAGCCGCGCGCCACGGCCAGTGCATTGACCGCGCCATAAAACGCTTGGGCGGTGAGGATGGGGGTGCAGGCCGGGTGCGGCGAGGCCGGCAACGGCAAGACGCCTTCGCCGCTGGCACCCGGGCGCGCTAACCACACCGGTGCACCGCGTTTGCGGAACTCGTCCACCACCGCAGCGGTGCCGGCACCGATCTCGTCATCTTGCGCAAAGGCCAGCACCGGGAAGTCCGGGCCGACGATGGCCATGGGGCCGTGCTTCACTTCTGCCGATGAAAACGCTTCGGCGTGCAGGCCGCAGGTTTCTTTGAACTTCAACGCCGCTTCCTGCGCTGCGCCCAAGCCCAGCCCGCGCCCCAGCACAAACATATGCCGCGCCAAGCGCAGGCCAGACACCAGCGGCGACCAATCTTGCGCCCACGCTGCGCGCATCGCCTCGGGCAATGCGTTCACCGCCACCAGCAATTTGGCATCGCCACTCCAGCGCGCGGTGAGTTGCAGCAACGCGGCCAGCGAGCACAAATAACTCTTGGTGGCGGCCACGCTGTTTTCGGGGCCGGCATGCAATGGCAGGACGGTGTCGGCCAGCTTGGCCAAGGGCGAGTCAGCCACATTCACCAGCGCCAGCACATGCGCGCCGCCGGCTTTGGCGATTTCGGCATTGCGCAACAGGTCGGGGCTTTTGCCCGATTGCGAGATAGCGACAAACAGCGCGCCTTGCATCTGCGGCTGCACTGCATACACCGAGCCCACCGACGGCGAGGCCGACGCAGTGACCAGTCCGAGTACGGTTTCGAATAAATATTTGCCAAAGGTGGCGGCGTGGTCGGAGCTGCCGCGTGCGCAGGTGACGATGAAGCGCGGCGGCTGCGCGCGTAGGCGTTCGACCAAGGCGTCGATGGCTGCCGCATTGGCGGCAAATTGACGGCTGACGGCGGTGGCCGCTTCGGCGGCCTCGGTGTGCATCCAGGTGCTATTGGGGGTTGGCATAGTGGGGGTATTGGGAAAGGAGGGATTAGGCGCTGGGGCGCGGGGGTGCGGTGGAGCCACGAATCACCAGCTCCGGATTGATGCCGGTGTTGGCGGGCGCAGCGACCGGCTGTTCGCGGATATCGGCCAGCAGTCGGCGTGCGGCCAGCCGGCCGATATCCTCGGTGGCTTGCTTGGCGGTGGTCAGTGCCGGCCAGCTCTGTTTGGAAAACGGGCTGTCTTCAAAACCGGCAATCGACAGGTCATACGGCACATTGAGCCCGCCCGCGCGCGCGGCGGCCAATACACCTGCCGCAATTTCGTCATTGCTGCCAAAGATCGCGGTGGGGCGCTGCGGCAGTGCCAGTAATTTGCGCGCACCACGAAAGCCATCATCGAACGAATAATCGCCCTCTACCACCAATTCGCCATCTAGGGTGATGCCGTAATCGGCCAGTGCTTCGGCATAACCGTTGTAGCGCTCCCACGATGAGCCATGCGACTTGCCACCCCACAAAAATCCGATGCGCTGGTGACCCAGTTGGATCAAGTGCTCGGTGATGGCGTAAGCGGCATCGCGGTCATCCACATAGATGCAAGCACTGCCATCTTGCGGATCCTTGGTGGCCGACACGATGCGTACCAGCCGCACACCATTGGCCACCAGTGTTTCGATCAGTGCTTGTTGTTCCGACATCGGCGGTGCCAACACAATGCCGGCCAAGCGCGCATTGGCCACCAATTGCACGATTTCGTTGGCCAGTGTGGGTGCGGTGGCATCGCAGGGGTGGATCTGCAAGCCATAGCCGGTTTCGCGGCACACCGACAACACGCCGTTTTGCATCGCGATGACGTAATACGGGTTGGGGTTGTCGTACAGCAAGCCAATGGCATACGACTGTGCGCTACGCAGGCTGCGTGCGGAGGGGTCCGGCTGATAGGCCAGTTCGGCGATTGCATTGCGCACGCGCGCGCGGGTGCGCTCGTGTACGCCGGCTTCGTCGTTGATCACCCGCGACACCGTTTTTAGCGAGACCTGCGCGCGCGCAGCAACATCCTTGATGGTGGATTTACGCACCTAACTCTCCTCAGCGACGGCCAACGTTATGGC
>NZ_DAOOUM010000017.1:18949-34509 GCF_035369645.1 Thermomonas sp. | reverse complement strand
CCTTGATGGTGGATTTACGCACCTAACTCTCCTCAGCGACGGCCAACGTTATGGCAGCGTGCCTGTGACACAAAGCGTGGGATCACTAACAAACCCACCAAATAGCCCAGCAACATGCCAAACAAAGTGAATGAAGTGAAGAACTTGGTGTCATCCAGCGGCAGCCCAAAGCCCGCACCGTAGGTGCCGATGGCATCACCGGCCATCACTTCGGCACCCACGTACACAAAGATGCACAACGCCCCCAACCACACATGCGGGTACTGGAAGATGCTGTCTTTTTTCGCGCCACCTGCATCACCTTCGGCATTGGCGTCTTCGGCGCGCAGCTCTGGTAGTGGCGAGAACAAAATACCCACCGCCAGCAGGGCCAACAGCCCGGCCATCGCCATGTAGGGGTCGTGGATGCGCGCGGCAAATGCGTTGAGCAAGGTTTCGCGGGTGGCGGCATCGGCACTGGCCACCTGCGCCGACAAATCGCTCATGCCGTGCATCACCAAGGTGCCGATGACAAACGGTGCGGCCATGCCGGCCAGCTTGTTGCAGATACCCATGATGGCGATGCGCTGCGCGGCGCCTTCAATCGGGCCCAAGATGCTGATGTAAGGGTTGGATGCGGTCTGCAAAATGGCAAGGCCGGCACCAATGATGAAGACGCCGGTCACCGCGCCGGCGTACACGCGCCCGGTGGTGTACTGCCCAAACACCAGCGCGCCGACCGCCATCGCAAACAGGCCCAGCGCCATGCCCTTCTTCATGCCGGTCTTGCGCAGGATGGCCGATGACGGCAAGGCGAGGAAAAAGTACGACAGATAGAACGCGCTAGGGATCAAAAAGGCCAGCGCATCACTGACGTTGAACGCAAGTTTGGCGAACGCAATCAGCGGGCCGTTGAGCCAAGTGACGAAGCCAAAGATGAAAAACAGCGCGCCAACAATGGCGATAGCGCCGTAGTTGGTGCGCGCCGGGGCGGCGGTAGGCAGCGTGGACATGGCGATGGGATCTCCGAGGGCAGAGCGGACGATAGCAGTTGGGTTGTCTGGCGCGACAGTGAATTGACGCACAGGTCAAGGATTGGTGCAACGTTGTCTTGAAATTCAGCTTCAACCACTGCAAATACAGCCGGGTGTTCTGTAAGGGCAACCACGGAATGCGAGGCAATGCGCCATATATGCACTGCAAAATAAGCTGAATAGGGAGTTTTTTAGGTGAATGGCGGCTTCCATGAAATTTTCACGGAAAACTGTTGACAACGATGTCATGCGTGTGCAAAGTCGCGCTCCAGCACAAGGGGAACGTGGGCATGGGTGAGGCGGCAGGCATGCGGGGGAATGTGATGACGACGGCGGCAAGACCGTTGGCCGTGTCTGCGCCTGCGCGTGGCAGCTTTATTGCCGCCGACGTGGGCGGCACCAATGCCCGCATCTCGGCGGTACACACCGATACCGATGGCGGTATCCAGGTGTTGTCGTGGCGTCGCTACCCCTGTGGTGAATACCCCAGCCTGGCCGCGATCCTGGCCGAGTTTGTGGAAGACCACCCGGCGCGCGAAGGCATCGACTGCATGGTCATTGCCAGTGCCGGCGTAGTGCTGGATGACGAGGTCATCAACTCCAATCTGCCATGGCGGATTTCGCTGGCGCAATTGCGCAGCGCGTTGCATTTGCGTGAATTGCACGTGGTCAATGACTTTGCCGCCGCCGCACATGGCACCAGCCGCTTGCTGGCATCCGACTCGCGCCTGCTGACGCCGGGCGTGGAGTGCGCCGAGCCCGGCCCGGCCCTGGTCATCGGCCCCGGCACCGGCTTGGGTGCGGCGATCTGCATCCCGCGCGATGGCGGCGTGGTGGTGTTGCCTACCGAGGCCGGCATGGCCGCCTTTGCACCGGGCGATGCGCGCGAAGATTATTTGCTGCGGTGGCTGCGCGCGCGTGGCCAGCGCCATGTCTGCACCGAACAATTATTGTCCGGCCCCGGGCTGGTGAATTTGTACCGCGCGCTGGCCGAACGCGATGGCGTGGCTGCCGCGCTGGCCGCCCCGGCCGCGATCACCCAAGCCGCGCATGCCGGTGACCCGGTGGCGCTGGAAGCGGTGCTGATGTTCTGCGGCTTGCTGGGTAGTGTCATTGGTGATTTGGCCATGACCGCCAGCGCCCATAGCGTGTATGTGGCCGGTGGTGTGGTGCCGCAACTTCTGGAGTTCCTGCCGCGTAGCGAATTTCGTGCGCGGTTGGTGGACAAAGGCGCGATGCGCGCGGTGCTAGAACGCATCCCCGTGCGACTGGTGGAAAACGAAAAGCTCGGCGTACTCGGTGCGGCGAGCTGGTACCTGCAACACCTGCAAGAACGCGAACACCGAGAAAAGGCCAAGCACAGACGGGCCACCGCAATCTGACCCAACAGCAGAAGACCCGAAAACCGGGTTCGGACGCCATAAACAGCCCTGGAGAACCAACAATGCAAGTCCGCAAGAACGTATTGACGTTGAGTATCGTCGCTGTGCTTGGCATGGTCGGCACCGCCCATGCACAAGATGCCGCCAAACCCGCCGCTCAGAAAGCCACCGATTTGGACAAGGTGGTTGTCACCGGCATCCGTGGTGCGCAAGAAAAATCACTGGACGTGAAACGCGATGCCAATTCCCACGTGGAAGTGGTCACCGCCGAAGACGTCGGCAAGCTGCCCGCGCACAACGTGGCCGACACCCTGCAACGCCTGCCCGGCGTGAACATCCAATCCTCCAGCGCCGATGAAGGTGGCTTCGACGAAGCCGACCGCGTTAGCCTGCGTGGCACCAGCCCCAGCCTGACCCAGACCATGGTGGATGGGCACCCGGTGGCCTCGGCCGACTGGTTTGTGCTCAGCCAAGGCAACACCGTGGGCCGCAGCGTGAGCTACACCCTGCTGCCGTCCGAGCTGGTGGGTTCGGTGGAAGTGAACAAGACCTCGCAAGCCAAATTGATGGACGGCGGCGCGGTGGGCACGGTCAATATCAAGACCCGCAAGCCGTTGGACTTCAGCAAGCCGATCACCGCCGAGGCCTCGATTGGTCTGGTGCGTGCCGATCAAGCCGATGCCAATGACCCGCAGCTGTCGGGCCTGTTCAACTACAAGAACGACCAAGGCACCTTCGGTGTGATGGTGCAGGCGTTCAAGCAAAAGCGTCATCTGCGCCGTGAAGCGCAGGAAGTGCCGGGCGGGTTCTTCAAGATCGACCCAACCAGCGCGGCTGCGCTGGCTCATCCGGACTTGGCGAATGTGTGGGCTCCAGGCCTGCTGGGCTCCACCTTGTTTGAACAGGTACGCGATCGCAAGGGTGGCCTGATTTCGCTGCAATTCAAACCCAGCAATGACCTGACCTTGGGCCTGACCGGCTTCATGTCGGACATGCGCGCCAACAACTACAACCGCAACTTCATGATGTGGGGCGGTAATTTCGCAGCAAGCGAAGTGCCAACGGCTTACACCGTGAAAGATGGCGTGTTGACCAGCGCGACCTATGCCGGCAAGCCGGGCACCGACTACGCCGTGTACGACATGATCTCGCGTGAAGCCACCGCCAAGACCAGCTATGTCACCTTCGATGGCGAATGGCAGATCAGCGACAAGCTGAGCTCAAAATTCCAACTGGGTGCCACCAATGGCACCGGTGAAACCGAGCGTCAATTCATTGCCGAGGTGACCTTGGCCCGCGGCGGCGGCGCCAGTTGGACCAGCCACGGCAACAGCTCGCCGCTGGATTGGAATGTGGGCGGCGACATCAGCAAGGCTGGTGTGACCGGCTTTGGCACTTGGGGTAACCAGCAAGTTACCGCCAAGGACAAAGAACATTGGGGCACGATTGATTTCACCAGCTACTTCAATGCCGGTGCTTTGACCACCATCGACTTTGGTGCCCGCTACGCAGACCACACCCGTCAAGCGCTGTCGCCGGAAGGCGCATCGCCAGGCAACATTTGGGCGGCATTGCAAAATGGTGCCACCGCACCGTATCCGGGGAGCTTTGCCAATAGCATCGGCGGCATCTTCCCGCGTAACTTGTGGTACTTCACCACCGATGCAATGAAGTCGGCAATCCTCGCCAACTCCACCTGGCTGTCCAACAATGACGGCCCCAGCGGTCGCCACAACTACGGCGGCGAGTGGAAGGTCAATGAGAAGAACTTCGCTGCCTATGTGCAGGCCAATTTCGAAGGCGACAAGTGGAATGCCAACGTGGGTCTGCGTTATGTCAATGTCGATCAGCTGATCAATTCGTACCAGTCGGTCAGCAATGCCGCCAATGCCGATGTGCAAAGCCTGTTTGGGATGTGGAAGTTCAAAGACACCAAGAACCACTTCAGCCGCGTGCTGCCTAGTGCCAACTTGAAGTTCAAACTGGCCGATGACTTGCAGTTCCGCTTTGCCGCATCGCAAACCCAGACCTTGCCGGATTTCAGCTCGCTGGGTGCCTCCAGCTGGGGCTCGGATCTGAACAAGACCGGCGGTGGCGGCAACCCCAACTTGCGTCCGTTGCTGTCCACCAACTTCGACGCCAGCTTGGAGTGGTACTTCATGCCGCGTGGCTTGGTGGCGGTCAGTGCGTTCTCGATGAACCTGAAAGACTACGTGGTGTTCGGTACCGAAACCCAAATGTTGTTCAGTGAGTTGACCCACAAGCTGGAAGCCTACAACGTGGCCGTGCCGGTCAATGCCAACGGCAAAGTCACCGGTTTGGAGTTGACCTACGAGCAGCCGATTGGTGACAACTTCGGCATCAATGCCAACTACACCTATGCCGATGGCAGCGCCGCACATACCTGGGCCGATGGCAGCCACAACCTGCTGGGTAACTCGAAGAACACCTACAACGTGGGTGCCTACTTCGAAAACGACCGCTTCGGTGCGCGCGTCAGCTACACCTATCGTTCGGCGTTCTTGATTGGTTTGTCCGGTGCCAACCCGTATTACCAAGCTGATTTCGGCACCGTGGCGGCGTCGCTGAGCTACAAGGCCACCGACTGGCTGAGCTTCAGCTTCGATGCGCTGAACCTCAACAACCCGACCTACAAGTACTACCAGACCACTGCAATTCCCACCGCGTTCTACAGCAACGGTCGGCAGTACTACCTCAATGCCCACCTGAAATTCTGATGGTGCGTTGATCCACCTGTTTCATTGGCGTAACCCTCCCTTCGGGGCCCGCAACCCGGGCCCCTTTTTTTGCCCGCTACACTCGCTTCATCCTGCTAGGAGTCCACCATGACCACCCGCACCATCTGCTTGAGCTTCGCGATTGCACTGGCCCTGTTGGCCGCTGCGCCAACACGCGCCGTCGATACTGGTAGCGTCATCCCCAAGCTGATCCCGCAGCCTGCGCAGATCGTGCAATTGCAAGGCAGTTTTGTGGTGGGCGCCAACACGCCGTTGCGTGCGGGCGATGGCGAAGTCGTGCGCGAAGTGGGCCGGCAGTTCAAGGCAATGCTGGGTGCAGGCCTGCCATTACGGCTGGACTTGGCCAAGGAGAGCAGCCGCCACGACACCATCGTGTTTACCCTCGACCCGGCAAAAACGTGGGCGTCCCCCGATGCCTACACCCTCGACATCACCACCACCGGTGTGCTGGTCAGCGCCGGCAGCGGCAAGGGCTTGTACTACGGCGCGGTGACGCTGGCGCAATTGCTCAGTTCGGGCGACCCGGCGGCAACGTCGGTGCGCCTGCCGGCTTTGCATATCGACGATGCACCGCGCTTTGGTTGGCGCGGCGTGATGCTGGATTCGGCGCGGCATTTCCAAAGTGTCGATGACATCAAGCAATTGCTCGATGCAATGGCGCAATTGAAGCTCGACACCTTTCATTGGCACCTCACCGACGACCAAGGCTGGCGCTTGCCTGTACCGGGCTGGCCCAAGCTGACCACCGTCGGCGACTGCCGTATTCCTGCGGGTGATGGCGGTGTTGATACCAGCACCGGCCAGCCGGTGCCGTATTGCGGGTTTTATACCGAAGCGCAAATCCGCGACGTGGTGGCCTATGCCGCTGCGCGGCATATCGACATCGTGCCCGAGATCGACATCCCCGGCCATGCCACTGCGGCGATTGCTGCCTACCCGCAGTTGGGTGTCTCCGGCGCGCCGATCGCAGTCTCCAACGAATGGGGCGTCAACAAAAACTTGTTCAATGCCGATGAAAGCACGATGCAGTTTTTGGACGACGTGTTGACCCAGGTGGCCACCCTCTTTCCCGGCAAGTTTGTTCATATCGGTGGCGATGAAGCGGTGAAAGACCAATGGAAGGCTTCACCCAAGATGCAGGCACGCATACGTCAATTAGGTGTGAAAAATGAAGCCGGCTTGCAAGCGTGGATGGTGGCGCGGCTGGAGAAGACACTGGCTGCGCACGGCAGATATTTGATCGGCTGGGATGAGATTTTGGAAGGCAAGTTGCCGGCATCAGCCACGGTGATGAGTTGGCGCGGCACCGCGGGCGGGATCGCCGCTGCCAAGCAAGGCCACGGCGTGGTGATGACGCCTTCGGACACGTTGTACCTGGACTACCTGCAAACCACATCCAGCAATGAACCACCGGGCCGCCCCGCCACTATTCCACTGGCGCAGGTGTATGCCTTCGAGCCGGTGCCCAAGGCGCTGGATGCAAAACAGGCCACGCATATTCTGGGCGTGCAGGCCAACGTGTGGACCGAGCACATGCGCAGCATGGGGCGCGTGCAGCATGCGTTGTTCCCACGCATCGCCGCCTTGGCGGAAGTGGCGTGGTCGCCCGCACCAGCACGCGACTACGCAAACTTCCTGCAACGTTTGCCAGCCATGTTGCCGCGCTGGCAACACCAAGGCATCGCCTATGCGCAAACGCCATTCCAAGCACAATCAGAACTCCAGCCGGGTGCTGCAACTAATACCGCGCAGGTCGCACTGCAATCGCCACTGGGCTACACCCTGCGCTACACCATCGACGGCAGCGCGCCCAGCGCCAGTTCACCGCAATACTTCGCCCCGCTGCAACTGCCGCTGCCCACCACACTCAACGCGCAATTGTTTTTCGATCAGCACGCACTAGCACCGGCCACCACCCTGCAACTCACCCGCGCATCGCTGTTGACCCGCAGCGATGAAGAGATGGCGATGTGCACCGGCCAATTGATGCTGCGCTTGGAAGACGATGGCCCACGCATCGGCCCGCGCGCGATATTCAATGTCGATATTTTCAACCCTTGTTGGACATGGCAGCAGGCACCGTTGGCGGGGATCGGCAGTATTGAAGTGCGTGCCGGGCGCATCCCGTATTTCTTCCAATTGGCTGGTGACGAAAAAAGCCGCAGCTTCAAACCCGCGCAAACCGCCCACGGCGAACTGGAACTGCACGCCGGTTGCGACGGCCCGCGCCTGGCCAGCCTGCCCTTGCCCGCCCAGCCTGATGCCGATGGCTTTATCACCCTGCGCGCACCCTTGCAGAACGCGCCCGCCACCACCGATGTGTGCCTGTGGTTTACCGGCGATACCCGGCCCACGATGTGGGTGCTGGATCGAGTGACTTTGATCCCAAGATGAGAGTCTCACCATCGGCTATGCCTCGTTGTACGCAGCCGCCAGCGCTGCCACGTTGAGCCTCACCATGGCCATCATGACCCCCAATACTTTTTTGACTTTGTTGGGATGCCTGTCGAGTGCTTATGCAAATCGAATGTCCGATGCCATAACCCCATCCGCAGATGGGGTTATGGTTAGGCAGCGGATTGCATGTGAGCACCTGACTGAAGCGATTGCGCAGCGTAAGCCTCACATACTGCGGCTTTGATGCAAACGGCTATGCAAGAGTGATTTCTTATTTATTTTTTCGCAGTGAAAATGGGAGTCAGATAGTCGGGCTTGCCTTCGATACGCTGCAGATACGGGTAGCGCAGGCCACCGTGGTAATCGAGTTTGACCGTGCGGTAGCGATCGAATTCTTTCAGCATCAATTCGATGGGTGCTTTGTCGGTTCTGGCGATTTTTACAGCGTCTTCCAGCACGTCTTTGCTGTAGCTCTGGCCATTGACCGCCACCACCGTAGCACCACTGCCGATGCCGGCATTGAAGGCGGGGCTGTTCCAGCGCACATCGCCCACGGCCCCATCACTTCCCAGACTCAGGCCGAGGGAATACACAAAATCCCCACCGCCGCCACGCATGCTGCCCTTGGCATAGGCATTGGGCGTGTCTTTGAACACCAGTTTCCAGCCCGCCGCTTCGATACCGCCGGTGATGCTGTGCTTGCCATCCAAGCGTGCGCGCAGGAACGTTGCCCAGTCATACGGCAACACGCCATTAAGGGTGGCCACCACATCCTCGAAGGTATAGGTGTTTTGCACCTTCCATTCGCCATCACGCACACCAAAGAACGCACGGGCAAAATCATCCAGCGATTTCTTGCCACCACTCTGGCTGCGAATCAATGCATCGGCCTCCAGCCAAATCATTTGTCCGCCCGAGTAATAGTCCTCGCTCATCTGGTAGTTGCGGTACGCGCGTGGGGCGCGACTGGCAATGGTCGGGTCGTTGGTGGTGTCCTGGATATTGCGCCAGCTCATGCCCGGACGGTTTTCGGCATAGGTGGCCGCCACCAACGCCAGCGCATCGATCGATGCCGGCAACGGGCGCATCCCGCTGCGGGCTGCCAACACATTGCCCCAATACTGGGTTTGGCCTTCATACACCCACAGCAGACTGCCCTGCATCGGCACATTGAAATTGGGTGTCCACAAGTCCTTGCCACGCCGGTATTTGCCATCCCAACTGTGGGTGTATTCGTGCGCCAGCAAATCACTGAACCCCGTCTTTTCATTCCAGCCGGTGAAATAGTCGGTGCCGGTTCCATTTTCGCTGGAACGCTGGTGTTCCAAGCCATTCCCGCCCATTTGGTTGGACAGCGAGAACAGGAATTGATAGTGGTCATAATGCTGTGCGCCGTATAGCTTGAGCGCCTGCTCCACCATCGCCTGGTGGATCTTTACCTGCTCCGGCTTGGCGTCCAGAAATTTGGCCGCATCAGCCACCACCCCCAACTTGACCGGCACCTTGCTGCCGGCCGGCGTTAGGTCGATATTCTTTGCGTACCGACCGGCATAGACCGGGGAGTCCACCAAAATATCGAACGGCACCTCTTCGTAACGAATGGTATTGCCGTTACGCCCGGTTTCATGCAAGGCAGTGAAAGCGGTAAAACCATCGGGATACGTGACGTTGGCTTGGAACGGAATCTGGTGTGCGTAATAGCCTGCCGGATACAGTGCCGCCGACAGAAATTGCAAATTCAGCATGTTGGGGGTCATCACCACCCGTCCCTGCGCACCGGTGGTGGGGGTGAGAAATTCGAACTCGACGGTGAGCTCGGTTGCGCCCTGCGGAACGGTGACATGAAACGCGGCCACATCTAGCGGGTCGCGTGTCCAATCCAAGGTCTGGCCATTGGCCTTGAAGACAAAACCAGCCAGCTTGTCGATGGAATTGCGCGGCGAATGCCCACCCGGCACCCAGATTGGGTACAGCAGTGTCATTCCACCGGGCTTGGCCGGAATGGTCTGTTTGATTTTGAAAATGCGCTGCGACAGGTTGGTGGCATCCACATCCAAGCGAATGCTGCCGGGATAGGCCACATCCTGCGGCTGCGGGATGGACGACGCCAACTGTTGCGCTTGCGCGCCTCCAGCCAGCAATACAGATGACAGAGCAAGGGCCAGCAAGCGCAGCTTCATCGATAACTCCACAACACGAAGGACGACCTTGCATCCTACCGGCCAGCTCCGCTGCGCCCCCCTGCCGAAAGCCATACCCGCACAGGCAATTTCAAGTGCCCGGTTCCACTTCCTGGGCATCTATGTCGGCTGATTGCGCGACAACATGCGCCGCGTCGGTAAACCGCCACGCCACAAGCGCAGCCGCCAGCAGCAGCAATGCGGCCAGCACGAAGGCAATTCCCGGTAAATGCATCGGCGTGTGGGGACCAATGAAAAACCCAAAACTCGTGGCAAACAACAAGGGTGCAAAAATCCCCGCCAGCGATACCAAGCCACTCATCGACCCCTGGATACGACCCTGCATCTCGGCGGGGACTTGGCGGGTGATCAACGCTTGCGTTGCTGGCCCGGCAATGGCCCACAACGCCCCCATCGGCATGCCCAACAAGAACACCCAGCCCGCCGGGGCTAGCCCATAGATCAAAAACCCCAGCATCCCGCAGCCCAACCCCAGCAGCAGCGCACGCCGCTCGCCCAGCGCTTTTACCAAGCGGCCAATCAAACCCACATTGACGATCACGCTGAGTACGCCGACCAGCGCCAGCACATAGCCGGCTTGTTTTTCTTTCCAGCCAAATGCTGCGTCGGCAAACAACACAAACGTGCTGGGGTACACGTAATGGGCAAAATTGGCGATAAATATCACCGCCACCAAACCCCAAATATGCGGGTACTCGCGCAGCAGTTTCACCCCGCCCATAGGTTTGGCATGTTGCCAGTCAAAGCGGGCGCTGCGTTTTTCTTTTGGTAGCGATTCGGGCAGCACCCACAGGCCGTAGCAAAAATTGAGCAGCGACAACCCGGCAGCAAACCAGAACGGCAGGCGATGGTTGATATCGCCCAACACGCCGCCCACCAGCGGGCCCACGATAAAACCCAACCCAAACGCCGCGCCGATCATGCCGAAGCTCTTGGCACGCTGCTCGGGTGCACTGACATCGGCAATGTAGGCATTGGCGGTGGTGAAACTGGCCGCGCTGATGGCACTGATGATGCGGCCGACAAACAGCCATGCCAATGACGGGGCCAATGCCATAAATACAAAATCGACCCCCAACCCCAGGCACGACAGCAAAATGACCGGCCGCCGCCCAAACCGATCCGACAACGCGCCTTGCATGGGCGCGCTGAAAAACTGCACTAGCGAGAACGTGAACGAGAACAGCCCCGTCCAATACGCCGCAGTGGACAAGTTGCCACCCACAAATTGCTGCACCAGATGCGGCAGCACCGGGATGATCACGCCAAAGGCCAGCACGTCGATCAAAACCGTGATGAAGATGAAAGCCAGCGCGGCCTGACGCGCCGCTGGCACGGGGGATACATTCACGCAATGATTCCTAACAGCGAAAGGGACGTACCGGATGCCGCGTCAGTGTAAAAACGCATCGGTGGCCAGCAAGGTGACGTGATCGCGCACATCTTCCGGCCATGCCACGATCATTTGCTCGAACCGCGCAATATTGCCGGCAAACAGCGCACGTGCCGCATCCTCGAAACCGGGCGCATCCCCCATCATTGCCAACATGAAGCGGTAACTGGTTTCTTGGGCGGCGCGACGAATATCGTCATCGGCAGACACCCGGCGCGCCTCTTCCACCAGTTTGCGCAATGCCACCGACGCCCCACCCGGTTGCGCCGATAACCAATCCCAGTGGCGCGGCAACAATGTGATCTCGCGCGCCACCACGCCAAGCTTGGGCCGTCCCGGCTTGCGCGGCGGCGGCGGCAACTCGGCTTCGCGCACCACCGGCTGCGCCACTAACCGCATGAAATCGGCGGCGGGCAATTCCAAGGGCAGCTCCAATTGCTGCCCATTGCTATCGTCAAACACCCGCAAGATGCGCTCTGGGTGCGCATCAAAGACCTGCTTGGCCTTCATGGCCACATGCCGCAGCTCGCCGGTGGCGATGCGGTTGGAGCCGGCAAATGCGGTACAACGCAAGGTAGGAGGCAACATCGGGACACCAAGGAAAGGAGCGGCCCTACATATTACCCGGATTAAACTAAACCGCAACTCTCAATCAACGCTTGTTGCCCACTTCGATAAACCGCAGAAACTCGGCACGCGTGCGTGCATCTTCACGAAAGCTGCCCAACATTTTGCTGGTGATCATGCTGACCCCGCGCTTGTGCACCCCGCGGGTGGTCATGCACTCGTGTGCACCCTCCACCACCACACCTACCCCACGCGGTTGCAGCGCGCGCTGGATGCAATCGGCAATTTGCGCGGTCATTTTTTCCTGCACCTGAAAACGCCGCGCATACGCCTCGACCACCCGCGCCAACTTGCTGATGCCCACCACTTTGCCGGCAGGCAAATAGCCGATATGCACCTTACCGATGATAGGGGCCATGTGGTGCTCGCAATGGCTTTCGTAATCGATGTCACGCAGCACCACCATCTCGTCGTAACCACCCACTTCTTCGAAGGTGCGCGCCATATAGGTATCGGCATCCAGCGCATAACCGCTGAACCAGTCTTCATAGGCCTTGACCACCCGCCGTGGCGTATCCAGCAGTCCCTCGCGGCTCGGGTCATCCCCCGCCCATTGCAGCAATGTGCGCACCGCCGCTTCCGCCGCATCGCGGCGGATATTGTGGCGGGTATCGGCGGGATTGTTGGTGGACATAGCGGCGACCAGACGCGGTGGGGCGGGTATGGTAGCGCACACGCGCAAGCCGAATTTCAACGCCTCAGCGGGTGGTATAGCCGCCGTTGGCAAAGATCGTCTGCCCGGTGATCCACCAGCCCTCGGTGACCAGGAAGCGGATGATCGGCGCAATGTCCTCGATATCGGTCAGGCCCTTCTTGCTGAAACCACTCAGCGCCGCCGCCGAGCTGTGATAGGCCACCGCTTCCGCCGATTCCTGCCCGTAGAAGAACGGCGTGTCCATCGGCCCTGGCCCGACCGCGTTGACGTTGATGCCGCGCTCGCCGAACTCCTTCGATGCCGCGCGGGTGAAATGCTCCACCGCCGCCTTGCTGGCCGGATAGATCGCGTAGTACGGCGTATAGGCCGCCAGCAGCGAACTCACCAGGGTGACGATACCGCCGCCGTTTTCCAGCGTGCGCCCGGCCTGCTGGATGAAGAAGAACGCGGCCTTGGCGTTGGCGTCGAAGCTGCGGTCGTAGTCGGCTTCGGTGACATCGGCAATCGCCTTCTTGATGACCACGCCCGCCGTGTTGACAGCCACGTCCACGCGTCCGAAATGCGCCTTCGCCCGATCGAACAATGCGCGGTTGTTGTCCACCACCGACAGGTCGCCCTGCACGGTGATGGCGTCCACGCCACGCGCCTGCAACGCGGCGGCGGTGGCCTCGGTGTCGGTGCGCGATGCGTCGCTGTTGTAGTGCAGCGCCAGCCCGCGTACGCCGGCATCGGCGAAGTTGTGGGCGATCAGCGCGCCGAGGTTCTTGCCACCGCCGGCGATCACGGCGACCTTGTCTTTCAATGTGCGTGCGGACATTCGGAATGCTCCTGGTCGGAAGAAACAGCCGGATCGGCTGCGGAGCGCCAGATTGACTTACCCGATGCAAGCGATAAATATCGCTGAATCTCTTTCTTTATTCGCTTGAATCGAATAATTGAACGGCGACTTCCTCCAATC
Source organism: Thermomonas sp. (assembly GCF_035369645.1). Taxonomy (GTDB): domain Bacteria; phylum Pseudomonadota; class Gammaproteobacteria; order Xanthomonadales; family Xanthomonadaceae; genus Thermomonas. The sequence continues at coordinate 21,124 of NZ_DAOOUM010000017.1, read as the reverse complement.
CCTGCAGGTGTTCGTGCGCGTGGCCGAAAGCGGCGGCTTCAGCCGCGCCGCCGACCAATTGGGCATGGCCGCCTCGTCGGTCACCGCCAGCGTGCAGAAGCTGGAACGCACGCTGGGTGCGCCGCTGTTCCTGCGCACCACTCGCCGTGTGCGCCTGACCGCCGACGGCGAACTGCTGTACGAACGCGCGCTGGGCCTGCTGGCCGACGCCGAGGAAGCGCGCACCCTGTTCGGCCAGCGCGGCGGCGCGCGCGGACGGCTGCGGGTGGAAGCGCCCTCGCGGATGGTGCGCCGCCTGCTGGCCCCGGCGCTGCCCGCGCTGCTGGACGCACACCCGGCGCTGGCACTGGAATTGAACAGCAACGACCACCGCACCGCGCTGGTCGAAGCCGGCATCGACTGCGTGATCCGCGTCGGCGCGCCGGCGGACGCCGCGCTGGTGGCGCGCCCACTGGGGCTGCTGCGCATCGCCACCTGCGCCAGTCCGCAACTGGTCGAACGCCTCGGGACGCCGCGAACGCCGGGCGATTTGGCCCGCTATCCCGCCATCCATTACGGCGGCCTGCCGATCGGGCGCGCGGAACATTGGGATTTGGCCGGCGATGCCGCCGTGCCGATGCAAGGCCGGCTGTCGGTGGACAACACCGAAAGCTACATCGCCTGCGCCTGCGAAGGCCTCGGCGTCATCCAGGCCCCGGCCTACGACCTGCGCGAAGAACTGCACGACGGCCGTCTGATCGAACTGCTGCCCGCCTTCGCCCCGCCGCCGATTTCGGTGCAAGCGCTGTACCCCGCGCATCGGCGCGCGTCCAGCCGGCTCAATGCGTTCATGGATTGGGCATCGCCGCTGATCGCGGCGCAGGCCGCGTTCTGAACCAGCGCGCACCCGGCCGTGCACCGCCACAAACAGGATAATGACGGCTTGCTCCCGCCGTGAAAGCGCTATGCCCGACCTTCGTATCCGTACGCCCTCACTCCACGCACGCATCATGGATGCCACGCAGGCCGCAACCCTGATCCAGCCCGGCGAAACCGTGGCGATGAGCGGCTTTACCGGCTCCGGCTATCCGAAGGCGGTGCCGCAGGCGCTGGCCGCGCACATCGCGCAGGCGCATGCACGCGGCGAAGCCTTTCGCATCCAGTTGCTCACGGGTGCGTCTACCGCGCCGGAATTGGACGGCGCGCTGGCACAGGTGGATGGGCTGTCGATGCGGATGCCATTCCAGAGCGACCCCAATGCACGCAAGCAGATCAATGCCGGCAAGCTGGATTACCTGGACATCCATTTGTCGCACGTGGCGCAGCATGTCTGGTTTGGCTTCTACAACCAAATCGACACGGCGGTGGTGGAAGTAGCGGCCATTCTGGAAGACGGCACGCTGGTGCCAACGACGTCCGTGGGCAACAACAAGACCTGGTTGGACTTGGCCAAGAAAGTCATCATCGAGGTCAACCAATGGCAGCCGTCCGAGCTGCTGGGCATGCACGACATCTACTACGGCACCGCGTTGCCGCCGCATCGCCAACCGATCCCGATGGTGCATGGTGATGACCGCATCGGCCAAACCACGCTGCGCTGCGACCCGGACAAGATCGTGGCGGTGGTGATGACCGACGCACCCGATCGCAACAGCCCGTTCAGCCCCATCGACGCCGACAGCCAGCGCATCGCCGAGCACCTGATCGAGTTCCTCAAGCACGAGGTGGCGCGCGGTCGGTTACCGGCCAATCTGCTGCCGCTGCAATCGGGCGTGGGCAATATCCCCAATGCGGTGCTGGCCGGGCTGGCCAGCAGTGGCTTCCACGGGCTGGAGGCGTATACCGAGGTGATCCAAGACGGCATGCTGGATCTGCTGAAATCGGGCGTGTTGCGCTATGCCTCGTGCACCGGGTTTGCGCTGAGTCCCGCTGCGAACGAGGAGTTCCGCCGCAATCTGGATTTCTACCGCAGCCGCATCGTGATGCGCACGCAGGAAATCTCCAACCATCCGGAAATGGTGCGGCGGCTAGGCTGCATCGGCATGAACGGGATGCTCGAAGCCGACCTATACGGCAACATCAATTCCACCCACGTGATGGGCAGCAGCATCATGAACGGAATTGGCGGCTCCGGCGACTTTGCCCGCAATGGCTTCCTGTCGATCTTCCTCAGTGCCTCTACCGCCAAGCACGGCA
>NZ_DAOOUM010000017.1:16938-18849 GCF_035369645.1 Thermomonas sp. | reverse complement strand
CCTTGGATGCCAGCGTGCCAAAGCTGGCCGAATGCGCTGCTGCCAAACGGCTGACGCACCAGTGGGTTGCCAGCGGATTGTTTGCACGCAGCAGGGTTGCGCCTTGCAGCAGCAATGCCAGGCGTTCGACGAGGCGGCGTGCATCGGCTGGATCCACCGGTTCGGCCAGCATCGCCATACCGGTTTCGAAGGCGGCATCGAAATGCGCATCCATGCCCTTCGCCTGTTCCAACTCGGTACGCAATGCGTGCAGGGTTTCAGGCTCGCGTGACAACGCACGCAGTACATCGAGGCACTGGATATTGCTGCAACCTTCCCAGATCGCGTTGAGCGGTGATTGCCGAAACAATCTGGGCATCTGCGACTCCTCGATATAACCGATCCCGCCGAAACATTCCTGCGCTTCAGCGGCGACTGTGGATGCGCGCTTGCACACCCAGAATTTGCCGATGGCAGTGGCCACCCGCGCCAGTGCGGCCGCGTGCGGGTCATCCGCGGCGCGATCCACCGCACCGGCCACACGCAATGCCAAGGCGGTGGCAGCTTCGGATTCCAGCACCAGATCTGCCACCACGTTGCGCATCAATGGTTGTTCGATCAGGCGTTTGCCAAATGCGCTGCGGTGGCCAATATGGTGCAGCACGCGCCGCACGGCCATGCGCATCAAACCCGCCGAACCCAGCATGCAATCGAGACGGGTGAACATCACCATTTGCAGAATGGTGGCGACACCGCGGCCTTCGTCACCGATGCGAAAGGCCCATGCGTTTTCGAATTCGACCTCACTCGAGGCGTTCGACCAATCGCCTTGCTTGTCTTTCAATCGCAAGATGCGAAGCGCATTGACATGGCCGTCGGGTTGCCAGCGCGGCAGCAAGAAACAGGTCACGCCCGCAGGTGCCTGCGCTAACACCAGAAAACCATCGGACATCGGCGCCGAGAAAAACCATTTATGCCCGATCAGCGTGTATTCGCCATCCGCCGCCAATGGCGTGGCGCGCGTGCTGTTGCTGCGCACGTCGCTGCCGCCCTGTTTTTCGGTCATGCCCATGCCGAGGGTGATGCCTTGCTTGTGCGTGATCGACACGCAGCGGGCGTCGTAATACGGCGCGGCGGCTTTGTCCGCCCATTCACGCAGCGCAGGCACTTGCTGCAACACCGGCACCGCCGCGTGGGTCATGGTCAGCGGGCAACTACTGCCGGGTTCCGCTTGATAGTGCAAAAAGCTGAGCGCCGCACGCGCAACGTGCGCACCGGGGCCAGGCTGTGCCCACGACAATCCTGCGACACCGTGCTGGATCGCGGCACCCATGACCTCGTGATAGGCCGGATGAAATTCGACCCGGTCCTGCCTGCGTCCATAGGCGTCATAGGCGAGCAGTCGCGGACGATCGCGGTGGGCATCGTCGGCCAGGTACAACAAGCGGCCACCGGCAAGTGCGCCGTACTCGGCAAGGCGGCTGGAAAACGCTTCGCCACCTTCGCGGAAGACGGCTTCGCGCAGCGCGGCATCGTCGTCCCAGAGATTATGCGTGCCGAACGGCGGCGGCTGGTTGTCAACACTGTGGGTGGCGAAAACCGTGTGCATGTCGTGGTGCTCCGATGGATGGCGCGTGACTACTGCACAATACGCCCGCAATACGGTCAGCTGCACGCACGTGACGCACGCATCTTCACCTGATCTTGGCGATGCGTGATGTAGCCTTCGCGCCCGCTGCTCTGCCCGCATTTCCCTATGACATCACCCCCCCCTGAGCACCCCGAACACGCGCGGCTGCGTGAGGAATCGTCCAATCAAGCGCTGCCGCTGGCCCCCGGGCTGGGGGTGAGTCTGGAAGCCGCACGCATGCCGCGCCGGGCCAGCTTGATCGAGCCACGCGTGCTGTGGATCTGCGCTTTGGCCATCGTGCT
>NZ_DAOOUM010000017.1:0-16838 GCF_035369645.1 Thermomonas sp. | reverse complement strand
GAATCCAGGATTCCGCCGCGGATCACCTTCCTCAAACCGATCTCGTCGGCGGTCGCCATCGGCACTGGCGGGCCATTTGGTGCCGAAGGCCCGATCATCGCGACTGGTGGTGCACTCGGCTCGTTCATCGGCCAGATGCTGCATGTGACAGGCCATGAACGCAAAGTACTGCTGGCCGCCGGTGCCGCCGGTGGCATGACTGCGATCTTTGGTTCGCCGCTGGCCGCCGTGGTGTTGGCGGTGGAGTTGTTGTTGTTCGAATTGCGCGCACGCTCGCTGGTGCCGGTAGCGCTGGCCACGGTGGCAGCCGCCGGTGTGCGCTATGCCACGGTGGGCAGTGCACCGGTGTTTGCGATGCCGGCGGTGGCCGAACCGGGCTTGGCGGCACTGGCGATGTATGTGCTGTTGGGCGCGGCGATTGGGCTGGTCAGCGTGGGCGTCACGCGCGTGCTGTACGCCATCGAAGACGGCTTTGAACGCTTGCCGATCCACTGGATGTGGTGGCCGGCGATCGGCGGCATTGCAGTGGGCGTGGTGGGCTACTTTGCGCCGCGCACGCTGGGGGTGGGCTACAGCAATATCGAAGACATCGTGGCCGGGCACTTGGCAGCGGGCGCGTTGGCGTTCCTGTGCGTGATGAAGTTCATTTCGTGGTCGATCGCGCTGGGCAGCGGCACCTCCGGCGGCACCTTGGCACCGCTGTTCACCATCGGTGGCGCGCTGGGTGCATTGGCTGGCGTTGCGATGGTGGCACTGGCACCGCAGTTGGGCATTGACCCGCGGATTGCAGGTCTGGTGGGCATGGCCGCGATCTTTGCCGGGGCTTCACGCGCGCTGTTGACCTCGGTGGTATTCGCGTTTGAAACCACCCAGCAAGCGCATGGTTTGTTGCCGCTGTTGGGCGGTTGCACCGCCGCCTATCTGATCTCGGCATTGCTGATGCGCAATACCATCATGACCGAGAAGATTGCACGGCGCGGCGTGCGTGTGCCCAGTGACTATGCCGCTGATTTTCTTGATCAAGTCGCAGTGGGCGATGCCTGTAGCCGTGATGTGGTGACCCTGCGGTGTGCGGATACGTTGGGGGATGTGCGCAGGCGCATCCATTCGGGCCATGCCGACTACCAACACCAAGGCTTCCCCGTGCTGGATGCGCAAGCGCATGTCCGTGGCGTCATCACCCGACGGGATTTACTCGCCCCGGCACACCCCGACACAACCCACATTGGCGATCTACTCACGCGCGCTCCGGTGGTCGTGCACACCCAGCACTCATTGCGTGAGGCCGCCGACCACATGGTGGCCGAAAATATCGGCCGCGTCCTAGTCGTGGATGCGCAAGCACCGCAGCACTTGCTTGGTATCTTGACCCGTGGCGATCTGCTTGCTGCACATAGCCGCCGGCTGAAAGAAGCGCACGAATTTGGCCGGCATATTCGTCTCCGCGAAACCCTGAAGCGCCACTGGCGTTAACCTGCCGTCGGCACCATAGCCAGTCGCGCCGCCAACCCCGACACCCGGTTGGCATGTCGTGCCAGTGCGGTGCTGATAACAGCGGCATTGCCGGCAATATGCAGCGCCTTGCGGGCGCGGGTGATGGCGGTGTACAGCAACTCACGCGAGAGTACGCGGGCATCACGCGCGGGCAGCTGCAAGTACACGCTATCAAACTCGCTGCCCTGCGCCTTGTGCACGGTCATGGCAAACGCCGACTCGTGTGCGGGCAAGCTGGCCGGGTGAAAACCGCGCACACCGTCGCTGCTGGCAAACCAGACACAAGCATGGCCCGCTGCATCGGGCAGACAGATGCCCACATCGCCATTGAATAAGTTGTGCCGATAATTGTTTTCGGTAATCAAGACCAAGCGCCCCGGGAACCATGCCGGCGCGTGGCCAACACGTTGCCCCAAGAGCTGCGCTTCGATCCGCGCATTCAAGCCGCGCGCACCTTGCGGGCCATCGCGCAGGGCGGTGAGCAGGCGAACGTGATTGATTTGGGCAAGCGCGGCGGCGGGGTCGCTGGCTGTGGCCAATTGGCGAAAATGCGCCAGCAAATCCAGACCGCTGGTGTGCAGGGGATCAAGCGCATCTTCATGAAACTGCACATTGGACAACCCGCCACCGCGCAGCAATGCCAAACTGGCAGAGGCATCGCCCGTACGCATGGCCTCGGCCAGCGGTGCCAGTTGCAAGGTTTCGCTTTGCCGCCAACCGCGCGTCAGGTGCACCCGGTTTGCGTGCAGGCGCAAGATGCTGGCCAGCACATCACCCGCTTCCACCGAGGGCAATTGATCGGGGTCGCCCAGCAAAATCAGTTGCGCGTCATCGGCCACTGCCTCGGCAAGTTTGCACATCAAGGGTAAGTCCACCATCGATGCCTCATCCACCACCACAATGTCGCAGGCCAATGGATTATCGGCATGGTGTCGAAATTGCGGCGCCTCCGGGATCACCCCCAACAAGCGATGCAAGGTGCTGGCGGTGCTTGGCAACGCCGCCAACAGCGCAGGATCGATCGCTGCATTACGCATCTGCTGCACCGCGCGTTGCAGGCTCTCGGCCATGCGCTCGGCGGCACGCCCGGTGGGGGCGGTCATGGCAATGCGCGGCAGTGGCTTGCCGGCGTGCAAGGCTTGCGCAATGCGCAACACCAACAACCGCGCGATGGTGGTGGTCTTGCCGGTGCCGGGGCCGCCGGTGATCAGCACCAAGGCATGTCGCAATGCCAGCGCAGCGGCTTGCGCCTGCGCATCGGGCGCACCACGCTGCGTGAACAACTGTGCAAACAACGCATCCACATTGGCACCGTCTGCACCCCCGCATGGCTGCGCAGACAAGTGTTGCAAGCGCAGAGCCAGCCTGCGCTCATATTCACGGTAGCGGCGCAGATACAGCAGACCGTGCTCGAATACCAAGGGCGCGGCGTCGGCTGCGGTGCCCGTGGCATCAGGCGTGGCCACCCATGGCGAGGCCTCCAGTTGCTGCTGCCATACCTGCGCATCCGGCCATGCCAATGCCACGTCCGTCAGCAGGTGCGGCTGTGCCACATCCAAGGCGGCATGGCCTTGCGCCACCGCCAGGGTGGCCAAAGCAGCGGCCGCCAGCACCGCGTCGGGAGTGGCCGGAGCCAGCCGCTGCAAGGTGTTGGCCAACGCCGCGTCCACCGGACGCAATACGGCCTGCGTCGTGAGTGCCTGCAACAAGCTCATGCCGCCTCCTCGTTTACGCTCTGCCCGAACAATGCATCCAGTGCGGCAATCAATTCGACTGGGAATTGGTGTGCAAACACGCCCTGTTCCGATGCCTGCGCGGCATCGATCCCACGACAAAATAAATAGCGAATGCCACCAAAGTCACGCGTATAGGCATACCTGTCACCCAAGCGGAACCGCAGCCAACGATGTAGTGCCAGGGTGTAAATCACAGCTTGCAGGTCGTATTCGCCATGCTGCATCGCCTGCTGCAAAGCGGTGCCATCGTAGGCCGGGAGCTGATTGGATTTGTAATCCAGCACATACCATTTGCCGGCATGTTGATAGGTGAGATCGATCAAGCCGGTCATCAGCCCTTCCAATTGTTGCCGCATACCAAAGCCGTGCCGGTCACGCACGATGCCATGTTGATGCAGCAAGCGCAGCACGTCATTCACGTGGGTGGGGCGCAACGCAAATTGAAATTCGATTTCGGCGCGATGCGCATGCCGCGGCAAGTCACACAAGCGCACACCCTCCGGCAGCGCCACCGTCAGCGTATTGCCAATCAAGTGTGTGCATAAGGCCACACCGTCGGCAATGTCACCGCTGGCATAGGCCTGCGCACGCAACGCATCGACGATAATCGCCGCCTGGCCTGCGGGTGCCGCCTGCCCTGCATGCCAGTCTTGCCACGCAGAAAAATCGACATGTTCAAATGCCGCATGCAACGCGACACCAAAACGATTACCGGCAAAGCGTGGGTCAAAGACCGCATTGCCATGCGTCTCCTTGCGTGCGTCGTTGCTGGTGCTTGCCGCAATGTCTGCACTGATCTCATCGTGCCCCCCAGGCAGCGCCTGCGTGGCTGCGCTGCTGACATCGTTGCCGGCATTGTTGCCGGCATCGGCATTCGCTAATTGACTGAAACTGTGCACCCACCAATCGCTATGGACTTGCCTGTTCGCCATGCGTGCCGGCGTAACCGCTGGCGCAGCCTGCAAAGTAAGCCTTGGCAATTGCGCAGATGGCACACGGTGGTCACGCACGATGTCACCGCTATTGCTGGGGTCAGGCAGTGCATTGAGCAGGCGTGCCAGCGCGGTCTTTTCGTGATTGAAAAATGGCCCGGTTGCAACCCAAAGCGCATGTTCGGCACGGGTGAGGCCCACGTACAGCAAGCGTGCGCGTTCTGCATCTTGTTCTGCACGCCAAGCTGCTTTGGCGGCTTCCCATCCTGCTTTGTCACATTCGGATTTCCAATACAACTGCGGCTGTGCATGGGCATCGCGCACTTTGCAGTTGCGTCCAGGATCTTGGGGATTTGTGCCAACACCGACAAAGGGCAAAAACACTAAGGGGTATTGCAAGCCTTTGCATTTATGCAGGGTGACGATTTGCACCCGCTTGGCGTCTGATTCCAGCCGCAGCAACTGCGCTTCATCGTCTTTATCCGCATTGGCAATCTGTTGCGATAACCAATCCACCAAGCCTTGCAGACCCAGCACATTGGCCTGCGTCTGTTGCAGGCATTCGGCCAATTGCAGGTAATTGCTGAGCCGACGCTCACCATCCAGCAATGCCAACAAGCGTGTGGCCTGTTGCGCGCACAACTGTTGGATCAAGGCCAACGGGCCGCCGCGCGCCAGCCGACTGCGCCAGCCGTCTGCGTGGTGCTGCCATTGCCGATGCATCGCCGCGTCGGTATCCAGTGCCGCAATGCTTGCGGCATCTTCACCTAGCAGCACCGTGCTGATGGCCGCACGTAGCAGGCCATCATCGCCGGGCTGCGACAACGCCCGCAGCAAGGTGTGCAAGTCCAACGCCTCATCGGTGGCGAACACGCTGCGCTTGCCGGCGGCCACGGCAGGAATGCCCGCCACCGCGAGTGCCTGCTGGATGCGGGTGGCCTCGGCGTGGGTACGCACCAGTACTGCAATATCCCCCGGCTGCACGCGCTGGCCTTGCAGCGTGGCTTGCCCCCGGCTGGCATCTTGCAAGACACCATGGATGGCGGCAACACACGCAGCCGTAGCCTGCTCGCGCGAAGCGGTCGCCGTCCACGCCTTCGCTACTCCTTTGGCTGTGAATTTGCCACTGTCCGGCGCTTGCCACAACGTCAATGCTGGCGCGTTTTGGTTGTCACGCACGTAGTCTGCATCGTGCCGTCCCGCGCCGGGTTGAATGGCGGTAATGGTGATCTTTTCATCCAAAAAAGGATTGTTGGCGCCTTGATACAAGTGCGCCAGTGCACGTAAGACGGCCGGCCTCGAACGGAAGTTGTGGGTCAGCGTGGGGGCCTCGCGACTGTCATGTTTTGCTTGCAAATACGTGTGTACATCGCCACCACGAAACCCGTAAATGGCTTGCTTGGGGTCGCCAATCAAGAACAGTGCGGGGGCCTGACTGTCAGCGCCAAACACGTGTTTGAAGATACCCCATTGGCGTGCATCGGTATCTTGGAATTCATCCACCAAGGCCACTCGATATTGCTCGCGTAACCGCTGCACCAGCACGCCGCTGTGATCTACCTGCACCGCATCGGCCACGTTGTCGATCAAGTCATCGTAGGTTTGCACGCGACGTTGCTGTTTGAGTGTGGCCAGTCGCGCTTGCGCAGCGGCGCGGAGTTGGTGCAAGTAATTGATCTGCCGGTACTGTCGCCAGGCATGGCACGCTGCCAATGCATCGATATAGCCGGCAACCGCAAGGCACAGTGGTGACTCAGGCGTTTTACCGATGCCGGCAGTATTCGCATTCTCTTGCATGACATCGATGCGAAGATGATTGAGTTTGGCGTGCTCGAACCGCTGCCGCACATTCCCTACCTGCGCCCACTGATGCAACTTCGCAAACAAATCATCGATCCAAACTTGTTTGTAGCTTTTGCCGCTCAACCATTTTTTGATTACCGCTGCCAGCATGGCGGCATGCAGTTCCGCACCATGCAGACTTACGGCTGTCATCAATGCTTGCGCTGCCAGTTGCAATGCAGGTTCTGGCTCTGGAGGCAGCGTTACCGCCGCTGGCAACAACGTCACGTTGGGAAGCAAGCTTCGCAAGTCGTCTGCCAGCGCATGACGGTCGTGCCACAAGGCTTGCAGATCCTCCGCTGCATCCGGCTGCTGTGCGCATATCCGCCACACATCGGCGGCCACGTCTTCGCGCAATGCACGGTCACTGGTCAGGAGCTGCGCGGCAGCAAAACCGGTATCAGTGTCCAGCGCATGCTCGCGCAGTACGCGCGCGCAAAACCCGTGAATGGTGAAGATCGCGGCCAGATCAATTTCCAATACCGCTTGTTGCAAGCGCCGCCGCAAGGCTGCGGCAGACTCGCCTTGCCCATCATCACGCGCGGCTTGTGCGTCTAGATAGGTTTGGATGATGTGTTGGCAAAGCGCCTGTGCGGGTTTTTCATACGCCGCATCCAGGTGGTCAAAGACATCCAGTGCCAATTGCAGGCGTTCACGGATGCGTTTGCGCAACTCCTGGGTCGCCGCTTCGGTATAGGTGACGGTCAAAATTTGACCGATCCGCAAGCCTTGCTCCACCACCAAGCGGGTCACCAAGGTGGCCAAGGTGAAGGTCTTGCCGGTACCTGCACTGGCTTCGATCAGATGCACACCGCGAAGACAGAGGCTCAGATAGGGGTCATCAGCGTCACTCATGCGGCACCTTCCTCGTCCTCACTCTCGGCTTCGGGTACATCCAGCGTACCCACCTCGATCTCTTTACTTTGCGCCTCGGTCAACAGCCCAAAAATGCTGCCGCTAAGGCATGCAAAGTCGGCCATGCGGGCATGGCTGGAAAACGGATCTTGCCCGCGCAAGGCCAGTTGATATGCCGCATCACGACCTTCCGCCCAGCTACGCTCGCTGCCGCGCCATTTGTTTACTGCACGCTTCAATCCTTTCTCCACATCCTCGGCCTCAAATAGCGCCCAGCTGCTATACGGTGCAAACAGCAGTGGCGCTTGCAGACCTTGCTGGCGCACTGCAAGCAGCGTACGCAAGGCGGCTATCGCAACGTCCTGTGGTACCGGCGCACGCCTGTGTGGGCCAAGGCCGTCTGCCTTGTCGTCATAAAACTCCATCAGTGGCAACGCAAGACCAGCAGCACAGGCCAAGAGCCAATCCAAGCCGCTACGCAAAACCGATGGCCCGTTGCGTTCCCCAAACTGCAGTCGTGCGATGCCGTGCGGATAGATGCCGTGCAGGCTACCGTGTAGGCGCAGGCCGTCGATATCGCATGTCAGCGTTTCTGTGCGTGCGGCTTGCCCTGCCTGCCAATGACGCAGGGCGTCCACATAGGGCCGCACTCTTTGCACAACCGCATCCAAGCCTTGCTCGCCCAAAGGACCGGCCGGCAGTAGCGCCTGTGCACGCAAGCGCGGCAACATGACGGCGGCCGTCTCTCCGGTCAGCAAAGCCGCACAGACAGCCTGCTGCAAGGCGTGTTTGTCGAGACCATGTTGCGGTACTTGCAAGGGCTCGACATCCTCGCCGGCGGCGTCGATCTCGGGCTGTCGCAGGGCCAGCCGTTGGCGCAAAAACTGTTTGGCCGGTGCTTTGAAAAACTGTTGCAAGCGGGTCAGGGATAGTGCTGTTTCCGATGCATCCACACGCGCCAATGGGGCGTGTTCGGGCAACCAGATGGGCAGCGATTGGCGCGGGGCCTCTGGCCGCTGCGCGGCGGGTTGCCAATTGGCACGATAACTAAAGACGCGCGGATCATCCGGGTTGCCGAAAGCTTCCGGCGAGAACGGCTGCAATGCATGTGCAAGCACCAGATGCTGGAAGCCAATGGAATTACCTTCGGCAGCACCGGCGTGATAGCTGCCGGTGACGGCCAACAATTCATCCACCAATACCGAGGGCTCACGTGTACTGCCGTCCCGTGGGTCTTTGCCTTGCCAGCTGAGGTAGAACACGTCTTGTGCCGCAGCGAACAATTGCAGAAATAAAAACCGATCATCGTCGCGGGTGCTGCGATCCCCGTAATTGCGCTTGCCGGCACTCATCTCGGCCGTCAATTTGTTCAAGCCAGCGCTGGGGTCGCTGCGTGGGAACTCGCCATCATTCATTCCCAATAGGCAAATCACCCGAAACGGCAACAAGCGCATCGGTACCATCCGCGCCACGCTGACCCCGCCGGTCAGTAGCGGCGCGCGGGTGTCGGCCGCGCTCAATACCTGGGTGAAATACGCCTGCACCACCGCGATCGGCACCAGCAGCTCCACCTCGGCACGTGCGGCATGTTGGGCAAAGTCGGTAATGGCATTGCGCAGCCTGTCCAATGCGCGCAGGTCACGGCGCTCGGCCGGGGCTTGCGGCAACAAGGCTTGCAGAAGGCCCAGCAAGCGCTCGCGCCATTGTTCGGGGGTGGCGGGCGTGCGCAATGCTTGTTCATAGTGCGCCAAGATCTGCAATTGCCGCAGCAGGCGATCTAGCGTGGTAACCGCGCTGCCTTCCCATTGCGGCCACGGGGCGACCCCGGCAATCAGCGCCTCGCTGCCGCTGGCCAGCCCCAGCAGCAGACGATCCAATGCAAATTGCCAAGTGAAGCTGGCTTCCTCGGGTGCACCGCTGCGCGCACGCTGGGCCGCATCCCACCCCCAGCGTGCGCCGGCGGCGTGCAGCCAAGTGTGCAGATGTTCGAAATCCGTCGGCTGTAATCCCGCCGCCGCGGCCAGTGGCGGGCTGGCCAAGAGGTCGAGGGTTTCCTCCAAACCAAACCGCGCACTGGGCAGCGCCAGCAAACGCAAGAACACCGCCACCAGTGGCTCACTTTGCAGCGGGCTGGTATCGGCAATGGCATAGGGAATACGCCCGCCTTGCGCATCACCATTGAAGACCGCGTCCAGATACGGCGCATAAGCGTCGATATCGGGCGCCAGCACGGCAATATCACGCGGCTGTAGCGGTGGCTCGAAGCGCGTATCATCCAGCAGCGCGCGCAATTGGTCATGCAACACCTGCACCTCGCGCAGGCGGGTATGGCAGGCGTGAAATTGCAGGCTGGGATCAGCGTAATCCACACGTTGCCGCTGCCGCTCAGGCACCACCGCACGCCGGTGATACACATCTGACTGCATCTGCCGCAGCAGCGTGGTGGGTTTGGCCGGGTCATGGGGGTCCGGATCGGCATAGGCCGTCACCTCCGCCGAGGGGTGTACCGCCTCATAGCTACCCAGCAACGCCATGAAGTCTTTGCCGGCCGCGCCGCAATCGCGCAGCAATGGGTTTTCATCGGCATCTGCAAACGGATCCTCGCCCGCGTGCAGACGCGCGCCCAGACTGCGTAAATCACCCCAGTACTCGCGACTGGGAGTGGGTAGATAAAAGTGCAGCGTGCCTACTTTGGCTTGTGTGGCCATCACCCGCAGCACATCCGGCGACACATTGAGAGTGGCGAAGGCAAACAGGCGTGTGGGCAGGCCGCAGGGTAGGGCATTGGTGTTGGCAAATGTGCCCAGATAGTCGCCGATGCGGCGCGCACGATGCTGCCGCCCCATCGCCACTGCCCGCCACAGGATGGCCTGCGCGTCGTTGCTCTCGGCTCCCTCCTCCCAATGCAGCAACCAGTCGCGCCGCCATGCCGCGTATTTGTTGAAGCTGTTCGCCAATTCCCCTGCCAAGGCCCAGCGCCGCACTGCATCACCGGCGGCAAGGTGCCGCGCAATGGCCGCCAGCGCCGGCTGCGCCAGCAACGCGGCGTCGCCCAGCGCGGCATACACACGCCAGTGCAGGGTATCCATATCCAGATCATCGTGACTTGGCCCCACATTGGCGGCCAAGGCCTGCGCCACAAACTCGCCAGGGGTAAGGAAGTGCAAATTTGCTGCCACCCCAAATTTTTGCGCCAGCGTGGCTTGCAGCCAGCGCCGCATGGCCACTTGTGGGATCAAGATGGTGTCTGGCGTCAGCAAGCTGTCTGTGCTGGTTGCAGGTTGCCGCAGGGTGTCGGCAAGTAGCTCGGCCAGTAGGTCGAGGGCATTGGAATGGTAAAGGCGGAAGTCAGTGGCCATGCCCCATGATGCCCAAGCGCCGTCGCATCTGCTGCGACACCACGCAAGACCGTGACGCAGCGTTTTGTGGCGGGTCGTGCCATAATTATTAAACTGTACAGTACTGCCTTTCGGTTTGGTTCAGCAGGTTTTACGCATTCTTAAGACTCGGCTGCACGTGTTTCCCTATTTCTATGCCCTCTGCCCCCGCCACCGCCGTGTCCCTGTCGTCTGTCCGCCTTGATCGCGGTGGGCGTACGATTTTGCGCGACCTGAATTTGGCCATCCCCAGTGGCAGTATGACCACCGTGCTGGGCCCTTCGGGAACCGGTAAATCCACCTTGTTGGCCGCCATGACCGGTGAACTGGTGCCAGCGGCGGGTCACGTGCAGGTGTTTGGCCACGACGTGCCACGCAGCGCACGCGGTCTGTTGGCGATGCGCAAGGGCTTGGGCGTACTGCTGCAAGGCAATGGCCTGCTCACTGATTTGACCGTGGCCGAGAACGTCGCCCTGCCACTGCAAGCACATACCCGGCTGACCGCCAGCCAGCGGCAGCAACGGGTACTGGAAAAATTGGCAGCGGTGGGCCTTGCCGACGCGGCGGATCTTTACCCGCGTGAACTTTCCGGCGGCATGGCAAGGCGTGCCGCGCTGGCACGCGCCATTGCGCTAGACCCGCCCCTACTGCTGTGCGATGAGCCACTGACCGGGCTAGACCCGATCGCCTCGGCAGTGATCATGCGCTTGCTGCGCCAGCTCAACCAAGAGCTGGGCCTGACCTGCATCGTCGTCAGTCACCATGTGCGCGAAACCCTGCCGATGTGCGACCACGCCGTGGTCATCGCCAACGGCACGGTGCTGTTTGATGGCAGCCCGGAGGCTTTGCAGGCCAGCACCAACCCGCTGATCCAGCAATTCCTGCGTGGCGATCCAGACGGCCCGATCGCGTTCGCAAGCACGCCCACCCAGCAGGCCGCCTGATGTCCTCACTTGCACTTCCACTTCAGGCGCTGGGCCGCGCCGGGCTGTTTTCGCTTTCGGTGCTGCGTGCCTCCACGCCAACGCGTGATTTTCTTGCCGAACTGGTGAAAGAAATCTACAAAGTCGGTGCGCGCTCACTACCGATCATTGCCGTGGGCGGGGCCTTTGTCGGCTTGGTGCTGACCTTGCAGGGCTACCGCACACTGACGACATTTGGTGCCACCGATGCACTGTCCACCTTGCTCGGCTTGTCGCTATATCGGGAATTGGGGCCGGTGCTTACCGCCTTGTTATTCATCGGTCGCGCGGGTAGCTCGATCGCCGCGGAACTCGGCCTGATGCGCGCCACCGATCAGATCAAAGCACTAGAACTAATGGCGATCGACCCGATTGCCAAAGCCGTCGCTCCACGCTTTTGGGCGGCAGTATTGTGCGTGCCACTCCTCACCGGGTTTTTCTGCTCACTGGCGATTGCCGCCAGCTGGTTTGAGGCGGTGCAAATGTTGCGGATCGATAACGGCACCTTCTGGTCTTCGCTGCAACACAGCGTGGATGCCTGGGATGATTTTGGCGTGGCGCTGCTGAAATCGGCGGTGTTTGGTGGCACCGCGGCACTGGTGGCGGCACAGGCCGGCTTTCATGCCGAGCCCACCATCGAAGGCACCTCGGTGGCCACCACCCGCGCCGTGGTCAACGCCTCACTTTTGGTGCTGATGCTCAATTTCGTGCTGTCTGCTTTGTTGTTCAACTGAAGGAAATGTCGATGGCACTGCGTGGCCCCAGACTTGAATTTGCGGTGGGTGCATTTTTACTACTGGCGCTGGCATCTTTGCTGGTGCTGGCGTTTGCCTCCACCAATCACCAATTTGGCAATGCCGCAGCCAGTTACCCACTGAAAGCGCGGTTTACCTCGATTGGCCAATTGCGCCTGCAAGCACCGGTACGTATTGGTGGCGTGGCGGTGGGTCGGGTGGCCAGCATCCAACTTGACCCCACTCGCTTCGATGCCATCGTCACCCTCGACATCGACCGGCGTTACCCACTGCCTGCCGACACTTCGGCCGGCATCTTCACCAGTGGTTTGCTGGGCGATAGCTATATTGGCCTGCAACCCGGCGGCGACCCCAGCAACCTCAAGCCCGGCGAAGAAATCGCCTACACCCAACCGGCGGTGGATCTCATTCAACTGGCCGGCAAATACATGTTCGGCGGCGGCACAGCCAGCACACCTGCGGCAACCAGCCCCGACACTCCGGCCCACAAGGATACTGCCCCATGAAGTCGCAACTCTTTGCATTTGTACTGGCCTTGGCCACACCGCTGCTGGCCGCCACTCCGGCCACGGTAGTGGCGCAACCAGCCACCGCGACTGCCGGCACGCAGGTGCTGGCCAACGGCAACCGCATCTTGACCACCTTGCAACAACGGCGCGCGGAGTTCCGCAAAGACCCGGCGGCGCTGCGCAGTTTCGTCAACAGCGAGCTGCGCACCCATTTCGATAGCGATTACGCCGCACGCTTGGTGCTAGGCGTGCATGCGCGTGGTGCCAGCGACGCTGACATCCAACTGTTTGCTGATGCGCTGACTGCCAATTTGATGCAACGCTATGGCAGCGCCCTACTGGATTTTGAAGGCAAGCCGCAATTGGTATTGAAGTCCGAAACACCACTGCCAGGTAACCGTGGCGTGCGCGTGTCCACCGAACTGCGGCGCAGCAATGGCGCACCGGTGCCCGTGGATTATTTACTGCGCAATAGTGGCGGCTGGAAAATTTTCGACGTGATGATTGAAGGTGTGTCTTACGTGCAAACCTTCCGCACCCAATTTGATACCCCGTTGCGCCAGCGCACGATTGCACAAGTGGCTGCTGACCTGCAAAAAGGCACGCAAGCACCCAGCGCACCGCGTGGGCGCTGAGGCCCGCCGTTCCAGACAACATCCCGGACTGCCGTCATGACCCGCTTTCGCATCGTACCCACCTTGCTGCCCCTGCTGCTGGCGGTGGGCTGCGCTAGCCAACCGCAACACCACAGCCAAGCGCAGTTGGTCACCCCAGCGCTGGACACGGTCACCACATCCGAAGTCGTAACGTCCGATACCACAACACCAGCATCCACCGCAGCGGTAGCAACAGAACCCCCTACCACCACAGCGGATGCAACCGCGACGACATCCGCCACTGCCGATAGCAGCACGCCACAAGACGACTACGCCGCAATTTACGGCAGCGGCACCAGCGCCACAGGCGATGACAATGGTGATATCTACGCCGCGCAAGATCCATGGGAGCACATGAACCGCAAGGTGCACGCCTTCAATACCGGTGTGGATCGCCTGTTTGCGCGGCCTTTGGCACGTGGTTATGTGAAGGTGGTGCCGCAGCCGCTACGCACCGGGGTCAGTAATTTTTACGACAACCTGATCACGCCGCTGGCATTTGGCAATTTGTTGCTACAAGGCCGCCCCTCGCAGGCGTTTGAAGCGCTGGGCCGGTTTATCGTCAACTCCACGGTGGGCATTGCCGGGCTGTTCGACCCCGCCACCAAAGCCTTGAAGATGCATCGCCACAGTGCCGATTTTGGTCGCACCTTAGCGCGCTGGGGCTGGCGACATTCACGTTACCTAGAAGTCCCCTTCCTCGGCCCGCGCACGCTGCGCGATGGTGTGGGAAGTACCGGTGATTTGTTGTTCTCACCTTTGAGCTACGTACAAGACGCATCTACAAAACTGGCGTTGCAAGCGCTACGTGTGGTGGATGTGCGTGCCGGCTTATTGCCGCTGGATGTGATGCGTGAAAACGCGCCCGATGATTACGTGCTGACCCGCGATGCCTGGCTAGCGCGGCGGCAATATTTACTCGACGCCGATCGCAGCCTGCACGACCAAGGCAATGAACCCTTGCCGGCGTATTTGCTGGACGCACCACCAGAGCCGTCGAGCAAGCACAAATAAGCGGCGCGGGTAGGCTCAGGTGAGCGCCTGCCCCGCGGATGGCATGTGCTCGGAAAGCTGTACAGACTCGGCATCTGCGGTGGTTTCCACTTCACGCAGACTGCGTTCGATGGCGCGCGTACGCACGCCGGTGTGCTCGATCTGTTTGCTGGCTTGATCGAGCTTGTCTTTGACTTTGTCCAACACATCGCCAAACTTACCGAACTCGGTTTTGGCTTTTTCCAAAATGCGCCAGACCTCGGCCGAGCGTTTTTCGATCGCCACAGTACGAAACCCCACCTGCAAACTGGTCAGCAAGGCCAGCAGTGTGGTGGGACCAGCCACGGTAATGCGTTGCTCGCGCTGCAAGGCTTCAAACAGGCCGGGGCGGCGCAGCACTTCGGCGTACAAGCCTTCGGTGGGCAAAAATAGCACCGCAAATTCGGTGGTGTGCGGTGGTGCCACGTATTTGCTGCGGATGCGCTTGGCCTCGTCGCGCACACGGCGCTCTAGCGCATCGCCAGCGGCACGCGCGGACTCCGCATCGGCTTGCTCTTGTGCGTCCAGCAAGCGCTCGTAGTCTTCCCGCGGGAATTTGGCGTCGATCGGCAGCCACACCACGCCATCATCACTGCTGCCGGGGAAGCGCACCGCAAATTCCACCCGCTCGCTGCTGCCGGGGATCGTCGCCACATTGCTGGCGTACTGATCCGGCGCAAACACCTGCTCCAGCAAACCCGCCAACTGCACTTCACCAAAGATGCCGCGCGACTTCACATTGGTCAGCAAGCGCTGCAAGCCGCCCACATCGGTGGCCAATTTATTCATGTCTCCCAAGCCTTGATGCACCTGCGACAACATTTGGGTGACATTGCCGAAGCTTTCGGTGAGCCGGGTTTCCAGCGTGGCGTGCAATTTTTCATCCACGGTGGCGCGCATTTGTTCGAGCTTTTGCGCGTTATCGGCTTGCAGGGATTGCAGCTGCTGCTCCAAGGTGGCGCGCATCTCGCCGATGCGTGCTTCATTGCGTTGGGTCAGCTCACTGAGTTTGCTGCCCAATGCATCGGCATGGCGCTGCTGCTGTTCTGCGTGTTCCAGCCGCGCCTTGCGGGCGTCTTCGGTCAACGCGGCGCGCAAGTCATCGAGCCGGGCATCGGTGCGCGCAGTGAGATCGTCCAGCCGCGCATCGGTGCGTGCGGCCACCGCCTGCAACTGCCCGCCAAAGCCATCGCTGCGCTGGCCTTGTTGCAAGGCAAAGCTATCCAATTGACCGCGCAACTCCTCGCGGCCAGTGCGCTGTTCTTCACGCAAGAGCGTGTTGATGCGCTCTTCCGGGCGGCGCAGCAACAATAAGGCGATGATGACCAGTGCGGCCATCAGAACCAGTAACAACAGCAAGGTGTTGGTGTCCATCTGCCTAGTGTAGCCAGTGGCTGTCGCACCACCTGCGACAACTCAACCCGCACTGACCCCAAATGCCCAGCCAATCAGGGCCGTCGCCGCCTGCGCCAAGCTGCCCCACAGCAGAACCCGCAACGCCCCCTTGAAGCCACCGCCACCGGCCACGCGCTCGGCTACATAGCCAAGTACCGCCAGCAAGATCGAGGTGCTGATGACGATGGCAAGACTCAGGCCTTCACCCTGCCACAGCCACGCCAACAGCACTGGCGGCAGGGCCCCCACGGTGAACGAGCCAGCCGATGCCAACGCCGCCTGCACCGGGCGCGCACGCTGCATGTCGTGAATACCCACTTCATCGCGCAAATGCGCCGCCAAGTCGTCGTGGGCGGTCAGTTGCTCGGCCACTTGCCGTGCCAAGACTGGCTCAAGGCCACGCTGCATATAAATTTGGGTGAGCTCGTGTAGCTCGGCTTCCGGATGCTCACGCAGGGCTTCTCGTTCAATGCGGATGTCGGCATGTTCGGCATCCGCCTGTGAACTGACTGAGACGTATTCGCCCGCCGCCATCGACAATGCGCCCGCCGCCAGCCCCGCAATCCCCGACAACAAAATGGTGGCAGGTGCGGCATGCGCGGTGACCATCCCCAACATCAAGCTGCTGGTGGAAATCAGCCCGTCATTGGCACCCAGCACAGCGGCGCGTAGCCAGCCACTGTGCTGACTACGATGAGGTTCATGATGGTGGTGGTGTTCAAGTTGCATGTGCGGCAATCGAGAAATTCCGTGAATTGACATTGTAGATGCGCATACTTATTCATCGTGCCAAATATCATGCGCATCCACCAATACGCGCAGTCTTGCTTGCTCGGCATCGGCGCGGGCAGTGGCCTCCAAGCCGACGATCTGGTTGTGTTGGCGCTGCACCAACAGCCATTCCGACAATGCAATTTCGCCCAGTTCCCAGCCGCGCTTGACCCGCTTCAGTGCCGCCTCGCTGGCGGTAAGCGCGTCCCGCTGTGCCTGCCACTGCGAAGACAACCGGGTCGCACTGGTCACGGTAAGCACCGCCTCATGCTGAATGTCGCGTCGCATCGCAGCGGCATCGCCGTGCAGTGCCGCCGCATTGGCACTTTCGGCAGCCGCCAGTGCGCTGCGATAACGCCCACCCAAGGGGAAGCTCAAGACCACGCCGTTGACCTGTTCGGCACCACCACGCTCACGCAAGCGGCGCAAACCCAGTGTGGGGTCGGCGATGCGGTCGGCACGCGCACGCGCCGCACGCGCATCGGCACCGCGTGCGTCTGATTCCAGCGCGCCGATTTCATG
>NZ_DAOOUM010000016.1:0-48044 GCF_035369645.1 Thermomonas sp. | reverse complement strand
GCGCGCAATGCGTACAGCAGCAGCGAGCCGCCAATCACGATGCCAAGGAAGATCAGCACGAACAGGCCGCGCCCGGGGTCGGCGGCGAAGGCATGTACCGAGGTCAGTACGCCCGAGCGCACCAGAAATGTGCCCAGCAGCGACAGCGAGAACGCGGTGATCGCCAGCAGCAAGGTCCAGCCACCAAAGCTGCCGCGTTTTTCGGTGACCGCTTGCGAATGCAGCAGCGCCGCGCCGGCCAGCCACGGCATGAAGCTGGCGTTTTCCACCGGATCCCAGAACCACCAACCGCCCCAGCCCAGTTCGTAATATGCCCACCACGAACCAATCGCGATACCCAAGGTGAGGAAGGCCCAAGCCGCATTCGTCCACGGCCGCGTCCAACGCAGCCATTGTGCGTCGATGCGGCGCTCCAGCAGCGCGGCTATGGCAAATGCAAACGGCACCGCAAAGCCTACATAGCCGGCATACAACATCGGCGGGTGCAGGATCAGGCCGGGGTCTTGCAGCAAGGGGTTGAGGTCGCGGCCTTCGCCCGCCGCTGGCAGCAAGCGCGCGAACGGGTTGCTGGTGAAAATCAGAAACGCCAAAAAGCCCGTAGCCACAATCCCCATCACGCCCAGTACACGCGCCACGACGGGTTGTGGCAATGCGCTGGAAAAGCGCGCCACCGCCGCCGTCCACAGCGCCAGCACCAGTGCCCACAGCAGCAGCGAGCCTTCATGCGCGCCCCACACCGCGGTGTAGCGGTACAGCACCGGCAGCAGTGAGTTGGAGTTTTCGGCCACGTATTGCACCGAGAAATCACTCACCACAAACGCATGGGTGAGGATGGCAAACGCCAGCGCTACCAGCAGCAATTGCATATACGCCGCCGGCCGCGCAATGGCCATCAGCGGCGCGATACCGCGCTGCGCACCCAGTAGCGGCAGCAACGCCTGCAGCGCCGCAACCAGAAACGCCAAGATCAGGGTGATCTGGCCAAGCTCAGGCAGCATTACGGTGTGCCTGCCGCGGGGGCGGGTTGCGCATCCTGCACCTGATGTTTCTTGTGCGCCTGCGCCATCTTGTCGGCTACTTCCTTGGGCATATAGGTTTCATCGTGCTTGGCCAGCACTTCTTCGGCCACAAACACCTTGCCGCGCATGCGTCCGGTGGCCACCACCGACTGATTTTCACGGAACAAATCAGGCAGGATGCCGGTATAGACCACTGGCAGACGTGCATCGCCATCGTCCACATCAAAATGCGCTTCCATCGAGCCGGCGGCACGCTTGAATGAGCCCTTGGCCACCATCCCGCCCAAGCGGAAACGCGCCTCGCCATTGCTGACATGTTCGCCCGCGCTGCCATTCAAAATTTCATGCGGCGTGTAGAGATACGCCACATTGCGTTGCAGCGCCATGGCGATCAAGGCGGTGGCAATGCCGGCGGCAGCAAGTAGCGCAAGGATAAGAATCAGGCGGTGTTTACGAGTGGGATGCATGATGGGTCGTCAATCCCGCGACAGCGGAAGGTCTGGGGTGTGCGTAGGTGCGGCCTGCTTGCGCGCTTGGCGCAGGCGGGCGGCGCGCAGCGCGGCGTGGATTTGTAATTTGGGGATGAGGATGTCCCACAGCAGCACGATGGCAAACACCGCGTAGGCGGCAATCACATACTCGCGATAACTCATCGTGTGGCCTCGGCGGTCAATTTGGCGACCCAATCCTTGCCGGTTTCGCGGCGCAGATTGTCGGCACGGGCGCGGGCCAGCAGTGAGCCCACAAACCACAATTTGGTGCCGATGATCATCCAGAGCAGTGGCCACATCATGCTGGGGTCCATCTGCGATTTGCCGAACAGGCTGATGGTTTGGCCTTGATGCAGCGAGTTCCACCACACCACCGACCAGCGGATCACCGGCAACAGCGCCACCCCAACGATGGCCAAAAGACCTGCCGCACGCGCGGCATTGCGGCGGTCGTCGATGGCCGCATACAGGCCCATCACGCCCAGATACAAAAACAGCAAAATGAGTTCGGTGGTCAGGCGCGGATCCCAGTCCCACCACGTGCCCCACATCGGCCGGCCCCAGATCGAACCCGTGGCCAAGGTAATGAGGGTGAACGCAGCACCGGTGGGTGCGCACGCCATCGCCAAAATTTCACACAGTTTGATCCGCCAGATCAGCGCGATGGCCGAATACACCGCCATTAGCGCGAAGATCGCCATGCTCATCCATGCGGCGGGGACATGGATGTAGAGAATGCGGAAACTATCGCCTTGCTGGTAGTCGGCAGGCACCTGAAACAACGCGCCATACAGCCCGACCGCCATCATCAACACGCCCAGCGCATAACCCCACGGCGTCCAGCGGGCGGCGAAGCGGTTGAAATACGGCGGTGAGCCGAGTTGATGGAACCAGCGGATCAGTGGGGACATCGTGGCCTGAACAGTAGCGGCGCAATGGTGGCGCGGGCAATCTGGACAAGGATACCAGCCCACTCCGGGGCTGGTAGCCCATTCGCCACGGGGCAGGCTTACTGCACTTGGATGCTGCCCTGCATCAGCGCCAGATGGCCGGGGAAGCTGCAGAAGAACTTGAACGGGCCGCCGTCCTTGATCTTGGCCACATCGAAGCTGACCGAGGTAGCTTCGCCACCGCCAATCACCTTGGAATGCGCAATCACGCGGGTGTCACCGGCTTTGACGTGGGTGGCGGGGTCCGATGTGCCATCGGCGGCGATGCCGGCCATGTCGGCTTCCTTCGCAATCACCACGTTATGCCCCATCACATTGGCGGCCAGCTTGCCGGTGTGCTTGAGGTTGATGGTGAACTGGGTGCAGCTGGCCGGCACGGTGATCGAATCGGCGTTGTACTGCATCATGTCGTTGGATTCGAGGGTGGTGGCGCAGTCGGCCACTGTCGCCGGTTTGCTGCCCGTGGTGGCAGCAGGTGCTGCGGCTGGCGCGGCAGGTGCGGTTTCGGCAGGTGCCGGCGCTGGGGCTTCAGTTGCAGCCGGCGTTGCCGCAGGTGCAGTGGTTTCCGCCGGGGCTTCACTCTTGCCACACGCAGCCAGTGCCAATGCAACGGCACCGGCCAATAAAAGATGACGAGACTTCATGGATGTAACTCCAGTAATGAATGGGGTCGCTGGCCGTGCAGCCAGTGCGGAAATTATCCGCCCGCAGATGTGAAAATTCCCTTGACCCATCTCAAGCATGGGCAATCCGCAGTGCTGCTGCCGCAGTCATAGGGGCGAAGACCAAGGCCAGCATCAGGCCCGCCCCCAAGAGCAGCAATGCACCACTGGCATCCAATCCTTGCGCGTGCGCAGCCACCGCGCCTGCGCCGAACACCAGCACTGGCACATACAGAGGTAAGGCCAATAAGGCCACCAAGATGCCGGCACGGCGCATGCCCACGGTGAGTGCGGCGACCACCGCGCCAAGCAGGCTGAGGATGGGGGTGCCAAGTAAGAGCGAGGCCAGCAATGCCGGCAATTGCGCATGTGGCAGATGCAGCAGCTCGCCCAGCAGCGGCACGGCGAGAATTACCGGCAGTGCGGTGGTCAGCCAATGCATGCCGGTACGCACCAAGATCAACCACCACAACGGTACCGGTGCCAACATCCACTGCTCCAGTGAGCCGTCTTCCGCATCACTGCGAAACAAATTATCCAGTGCCAGTAACCCTGCCAGTAGCACCGCAAGCCATAGCACTGCGGCTGCGACGGGGGCTAATTGCTTAGCGTCACCGCCTAAACTCAGCGCAAAAAGCACCACGGTCAGCAGGGCAAATAGCGCCGGTTGCAAGGCATCGCCACGTCGTGCCCACAGTAATTGCAAGTCACGGCGCATCAGGGCGCGGGCGGCGTGCAGCATCATGCGGCGGCCTTGCCCAGTGCCAACAGGCGGGTGCGCACGGGGGGGGCTGCATACGCACCATGGGTGGTGATCAATGCCGCGCCGCCGGCGTGAAGATGTGCTTGCACCATCTTGTTGACCAGGGTGATGCCATCCAGATCGAGATTGGCGTAGGGCTCATCCAGTAGCCATAGCGGAGCCGGGGATAGCCATTGACGGGCCAAGCCGAGACGTTTTTTCTGTCCGGCAGAGAGCGTGCGCACAGGTGCGTCCTGATATCCCGCTAAACCAACGATGGTCATCGCCGTTTCCGGGGTTTGCCGTGGCCGTTGCCCATGCAAGCCGCACAAATAGTGCAAGTTTTGCAACGCCGATAAATCTGCCTTCAACCCGGGTAAGTGCCCCAGATATGCGATGTGTTGCGCGCGCAAATCGTGTTGTGCCGGCTGACCATGGATCAAGACGCTGCCGGCATCGGCCCGTAACAACCCGGCCAGCACCCGCAATAACGTGGTCTTGCCGGCACCATTGCCGCCTTGCACCAGCAAGGCTTCATTGGCATCCACGGCAAAATCCAATGGCCCAAATACCGGCACGTCATCGCGTGAGAACGCAAGTGCGTGTGCGGCCAACACAGGAGCGGTAGTGGGTCGAGAATCGGGCATGAATACGCGATTTTACCCCCAACCGATAAGGCCTGTGGTCAATGCTGTTCTGTATGCCCGTCATTGCTTGGTTCGGCCGCTTCTGGCCGTCAGTTGGATAATTTCGCACTATCCTGTCGTGCTTTACTCATCTTCCGACTGGCCCCATTTCATGTCCTGCCAGTTTGTCAGCAAGCTAGAAGCCGAGCTGCGTGCGGTGCCGTGGGATGTGGTCGTCATCGACGAAGCGCACAAGCTGCGCAACGCACACCGGGCCAGCAACCGTACCGGGCATGTCCGCCGACACTCATGCTCAGCGCATCCTCGATCTGGCCAGCCAGCAAGGGCTGCTGGCACGTTGGAAGCGTGAAGCCAAAACGTAGGGCAAGACGGCATTCGGTGGTACCGGCACGCCGCATGACGAGGATCTGGCGCGTCTGAAGCGTGAGCTGGCTCGGGCACCTACTTCAGAGGCAAGGGCACCGCATCACCCTTCGTGCTCACGCAGGAAGTCAGATCGGAAAGCGAGTGGACGCCCAAGGTGTTCGAAGCGCTTTGGGCGTTCAAGGGAGCCGAGATGGATGGTGAACGAATCATGCAGCGCACCGGTCAGAAGAGCGAAAAACCCAACGATCTGTTCAAGATCAAGGCGAAGGACAAGGGCAAACCGGGGCCTGCAGCGAGGCTGGCGGCCTACCATGCGCTCGTGATGACTCAGCAGCGCGAAGGGCTGTATGCGATGCCGTGCGCGGCGGGCGCGTTGTCTTGATGGATTGCTGCTCCAAACCCACCGGACAACCCTTGGCAACGACACGCGCGTAAGTCATTGGCACACAAGGCCGCCTGCGTGTGCCACGGCGAAGAAGTTGGCGCAGGTTTCGAGAGAAGAGAGAGCAGAACAGGGGCAAACTGGGTGGGTGATGTCGCCCATGCCCGGAGCGGTTGGCACACGCAGAATGGCCCACAACCCCGCGTGGCGTGCGGAATCCGCAAACGAAAACGCCCAACTGAGAACAGTTGGGCGCTGGATATTGGTGGCCATTCCGAATATGAAGCCACGTCCGCGTCTTGCCGGAAACGTGTTCGCAAGCGTGGCTTTAAACCGCAGCTTGAGCTCTGCGCCCAGCGCCAGCAGGCTTGTGCTCCGGGGTGACATCCGCGCCAAGATGCTCGATCACCACCGGCGGGCGGTTGGGGAACTGCGCCACCAGCTCGAGCTTGCCTCCCATGCTTTCGATGTAGTGGCGCAGCGTCGAGAGCAGCATGTCGCTGCGCTTTTCCAAGCGAGAAATGGTGTCCTGACGCACCCCCAGCGTGGCGGCCAGTTGTTCTTGCGTCTGTTGCACAGCCTGGCGCAGGTCTTTGAGGGTGGCCAGCTCCATGGCGCGTGCTTGCACCCGCTGTTGGCGGGCTTTGGGCAGCGCGGCCATAACGTCATCGAGTTTTCTTGCCATGAGGGTTCTCCTTGCTCTGCTGGGCCAAGCTGCCCACGTGTTCGTCGTAGCGTTCATCAGCGACCTGAATCAGGCGCTTGTAAAACCTGCGTTGATCCGCGCCGCCTTTGTCGCCGCCTACCAGCAAGATGGCTTGCCGCTGCGGGTCGAAGGCAAACGCCACTCGCCAGACCTGACCGCTCCAGGAAAAGCGCAATTCCTTCATGTTGGTGTGGCGCGAGCCCTTGAGCGTATCGACCGTGGGACGCCCCAGGTTTGGCCCGAATTCCGCCAACAAATGTGCGTGCGCCAGCAACTCGTCCTGCAGATCCTCTTTCAGGTCGCTGAACTCTGCGTCAAAGGCGTCATGAAAGAGAACGATCCAAGTCATGTGAGAATTATGGATTCAAAGTCATATGGAGTCAAACCCATATTTCGTGATGACTCTGGCTGCCCACTGCGGCCTCTGGAATGATGCGGCTTATGGATGCTGAGCTCACCGAATCGGCCAAGAACCGTGCGCCGCAAGATCATCACGCCGCTGGATGCGCCGGAAGAATTCACCGGAGAAGCCGCGCAGGAGCGTGAGGTCAGGACGGCGGCACAAGACAGTGCCTTGGTGCGCGCGCTCGGGCTGGCGCACCACTGGCAACGCCTGCTGGACGAAGGCCGGTTCACCTCGATGACCGAAATTGCGCAGGCCGATCCGGCAGCGGCTGCGTGATCCGCACCAGCTACTGGAAAAATTGCTGAGTGAGCACCACGGCGAGCTCGCTTTCGACAGAGACCTCGCCGTGACCGCCATGCAGCGGCTGGATGATGTGTGGGGCATGCTCATCGACAAGACCCAGGCACAACTGGTGCTGTCCCTGGTCGAGCAGGTCACGCTGTATCCCGATCAGATGGGATTCCGGTGGAACCAGAAAGGCTGGGAAACCTTGCTGCACGAACTTTACCGGCCCGCACCGCCGGTGTGAGCGCGCCCATCGCCTGCTGGCTTGCGGACGCGATTTCATATTTTTTATCTGTTCTCCAGGCCAGTTTTTATCTCGAACAAGCGCCTCTCAAGTCGTTGATTTATAAGAATAGTGCCTCTCGCGCGCTCAACAGGCCAACAGAGAAAAACAGAGACAGAGAGGCCGAAAACGCCTGAAAACAGGGGTGACGACAAGGGTGGCGCTCAAGAGGCAAATGCCCGAAACCGCGCCAACACTGGCGCTCCGGGCAAAAAAAATCCCAACCGATAAGGGTTGGGATTTTGGTAAATGGTGGAGCCAGGGAGGATCGAACTCCCGACCTCGTCATTGCGAACGACGCGCTCTCCCAGCTGAGCTATGGCCCCGTAAGGGTGGACAAAGTCTAGTGAGTTGAAAGGGGACTCGCAAGCGTCAGCTGTAGCAACGGCGCAGGGAGGGGTGTGGACGTTAAACTAGGCGTTTTCCGCGCCCCACCGGAGCCCCCTGTGATCAAGCCACGTACCCCGCCAGGGGTGATGGAGTTGTTACCCCGCGATCAAATTGCGTTTCAGCGCATGTTGGACACGATCCGTCAAACCTTTGAGCGCTTTGGTTTTTTGCCGGTAGAGACGCCGGTGATGGAGTTGTCCGAGGTGTTGTTGACCAAGTCGGGCGGTGAAACCGAGCGGCAGGTGTATTTCGTGCAATCCACTGGTGCGCTGGACAAGCAAGCCGAGGGCTTGCCGGAGTTGGCGCTGCGGTTTGATTTGACGGTGCCGCTGGCGCGTTATGTGGCCGAGCACGAGCACGCGCTGGCGTTCCCGTTTCGGCGCTATCAGATGCAGCGGGTGTATCGCGGGGAACGTGCCCAGCGCGGGCGCTTCCGTGAGTTTTATCAATGCGATATCGACGTGATCGGCAAGGATGCGCTGTCGCCGCGTTTCGATGCGGAAATTCCGGCGGTGATCGCGGCGGTGTTCGAGCGTTTGGCAATTGGTGACTTCACCATCCAGCTCAACCATCGCAAATTGTTGCGCGGCTATTTTGAAGGCCTAGGTATTGCCGATGATGCGCAGTTATTGGTGCTGCGCGAGCTCGACAAACTCGACAAGCGGGGTAGCGATGCGGTGCGCGAGACGTTGGCGGGCGAGGGGTTTGCGCTGTCGGCGCAGGTTATCGAAACCTTGATGGCATTCTCGCAGGTGCGCTCGCATGGGCATGCCGATGCGCTGGCCAAACTCGATGCGTTGGGCAATGGCACACCGTTGTTTGAAGAAGGGCGCGCGGAGCTGCGCGGCATCTTCAATCAACTCAAGGCATTGGGGGTGGATGAACGCCGCTATGCCTTGAATTTGTCGATTGCACGCGGCTTGGATTACTACACCGGCGTGGTGTATGAAACCACGCTCAATGCCTACCCGCAGATTGGCTCGATCTGCTCAGGCGGACGTTATGAAAATCTGGCCGGGCATTACAGCAAATCCAAATTGCCGGGGGTGGGGATTTCGATTGGCTTGACCCGGCTGTTTTATCAGCTCACCGAGGCAGGCCTGGTCAGCACCGCCGATAGCTCGGTGGATGTGTTGTTGGCACTGCTGGATGAAACCGGTTTGGAACACGCGTTGGCGCTCTCACAACGTTTGCGCGCCGCAGGTTTGAATGTGGAAACCCAATTGGAAGCGCGCAAATTGGGCAAACAAATGCAATACGCCGACAAGGCCGGTATCCGTTTTGTGGTGATGCGTGGTGAAGACGAGGCCGCGCGAGGGGTGGTGACGGTCAAAGACTTGCGTCGAGGCGAACAATTTGAGGTGGTGGAGGCTGAGTTGGCCTCCGCATTATTGGTGGAACGTGAGCAGCTGCGTGGCGCTGCAGGAGCGGTATGACGATGGATGCTGTGATCAAGCTGGATGGGTGTTCACTGACACGCGCGCAGTTGCTGCAAGTGGCGCACGGTGCGGGCGTGGCTTTGGACGAACACGCGCTGACGCGGGTTGCTAAAGCGGCGGATTTTCTGGCCGCGCAAGTGGCCAAACAAGAACCAATCTATGGTGTTTCTACGGGCTTTGGCAGCAATGCCGACAAGTTATTGGGCGCGCATCGTCTGCGCGATGCATTGCCGGGCGCAGTCAAGACCGGGCAGCCACCGCATATCGAATTGCAGCGCAATTTGATCGTCACCCATGCGGTGTGCGTGGGCGAACCGTTTGCACCTGAGGTGGTACGGGCGATGCTGTGTATCCGCATCAACACCTTGCTGCGTGGGCATTCTGGTATTCGCGTGCAAACCCTGCAGGCATTGGCCGACATGCTCAATGCCGGCATCGTGCCGGTGGTGCCGCAGTTGGGCTCGGTGGGTGCTTCTGGCGATCTGGCCCCGCTGTCGCATCTGGCAATCGTGCTGTTGGGGGGCGGCGAGGCCTTTGTGGATGGGCAGCGTATGCCGGGTGCGGATGCGTTGGCACGCAAACAGTTGAAGCCGGTCGAGTTGTCGTACAAAGAAGGTTTGGCGCTGAACAACGGCACCGCGCAAATGTTGGCCACTGGCGTGCTGGCGGTAGCGCAATTGGAAGCGATGTTGGACACCGCAGACTTAGCTGCGGCGATGACGATTGATGCCTTCGCCGGTCGCTTGGGCGCCTTCGCACCCGAAGTGCATGCGCTGCGCCCACACCCCGGACAAGTGCAGACGGCGGCCAATTTGCTGCGTTTGCTGGACGGCTCCACCTTGTCCGATATCGCCTATCACTTGGTGCCAAAATTTCGCCAATGGCTGCCCAGTAGTTGGGCTACGCCGGCGGCACAGGCGTTGGGTTTCGATATCGGTTGGGATTGGGTGCCGTTCACCCAGCGCCATGGTCGTGAGAAGTTCTATCAGCGTTTCCTGCCGTTCCGTGGCGGCAAAAAGCATCAGCCACAAGACAGCTATTCGCTGCGCTGCATCCCGCAGGTCCACGGTGCCGTGCGTGATGCGCTGGAGCAAGCCAAGCGGGTGCTGGATGTCGAGCTAAATTCTGTCACCGATAACCCATTGGTGTTCCCTGACAAGAGCAATGCCGCCTTTGTGGAAGAGCAGGTCATTTCCGCCGGTCACTTCCACGGGATGCCGATGGCGCTTGCGATGAGCTACCTGAAGGCGGCGATCCCGGTATTGGCGTCGATCAGCGAGCGGCGTCTGAATAAACTTGTCGATCCTGCAACCAATGATGGCCTGCCGCCGTTCTTGATTGGCAACGAAGACGGCACCGAATCGGGCCACATGATCGTGCAATACACCGCCGCGGCCATCGTCAACGATTTGGCCAGCCGCGCGATGCCGGCATCGGTGTATTCCATCCCCACCAGTGCCAATGCCGAAGACCATGTGTCGATGGGTGCCAACGAGGCACGCCACGTGCTGGCGATGGTGGCGGACTTGGGCAAGGTGCTGGGCTTGGAATTGTTCACCGCTGCACAAGCACTGGATTTGCGTCGCGACATGATCAACGCCGCACGCGAGCTGGCGCGGCATGCTGATGTCGAAACCTTTGCCGAAAAAGTAGCGGGCGGTCCATTGCCGGACACGGAAGAGCGTGCGGGGTTTTTGGCCGAGGTGGATGCGCTGCGCACGCAGCTGGCCCATTCCATGGAATACCAGCCGGGCAGGGCCGTCGCGGCAGCGCATGCCGCGATGCGTTCAAAGATCCCATATCTCGATCGTGACCGCGCCTTGGATGGTGAAGTGGCCCTAGCGGTAGCGATGGCGACATCGGGCGAAATCTTGGCGGCGGCACGCGCCAGCTGACCCCCCGCTTTTGCAAGTCAAAATGTGAAAAAGCGCCCCGTTTGGGGCGCTTCGCATGTCTGGGGTGTGCTTTTCGGCGGGGCAATATGCGTTACCGATTTTTGCAGTCTTGCTGATTGCTGACCAAAGGGGCGGAGCTGGGCGATCAGGCCGTTGACAAGGCTTATCTATCACATTAATGTAATAGCGCGCTAATACATTAATGCGTTAACTTGATGTTGCATTTGTACATACACACGCGCCTTGGTTGGCCAGCCATCACACGTTCAGCTGTTGGAGATCCCCGTGAAACAACGCCCAGAACCTTTAATGCCCTATGACGCAGCGGTTGCCGTGGGTGCGCTTGCGCATGTTTTTGCTGCGTTGAAGGGGGCAGACGAAGTGCAGGCATTTTTGGAAGACCTGTGCACCCCAGCCGAATTGGAGGCGATGGGCGACCGTTGGCGGGTGGTGCCGCATCTGCTGAAAGGCGAGCCGTACCGCGAAATCCACGAACACACCAAGGTCAGCGTCACCACCATTGGCCGGGTGGCGCGTTGCATCGAACGTGGCGCGGGCGGTTATGGCGCGGCTGCGCAGCGAATGCAGTTGATCTCCGAAACCCTTTGAGGCCGTGCCATGAGTCCTGCTGTCAATCCTGCCGTGCGCGACCGTCTGCGTATCGCTATCCAAAAATCCGGCCGCCTGAGTGAGCCGGCGCGTGCACTGCTGGCTTCGGCGGGGTTGAGTTGGCGCGAGAGTCGCGACAAATTATTTTGCTATGGCGAGTCGCTACCCGTGGACTTGCTGTTGGTGCGTGATGACGACATCCCCGGTCTGATTGCCGACGGCGTGTGTGACCTAGGATTTGTGGGCCGCAATGTGCTGCTGGAGCAAGCCGGCGAACGCGCAGAGACCGGCAAGCCGGAGATGTTTCGTGAGTGGCGCGCGCTGGGGTTTGGCGGTTGCCGGCTTTCCATCGCCGTGCCAGAGGGCTGGCAATGGCAAGGTCCGGCGCAGCTGGCGGGCAGGCGCATTGCCACCACCTACCCCAATCAGCTGCGGGCATGGCTGCGGGCACAGCACGTGCAAGCCGATATCGTGGTGCTCAACGGCTCGGTAGAAATTGCGCCGCGCCTGGGCCAGGCCGATGTCATCTGCGATTTGGTATCCAGCGGGGCCACTTTGGCGGCCAATCAGCTCAAGCCGGTGTGTGACATTTTGCAAAGCGAGGCGGTATTGGCCGGCCCAGTGCAGCCATTTGGTGATGCCCGCGCCGAGCTTGCGGCATTGCTGCTGCGACGTATGGATGGAGTGTTGCGGATTCGCGACAGCAAATTGTTGATGTTCCAAGCGCCGCGCGATGCGATCGATGAGGTGATGCAACTGCTACCCGATGCCGAGCCACCCACGGTGTGTGCATTGGATGGCAGCGATGCCTTGGCCTTGCAAACCTTGTGTCATGGCGCAATGACATGGCAACGCTTGGAAGACCTCAAGCGTGCCGGCGCGCGTGGGCTCATGGTTTTGCCAGTGGAAAGGATGCTGGCATGAACCGGGTGGATTGGAATGCACTCGATGAGGCCGCGCGCAACGCATTGCTGCAACGGCCCACGCAGGCGATTGCCGAGCGCGTGCGGCTGGGCGTGGCGCAGATATTTGCAGGTGTTGCGCGTGATGGCGATGCGGCGTTACAGGATTACACGCGGCAATTCGATGGCGTCAATATTGCAAATTTTGAAGTCAGCGCCGACGAGTTTGCGCAAGCGCGCGCGCAAGTGCACGCCAGCGTGCAAGCCGCCATCATCGAAGCCGCAGGCCGCATCGAGGCCTTTCATCGTGCCGGCATCAGCAAACCCTATGCACTGGAAACTGCGCCGGGCATGGTGTGCGAGCGCATCACGCGGCCTATTGAGCGGGTCGGTTTGTATGTGCCTGCGGGCAGTGCACCGCTGCCATCCACGGCCTTGATGCTGGCAATCCCCGCGCGTTTGGCCGGCTGCAAAGACATCATCTTGTGTACGCCGCCACGTCAAGACGGCAGCGCCGACCCGGCGGTGTTGCTTGCGGCGCAACAAGCGCCGGGACTGCGGGTGTTCAAATTAGGGGGCGCACAAGCCATTGCCGCAATGGCATTAGGAACTGCCCGCGTGCCGCGCTGTGACAAATTATTTGGCCCCGGCAGTGCGTGGGTGGATGAAGCCAAGCGGCAGGCTGCGCAGGTGCCGGGTGGTATCGCCATCGACATGCCCGCGGGCCCGTCCGAAGTTTTGGTGATCGCCGATAGCGGTGCCAATCCCGCGTTTGTGGCGGCCGATCTGCTTTCACAAGCCGAACACGGCCCGGATTCGCAAGTGTTGCTGCTTAGCGATAGCACTGAAGTATTGGACGCGGTTGCGGTGCAGATCGAGGCGCAATTGCAGCTGTTGCCGCGTGCAGAAATTGCACAACAAGCCTTGCAGCGTTCACGCTTGATCTTGGTTGCCGATACTTTGCAGGCCCTCGATGTCAGCAATCGCTATGCGCCGGAGCACCTGATTTTGGCGGTGCGTGAGCCGCGCGCGTGGCTCACGCGCATCCACAATGCCGGCAGTATTTTTTTAGGCGATTACACACCGGAAGCCTTGGGCGATTACTGCTCCGGCAGCAACCATGTCTTACCTACCGGTGGTGCGGCCCGGGCGTGGAGCGGCTTGTCGGTGGCCAGTTTCCAAAAATCCATCAGCGTGCAAGACGCCAGCCGTTCTGGCATTGCCGCCGTAGGCCCATGCGCGGCAACGCTGGCGCATGCGGAAGGCCTGCAAGGGCATGCGCGCGCCGTGGAGTTACGCTTGGAGTCGTTGGCATGAGCACCATCAACACATTGCTGCGCGAAGATTTGCGTGCCTTTGCCGGTTATCAGTCAGCCCGCAGCACGGCTTTAGCGGGGGATGTCTGGCTGAATGCCAATGAATCCGCGTGGGCCAATGCGGCTGACATCGGCGCGCAACTGCGCCGCTATCCGCAGCCGCAACCGCCGGCATTGCGTGATGCATTGGCGCAGTTGTATGCGGTTGCACCTGAGCAAGTATTGATCGGGCGCGGCAGCGACGAGGCCATTGATTTATTGGTGCGCGCATTTTGTGCGCCAGGCCAAGGCCGCGTGGTGATCGCCGCGCCGGTGTTCGGGATGTATGCGGTCTGTGCGAAATTGCACGGCGCGCAAGTGATCGACGTGCCCTTGCACGATAGCGATACCGGCTTGAGCGCGGACCTCGGCGCGATTGGCGATGCCGCGCTGGCACAGCATGCGACGCTGGTATTTTTGTGTTCACCGGGCAATCCCTCCGGTGAACTGTTGCCATTGGATGCCATTGCCGACTTGGCCGGGCGCTTGCGTGGGCGTTGCATGGTGGTGGTAGACGAGGCCTATCTGGACTACGTCGATGCGCCATCCGCCACACAATTGCTGCCGATGTTGGACAACATCGCGGTGCTACGCACCTTGTCCAAAGCACACGCCTTGGCCGGTGCGCGCGTTGGTTGCGTGCTGGGCTCGCGCGTCTTGATCGAGGCATTGCGGCGTTGTCAGGCACCATATCCGGTGCCACAGCCGGTGGCGGTGGAGGCACTGGCTGCACTTGCGCCGCAAGTGTTGGCATTGACCCGCAGTCGCGTCGAGGTTGTGCGTGAAGCGCGCGCGCGTTTGCAAGCAGGCCTGACGCGCCTATCTTGCGTGCAGCGTGTCTATGCCTCGGCGGGTAATTTTTTGCTAGTACGCTTTGTTGATGCGGATGCGGCATTCACTGCGTTGTTGTCCGCGGGCGTGGTGGTGCGTGATATGCGAGCCATGCCGCAATTGCAGAATGCCTTGCGGATCACGGTAGGCACACAGGACGAATGCCGGCGTGTACTGGCGGCATTGGAACCTGTGTCGGAGGTGCGCGTATGAGTCTGCGCCCGATTCTGTTTGTGGATCGCGATGGCACCTTGATCGAGGAGCCGGAAGATTTCCAAATTGATGCCTATGAAAAATTGCGCTTCGTGACAGGCGTGATCCCAGCCATGTTGAAGCTGCGCGATGCGGGCTATGCGTTCGTCATCGTCAGCAATCAAGATGGCTTGGGCAGCGCGTCCTACCCGCAAGCCAGCTTTGACGGCCCACATCAGTTGATGCGCCAAATCTTTGCCAGCCAAGGCATCGTTTTCCGCGATGAATACATCGACAGCAGTGTTCCACAAGACAACAGCCCCAACCGTAAGCCGGGCATTGGCATGATGCTGAGCTATTTGCAAGATCGCAGTATCGACTGGGCGCGCAGTGCGATGGTCGGCGATCGCATCACCGATGTGCAATTTGCCGACAATATGAACATTCGCGGCTTCCAGCTCAAAACCGCGCAGTTTGGTGGAGACTGGGACTGGGCCGGTATTGCGCATGCCTTGGCCGATGCGCCGCGCCGTGCGCGGGTGCTGCGCAACACCAAGGAAACCCAAATTTGTGTGGAACTGGATTTGGACCACACGGCCGAACCGCAGATTGCCACCGGCCTCGCATTTTTTGATCACATGCTGGAACAAATCGGCAAGCATGGCGGCGTTGCACTCCGGATTCAGTGCCAGGGCGATTTGCATATCGATGAGCATCACACGGTAGAGGACACCGGGCTGGC
Source organism: Thermomonas sp. (assembly GCF_035369645.1). Classification (GTDB taxonomy): domain Bacteria; phylum Pseudomonadota; class Gammaproteobacteria; order Xanthomonadales; family Xanthomonadaceae; genus Thermomonas. The sequence goes on along the minus strand of NZ_DAOOUM010000016.1, from coordinate 32,750 downwards.
GCTGGGGCAGGCATTACGCGAAGCCTTGGGTGACAAACGCGGCATCGGTCGCTATGGCTTCACCTTGCCGATGGATGAGTGTTTGGCGCAGGCGGCACTGGATTTTTCCGGACGGCCGTATTGCGTGTTCGATGGGCAGTTTAAACGCGAACGTGTGGGCGATTTGCCTACCGAATTAGTGCCCCATTTTTTTCGTTCGCTGTGTGATGCGGCAGGTTTGAATTTGAATCTGCAAGTACACGGCGACAACGACCATCACCAAATTGAAGCTTGCTTCAAAGCCTTGGCGCGCGCGCTGCGACAGGCGATCAAACGTGACGGCGCCGAGTTGCCTTCCACCAAGGGCGTGTTGTGACTGCGGTTGCCGTCATCGATGCCGGTGGGGCCAATTTTGGCTCGGTGTGCTATGCCTTGCAGCGACTGGGTGTGCAGCCGCATATCGCACGGGATGCCGAGAGTTTGGCTGGCGCGCAGCGCGTGATCTTGCCCGGCGTGGGCGTCGCAGCGCAGGCCATGCGCCTGCTGCATGAGCGCGGCTTTGCGGAGGTGCTGCCCACACTCGATGTGCCAGTGCTGGGGATTTGCCTGGGGATGCAAGTGCTGTTTGCCTCTTCAGCGGAAGGCGATGTGGTGTGTTTGAAGATGTTGCCGGGTCGGGTGAGTAAATTTCACGCAGAGGATGGCTTGCGCGTGCCGCATATGGGGTGGAATACCTTGCAAAGCCTGCGCGCGTCGCCGCTCATGGCAGGTGTTGATCAGGCCTCGGTGTATTTCGTGCACAGTTATGCCGCGCCGGTGACCGCCGATTGCTTAGCCAGTTGCCACTATGGGCAAACGTTTTCGGCGGTGGTGCAGCGAGACAATGTTGTGGGGATGCAGTTTCATCCCGAGCGTTCCGGCGCTGCGGGTGCGCGCTTGTTATCGAATTTTTTGCACTGGAGTGGGGTATGAGTTTTACCGTGTATCCCGCAATCGATGTGCGCGCTGGCCGTGTGGTGCGTCTGCGCCAAGGCGACTATGCAGAAGAAACCCGCTATGTCGATGACCCGCTGACCTTGGCGCAGCGCTATGCCAAAGACGGTGCCACATGGCTGCATTTGGTGGATCTGGATGCGGCAAAATCCGGCGGCTATACCTTGTTGCCGCTGCTCCAAGCGATCTATCAAACCACGGGACTGCGCATCCAAACCGGCGGCGGTGTGCGTTGTCGTGAAGATGTGCAACAGCTCTTGAGCGCCGGCGCGCAGCGTGTGGTGGTGGGCTCCTTGGCCGCGCGCGAGCCCGCACTGCTGCTGGATTGGTTGTCTGCATTTGGTGGCGATGCGCTCACGATTGCATTGGACACAAGGCAAGAGGGCGATGGCACATGGTGCTTGCCGGTACACGGTTGGACACAGCTGGCAGAACACAATTTGGATGCCTTGGCCGCGCGTTATGCCAATGCCGGGTTGCGGCATTTGTTGTGTACCGATATCGCCCGTGATGGCATGTTGACGGGCCCGAATATCGCTTTGTATGAAGGTTTGCGGCAACGTCATCCCGCGCTGCATATTCAAGCCAGTGGCGGTGCACGCGATGTGGCCGATGTGGTTGCAGCACGCGCCGCCGGTTGCGCGGGCATCGTTTTGGGCAAGGCCTTGTTGGAAGGGCAGTTGTCACTGCGCGAGGCATTGGCATGTTGAGCCGTCGCATCATTCCTTGTTTGGATGTGCGCGATGGCCGCGTGGTCAAGGGCGTGCGTTTTCGTGACCATGTGGACATGGGCGATATCGCCGCATTGGCTACCAGCTACCGCGATGCCGGTGCTGACGAGTTGGTGTTTTACGACATCAGTGCAAGCCCACAAGGGCGCAGTGTTGACCGTGGCTGGGTCGAGCGCATCGCGCGCATTTTGGATATCCCGTTTTGTGTCGCCGGCGGTATTCGCAGTGTTGAAGATGCACGCGCAGTGCTGTTTGCCGGGGCCGACAAAGTGTCGATCAATACCCCCGCCCTGGAGCGTCCCGCCTTGATTGCCGAATTGGCCGATGCCTTTGGTGTGCAGTGCGTGGTGGTGGGCGTGGATTCGGTGCGCGATGCCGATGGCCAGTGGCGTGTGCGCAGCCACACCGGTAACCCCGATGGCATGCGTGCACCGGGGAAAACAACATTGGAATGGGTAATGGAGGCGCAGCATTTGGGGGCGGGTGAAATCGTGCTCAATTGCATGGGCAGCGATGGCGTGCGCAGTGGTTATGACCTCGAACAGCTGTGCGCGGTACGCGCCATTTGCACAGTGCCGTTGGTGGCATCGGGCGGGGCGGGTACGCCACAGCATTTTGCCGATGTGTTCTTGCAGGCCGATGTAGATGCGGCGCTGGCGGCCAGCGTGTTTCATTCCGGCGCAGTTGCCATCCCCGAACTCAAACAAACCCTGCGTGGGCAGGGCATCGAGGTACGTTTATGACAGGCACGATCGATAGCGAGGCCTTGGCATGGGACAAGCAAAATGGCTTGCTGCCCGTGATCGTGCAAGACGCACACACGCTGCGGGTATTGATGTTGGGCTATATGAACCGTGACGCACTGGCGGCCACTCTAGCCAGTGGCAAGGTGACGTTTTATAGCCGCAGCAAACAGCGCTTATGGATGAAGGGCGAAAGCTCCGGGCATGTGTTGGACTTGGTGGGCATTGCCACCGATTGCGATGCCGACACGTTACTGGTGCAGGTGCATCCGCACGGCGCGACCTGCCATTTGCAGCGCGCCAGTTGCTTTGAAACTGCACCCGGTGATGACTTGATGGCATTGGATGCACTGGTCGCGCAGCGCGCCAGCACGCGCCCGCAAGGCAGCTATACCACCCGATTATTGGAATCAGGCATCCGCCGTATCGCGCAAAAAGTGGGCGAAGAGGGCGTGGAAACCGCGCTGGCGGCGGTGGCGCAAGACGATGCCGCTTTGCTGGGTGAAGCGGCGGATTTGTTGTACCACCTGACCGTGTTGCTACGCGCGCGTGGATTGTCTTTGCAAGATGCCAAGCAAGTGTTGGCAGATCGGCGCGGCTAAGCCCATTGCGGCTAAACCCAGTGTGGGGCTGATCACACCACAACCATCGAATGTCGCACGCAATTACGGCCATCGTGTTTGGCGCGATACAGCGCTTCATCGGCCAAGCGGATGGCTTCTTCCGGAAGAATCTCCTGCTCGGCGCCGATGGTATGCACACCAATACTGGTACTGAGTTGAATCACGTGCCCGTGGCTGTGGATGATGGTTTGCTGAATCCGCAAACGCACGGTTTCTGCGGTTTGCAAGGCCATGCGGGCATCGGTGCCGGGAAGAATCAAGACGAATTCTTCGCCGCCGTAGCGGGCAGCCATGCCATTCAAGGTTTGCGCGATGTCATGAATGCAGCGCGAGACCGCTTTCAGGCAATCATCGCCCACCAGATGCCCGTACTGGTCATTGATGCGTTTGAAATGGTCGATATCCAACAACAAGAGCGCTTGCGATTTGCGCTTGCTGCTGGTGGCTTCAAGTGCCTTGCTCAACGTTTCGTGGAAATGCCGGCGATTGTAGGCACCCGTCAGCGGGTCACGGCGGCTGAACTCTTGCAGCTTGACGTTGGCTTCGCCCAATTGCGCCAAGGTGGTACGCAGCTCCCGCGTGCGATCCACCAAGCCGCGCTCCAACCGTTCATTGGCGTCATGCACCAATCGGATATTGGCATTGCGCAGCCCGGCATAACGGTGCCCAAGCGCCAGCGAGAGCAACAGCAACTCCAGCGCCGAGCCAATTTGCACGCCGTATTGCGTCCAGAAGCTTTGCGGTACCACGGCGAAGGCCAGCAGAGTAAATGCCGTGGTGCCGATCAAAAACAGTGCCCACGCCAGCAAGAACAGCCGGGCAGGTTTGAAGCCACGCAACAGCATGACCACCGAGGCGGTGAGGATCCACGCAATGCCCAGCAATACCGCGCGTGATACCAACGGCGTGGCGGTGCTGTAGGGCAGCCAGATCGAGGCGATGCCCATCGCCCCAAATACCCCCACCATGACCAAGCAGGCGATATTGCCCGCCGACCAACGCGCGGCCAAATCCAAAAAACTGCGCGAAAACATTTGCATGCCCATCAAGGCCAGACAAATGGAGAGTGGCACCGCAGCATCGGCCATCCACGCCGAGGTGGGCCACAGGTACTCAAAGCCATACCCGTTGAGGGTAAACAGCACCAACCCAAAAGCCAGCGTATGCAGCAAGTACCAGAAATAGCCGCTATCGCGCAACATCAACCACAACACCAAGTTGTAGCAAAGCAGGGCCAGCACGATCCCGTAATACAGTCCGTTGGCAAATTGGGTGTCGCGCATCAGCTCGGCAAATGCTTGTGGCGTGTACAACACCAGAGGGACCTGCATCGAGCTTTCGCTTTGCACCCGCAACAGCAATTCCACCCGCGTTCCTGCCGGCAGGTCGAGCCGGAAATTGGGGTGACGGAAGCGCACAAAGCGGTTGTAGAACGGCACATGATCACCGCCTTGCTGGTGCTCGATATGCCCATCCGGGTAGCGCAGATACAAATCAAGGTTGTCGCTCAGTGCATATTCTTGCACCAGCAACCAACGCGGATCGTCGCGTTGCATGTTTTCGATGGGCAGGTAAAACCAGTAAGCCCCGGTCTGGAACCCGAAGGCAGGGTTGCCATTGGGCAGCGGCGCAAATGCACCATCCTGCGTGTGCGCAAAGGCTTGCTCGACGCTGGCATGACCCGGTTGGTCATGCCAGTACTGCAAGACGGGCGACAGTGAAAACTTAGTTTCCCCGGCATCCAGCCGCAAGGTAGGGCTTGCTATCGCAGGCAGTGCTGCACACAGCGCCAGTGCCAGCGTCAGCAACCACGCCGTCAGTGTGCACCCGTGTGCTTTTTGCCCCATTGCATTTAGACCCATCCCCATTGGCGCATTCTAGTGCAGGCCTGCAGGTTTGCGCATAATTGGGGATGCGAAAAATTCTGATAATGGCATTGCTATTACCGCTGGCGTGGTCTGTTCATGCGCAGACGCCCAGCTGTGTTCCAGTGGATGTGGAAGCGCCGTTGGCATTACCGCGTGCCGATAACTGGCGTGGCGCGGGTTGTATCGACTACCACCGCGTGCCCATGGGCGAACCTGGCAACACCGCGCAGGTGTTGGTGTTTGGCGACCCGCAGGTCAAGTCAGAGACGGACGTGGATTATTTTCGTCGCGACATCGTGCAGCCCATCCATGGGCGCTACACGGCCAGCTTAGGCTTGACCTTGGGCGATCTAGTCGATGACGTGCCAGCACTGCTGCCGGCCGTCAAAACCGTGACCGAAACCTTGGGCGTGCCGTGGATGTATGCCCCCGGTAATCACGATATCGACGCGGGTGCTACGCACGATGATACGGCGCTGGCGACGTTCCATCGTGTCTATGGTGCCGACACCCGCGCACGGCAAACGCCGCTGGCTAATTTCGTGGTGCTGGACGATATCATCACCCTACCGGGGCAGAAGCCGGCGTATATCGGCGGTTTCCGTGAAGACCAATACGCTTTCTTGCAGCGCTACTTGCCTACCTTGGACAAAGACAAGCTATTGGTCTTGGCCATGCACATCCCACTGTTTGATGAAGTGGATAAAAAGAATTTCGATGCCGGCCATCGCGCCCGCTTGTTTGCGCTGCTAGCACCGTTTCCGCATGTGCTGGTCTTGAGCGCGCATAGCCACAACCAGCGGAATTATTTCCACACGGACGCCGATGGCTGGCTGGGTGCCAATCCATTGCATGAATTCAATTTGGGCGCAGCCTGCGGTTCGTATTGGTCGGGAGTGAAAGATGCCGATGGCATTCCCGATGCGCGCATGGACGACGGCACACCCAATGGCTATGCGGTGTTGACGGTCAAGCCGGCGGGCGCGTATGCCTTGGCGTGGCATGCCGCACGTGACTCGGCGGATACGCAAATTGGGCTGCATGTCCCCAAAGTCTTGCGGCGTGGCGCGTACCCGGCGTGGGGCGTGTTTGCCAATTACTACATGGGCGATGCCGCGTCCAAGTTGGAGTTTCGCGTGGATGGCGGCGCATGGATGCCAATGAAGAAAGTGCAGCTGCCCGACCCCAACTTGAGCGAAGAAAACATGCGCGACGATATGACCACCACCTTGCGCGGGTTTGACCGTTCGCCGGAGGCTGCGATTTCGCCGCACCTGTGGCGTGGCGCGTTGCCCACCAAATTGGCGGCAGGTGAACACAGAGTGGACGTGCGCGCGTTTGACCGCTGGCGGGGGGAAGTCAGCGCCAGCACCACGTATGAATTATTGGAAGCACAGCCCTGAAGTGTGTGTCAGGGGGTGATCTGTGCAAACGACTCCACCCGCGTGTGGCCGTGGGCGGCATCCCCAGAACGCGGCTGCGGGTAGTCTTCGCGGCGATCTAGCAAGACGGTACGCATGCCGGCGTCGCGGGCGGCGTCGAGCTCTTGCACCACATCCGATAAAAATAGAATGTCGCTAGGCGCTTGCTGCAAACGCACGGCAATCGCGGTGTAGCTGGTCACATCGCGTTTGCCGCCGACTTCGGTATCAAAAAAAGCACAAAACAGCGGCACCAGATCGCCCGAATCGGTGTGCGCAAACAATAATTTTTGCGCCGGCACCGAGCCGGAGGAGTACACCGCCAGCGGGTGCCCGGCCGCGTGCCAAGCGCGCAGGGCAGGGGCCACGTCGGGGTATAGCGGCGCGGTGAAATCACCATCGCGATAACCGGCTTCCCACACCATGCCTTGCAAAGCCTTCAGCGCGGTGTGCTTGCGGTCGGCATCGATCCAGCCTTGCAGGGTTTCCACAATCACGCTGTCCTGGCAAGCGCTGGCGGAAATTTCGATGGCCACTTGATCCAGCCAGCGGCGCACCTCGGCCGCATGCCCATGCTCGCGCACAAAGCCCGGCAACTTGGCGCGTGCATACGGAAACAGCACGTCCTTGACGAAGGAAATGGACGACGTGGTGCCTTCGATGTCGGTGAGAATGGTGGTCATGCGCTTCCCCCTCTCCCGCAAGCGGGAGAGGGCCGGGGAGAGGGGCTCTGAGTCATCGTGTTACGCATACCGTGGAAACCGCAACGCGATATCGCTGCCAGTGAAATATCCCACCCAGCCATCCGGTTCGGTGAAAAAACGAATCGCCACGAAACTGGGCTGCGGGCCCATATCAAACCAATGCGTTGCACCATCGGGAACGGAAATCAGATCACCGGCTTCGCACAGCACTTCATAGACCTTATCGCCCACGTGCAAATTGAACTGGCCGCTGCCGGCCACGAAGAAGCGCACTTCGTCTTCCTTGTGCGCATGTTCGTCCAGGAACTTGGCGCGCATCGCTTCGCGGTTGGGGTTGTCGGGTGCGATGCTGACCACATCCACACTCTTGAAGCCGCGTGCGGCTACCAGTCGGTCGATATCGGACTGGTAGGCGGCCATGATGGCCTCTGCAGGATCACCGGGAGTCACCGGATGCGCGGGTTGCCATTGCTCGAACGCCACCCCGATATGCTTCAGGGCATCGGCGATGTCGGCGTGTGCATGCAGAGTGTGCGTTGGGGCGTGCGGGTCGTTGTCGTGAAAGACGCGAAGACGGCTCATCAGGATTCCTTTAGCGCGCGCCCAAGCGGCGCATTTCCAGCTCGCAACCGAGCATGAATTCAAACGCATCCAGATGCCGACGCGCTTCGCTGATGTCGCGGCCCCAGGCGTACAGCCCGTGCCCGGCGATCAGATAGCCCCACTGGTTGGGCTGGGTGAGGACCGCGTCCACGCTGGCAGTCAGCGTGTCCATGTCTTGCGAATTGGGCACCACCGGCAAGTCCACCGCGGTTTCGTGGGTGGTGTGACCGCGCAATGCCTTGAACAATTCGTAATCACGCAGCCGCACGCGCCCAGCCTCGGCATACAGCAAGCCGGCAATCGTTTGCGTGGGTGAATGCGTATGTAGCACCGCCCCTACATCCGGATAACGGCGATACAAATGGGTATGCAGGGCGGCTTCGGCCGACGGCCGATGGTGGGTGGCGACCGGATTGTTGGCCATGTCCACCACCATGATGTCGGCCTCGGTCAGGCGGCCTTTGTCCTTGCCGGAAATGGTGATGGCGGCGTGCTCGGGCCCCATGCGGATGGAAAAATTACCGGCAGTGGCAGGGGTGAAGCCCTTGGCAGCCAGCTCGCGGGTATGCACGATGATTTGTGCGGCGCAGCCGGCGTAAAGATTGTGGTCGAAGGCGGGTGTGTTCATCGGCCTAGTTTAGCGAGTGTGGGCGCAATTCCTGCATGCCATTTGGATGGACGGGCATGCCATTTATTCCGGTTTGTGCTGTTGCCCGTAAGTTTTGAATTTTTCTAGCACCATCGCCATTTCTTCGTGCGGCAGGTTGCGGGTGGGCCCGAGTGAGCGTGCCAGCAGGTATTGACGGGCCAGATTTTCCACTTCTTCGGCTAAGGCATAGGCTGCCGACAGGCTTTCACTGGTGGTCACTTGGCCGTGGTTGCCCATCAAACAGGCACGCAGGCCGCCTTGCAGGGCGTGCATGATGCTGTCGGACAAGGCGGGCGTGCCAAAGGTGGCATAGTCCGCACACGGAATGCGATCGCCACCGGCCACCGCCACCATGTAATGGAAGGCCGGGATTTCTTCGCCCAAACAGGCCAGCGCGGTGGCGTGGGTGGAATGCACGTGCACCACCGCATTCATTGCCGGGAAGGCGTTGAGAATATCGCAGTGGAAGCGCCATTCGCTGGACGGCAACAACTGCCCCGGCGGGCAGTGGCCATCGCTGTGCAGGTACACGATGTCTTCGGGCAGCAAACGGTCGTAGCTGCGCCCAGTGGGGGTAATGAGTAAGCCATCGCGCCAGCGGATGCTGGCATTGCCGGATTTGTTCAGCGACAAGCCGCTGGCATTCATCGCCCGGCAGTGGTCGATCAGCGACTGGCGGGCGGCGCGTTCGTGGTCGTGCATGACATGAAGATTAGGCATCCGTAAAGCATAACGGGAAGGCATAACAAAAAACCCGGCCGGAGCCGGGTTTTTTGTAAAACTAGAGGGTGCCTTCAAGCCTTATTCGGAGGCATTGCCCGGAGCCAACTGACTCTTGCGGTAGCCGTACATGAAGTACAGCAGCAAGCCGATACCACCCCAAATGGGCAGCACGATCATGGCATCAAACGGCAGGTTGAAGTACAGGAACACCGTGCCCAAGATCGCCAGCGGCGAAACCACCCACACCAAGGGGGTGCGGAACGGACGCGGACGGTTCGGATCTTTCACGCGCAAGATCAGCACGGCCAGCGCTACCATGAAGAAGGCGAACAATGTGCCGGAGTTGGAGATGTCGGCAAGTTGACCCACCGGGAACAGCGCAGCAGCGATGGCCACGAAAATACCAGTGATGAGGGTCACCTTGTGCGGTGTTTTCCACTTCGGATGCACATCAGCCAGCGACTCAGGCAGCAGACCGTCACGCGCCATTACAAAGAAAATGCGGGTTTGCCCGTAGAGCATCATCAAAATCACCGAAGGCAGGGCCAAGTTGGCGGCCAAGCCCACTAAATCGCCCACGCGCTCGTGATGAATCATGCGCAGCACATGCGCCAGTGCTTCGTTGGAGCACACCAACGGTTGCTGGCCTTGCGCGGCAAGGGCTTTGCACTGCGCCACAAATTCCGCGGAGCCCGGCTGAACACCCAAGCCGGTGGGTTGTGCGCCAATCGCGCCAATCGCACCCGCAGCCACCAGCAGATAGAACACGGTGCATAGCGCCAAGCTGCCAATTAGGCCGATTGGCACGTTGCGTTGCGGGTTTTTGGTTTCTTCTGCCGCGGTAGAAACCGCATCAAAACCCACATAGGCGAAGAAGATCGAAGCGGCCGCACCCACGATGCCAAGGCCGGAACCGCCACCATTGCCAAACCAGCCATTGGGAGCCAGCGGCTCAAAATGTGCGCCATTGAGCACGGGCAGCGTTAAGACGATGAAGGCAATCAGCGCCACAATCTTGACCGCCACCAGCGCCGCATTGACGCGTGCACTTTCGGTGGTGCCGATCATCAGCAAGCCGGTGACCGCCAATGCAATGACCACGGCCGGCAGGTTGAACACACCGTGGCTGAAGTCCACGCTGGGAATGCCGCCGGCAAACGACCACGTCGGGCCAGCCGAAAGCAGCGCCGGAAGTTCAAACCCGGTGGCACTTTTAACCAAGCCCATAAAATACCCGGACCAGCCCACCGACACTGCCGATGCGGCTACCGCGTACTCAAGGATCAGTGCCCAACCCACCATCCATGCCAAGACTTCGCCCATCACCGCGTAGGTGTAGGTATAGGCGGAACCGGACACCGGCACCATCGAGGCGATTTCCGAATAGCACAGAGCGGCCACTGCACAAACCAAGCCCGCGATCACAAAGCTCCACATCATGCCTGGACCGGCCTTTTGTGCAGCGGCAGCTGTTAGCACGAAAATACCGGTGCCGATGATCGCACCCACACCCAGTAGCGTGAGCTGCAGTGCGCCTAGCTGGCGATGGAGTGATTTTTTTTCTGCATTTTCAAGAATCTTGTCAAGCGGCTTGACGCGATGAAACAGCATCAGAGAACTCCCCGTGAATAAAGCGTGGGCAGCAAGCCCCAGCTCGCCGCAAGCCGCCGACCTTATACGGTCATGGCCATTCAGCACAAGCGCTAGCGGTCATGGCAGGCGATAATGAGCGCATTCAGTCATCGGAACCTGTGTTGCATGGACGCCGAACTTGCCAGCGCCTTGACCACCTATGCCGCACGCTGGCCGCAGGAGGCCGCTACTGTGGCGCTGTTCCACATGCTGCTGGGCGATGCCGAAAACCCGTTCCTACGCGAACGCCTGGCTGGGCACTTCACCGCCTCGTGCTGGCTAGTCAGCGCAGACGGCGCGCGCGTGCTGTTGACCCACCATCGCAAGTTAGGGCTGTGGCTGCAATTGGGTGGGCATGCCGATGGCCAACGCGACTTGAGCGCGGCGGCACTGCGTGAGGCCGAAGAAGAATCCGGGCTGACCGGGTTGCGTGTTGAGCCCGCCATTTTCGATCTGGACCGGCACCGCATCCCGATGCATAAAGCGGTGCCGGAGCACTGGCATTACGACGTGCGGTTTATCGTGTGCGCAGGCACCGATGAGGCTTATACGATCAGCGAAGAGTCGCTGGATTTGGCGTGGCGCAACATTGCCGAGCTGGCCGTGGATGCCGATGCTGACCCGTCGGTGCGGCGCATGGCGGGCAAGTGGTTAGCCCGCCAAGCCGAGGCCTGAATATCAATACAGCACGCGCGTGCGTAGGGTTCCCGCAATCGCCGCCAGCTCGTCCTTGATGGCGGCGGCTTGCGCTGCATCGGCGGTGATATCAATCACCACATAGCCCAGTTTGGGATCGGTGCGCAAAAACTGGCCGTCGATATTGACCGCGTGGCGGCTGAAGATGTCGTTGATCTTCGACAACACACCCGGCACGTTGCGATGGATATGCAAAAGACGCAGGCTGCCGGCGTGCTCGGGGAGCGTCACTTCGGGGAAGTTGACCGCCGACAGGGTGCTGCCGTTATCGCTATAACGGATCAGTTTTGCCGCCACTTCCACGCCGATATTGTCCTGCGCTTCCAACGTGCTGCCGCCGATATGCGGGGTCAAAATCACGTTGTCCAGACCGCGCAATGGCGACTGGAATGCATCCCCATTGGCCTTGGGCTCGACCGGGAACACATCCACTGCCGCACCCCCAAGGTGCCCCGATTGGAGCGCTGCGGCCAGCGCGTCAATCACCACCACAGTGCCGCGTGCGGCATTGATCAGATGCGCGCCGCGCTTCATTTTCGCAATCTGTTCTGCGCCGATCATCCATTGCGTGGACGGCGTTTCCGGCACATGCAGCGTGACGATATCGGCGCGTGCCAGCAGATCATCAAGGCTCGCCGCCGGCTGTGCATTGCCCAGTGCGAGTTTGGTTTCGATATCGTGAAAAATCACCCGCATGCCCAGCGCCTCGGCCAGCACGCCCACCTGAGTACCGATATGGCCGTAGCCCACGATACCAAGGGTCTTGCCGCGCACCTCGTGGCTGCCGGTGGCGGCTTTCGACCACCCGCCGCGATGGCATTCGGCGTTTTTTTGCGGGATGCCGCGTGCCAGCAACACGGCTTGCGCCACCACCAATTCGGCCACGCTGCGGGTATTGGAGTAGGGCGCATTGAATACCGGAATGCCGGCTTGTTCGGCAGCCTCCAAATCCACTTGATTGGTGCCGATGCAGAAGCAGCCAATCGCCAGCAGGCGCTTGGCATCGGCCAAGACCTCGGCGCTGAGCTGGGTGCGCGAACGCAGGCCCACGATATGCGCCTCACTGATGCGCGCCTTCAGCTCGTCTTCCGGCAGTGCCTTGCTGTGATATTCGATCTGGCTGTAGCCGGCCGCTTTGAAGGCATCGACCGACGTTTGACTGACACCCTCCAGCAACAGCACGCGGATGTCCTGTTTGGGGAAGGAGGTCTTCTTGCTGGCCATGCGGGCGGATATCCGGTTGCAATAGGAAGATTTGACTATGCCAGAATTTGGGCGCATTTGTTGCGCTGCATCATGTTATTTTCCCATCACATCATGCCCAACCGCATACTCGAAAATCCGCCCATGACCGCTGTCCGCCTTGCTTCACTGAACGCTGCGCTGCCTACACTGCGCCTGTTGACTGATCCGGCCAATCTGGAGCATTACGGCCGCGACTGGACGCGACGTTGGACGCCTGCGCCGCTGGCCATTGCGCTGCCGGCCAGCGTGGACGAGGTGCAGGCGGTGGTGCGTTGGGCGTATGCCGAAGGCGTGGCGGTGGTGCCGTCGGGCGGGCGCACGGGGCTGTCGGGTGGCGCGGTGGCCGCGAAGGGTGAATTGGTTATCAGCCTAGAACGTATGAATAAGGTGCTGGGCTTTGATGCGGTGGACCGCACCCTGACCGTGCAGGCCGGCGTTCCGCTGCAATTGGCGCAAGAGACTGCCCGCGAACACGGTCTGCAATACCCGGTGGACTTTGCCGCGCGCGGCTCGTGCAGCATCGGCGGCAATATCGCCACCAATGCCGGCGGTATCCGGGTGGTGCGCTATGGCAATACCCGTGAGTGGATTGCCGGGTTGAAGTTGGTGACCGGCACTGGCGAGCTGTTGGATGTGGGGCGCGCGCTGGTGAAAAATTCCAGTGGCTATGACCTGCGGCATCTGGCCATTGCCTCGGAAGGCACCTTGGGCATCATCGTTGAGGCCACGCTCAAACTCACCGACCCGCCGCCACCCAGCAATGTGATGTTGCTGGCACTGCCTTCGTTTGATGCGCTGATGCAGGTGTTTGCCGTCTTTCGTGCGCGCTTGCAATTGCAGGCGTTCGAATTTCTGACCGATGTGGCGCTCAAGCACGTCCTTGCGCACGGTGCGCAGCCGCCCTTCGCGGAAATGCATCCGTATTACGTCGTCACCGAATTTGCCAGCGATGAAGCGAATGAAAGCGAGGCGCTGGCCGCGTTCGAGCAGTGCATGGAACAGGGACTGGTCAGTGATGGCGTGATCAGCGCCAGCGACACACAAGCCGCGCAGCTCTGGCGCTTGCGCGAGGGCATCACCGAAAGTCTGGCCAGCTATGTGCCATACAAAAACGATGTGTCGGTGCGCATTTCCGCGATGCCGGCGTTTTTGCAGACCACGCAAGCCTTGCTTGGCAAGGAATACCCGCAGTTTGAAGTGGTGTGGTTTGGCCATATCGGCGATGGCAACCTGCACATCAATATTCTGAAGCCCCCTGCCATGGCGCAAGCCGACTTCGTGGCCGATTGCGAACGGGTGACCAAACTGCTGGCGCAAGTCTTGGAAGCACACGGCGGCAGCATCTCCGCCGAACACGGCATTGGCTTGGTGAAGAAACCCTATTTGGAATGCACCCGCAGTAGCGAAGAAATCGCGCTGATGCGTGGCATCAAGGCAGTGCTGGATCCGAAGGGCATTCTGAATCCGGGCAAAGTGTTCGATTGATCAACCGGTGATCAACCGGTGGCCAGCCGCGCATCCAGTCGCTTGCGCAGTTCAGGCCATTCTGTATCGAGGATGGAATAGCAGACGGTATCGCGCAGACTGCCGTCCTTGTGGCGTTTGTGTTGGCGCAGTACGCCATCCTTGTGCGCGCCCAAACGCTCGATTGCGGCCTGCGAGCGCAGGTTGGCGTGGCTGGTGTGTAGGTACACCGTGCGCATGCTCAAGACTTCGAAAGCGTGGCCCAGCAACAGGCGCTTGCAGGTGGTGTTGACGTGGCTACGCTGCACGCTGGCGCGGTACCAGGTGTAGCCGATGGCCAACGTGGGCACGCTGTGGTCGATGTCGTAATAGCGGGTGCTGCCCAGCACTCGGCCACCGATGTCCACCACTGCAAACGGCAGCATCGTGCCAGCGTGTTGCCCGGCCAGTGCTGCTTCGATATAGGCACGGACGTCGGCAGGATTGGCTGCGGGCACGCTGGTGAAATTCAGCGTGGCCAGTGCGCCATCGGCGCTGGCGTCGATCAGGCCATCGACATGCGCCAGCGCCAGCGGTTCAAGCCGGACCCCGTGGGCTTTGAGGACGATGGGGGTGAGGACTGCGTGCATGTGCGGAAGGCGGCAGGATCGGCGGGTGTTCGCGTAGCGAATACCCACCGGGCCCGACACGCTGGGATCAGTCGGCGCGCCCGCCAAATTCACCGGTGGTGGTGTTGACCCACACTTTTTCACCACTGCCGATGTACTCGGGCACCATGATTTCAATGCCGGTGGACAGCTTGGCCGGTTTCGGGCGTTTGGTGGCGGTGCCGCCCTTGAGTTCCGGCGGGGTTTCGATGACTTCCATGGCCACGCTCTGCGGCAATTGGATGGCCACCGGCACATCGTCGATCAGCTGCACGTAGATGCCGGTCAGGTCATCCACGATGTAGCCGGCGGCTTCGCCAATCGCATCGGGATCCAGCGTGTACGGGGTGTAGTCCTCGTCATCGAGGAACACGAACGCATCGCCATCCTTGTACGAATAGGTGCACTGGCGGCGGCTCATGTCCACTTCGCGCAGGTCATCATCACCATCAAAACTGGAGTCCAGTTTGGTGCCGCCGGGGATGGAATACATCACGAAGCGAAAGCGCACATTGCCGCCGCGGCCTTGCGGGCTGCTGCGTTCGATATCGCGGATTTGATACACGCCGTTATTGAATTCAACAACGTTGCCTTTCTTGATGTCGCAAGCTTTCATAAATTTCTCGTGGGTACGTTCGTGAATTACTTGGGGGCAAGGCGGGTTGCGCCATCCAAGCGGATGGTTTCGCCGTTGAGGTAGGTATTGGTGAGGATGTAGGCGACTAGGTCAGCGTATTCCTGCGGTTGCCCCAGCCGTGCCGGAAACGGAATAGTGGCCGCCAGCGACTTCTGCACATCGTCGGGCATGCCGTCCACCATCGGGGTCCAGAACACACCGGGGGCCACGGTCATCACGCGGATGCCAAACCGCGCTAATTCGCGCGCCATCGGCAGGGTCATGCCGACCACGCCGCCTTTGGAGGCCGAGTAGGCGGCTTGGCCGATCTGACCTTCGTACGCGGCGACGGAGGCGGTGTTGATGATCACGCCGCGCTCACCGTCAGTGCCGGCGTCGTTGTGCTGCATCCGCTCGGCGCAGGTCTTGGCCACGTTGAAGCTGCCCACCAAATTCACCATCACCGTGGTTTGAAATTGCGAAAGCTTCATCGCCCCATCGCGGCCCAATACGCGCCCAGCACCCAAAATACCGGCGCAGTTGATGCAGGCATTCAGCCCGCCAAGGAACGTGTTGGCGGCGCTGACATTGGCAACCACCGAGGCTTCATCGGTGACATCGGTTTTGAAAAACTGCGCGTTGTCGGCACCCAGCTCGGTCACGGCGGCCGTGCCTTTTTCTGCATTGACATCAAACAGAGCCACCTTGCCGCCGGCGGCAACAAGGTGTTGGGCCACGGCAAAACCGAGACCAGAAACGCCGCCGGTAATCACGGCGCGAACATTGGAAAGCTGCATGGGAGTTCCTGCGGGCGGAAAACCGCCATTTTATCGAAGTGGCGTGTCTGCGGCGGAATGTGGCTTAGCTGCGCTGTGCGGCCAATCGCTTGCCCAGCTCGCCGGGCAGTAAGCCGGGGGCGAATAAGAAGCCCTGCCCGATGGTGACACCGAGCCGTAACAAGTGGTCACGTTGGGCTTCGGTTTCGATGCCTTCGGCAATCATGCCCAAGCCCAGACTGCGCGCGATCCCGACCACGGTTTGGCAGATTGCCTCGTCGGATTTGTTGCCGGGGATACCTTGCAAAAACCCGTGACTCAGTTTGAGTGCGTGGATGGGCAAGCGCCGCAAATAATTCAGCGCGCTATAGCCTTCGCCAAAATCGTCGATGGAAAGCCGGACGCCTAATTTGCACAATTCGTCGAACACCACACTGGTATCGGCGACGTCTTCCACCAGTACGCGCTCGGTTAGTTCCAGCTCCAGCGCGTGGCCGGGCAGGTCGGCTTCATGCAGCATTTGCTGCACGCTGCCCGTCAGATTTTCGCCCACGAATTGGCGATACGACACATTGACCGATACCCGCTCGATCGGCAGATCCTGTTCCTTCCAGCGGCGCATCTGATGGCAGGCCTCCTGCAAGACCCAGCGCCCGATACGGACGATTTCACCGGTGGATTCGGCTAGGTCGATGAAACGATCCGGTGGCATTGGCCCAAGTTCGGGGTTGTGCCAACGCAACAGCGCTTCGGCTGCGAAAATGCGGCCACTGCGCAAATCCACCTGCGGCTGATAGACCAAATGGAACTCGTTGTTGTCAATCGCGCGGCGCAGGCGGGTTTCAGTTTGCAAACGCTCTTGCTGGCGTTTGGCCAACGCCGGTGAAAAGGTATGAAATCCATTGCGGCGGCGACGCTTGCTTTCGTACATCGCCACGTCGGCATTTTGGATCAGTTGCTTGGGGGTATTGCCCTCAAGACTGCCGCGGGAGATGCCAATGCTAGTGGTAACGCTGAAGTCGTCCTTGCCTAGGCGAAAGGGCACCAGGAAGGCACTTTGGATTATGCGTGCCAAACGTTCTGGATGTTCGGCATCGTGCAGGGTGCTGGTGGCGACCAAGAACTCATCGCCACCAAACCTGGCGATCTGGCCTTCGTTGCCCACCGCGTCGCGAATACGCTGCGCGGCTTCGACCAGTAATTGATCGCCGGCATCATGACCTAACAAGTCATTGACGATTTTGAAGCGATCCAAGTCGATATACAGCAGGGCCAAGTGCGCGCTTGCCCCGGTATGCAGTTGGGTGGCGATGTGGTCAAGAATTGCATCGCGGTTGAGCAAGCCGGTCAAGGCATCGGTATGTGCTTGATGCCGCAATAGCGCTTCTGCGTGCTTGCGCTCGGTGATGTCTTGCAAGGTGCCACTGAAGCGGTCGTTGGCGGGGTCTTGCGGGTCGGGCTCGCCAATCACACTGACCCAAAACACACTGCCATCGGCCTGCATGCCCTGCAATTGCAGATCAAAGCCGGTGCCTTCGGAAATACGGGTCAAAGTGTTGTGTAGAAGCCGGCGATCGTCTGGGAGCAGACAGGCCAGCAGTGCGTGCATCGTGGTTGGCGGCGTGCTTGCACCAAGAATGTGGATGGCTTCGCTGGTCAAATACAGCGCATCGCTGGCCCGGTTCCATTGCCAGCCACCAATCAACGCCAGCTCCTGCACACGTTTGAATAACAACTTGTCGCGCTGCACCTCATCAAGCAGGGCACGGTAATTGGCATGTTCGGCGGCAAGTGCAGCGCGGGACTGTTGTAATGCCAAGCGTAACGCCGCTGGATCGTCTCCGGTGCCGGCGGTTGTGTTCATGCGCTCATGGCCTTGCCCGCCTTGCTGCCGGTTTCACGGCCCAGCAGGCCGGCCAGCCAACGACCTGTGTCGGCCAGTTTGGGTAAATCAATGCCGGTGTGGATGCCTAGGCCGTGCAGCATGTACACCACGTCTTCGCTGGCCACGTTGCCGCTGGCACCCTTGGCATACGGGCAGCCGCCGGCACCTGACACGGCGGCATCCACCACCGCCACACCTTCTTCCAAGCACGCCAAAACATTGGCCAGTGCTTGGCCCCAGGTGTCGTGGAAATGGATCGCCAGCGCCGCCATGGGGACTTCACTGGCCACGGCATGCAGCATCGCCCGCGCCTTGGCCGGCGTGCCAATGCCGATGGTGTCGCCGAGTGAAATTTCATAGCAGCCGAGTGCGTGCAGCGCTGTGGCCACGCGCACCACATCGCGCAGCGGCACATCGCCTTGATAGGGGCAGCCGAGGACGGTGGACACATAGCCGCGCACACGCACGCCATCGGCTTGGGCGCGCGCAAGGATGGGTTTGAAGCGTTCCAACGAGGCGTCGATGCCGGCATTGGTGTTTTTCAGATTGAAGGCTTCCGATGCCGCAGTGAACACTGCCACCTCGGTGGCACCAGCAGCCAATGCGCGTGCATAACCGGC
Source organism: Thermomonas sp. (assembly GCF_035369645.1). Taxonomy (GTDB): domain Bacteria; phylum Pseudomonadota; class Gammaproteobacteria; order Xanthomonadales; family Xanthomonadaceae; genus Thermomonas. The sequence continues at coordinate 14,132 of NZ_DAOOUM010000016.1, read as the reverse complement.
TTCGTTGGGCACCAAGACCGGATAGGCAATGCCGGGAACGCGGGTAATCCCGGTCATCACATCACTGGCATCGGCCATCTGCGGCACCCATTTGGGGCTGACAAAGGCGGTGGCTTCGATACTGCGCAGACCGGTGCCCGACAAGCGATTAATCAGTTCGATTTTGTGCGCGGTACCGATGTCGATTTTTTCGTTTTGCAGGCCATCACGCGGGCCCACTTCCACGATGCGTACTGCTGCCGGCATTCCCATCGTCATTGCTCCAAGGTGGCCAACACAGCATCGGCTTCGACAAAGTCACCGGCCTGTGCGCGCAGCTCGGCCACCACACCATCGCGTGGGGCTTTCAGCGCCAATTCCATCTTCATCGCTTCCAGTACCAACAACACATCCCCGGCATGCACGGCATCGCCGGGCTTGGCCTGCACCAACACCACGCGCCCGGGCATCGGTGCGCGGATGCGGTGTTCGGATGCGGCATCGTTGGTGGCCAAGCGCTGATACGCGGCATCTACCTGCAAGCGCAGCCGGCGCTCACCGTTGTGCACCAGAACGCGCCGATCATCGGCAAGCGCATGCACGTGGCGCATCACGCCGTCGATACGGGTGGTCAGCTGCGTGGCCTGCATACGCGCACCGGTGATGTCATGCACAGCGTCGCCCCAGTGGATGCGGTAGGCACCGTCATGACCGTGTGCGCGCAATTCGATACGGGTTTCGGCATGGGTAAAGCAGAGCTTGCGCGTGCCGGCGTGGCCCAGCCGCCAGCCGTCGCTGCCAGCCCATGGCGAGGTGGGGTCAGCGCTGCTGGCGGCGGCAGTGCGCGCGGCGTGTTCTTGCTGCAACAGGTGTGCGGTGGCGGCGGCCAACAGCAAGTGGGTGTCGGTGTCAGCAGGGCTCAAAAATTCATCGAGGTGGCGGTCCAGATAGCCGGTGTCGATGCGGCCTTCGGTGACGGCGGGGTGGCGGATCAGGCGTTCAAGGAAGGCGATGTTCGATTTTGGCCCGGCAATTTCGCAGGCCGCCAATGCTTCACGCATACGCGCCAAGGCGCGTGGGCGGTCTGTATCCCAAACAATGAGTTTGGCGATCATCGGGTCATAGAAGATGGTGACTGTATCGCCTTCGATCACGCCCGAGTCGATGCGCACATGGCGCGATGTTGGGGGGAGCTGCAAGGTCTGCAAAGTGCCGGAGCCGGGCAGGAAGCCGGCATCCGGGTCTTCGGCATACAACCGCACTTCCATCGCGTGGCCGTGTTGCTGTACCTGTGTTTGCGAAAGCGGCAACGCATCGCCGGCGGCAATGCGCAATTGCCATTCCACCAGATCTAGCCCGGTCACTTCTTCGGTGACGGGGTGCTCCACTTGCAGGCGGGTATTGATTTCCATGAAATAGAAACCGCCATCTTGGGCGACGATAAATTCCACCGTGCCGGCGTTGGCGTAATCAATTGCGTGCGCGGCTTGCACCGCGGCAGCGCCCATCGCGGCGCGCAGTTCGGGCGTCAAGAACGGGGAGGGCGACTCTTCCAACACCTTTTGGTAGCGGCGCTGCGCGGAGCATTCACGCTCGCCCAAATGGATCGCGTGGCCGTGGTGGTCGCCAAAGATCTGGATTTCGATATGCCGGGGGTGCTCGATATAGCGCTCCAGCAACACACGGTCGCGGCCAAAGGCATTTTTGGCCTCGCGCTGGCAGCTTTCTAGATTAGGCAAAAATTCTTCGGCACTGCGCACGATGCGCATGCCCTTGCCGCCGCCGCCGTGCGCGGCCTTGATCATCAGCGGGTAGCCAATGCGGTCGGCTTCACGTTGCAGTAATTCTGGTGATTGGTCTTCGCCGGTATAGCCCGGCACCACCGGCACACCCGCTGCCGCCATCAAATCCTTGGCCCCGGCCTTGCTGCCCATCTTGCGCATCGACGTACCGGACGGGCCGATAAACGCAATCCCGGCGGCGTGTACCGCGTCGGCAAAGTCGGCGTTCTCGGACAAAAAGCCATAACCGGGATGGATCGCCTGCGCGCCGGTTTTTTTCGCAACATCCAAAATGGCGTCGCCCAACAGATAGCTGTCCTGCGGGCGTGGCCCGCCGATGCAATGCGCTTCATCGGCCAGCCGCACATGCTGGGCATCGGCATCGGCTTCGGAAAACACCGCCACGGTGCGGATACCCAACTTGCGTGCGGTGCGGATCACGCGGCAGGCGATTTCGCCACGGTTGGCGATCAGGATGGTGTGGAACATCAGGGTGTGTTCTCTTGGGGGTGTGCCCAGCTGGGCTTGCGCTTGTCGAGAAAGGCAGACAGGCCTTCCTGGCCTTCGGGCGAGACCCGCAGGCGGGCGATCAGGGCGGCGTTGTCGGTGTCGTGGCGGCTGCCGTCGGTGTGGGCGCAGACGTCGCGAACGAGGGTTTTAGCACTGGCGGCGGCCACCGGACCGGCTTTGAGAAGGAGATCGATTTGGCGTTGCACGGCGGCGTCGAGCGCGTCGGCTTCCACCACTTGGTGCAGCAGGCCGATGCGCAGGGCTTCGGCGGCGTCAACTATTTCTGCGGTGGCGAAATAGCGGCGCGCTTGACGTGCGCCGATGGCCTGAATCACATAGGGTGAAATCACCGCCGGCAGCAGGCCTAACTTGCTTTCGGTCAGGCCGAATTTGGCTTCCGGCACACCTATGGCGATATCGCAACAGGCCACCAAGCCCACACCGCCGCCAAAGGCTGCGCCTTGCACACGGGCGATGGTGGGTTTGGGTAATTCATCCAGTGTGCGCATCAGCCGTGCCAAGGCGAGCGAGTCTTGCCGGTTGGCGTCCTCGCTGGCGGCGGCCATGCCGCGCATCCAGTTGAGGTCGGCACCGGCGGAAAACGAGGCACCCTCGGCTTCCAGCACCAGCACGCGCACGCTGGCATCGTCGGCAACCTGCGCCAGCGCCGCCGTCAAATCGGCAATCAGGCCATCGTCGAAGGCGTTGTGCACCTGCGCACGGGTCAGGCGCAGGCGGGCAACGGGGCCAGCGCGGTGCAATTGCATGGCGAAGGACATGCCGGTATCCAAGTTTCGAAAAATTGATCTGACACATGATAGCGGTTGGCGAAACTGCTATAGTTGAGAACAATTCCTATTTAGATTGTGGTGCGGCGGTAATGCACTTGAGCGAACTCCCCAAACGTCAGCCTGCCGTGGTCGAAGCAGTGGAAGACCGTGGCCCCAATGACCCGGTGGCGCGCCGCCTGCGCGAGCTGGGTTTTGTATACGGGGAGGATGTCGAAGTGGTGGCCGCCGGCCCACTGGGGGCGGAGCCGTTGTTGGTGCAAGTGGGCTTCACCCGGTTTGCGCTGCGGCGAGTGGAAGCCGCACGGGTGCGGCTATGCAACGCCAAGGCGGTCGCATGACCCCCGCCGCGACCTTGCCCAGTCTGCCGCAGGCCCGCATTGCCTTGGTGGGCAACCCCAATTGCGGCAAGACGGCGTTGTTCAACCTGTTGACCGGCAGCCGTCAGAAGGTGGCCAATTACGCCGGTGTCACTGTAGAACGCAAAGAAGGGCGGTTGATTGCGCCGTCGGGGCGGAGCTATTCGATTTTGGATTTGCCGGGTGCGTACAGCCTGCAAGCCGCCAGTTTGGATGAAGCCGTGACTCGCGATTTGATTCGCGGGTTTTATCCAGGCGAAGCCGCGCCGGATTTGCTGGTGTGTGTGGTCGATGCCACCAACCTGCGCTTGCACCTGCGTTTTGCATTGGAGCTGCGCGCACTGGGCCGGCCCATGCTGATCGCGCTGAACATGATGGATGCCGCCCACAAGCGCGGCATCACGATAGATGTGGCGGCCTTGCAGCAGGCATTGGGCGTGCCGGTGGTGGAAACCGTGGCGGTGCGTCGCGACGGTGCCCGCGCATTGCTGCAACAACTGGAACAGGTGCATTTGGTCGATCAAGGCACGCATGCGGCCATGGCGGATGACGCCCTGCATGCAGAGGTACGCCGGGTGCTGGCCTTGACCGTGACCATGCCGCGCCGCACCGCTGAAATCGACGATGCGCTGGATCGCTGGTTGCTGCACCCGGTGTTCGGGTTGCTGGCATTGGCGGTGGTGATGTTTTTGATCTTCCAAGCGGTGTATGCCTGGGCCACGCCGATGATGGATGGCATTGAGGCTGCCACCGCATGGTTGGGCAGCACCGTGTCCACAGGGATGCCGGAGGGCCCGCTGCGCAGTTTGGTGGTGGATGGCATCATCGCCGGCACTGGCGGGGTGGTGGTGTTTTTGCCGCAAATCTTGGTCCTGTTCGCGTTTATTCTGGCGCTGGAAGAATCCGGCTACCTGCCGCGTGCGGCCTTCCTGCTGGATCGCAGCATGGCGGCGGCGGGCTTGTCGGGGCGCAGTTTCATTCCCTTGCTTTCAAGTTTTGCCTGTGCGGTGCCGGGCATCATGTCCACCCGTTCCATCCAAGATCCGCGCGACCGCTTGGCCACAATTTTGGTAGCACCACTGATGACGTGTTCGGCGCGTCTGCCGGTGTACACCTTGCTGATTGGTGCGTTTGTGCCGAAAAAAGCCATTGCCGGCTTCAACCAACAAGGCTTGGTGCTGTTTGGCTTGTATCTGGCCGGGATTGTCAGCGCCCTGGCCGTGGCGTGGACAATGAAGCTGTGGCGGCGCGATAAAAGCGAGCACCCGCTGCTGATGGAACTGCCGTCCTACCGCATTCCGCATGTGCGCGACGTGGCTATCGGGCTGTGGGAACGCGCGATGATTTTCTTGAAGCGGGTGGGGGGGATTATCTTGGCGATGACCATCCTGCTGTGGTTTTTGCTGAGTTTCCCGGGCGCACCGGCGGGTGCCACCGGCCCGGCGATTGATTACAGTTTTGCCGGCCGCATCGGCGCGGCAATGGTCACGATTTTTGCGCCGATTGGCTTCAACTGGCAGATCTGCATTGCGCTGATTCCCGGGATGGCCGCACGCGAAGTGGTGGTGTCGTCGCTGGCCACGGTGTACGCGCTGTCGGCGGGCAGCGACGACGCGGCGCTGCAAGCCCTGTCCCCGGTGATTCAATCGCAATGGTCACTGGCCACGGCGTTGTCGCTGCTGGTGTGGTATATCTACGCGCCGCAATGCGTGTCCACCTTGGCCACGATCAAGCGCGAAACCCATTCGTGGAAGCAAACCGCATTTGCCGCCGGGTATTTGTTTGGCCTGGCCTATCTGGCCGCACTCGTCACCTATCACGTCGCCGTGGCGCTGGGAGGCGGTTGATGTCGGCATCGCTGCTCTTGCAATACAGCATCGTGGCACTGGCGGTGTTGGTGAGTGCCGGGGTGGTGATGCACAAGCAATTCCCCAATGCCGCGCGGCGGTTGCGGGTGGCGTTGGCACTGCCGCTGCTGCGCGCCGGCCGTCCTACTTGGATGCGCACGCTGGCAAAAAAAATCGCTCCACCGGGGCAGGGTGGCGGCAACGATTGCGGCGGTTGTAACGGCTGCGGGTGAGATGTGTTGCAAGTCTTGCCGGGGAGCGGCGTTGGCTTGTTTGGTTGTTCGAAAGTGGCTGCGCTGGGTGTGTAATAGCCCGGGATTACCGATCCGTTAGGCCTTGCCGCTTGGCCATGCAATCTGAACCTTGCGATGCTTCATGACACAATCACGCAGGTACAGGTTGATCAAGCTTTGGTATGGGACACCCGCTTCATTGGCCATGCCTTTGAAGTAGTCCACTACGTCCTCCGAGAGGCGCATAGAGACCGGCTTCTTGAGCTTGGCCGCATACGGGTTGCGACGGGACTTCATTTTTGAGAGATCGTATTCGGCTTTCATGGCGGTCACTGGCTGTAGAAGGAGCTTTCTTGCTTCGTGGCTTTGCGCGCTGAAATGATGCGAATGACGCCGCCACCGTCGCGCTCGCAGTGGCAGACTAGGAGAAGGTGAGCTCCGCTGCTCATGCCGAGCATGAGAAAGCGCTCATCATTTGAGGAGTGGGGTTCGTCGTAGAACTGGACGGCGAAATCGTCATAGAAGACGGACTGGGCTTCCTCAAAGGAAACGCCATGCTTCCTGAGGTTTGAGGCGGCTTTGGCTGGATCCCAGTCAAACTTAATCATCTGTACATTGTATGGATGATTAGTGCCTTTGCAAAGCCTAACGATTGATGATTACTTCATTCTTGCCAGAAGAATTACAGGGTCAGTTCCATTTACTTTCTCTAATGCTTCAACCGCCGCTTGCCGGCGGCTACCGGCACCGCTTCCACGGTCACGTTGAAGCTGCGTGCCTCACCCGGATGCACCGCGCCGACGCCGGCCACATGGCGGGCGACTTCTTCGCCGCGTTCATTGCGGATCACCACCACCATCGTGTATTCAAAACTGCCGGTGTCATTGCCGTGGATGGTGCCTTCCACTTGCAGCGGCACAAATCGCTGCGCTGCATCGGTGGCCGGGGCATCAAAACGCAAATGCCCGCGGCAGGCCGGGCAGACCGCCGAGCTTTCCAGAATGGTGGCCTTGCAGTGCGGGCAGGCGCGGGTCGCGCCGGCCGCACCTGGGCGAACGGCGCTCATGTGGCGCTGCCGGTCTCCGCTTTCGGGATCGGCTTGGCATCGCCCCAACCGCATTCCACATGGCCACGAATCCGCGAGCCTGCCGCAACGGTCAGACTGCCGGCCTTGAGGTCGCCATTGATGGCACCGCTGGGCAGCAGTTCCACCTGTTTGGCCGAGGTGATATTGCCCTCCAGCTCGCCGGCCAAGGTGACTTTGTTGGCACTGACGCCACCGGACACTTTGGCCCCTTGGTCGATGCTGAGGTTGCCCTGCACCTTGATGTCGCCCTTGAACTTACCGGCGATGCGGACATGGCCTGCGCCTTCGATCTTGCCCTCGATGGCCAAATCAGCGGCGATGACCGATTCGCGGGCCGCCGGTTCAGCGGCGCGTATCGGTGCCGGGTGCGGGATGGCCGGCTCCGCTGGCATTGGCGCGGGCGCAGGCGCTGGTGGATCGAAACGTACAGGCTCGGCGGCTTTCGGGGCCGGCGTCGGGTCTTTCCAAATAGCCATGCGGCACTACTCCTCGGGGGCGGACTGTCGAGGCTAGCACCACTTTGCACAAATTTCCTGCATGAATACGGCAACTTTGCAGCACAAGTGGCTGTTTTCGATCGAACTTACATCCTGAATACGCCAAACCGCGTGCGGTCTTCGATCGGTGCATTGAGTGATGCCGACAACCCCAGCCCGAGTACGCGGCGGGTATCGGCGGGGTCGATGATGCCGTCATCCCACAGCCGTGCGGTGGCGTAGTAGGGGTTGCCTTGGTCTTCGTACTGCTGGCGAATGGGGGCTTTGAAGGCATCTTCTTCCGCCGGCGTCCACACGCCGCCCTTGGCTTCGATGCCGTCGCGCTTGACCGTGGCCAGCACACTGGCGGCTTGTTCACCGCCCATCACGCTGATCCGCGCATTCGGCCACATCCACAAAAAACGCGCGCCATACGCACGTCCGCACATGGCGTAATTGCCGGCACCAAAACTGCCGCCAATCACCACGGTGAATTTCGGCACGTGCGAGCACGCAACGGCAGTCACCATCTTCGCGCCGTCTTTGGCGATGCCGGCTTGTTCGTATTTCTTGCCGACCATGAAGCCGGTGATGTTCTGCAAAAACACCAGCGGAATGCCGCGCTGGTTGCATAGCTCGATGAAGTGCGCGCCCTTCAATGCGCTTTCGGCAAACAGGATGCCGTTATTAGCGATGATGCCCACCGGGTAGCCATGTAGGTGCGCAAAGCCAGTGACTAGGGTTTTGCCGTAGCGCGCCTTGAACTCTTGCAACTCGCTGCCATCGGTAATCCGGGCGATGACCTCGCGAATGTCGAACGGCCGGCGCGCGTCCTTCGGCACGATGCCGTACAACTCTTCGCTGGCGTATAACGGCTCGCGCACGGGCAGCGTGGCCACCGGCAGAATTTTTTTGCGGTTGAGGCTGGACACGATCCCGCGCGCGATCTCCAGCGCGTGGCGGTCGTCCTCGGCAAAGTGATCGGCCACACCCGAAATGCTGGTATGCACATCGGCGCCGCCCAAGGTTTCGGCATCCACCACTTCGCCGGTGGCGGCCTTCACCAGTGGTGGGCCGCCCAGAAAAATGGTGCCTTGTTCTTTGACGATGATGGATTCATCGCACATCGCCGGCACATACGCGCCGCCGGCGGTGCAGCTGCCCATCACCACCGCGATTTGCGGGATGTTCTCCGCGCTCAAACGCGCTTGGTTGTAGAAAATGCGACCGAAGTGTTCTTTATCGGGAAATACCTCGTCTTGCAGCGGCAAAAACGCGCCGCCAGAATCCACCAGATACACGCAAGGCAGGTTGTTTTCGCGGGCGATTTCCTGCGCACGCAGATGCTTTTTCACCGTCATCGGGAAATAGGTGCCGCCCTTGACGGTGGCGTCGTTGGCCACGATCACCACTTCTTGCCCGCACACACGGCCGATGCCGCAGACCATGCCGGCAGCGGGCGCGGCATCGTCGTACATGCCTTCGGCGGCCAGCGGCGCGATTTCCAGAAACGGCGAGCCGGGGTCCAGCAACGCATTGATGCGCTCGCGTGGCAGCAGCTTGCCGCGTTCGGTGTGCTTGTTGCGCGCTTTTTCACCGCCGCCATCGGCGGCCCGTGCCAAGCGGCGATCCAGTTCGGCCACCAGTGCGCGGTGGTAGGCAGCGTTGTCTTGGAAGTCTTGCGAGCGTGGGTCAAGCTGGCTGGTCAACGCGGGCATGGTGGCAATCCGGTGCGGCAAAACGCTAAGGATACCCGTTGCGGCCAAATTCCCGGAGCGGCGCTGCGAGTCTGCGACAATAGGCGGCCATTCGTTTGCACTTTTTGCCGTGGCCCGCCTCGACCAAACTCCCAAGACACTTTCCATCACCGACCTGATCCACGATGGCCGTGGTGTGGCCCGCTGGCCAGACGACCATGCGCAGCCCGGTAAAGCGGTATTCGTCACCGGCGCACTGCCGGGCGAAACCGTGCGCGTACAGCAAACCGCACGTTCCAAACAGTTTGATGAAGCCAAAACGCTGGAGGTGCTGGAAGCCTCACCAGACCGGGTTGCACCGCGCTGCCCGCATTTTGGCGTGTGCGCCGGTTGCGTGTTGCAGCACTTGGCCGAAGACAAGCAGATCGAGGCCAAGCAGCGCGTGTTGTTGGAAAACTTGCAGCGCATCGGCCATGTGGCCCCCGGCACGGTGCTGCCACCGCTGCGTGGCGATGCTTGGGGCTATCGCCGCAAGGGCCGGTTGTCGGTGCGTCGGGTGGAAAAAAAGGACAAGACGCTGGTGGGGTTCCGCGAGCTGGATCCGCGTTTTGTGGCCGATCTGCGCGAATGCCATACGCTGGTGCCGCAGATTGGATTCAAGCTGGAGGCATTGGGCGCGTTGGTGGATGGCTTGGACGCGCGTCGCGACATTCCACAAATCGAATTCATTGCCGGCGATGCCGCCACTGTGCTGGTATTTCGCCATTTGCAGGCACTCAGTGATGCCGACAAAACCCGCTTGGCCACCTTCGGCGCAACGCACGGCTTCAGCATGTTCTTGCAGCCCGGTGGCATCGACTCGGTGCATCCGCTCAATGGGCAAGCGCCGCAGCTGTCGTTCCAATTGCCGCAGTGGCAGATCGAACTCAATTTTCGCCCGCTGGATTTCATCCAGGTCAACGCCAAACTCAACGAGGCAATGATTGCGCGTGCGCTGGACTTGCTGGATGTGCAGCCGGGTGAGCGCGTGCTGGATCTGTTCTGCGGGCTGGGCAATTTCACCCTGCCGTTGGCGCGGGTGGCGGGCGAGGGCAGCGTGGTGGGTGTGGAAGGCGATGCCGGCTTGGTGGCGCGGGCACGCGCGAATGCGCAGCACAATGGGCTGAGCAATGTGCAGTTTCATGCCGCTGATCTGACGCAGAATTTGGCTGGGCAGGCGTGGTTGAAGCAAGGCTTCGACAAACTGTTGTTGGATCCTGCCCGTGCGGGGGCGTTGGAAGTGCTCAAGCAATTGCCGCTGAAAGGGCTCAAGCGCATCGTGTATGTCAGCTGCCACCCCGGTTCATTGGCGCGGGATGCGGGCTATCTGGTGAATGAAGCCGGCTGGACACTGCGCGAAGCGGGGGTGATGGACATGTTCCCGCACACTGCGCATGTGGAGTCGATTGCGGTGTTCGATCCACCTAAAAAGGCATGAGCATGGGGATTGAAATCGAACGCAAATTTTTGCCGAGCAGTGATGCATGGCGCGCCGCTGCGCACAAGACGGTGGCGATGGCGCAGGGCTACCTCAACGACATCGCAATGGTCGATAGCGGCGCGATGCAGGCCTCGGTGCGAGTGCGCATCGAGGGCGATGCGGCATTTCTCAATATCAAATCCCGCGAACTCGGCGCACGCCGGCAAGAATTTGAATACCCCATTCCGGTGGCTGACGCGCAGGCGCTGCTGGCTTTATGCGTGGGCGGAAAAATCGAGAAGATCCGGCATTACGTGCAACACCAACACCATCTGTGGGAAGTCGATGAGTTTTTTGGCGACAACGCGGGGTTAGTGGTGGCCGAAATCGAGCTGAGCAGCGTGGATGAAACCTTCGCCAAACCCGACTGGGCAGGCGCAGAGGCAACCCACGCACAGCGCTACTACAATCTGGCGCTGGCCTCGCGCGCGTATTCGCAATGGTGCGACGACGAGCGGCAGGCGCGCGATCTCAACCAAGGACACTAAATGCTGCAAATTGGCGTTTCTGGGCACCAACTGACGGCGCGTGAGCGCGATTGGCTGCAACACGATGCCTGTGCCGGCGTGGTGTTGTTTGCCCGCAATTTTGCCTCGCAGGCGCAGGTACGTGAGTTGTGCCAAGCCATCCGTGAGGCTGCCGCGCGCCCGCAGCTGATTTGCGTGGATCAAGAAGGCGGCCGCGTGCAGCGCTTTCGTGATGGCTATAGCAAGCTGCCGGCGTTGCAAGGGTTTGAGGCGCTGTATCAGGCCGATGCCAAGACCGCGCTGGCGTTGGCGCGCGAACATGCATGGCTGATGGCCAGTGAAGTGCGCGCCAGCGGTGTGGACCTGAGTTTTGCCCCGGTGGTGGATTTGGCGCGCGGCAACCGCGCGATTGGCGACCGTGCATTTGCCGCAGACCCACACGTGGTGGCCGCGTTCACCCGTGCCTATGTGGAAGGCATGCACGAGGCCGGCATGGCCGCGACGCTCAAACATTTTCCAGGTCACGGTTCGGTGTTGGAAGACACCCATCACGATGCCGCCATCGACCCGCGCACACTCGATGACATGCGCGCGCAGGACCTGCTGCCGTTCAGCGCCGGGGTCGACGCTGGTGCCGACGCAGTGATGATGGCGCACGTCACCTATCCGCAGATTGCACCGGAGCCGGCGGGGTATTCGCCGCGTTGGATTGGTGACATTTTGCGCACGCAAATGGGCTTTCGTGGCGTGGTGTTTTCCGATGATATCGGCATGGCTGCGGCGCTTTCGGTGGGCGGCGTCAAGGCCCGCATCGACGCCCATCTGGATGCAGGCTGCGATGTGGTGTTGGTCTGTCATCCGCAGCAAGTGGACGAAGCCTTGGTCGCCATCGAAGGACGCACACTTAACACCATGGCATTGATCAATCTGATCGGGCGCGGCCCGATGGCGTGGGATGGGCTGTTGGCCGATGCCCGCCGCGAAGCGGCACAGGCACAACTTGCAACCTTGCGCACACCGCAATTGAACACCGACGTGCTGTCGGGCGCGATCCACGTGGGAGATACCGCATGAGCATTCCAAAACTGGCCGACGCACTGGCAACTGCGCATGTGCTGTTCAACCGCGCAACACTGGAGGCCCATATCGACCGCATGGCCACCGACATCCGCGCCTGTTATGCCGAGGGCGAAGTGCCGGTGTTTTTGACGGTGATGAACGGCGGCCTGCCGTTTGCCGCGCAACTGGCATTTGCCTTGGGTGAGCGCGGTTTGGATCTGGAATTTGATTACCTGCACGCCACCCGCTATCGCGGCCAAACCAGCGGCTCCGGGCTGGCGTGGTTGCATCGTCCCGCCACCGCGCTGCATGGCCGCAAAGTGCTGCTGGCCGATGACATCCTCGATGAAGGGCATACCTTGCTGGCGGTCAAACATTGGTGCGAAGACCAAGGTGCCGCCGAGGTGCGCATCGCGGTCTTGGCGGTCAAGCGGCACCAGCGCTGCGTGGACGGTATCGCTGCCGACCATGTGGGCGTGGACGTGCCTGATGCCTATGTGTTTGGCTACGGCATGGATTACCACGAACAGGGCCGCAACTTGCCGGCGATTTATGCGCTGGGGGATTAGGTGATGAGGATTGATCTTGCCGTCATCGGTGGCACCGGCGTGTACGCGTTGGGTGAATTGACCGATGTCGAAACCTTGCAGCCAGACACCGCCTACGGTGCGCCGTCCGGGCCAATTCGCGTTGGCCGTTTGGCCGGTCAACGGGTGGCATTTTTGGCGCGGCATGGCGAAGGGCATTCGCTGCCGCCGCACAAGATCAACTACCGCGCCAATCTGGCCGCACTGAAAGCCATGGGCGCGCAGCGTGTGCTGGCGTTGAACACCGTTGGCGGTATCAGCGAACACTTCGGCCCGCGCGTTCTGGCCTGCCCGGATCAGCTGATTGATTACACCTGGGGCCGCATCAGTACCTTGTGCGAAGAACCCGGCAGCGACGTGTTGCATGTGGATTTTGGTGACCCGTACACCCCCGCACTGCGGCGGCAAGTGATCGCTGCCGCCGAACACGCAGGCGTGGCACTGGTGAATGCCGGCTGTTACGGGGCAACCCAAGGGCCACGGCTAGAAACCAAGGCCGAAATCGCGCGGATGCGCCGTGATGGCTGCGACTTGGTCGGCATGACCGGGATGCCTGAAGCCGGCTTGGCGCGCGAACTCGGGCTGGACTACGCCTGTTTGGCCATCATCGCCAACTGGGCCGCAGGTGCAGGGCCCGATGTCGATGAAGTGATCACCCTGGACGATGTATTGGCCAATGTCGCGGTGGCCATGGCCGGCGTGCCGAAGATTTTGCAGCGACTGCTGACCGCATGACGCGGCGTTTGCATGTCGCCGTTGTCGGCTATGGCAGCGGTGGGCAGGCAGCGGCGCTGGCGGGCACGGCAAATGGCAGGGACGTTGCCGGTAGGGCGCATGCCGGGCGAAACCACGCGCGGCTTACCGTGATGCCATCCCGCAGCGTTGGTGGCGCGGACGTGCGGCGCTATTGGGCGATGCCGCGCATGCGATGAGCCCGCAGTTGGGGCAGGGCGTCAATATGGCGCTGGTGGATGCTTTGGCATTGGCCGCGCGGCTGCGCGATGCGGCAACGACCGAGGCTGCATTTGCCGCCTACGCGCACGAACGCCGGGCGCATATGTCGGCTTATCACCCGAATTAAGCCGACCCGCGAAGCGGGCTCGGCTTGAATAAATGGTTAGGGCGCAAAAAAGAAACGGGCCACGAAAGCGGCCCGTTGGTACTCACAAGTTCAAGAAAGCTATGCGCCGGATCGTGAGCAGGATGTTGTACGCACGAAACTGTAACTCATCAACACCCAGCCTCCACCTGCCCCGCCAGCCCACACATAGCTCCATGTTTGGGAGGCGCCACCGCCACATGATGACACACTAATGGTGTCTCCATTCTGTCCATTGGTAGGTAGCGGCACGGGTGGACCATTCCCAGAATCAAAAGCTGCCGATCGGAAATGCGACATAACTTTGACCGTAATTTTCCCAAGCGCAGAAAAATCTCCCAGCAGCGATCCATTTCGATACTCGGCATGGTCATAGAGCCATTGTTTGAGGTACGCTGCCTGAGACGAGCTCGCTGGATAGACTATTTCCGAGGATACGCTGGTCTTTATCTGCTGCGCAGAAGCAGGATTCGCAACAGAGAGCAGGGTCAGAAGTAGTGATGAGAAAACGGCAAATGACATGCGGTTACGCATTGACATCTCCTATGTGCCGAAGTCGCAATTGTTACGCTAAGCGAGAAGATGCCTAGCGTCAACATGCCTCGCGTCAACATGCGCCCTAACATCGTTTAGCCGTTGGTTGA
>NZ_DAOOUM010000015.1:0-50767 GCF_035369645.1 Thermomonas sp. | reverse complement strand
CTGGATCTGCGTGTTGAAGCCGGCGAGAAGGCCTACATCAAACCCGCACCACCCGCCAAGGAAGCCCCATGACCTGCACACGACTTGCTCTGCTGCTGTGCGCGCTGCTGCTGCCAGTGGCCCACGCCGCGCCACAACCCAGCCCGCCGGTTGCCGCTGCCGCCACGCCTGTGCAGCGCCCGCTGCTGTGGAAAGTGTCGGATGCCGACAATGCCGTGTATTTGCTGGGCTCGTTCCACTTGTTGAAAGCCGATGACTACCCGCTGCCGGCGGAGATAGATCGCGCATTCGATGACAGCCAACAAGTACTGTTTGAAGTTGACCCAGCGGCGATGACTGCGCCTGAAACCATGACCAAGATGCAGCACTACATGGGTTACGACAATGGCAAAAGCCTGAGTCAGGTATTGCCCAAACCCACGTTGGAAAAATTGAACACCCTGCTGGCCGCCGGCGGTGGCTCGGTGCAGGCGGTGGAGCAGCAAGAACCATGGGCGGTGAATCTGGCCTTGGTGCTCAGCGTCAGTCAGGCACTGGGTTTTCGCCCCGAGTTGGGGATGGATCGGCAATTGATGGAACGCACCGCCAAAGCCGGCAAACCCGCTGCAGGACTGGAAACGATCGACGCGCAATTGCAGGCGATGGATAGCATCCCGTATGCCGAACAAAGCCAAGGCATTGGCGAGTTTCTGGCCGACCCGCAAAAAGCCATCCACCAACTCAATGACATGCACGCATGGTGGCGCGCTGGCGATGTCGAAAAATTAGACAGCGGCATGCGCGCCGACATGGCCAGCAAAACCCCGGAAAGCTATCGCCTGCTCGATGTGCAACGCAATTTGAATTGGCTGCCAAAAATCCAATCCCGTCTGGACGGCGTGAAATCCGGCAACACCTTGGTCGTGGTCGGCGCATTGCATCTGCTGGGCAATGACGGCCTGCTGGAACTGCTGCGCGGCAAGGGTTACAAGGTCGAGCGGGTGTGTGATCGTTGTACGTTGTGAAGGTCGCCAACCTAATTTTGAACGCAAGCCTTCAACCCGCCGTCGCCACCGGCAAGTGCAAGGTGGCGATGTAGCGGCCGTTTTCGATACGGGATTCCACCCGGCCGCGGCCGTCGGTCATGGCGTGAACGCGCTCGCGGGCGGAGCTTAGGCCCACCGCGTGGCCGGCGCTGGGTGCGGCGGCGGTGGGCAGGTCGTTGGCAACGATGATGTCGATGTGCTGGGCGCTGTGCTGGATGTGCACGTCCAGTTTGCCGCCGCCGGGTAAACGTTCGATGCCGTGCCGGATCGCGTTTTCAACCAAGGGTTGGATTGACAGCGATGGCACGTTGACTGCGGGCAATTGCGCTGGGATCTGCCAGTCCAATTGCAGACGCGGGCCAAAGCGCAGGTGTTCGATTTCCAGATAGCGATGGGTCAGCGCCAATTCTTCGGCCAAGGGGATCAGTTGCGGGCCGCGCAACGCGCTGCGAAACAAATCCGCCAAGTCCAGCAACAGGCGTTCGGCGGCATCGGGCTGGGCGTGCACCAGTGCCGCCCCGGTGTTGAGTGTGTTGAACAAAAAATGCGGGCGGATACGGGCTTGCAGGGCTTCCAATTCCAACTGTTTGGCGCGTACCGCCAATTGCCGCGAGCGCCAATAATTTTGATAGGTCAACAGCCCAATCAGGCCCACCACCACCGCCAACGCAAGGATGCGCAAAATAAAGTCATTGCGCGATGCCGGCGCATTGCCGCTCATGCCCAGCACACTCCACGCGGCCGTGGCCACCAACAGGCTCATGCCCAAAAACATCGCCAAGCACACCCACGCCATGCGCAGGGCCGGCAGCTTCGCAATTTGCCGACGTAGCAAAAACAAAGCACACAAGGTACCTAGCACCACCCATTGCACGCCCAACGAGGCCAGCCCGAATTGCACCAGGCGATCGCCGCCTTGGGTGGGTGCCAAGGCCAGCAAGGCGGCCAAGGCTTCGCCGCTCAACACCACCGCCATCAAGGCAGGTGGACGCCAGAGGGCCGCCAAGGGGTCGGTATGCGGTGTTGTCATCTTGCGCAGGGTAGCCGGGAATGCCTCAGCCGGCGACTACGCGCAATTGAATCCCCAGCCCCAGCATGTCCTCCGGCTCGTTTTCCAAGTCGGCACGCAGCAAGGGGTGCGAGTGCAGCCAGCGTTTGTCGATGCGCAGGCTCAGAACGTCGTCATTGGCTTTCAGCTGTAGGCTGGGCGGCACATCGTCGCCGCGTGCGCGATGCAGCAACACCGCAAGCCGCAACAGGGCAGCACTGTGGCGGGCATTGGCCAGCAGCCGGTCGGGGATCGCTTCAAATGCCGATTTGGGGATGCTGCGACGATGGGTGCGCACCAACGCGGCAAGCGTGCGCTGGCCTTGTTGCGAGAACCCGGCGATATCCGAATTGGCCAGCACATAGGCTCCATGCGTGTGGTAGCCGCTATGCGCAATCGCCAGCCCAATCTCGTGCAGGCGTGCGGCGCGTGACAACATCGCGCGGTCATCGCTGCGCAATTGCCAAGCATTGGCCACTTGCTCGAACAGCAGCATCGCGGTGGCGTTGACGCGCTGGGCCTGCGCAAGGTCCACGCCGTAGCGGTGACTCAAGGCGGCCACCGACACCTCGCGGGGGTCATCGGCACCGCCGCGCCCCAGCAAGTCGTACAGCACACCTTCGCGCAGTGCGGCTTTGCTGACTTGCAGGCGCTCGATGGCGAGGGTGGAAAACAGCGCTTCCAGCACCAAGACCCCGCCGGCGATGATCGGACGGCGCTCGTCGGACAGGCTGGGTAGATCGATGGCATCGATGTGATCGGCTTGCAGCAGGCGGTCGCGAATTTGCGTAATCGCGTCGCGGGTGATCGACCCTTTGCTTAGCTTCATTGCAACGCAAATATTGCCGATGGCCTTGTGCGTGCCCGAGGTGCCGATGGCTTCGTCCCAGCCCAGTTGCCGATAGGTGGCGGCAAATTGCTGCATCTGCGCGCCGATCTCGGTCAGTGCGGTGTTCCAGCGCTTGCGTGACAGTTTGCCGCCATCAAAAAACCGCCGGGTACTGGCAATGCAGCCCACTTGCAGGCTTTCGCGCTCCAGTGGCTCGAAGCCGCGGCCGATGATGCATTCGGTGGAGCCGCCACCAATGTCGATGACCAGCCGCTTTTGGCCTGCTTGTGGCGGTTGTTCATGGGCCACACCCAGATACACCAAGCGCGCTTCCTCGCGCCCGGAAATCACATCAATGGCATGCCCCAGCGCGGCTTCCGCCGGCACCAGAAACATGTCTGGTGAGCGTAGCTGGCGCACGCTATTGGTGGCCACCACGCGGACATGGCGCGCCGGGATATTGGCAATACGCTGTCCAAACCGCGACAGGCTGGCCAAGGCGCGATCCCGCACACTGGGCGATAGACCGCCCAGTGCATTCAAGCCTTCGGCCATGCGCACGGTCTCACGCAGGCGGTCCACCACCCGCAACTGACCCAACACGCATTGCGCCACCACGATGTGAAAGCTGTTGGAACCAAGATCCACCGCGGCCAGCAAGTCGCCGTCACGCGGGGTGATGGCGGTGCTGGGCAGGCGGGCGTTCATTCTTGCATTCATGCTGACATTATTGCCGCTCACACGTACAACGCATCCAAGAGTGACAATTGTGCCGAAAATGGCGCGTCTTCCGGCCCTGGCACGCAGCGCTGATAACGGCCATCTGCCAGTAACTGCCAAGCGTTTTGGTTATCGGCAAGATAATTCAATAGACCTTCGTGTAGCACCCGATCGGCCAGTTGCGCATCCAAAATCGGGAATGCGGTTTCCACCCGCCGCAGCAGGTTGCGTTCCAGCCAGTCGGCGGAGGAGCAATACAGTTCCGGGCTGCCGTCGTTGCCAAACCACCACACGCGGTGATGCTCAAGAAAGCGCCCCACCACCGAGCGCACGCGGATGTGCTCGGACACCCCGGCAATGCCGGGCCGCAAGGCGCAGGCGCCACGCACGATCAGGTCGATTGCAACCCCGGCTTGCGAGGCTTCGTACAAGGCACGCACCACTTGCGGCTCGTTCAAGGCATTGATCTTGGCGATGATCCGCCCGGGCTTGCCGGCGCGGGCCAGTGCGGTTTCGCGGGCGATGCGTGTCAGTACGCCTTTGTGCAGGGTGAATGGCGATTGCAGCAGGCGTGCCAGAGTCAGAGGGGCGGCCAGCCCGGACAATTGCTGGAAGATCAAATGCACATCGTTGCCGATTTCCGGATGCGCGGTCATCAGGCTGAAATCGGTATAAGCGCGTGCGGTGCCGCTGTGATAATTGCCGGTGCCCAGATGCACGTAGCGTCGCAGCAGCGCGCCTTCGCGGCGCACGATCAGCAACATCTTGGCATGGGTCTTGTAGCCCACCACGCCATACACCACTTGCACGCCGGCATCTTGCAGGCGGTCGGCCAACCCCAAATTGGCTTCTTCGTCAAAGCGTGCACGCAACTCAACCACCACGGTGACGTCTTTGCCGTTGCGTGCCGCTTGGATCAATTGCTCGACAATTAGCGAGTCCTTGCCGGTGCGATACAAGGTTTGCTTGATCGCCAACACATCCGGATCGTGCGCGGCCTGTTGGATCAACTCCAGCACCGGCGTAAACGCATCAAAGGGATGATGCAGCAACACATCACCTTGGCGGATGGTATCGAACATATTGTCGATATCGCGCAACGGACGTGGTTGGAATGGGCGGAACTTCAATTCCGGGCGCTTGACCAAGTCATACACCTGCACCACCCGGTTGAGGTTGACCGGGCCGTTGATCTTGTACACCGCATTGGCGGGTAATTCGAAATTGGCCAGCAAGGTGTCTACCACGTCTTGTGGGCAGCGTTCGTCGATCTCCAATCGCACCGCACGCAAGTAGCCACGGCCCAGCAATTCATCCCGCAGTGCCAGCGCCAGGTTGTCCACGTCGTCTTCATCGACGATCAATTCGGAATTGCGGGTCACCCGAAATTGGTGCGCGCTTTTGACATGCATGCCCGGGAACAATTCGTGCACAAATTCAGACAGCACCGAGCTGAGAAATACGAAGTCGTGGTAGTTGTCGCCATCGCCATCTTGATCGGGCAGACGGATGATGCGTGGCAGTGAACGCGGTGCTCGCACAATGGCCAGATGCCCTTCGCGGCCGAAGGCATCCTTGCCTTCCAGCAGTACCACCACATTCAGTGATTTGTTGAGAATTTTTGGAAACGGGTGCGCGGTATCCAAGCCCAGTGGCGACAGCACCGGCATGATTTCGTCATTGAAATATTGGCGCAGCCAGTCGCGCTGGGTCTTGTTCCATTGCTCGCGCTGCAACAGGCGAATGCCGGCATCGGCCAACGCTGGGCGCAGTTCGTCGTAAAAGCAGCGGTATTGCGCATCCACCAATTCGGCGGCGCGCTCATGGATGCGGTTGAGCAGCAGCGAGGGGTCTAACCCGTCCATACCGGCGGGTAGGCCAAATTCCACCGCGTGGCGGACGGCACCGCCGCGAATTTCGAAAAATTCATCCAGATTGGTGCAAGAAATGCACAAATAGCGCAGACGCTCCATCAGCGGCACGGCGGGGTCTTGCGCCTGCGCCAATACCCGGAAATTGAAATCCAGTTGGCCGAGTTCGCGGTTGGCATACAGCGCAGGATCGCGCAGCAACGAGGTGGTTTCGGAGGTCATCTGGAAATACCGGAAAGCGAATGAGGCGTGCGCGCAAGCACGTGGTTGGCATCGAATCGGCACAAAAACGTGCTGCCTTTTTCGACTTCACTGGTGATGTTGAGCTGGGCGCTGTGCAGGCCCAACACATGCTTGACGATGGCAAGCCCAAGCCCGGTGCCGCCGGAGTCACGCGAGCGGCTATTGGAGACGCGATAAAAGCGTTCGGTCAGGCGTGGCAGGTGCACGGCAGGGATGCCGGGGCCGGTGTCTTGCACTTCAAGATTGGCGCCGCCGTCTGCATTGCGTACAAACCGCAAATGGATACTGCCGCCGTCGGGGGTGTAGCGCACGGCATTGCTGACCAAATTGGAAAACGCACTATGCAGTTCCTTGTTGGCTCCGCGCAGGTCAACCTGTGCGGTGTCTTCCAGGGTGATCCGGTGCCGGCCTTGGCTGAGGGCTTCGGCTTCGCGCAACAAGCTGGCCAGCAGCGGTGCCATCGCCACCACTTCTTCTTGCAGGCTGTCGCGTGCATCCAACCGCGATAGGGTGAGCAAGTCTTCAACCAGCCGGGTCATGCGCAGCGATTGCCGACGCATTTCCTCCAGCATGGGTGCCCATTGCGGGTTGTCACCTTCGTCCAGCATTTCCAGATAGCCATGCACCACTGTGAGCGGGGTGCGCAGTTCGTGCGAGACATTAGCCACGAAGTCGCGGCGCATCTGTTCCACCCGCATGGTTTGGGTGATGTCACGCGCGATGAGTAGCCAGAATTCTTCCGAATAGGGCAATAGCCGCAATTGCAGACGCAGGTTGGGGTCGGCAGGCGAGGGCACGTCGTTCATGGGCTCGGCATTGCGCCCTGCCGCCAGCCACGGGGCCATCGGCAAGCCGGATAATGCAGTGGCTACCGGCGCATTGCGATGTTCAGGGTGACGCAAACCCAATAACGTCGTTGCCGCGGCGTTGAACCACAAAATGCGCTGTTGGTTACGCTCCACCACCACCACGGCATCCGGCAGTACATCGGCGGCAGCGCGGTAGGCGCGCAACATGGCCAATAACCGACGTTTGCGGATGCGCATTTCGGTTTGGCCGCGATACAACAAGTGATCCAATGCGCTCCAGATGCCTTGGCCTGGCTTGGGTTCAAGGCGGCGGCGCGCGGTCAGGCGTTGTTGCACGCCCAGTAATTTCCAGTAATGCCACGCCACCACCGCTAGCGAGGCCAGGGTCAATGCCGGCCACGGCTGTCCTATTGCAAGGCCCAGTAATAGTGCTGCAGCCAGTATCCCAGCCAAGAGGGCCAAGGTGCGAAACCATGCGTGATGGGAAGCAGAAGCCATGCGCCAAGTATCCGTTGTTATGGCGTGCCCTGCATGCAGGGCGACTGGCTCAGGCCGAAGCCGAGAAGCGGTAGCCGGCACCACGCACGGTTTGCACCATGGCATCCAGCGCGTGCGGCTCCAGGGTTTTGCGCAGGCGGCGAATATGCACATCCACTGTGCGTTCTTCCACATACACACTGCCGCCCCAAACGTGGTCAAGCAGCTGTGTGCGGGTATAGACGCGCTCGGCATGGGTCATGAAAAAATGCAGCAAACGATATTCGGTGGGGCCCATCGGGATCGGCAGCGCATTGCCGCCAAGGTCAGCAAAGACGCGATGCGCGGCACCATCGATGCGCAGCGCACCAACCTGCACGCTGCCGTCCTCGTCATCCTCGCGCGAGCGTCGCAGCACGGCGCGAATCCGTGCCAGCAATTCACGCGCAGAGAACGGCTTGACCACATAGTCGTCCACGCCCGCTTCCAGCCCGCCCACGCGGTCGTTTTCTTCGCCGCGCGCGGTCAGCATGATGATGGGAATGTCGCGGGTGGTGGCTTCCCGCCGCCAGCGGCGGGCCAGTTCCAGGCCACTGCTGCCCGGCAACATCCAGTCGAGCAGAATCAAGTCCGGTACACGTTCGGCAATGCACGCCTGCGCTTGGCGGCCATCGCCGGCAGTCATGGGTACGAAGTCACCTTTGCGCAAGGCAAACGCCAGCATGTCGCGGATCGCGGGTTCGTCTTCGACGATCAGGATGTGTTTTTGCATGGGCTTGCGCGGGTATCCAAACGGTTGACCCTGTTATTACACGACGGATTGGTGACAGTTTCGTGACGTGATCAGCGTGGCGTGAATTTGGCGTCGAAACCCAATTTGCCGCCGCGCACTTCTTCGTCGCGCACCCCTTGGCGATGCAGCTCCAGCACGGTGGGGGTGATTGCGGCGATGCGGGCGTCGATACGGGCGCGGGCGTAGTAGTCCAACGTCTGGTTCTTTTTCAGGTTATTGAGTTGCACCAAGGCCTGCTCCGGGCGACCGGACAAGTAGGCGGCTTCGGCCCAGGCTTCGCCAGCGCGGGCGGGGTCACCGGCGATTTCGTTGGCGCGGGCGTAGGCTTGCTGGAACGGCAGATCGGCAGCGGTATTGCCCAGCAGTGGGCGCAGCACCGCCACCGCACGCAGGCCGGCTTCGCGGGTATTGCGCTCGCCTAGCAGGCGCGCATAGGTCAACGCCAGCGCGCGGTGGGTGGGCATCCGTGCCAATAGGGTTTCAAAGCGACGCTCTGCCTCAGTGATCTTGCCGGTATGCGCTTCGGCTTCACCGATGGCGATTTGCAACCACAAACTACTAGGGTGGGCTTGGAGCAGCGGGGTCAACTCCTGCAATGCTTGTGCAGGTTCATTGGCTTGTTGGTGGGCGATGGCCAAGCCGTAACGGCTGGCATCGTCCAATGGCTTTTTGGTGCGCAGTTGCTGGTACTCGCGGATCGCCTGCGCAGGCGTGGGCGCACTGAGCACGCGCAGGCGCTCACGCGCCCATGCAAAGTCGCCGGTATCGCCTACGCCAGCACGGGTTTGCGTGGGCAACGACAGTTGCAGGCCGGGCGGCAGCAAGGGGTTGCTGCCGGGGGTGCTGCTGGTGCTGGCATGCACGGCAGGGGTGAGCTTGGCCGCGCGTTCGCGCGCTTCGCTGATGCGGGCCAAGGTCAAAGGGTGGGTTTGTAGATAACCGGGGACGGCGCTGCGCTCGTCGCCTTGGTTCATGCGCACCACCGACTGCAAGGTGACGAAGAACTCAGCCATGGCGGCGGGGTCGTAACCGGCATTGGCCAAGGTGCGAATGCCGATGCGGTCGGCTTCGGCCTCGTTGTCGCGGGTGTAGTCGATCTGGCGCTGTTGCAGCAGCCCCATGCCGGTCATCAACGCGGCCGATGCCGCATCGCCACTGGAATTGCCGCCGGCTTTTTGTGCGGCGATGATCGCGCCCAAGGTGGCCAGCAAAATCGGCAGGCTCTCGCGCTGGGCTTTTTCTGCACCGCGCAGGACATGCTGCTGGGTGACATGGGAAATTTCGTGCGCCAGCACGCCGGCCACTTCGTCTTCATGGTCGGCCGCCAACACTAGCCCGGAATTGACCGCGATATACCCGCCCAAGGTGGCAAAGGCATTGATCTGGCGTTCGCGCAGCAGGAAAAACGTGAAGCTTTGCTGCGGTTTATTACTGGCAGCGGCAAGCCGCTGGCCGACATCGTTCAACCAGCCGTCCAGCAAGGGGTCATCCAGCACATAACCTTCGTGCCGCAGTTGCGCCAGCACCATCGCGCCGTATTCGGCCTGTTTGACCGGCGACAGCAGGCTGCCTGCCGATGAGCCAATATCGGGCAGGCTGCGCTCCTGCGCGACGGCGCCGGTCGTGATGGCAAGCGCACAAGCAAAGGCAATGGGCAGTAAGCGTAGTGTCATGCGAACAGCATGCCGGTTTGGACGGGGTTTGGGGTGAATACGGCTTGAGCAACTGGAAAATCGCGCAACAATCACCATATTCGACACCAATCCCATCCAGAGGTTCCGGAGCCCGTCATGCATGACACCGAAACGCCCACCATCACTATTTACAGCACCGCCGTGTGCCCGTATTGCGTGATGGCCAAGAATTTCCTGAAAAGCAAAGGCCGCGAGTGGGTGGAAGTGCGCGTGGACGCCGATCCAGCCGAGCGTGAAAAGATGGTGGCGCTGACCCGCCGCACCAGCGTGCCGCAGATTTTTGTGGGCGATGTGCATGTGGGCGGCTATGACGACATGATGGCGCTGCAGCGCGCAGGCAAGCTCGAACCGCTGCTGGAGGGCAAGCCCGCATGAGCAGTACCGATGATCGGGTGAAGCAGTTCACCGAGTTTCGCCAGCGCATGAATCAGCGCATCCTGGACGAGCCCAACCAAGTGGTGCGGCGCTTTTTCGCGCTGGATACGCAGACCTATCAGGCCGGCGCATTGGACGTCAAAACCAAGGAATTGATGGGGCTGACGGCCTCGATGGTGCTGCGTTGCGATGACTGCATCAGCTACCACGTGGCCCAATGCAAGGATGCTGGCGTGACCCGCGAGGAGATGTTCGAAGCGTTCTCGGTGGGCTTGGTGGTGGGCGGTTCCATCGTCATTCCGCATTTGCGCCGGGCAGTGGATTTTCTCGACCAATTGGAACAGGGGCAGACCACTGCGCCAGGCGCGCACGACCACGGCTGAACCCTTGCCGTTGGAAGAGGCTATCGCCATACGCCGCAGCACGGCATCTGTCATAATCGGCGGTTATACATCCCCCACTGATCCCGCGCCAAGTGCGCGGGATCGCTTGCGATTTGGAAGACGACAATGACAACGATCACGGTGATTCGCGGCGACGGCATCGGCCCGGAAATTATGGACGCCACCTTGCATGTGCTGGATGCCATGCAATTGGGTTTGACCTACGAAGACGCCGATGCCGGCATGGTGGCGTTGGATAAGCATGGCGAACTGCTGCCGCAGGCCACCATGGATTCGATTCGCAGGAACAAGATCGCGTTGAAGTCGCCGTTGACCACGCCCGTTGGCGGTGGGTTTTCGTCGATCAATGTGGAGTTGCGCAAGCGCTTTGACCTGTACGCCAATGTGCGCCCGGCCAAGTGCTTCCCCAATACCAAGTCGCGTTTCACCGGCGGCGTGGATTTGATCACCGTGCGTGAAAACACCGAAGGTGCTTACATCGGCGAAGGTCAAGAGGTCTCGGCCGATGGCGAAACCGCGGTGTTGACCCAGAAGGTGACGCGCAAGGGCTCTGAGCGCATCGTGCGTTATGCCTTCGAGTTGGCGCGCAAGACCGGTCGCAAAAAAGTCACCATCGTGCACAAGGCCAATATCCTGAAGTCCACCTCGGGGCTGTTTTTGAAGACCGCGCGCGAGGTGGCTGCACACTACCCCGACATCGAGTGCAATGAAATGATCGTGGACAACACCTGCATGCAGCTGGTGATGCGTCCCGAGCAGTTCGACATCATCTGCACCACCAATTTGTTTGGCGACATTATTTCGGATTTGTGCGCAGGCTTGGTGGGCGGCTTGGGGCTGGCTCCGGGTGCCAATATCGGCACCGATGTGGCGATCTTCGAAGCGGTGCACGGCTCCGCCCCGGATATCGCCGGCAAGGGCGTGGCCAACCCCTGCGCCTTGCTGCTGGGTGCCTGCCAGATGCTGGATCACCTCGGCCAACCGGAGCAGGCTACGCGCCTGCGCGACGCCATCATCGCGACCTTGGAAGCCAAGGATTCGCTGACCCCAGACTTGGGCGGTAGCGGTAATACGATGGGCTTTGCGAAGGCGATTGCAACGCGGCTATAAGTGGCCCTGTGCGTGCCGGACACCATACCGGACACGTTGCCATCAACAGCAAAAAGGGCACCGCAAGGTGCCCTTTTTTTGTTCCCGATGCGGCTTGTGTCAGTTGCGTGATTGCAATTTGCCCAGCAAGCGCAGGATTTCCAAATACAGCCACACCAAGGTCACCAGTAGGCCAAATGCGGCGTACCACTCCATGTATTTGGGTGCGCCTTGTTCCACGCCTTGTTCGATAAAGTCAAAATCCAGCACCAAGTTCAGCGCGGCCACGATCACCACACCGACGCTGAACACAATGCCCATCGTGCTGGAGCCATTGATAAAACTCATGCCTTTGAAGTGAAATAGATTCAAGCCCAGTTGCGCCAGATACAGCAGGGCAATCCCACCGGTGGCGGCGACCACGCCCAGCTTGAAGTTTTCGGTGGCTTTGATCAGGCCGCTGCGGTAGGCAAACAGCAACGCCGCCAAGGTGCCAAAGGTGAGAATCACCGCTTGCGTGGCGATGCCGGGATAGCGCTGGTTGAACATGGCCGACACTGCACCCAGAAACAGCCCTTCCAAGAGTGCATAAAGGGGCGCGGTGTACATCGCCCATTCTTTTTTGAAGATGGTCACCAGCGCCACCACAAAGCCGCCAATCGCGCCGCCCCAGACATACGGCATGACCGCGCCGGGGTTGCCGGCGGCCAGTGCGGCGGCAAATTGCGACCAGCTATACAGTGCGCCGGCCAAGCACAACACCAATAGAAACGCGGTTTTGTTGACGGTGCCGTTGAGCGTCATCGCCCCGGCATTGCCTTGCACCACGGTGCCGCTGCCAAGGTCGAGGAAGGTGTTTTCAGAAAGGGCGGGGTTGCCGCTGCGCATGGCGTCGATCCTGTGAAGATCCGGCGGAATGCCGTCTGTGCAGGATAGCCCGTAGCACCTTGGTGCGAAAGGCGGGACTCGAACCCGCACGCCTTGCGGCACTGGAACCTAAATCCAGGGCGTCTGCCAATTCCGCCACTTTCGCAAGCGGCTATTGTAACGCGCAAGCGGGGCATTGCACCGCAAATGGGTGATGTTTTCCGCGTTGCGCGGTCACCGCTTCTCCAGCAAGACCAGTACCGCCCCGGTGCCGCCTTGTGCCGCCGGTGGCGAATGGAACGCCAGGATATCGGCGCGTTGGCGCAAAATGCGATCCACCAGATTTTTCAGTACCGGCAGGCGTGCTTCTGAATTGCGGCCCTTGCCGTGGATGATGCGCACGCAGCCCACGCCGTGTTGCTGGCAATCACGCAAAAACGCCCGCAGCACTTGCTCGGCGGTGTGTGCGGGCAGGCCATGCAGATCAAGTTCTTCTTGCGCCGAGTATTGCCCGCGCGCAAGGTTTTTCAGAAGTTGCGGGGCGATATCGTCGCGCCGGTAGCGCAATACATCGCCGGTTTCCAAAGTGGACAGCAACACCCTTCGGAAGTCGTCACGGGCGGCGGCCTCGTCGCGTTTGGCCATCGCTGCCGCGGGTTTGGGCTTGGGGCCGGCAGGTGCCGGCTGTGCTTCGGGTAGCGCGCGCACGTGCCCGCGGTCGGCACCAATGACCGCGCGGAACAAGGTGGCATCGTCACGTTCGTCAACGGGGGCGGGGGCTTTGCGCATTCTGCAACAGGGTACCGCGAAGCGGCGATGGCATCTTGTATCATGGCCGCATGCAGACAGTGTTGATGACGTGATGCGGGTATTGGTCAGCAATGATGATGGCGTTGACGCACCGGGCATCCACGCATTGGCGCGTGGCTTGCGCGAGGCTGGGCACGATGTCTTGGTGGTCGCCCCCGACCGCGATCGCAGTGGTGCCAGTAATTCGTTGACGTTGGATGCGCCGATCCGGGTGGTGCAGTTGGATGCCTGCACGTGGAAGGTCTATGGCACCCCGACCGACTGCGTACACGTAGCGGTCAGCGGCATGTTGGATGGGTTGGGCCTGTCGCCGGATATCGTGGTGTCGGGGATCAATAATGTCGCCAATTTGGGCGATGACGTGATTTATTCGGGCACGGTGGCGGCGGCGATGGAAGGGCGTTTTCTGGGCCTACCGTCGGTGGCGGTGTCCTTGGTCAGTGAAGGCCATCAAGGCCGTCATTACGAAAGTGCAGCACGCGCAGCGGTGGAAATCATCGCGCGTCTGCGCAGTGACCCGCTGCCGGCGTCCACCATCCTCAATGTGAACGTGCCGGATCTGCCGTGGGCACGCATTCGCGGATTTGAAACCAGCCGCTTAGGCCAGCGCCATCGCGCCGAACCCTGCCAGCCGCAGCAAGATCCGCGCGGTCGCCAGTGGTGGTGGATTGGTGCCGCCGGCGACGAACAAGACGCCGGGCCGGGAACCGATTTCCACGCCGTGCGCAGTGGCCATATCGCGATCACGCCGATCCATGTGGACCTGACCCGTTATCAAGCGCTGGAGCAGGTTGCCGGCTGGGTTGGTGGGTTGTCGGCGTCGCTGGGAGGGTCGCCGTGACCGCACGTCTGCGTTTGCAACCGGCCGATGTGGGCGTGGGGTTGACCGGCCAGCGCGTGCGCGATCGCTTGATCGAGGATTTGCGCAAGAGCGGCATTACCGATGAGCACGTGCTCAATGCCATCCGCACCGTGCCCCGGCATCAATTTGTGGATGAAGTGCTGGCCTCACGCGCGTACGAAAACAATGCGTTGCCGATTGGGTTTGGGCAAACCATTTCGCAACCGTTTGTAGTTGCCAAAATGACCGAAGCCCTGCTGCGCTGCGCGCCAACGCGGGTGCTGGAAGTGGGCACAGGCTCTGGCTACCAAGCTGCCGTGTTGGCGGCGCTGGGCTTGCAGGTGTACACCGTCGAGCGCATCGGCGAATTGTTGCGCACGGCGCGCAAACGCTTGCGTGGGTTGGGCTTGCATGTGCGCAGCAAGCATGACGATGGTCGCATTGGTTGGCCGCAAGAAGCGCCGTTCGACGCCATCATCGTGACCGCAGCCGGGCCTGCGCTGGTGGATGCGCTGATCGCGCAATTGGCCGTGGGCGGCATCTTGGTGGCACCCGTGGGGCCCAGTGCCAGTCAGTCGCTGCTATGCCTGCACAAGCAGGCCGATGGCTGCATCGTGCAAGAAGATTTGGGTACGGTGGTGTTTGTGCCCTTGTTGTCAGGGATGACCGATTGATGAAATTGTTTGGGCCCATTTATCAGCGCGCGTTGTTGTGGTCGCGCCATCCCAAAGCACCCTCGCTACTGGCGGGTCTGAGCTTCGTTGAGGCCATCGTGTTTCCGGTCATGCCGGAGGTGATGCTGGGGCCGATGTGTTTGGCGCAACCCAAGCGTGGGTTTCGTTTTGCCAGCATCAGTCTGCTGTTTTCGCTGTTGGGTGCGGTGGTGGGCTATTTGCTGGGCCATTACGCTTATGAGTTGGTCAAGCCGGCAATGGCGGCATTGGGTTGGCTGGACAAAATTGACGCGCAAGTGGCGCACCTGCGCGACGTGGTGGCGCAATCTCCATGGAAGGCGTTCTGGTTGTTGGTGCTGGGCGGGTTTGCGCCCATTCCGATGAAGGTATTCACTTGGGCCAGCGGCATTGTGGGCGTGCCGATGCTGCCGTTTTTGCTGAGCATGGGGATTGGACGCGGCAAGCGGGTGTATTTGCTGGCGCTGGCCATCCGGCTGGGCGGCGAGCGTGCCGAGAAGGCGCTGCAGCGGTGGATCGAGCACATCGGCTGGGGCGCATTGGTGGCCATGCTGGGCTTGCTTGCGTGGTTTTTGTTGCGTGGAGCTGGGCCATGATGACGACGATGCATCCTTATCGTGTTGTGCTGCTAGCCGCAGCCAGTTTGGGTTTACTGGCCTGCGGGCATAGTCGGGTGGTGCGACAGGCACCGCCACCGCAAGCTGTACGTCCCGCCGCGGCGCAGGCGGCACCGGAACGAGTATCACAGCCAAAATACGGGGCCACGGCCGTGGTACGTCCGGGGCAAACGGTGTATCGCATCGCCACCGAAAACGGCATCACTGCGCTGGACTTGGCGTTGTGGAATGACATTCCGCCGCCCTATACCATCCATCCGGGGCAAACCCTGCGTTTGTATCCGCGCGATGGACATGCGCCGGCATCTCGCCCGCAAGTAAAACCACCGGCGACAGCAAGCACCGCGACCATGTCAGCCTCCCCGGCTGCATCTGCGGCGGCAAAACCTGTCATCGCAGGAGCTGGCAATGCCACGAGCCCTGCTGCCACTGCCGCGCCCACCGCCAAGCCGGCGGTGGTGCCTACCAACAGCAATCTGGAATGGCGCTGGCCCGCCGATGGTGCGGTGATTTCGGGGTTCGCAGCGGGTGATCCCACCCGGCAAGGAGTGGATATTGCAGGCAAGGCCGGGCAACCGGTGCGCGCGGCTGCCGACGGGGTGGTGGTGTATTCGGGATCGGGCTTGGTGGGCTATGGCGAGCTGGTTATCGTCAAGCACAATGACCAGTGGCTATCGGCGTACGGCCACAACCGTGCCCGCATGGTCAACGAAGGTGCCCTGGTCAAGGCCGGCCAGCAGATCGCGGAAATGGGCCGCAGTGGCGCATCCCGCGACATGCTGCATTTTGAAATTCGCTACAACGGCAAACCGGTGGATCCGCAAGAGTACTTGCCGAAGAAGTAATCCTGCGCGGTGGTGGGGTGAGGTCAGTGCACCGACTTGAGAGTCAGTTCCAGCTCGTCCTTGCCATTTTTACGTTGCAAGATGCGCGCCGGTGTGGGCAGACCATCCACCACCCAGACGATCAATTGTTTGTTGTCATCGTTGCGTGCCACTTTGGTCGCGGCACGCGGTTGCCCGTCAACGGTGACGGTGTCCTTGCCCAAGTTCTGGTAGGTCTGTGGGCTGGCGATGCCGTTGTCCACCATGCGGTAGTGCAGCGGCTTGCCGGCCGCCACATCGCGCACGATGGCAAGGTTCAATAACATGCCGTCAAGATCGCCTTCTTGCAGTTTGACCGGGCCTGCGCGATCGGCATTGACGTCACCACTCCAACGCGCTTCGCGTTTTGACCAATCGTAGGTGGCGTTTTTCTGTATTTTTTTGAACAACAATTGCGTCGTGTCCACGCCCGACAACGGGCGCAAGGTATCGCCTTGCTCGTCGAAAATGGTGACTTGGCTGCTGCTGCCCAAGCTGTTGTTGACGCTTAATTCGTAATTCCAGCGGTTGCCGGGGGCTTGGCTGAGGCTGATCCGCGCATTTGCCGAAATGCCCTTCCAGCTGGCGGTGTAGTCGGCCACAAACGGTTTGGCCGCCAACGCCGGCGCGGTGGCAATGAGCAAAGACAAAGCTAGGGCGGTACGCAGTGCTTTCATCGGCAAGACTCGCGGGCGACGGCCAAGGCCATCAGGGTGAGGGCAACTGTAGCGGCAAGGGTGTAAACAGGCGCTGACCATCCCACCACACACGGCCGTCCGCCGCATGGATATGGCCAGCGGCGATCTGTTGCAAGACATGCACATACAGCGGGTGCTCACAGGCCAGCACACGCGCGGCTAAGGTGTCTGCGTTGTCGTTGTCCAACACTGGCACCGTCACTTGCGCAAGCACCGCGCCGCCATCCAACTCGGCATTGACCAGATGCACGCTGGCACCATGCTTGGTATCGCCGGCGTCCAGTGCGCGTTGGTGGGTGTGCAACCCCTTGTGCTTTGGCAATAACGAGGGGTGGATATTGAGGATACGGTCCGGAAAGCGGGCGATGAAGGCCGCGCTGAGGATGCGCATATAACCGGCGCAGACAACCCAGTCCGGCGCGCTGGCTTCCACCGCGTCGGCCAGTGCGGCGTCAAATGCCGCGCGGTCGACAAACTGTTGGGGTTTGCGCGACCACCGCAGCCGATCCGGAACCCGGGTCAAGGCCGCTGCATTGGGTTTGTCCGAAAACACCCCGACCACCTGCGCATCCAGTGCGCCGGCGGCAATCGCATCAAGAATGGCCTGCACATTGCTGCCACGACCCGATGCAAGAATGGCAAGGCGGATCGTCATCAAACAATCCGCAGGCGCTCGCCATCGCGGGCCGGTGTGACCTGGCCGATCTGCCAATGCGCCAAGCCCATGCGGTCGAGGTCGGCGGAAATCGCGGCGGCCGCCGCAGGGTCAACCATCAACACATATCCGATCCCGCAGTTGAAGGTGCGCCACATTTCCTCGCGTGCCACGCCACCGGCGCGTTGCAGCCAGTCGAACACGGCTGGCTGCGGCCAGCTGGATGTGTCGATATCCAAGCCCAGGGGGGCCGGCACCACGCGGATAATCTTTTCCACCAGCGCGCCGCCGGTGACGTGCGCCATCGCGTGGATTTCATGCTTGGCCAGCAGCTCCAGCACCGGCTTGACGTAGATGCGAGTGGGTGCCATCAGTGCATCGGCCAGCGTCACCCCGCCAAGATCCAGATCCAGCGGGTTGCCAGCGCGCTGCAAAATTTTTCGCACCAGCGAATAACCATTGGAATGCGGGCCGCTGGACGCAATCCCGATCAGCACATCGCCGGCGCGCAGCTTGGACGAGTCGATGAGTTTGGATTTTTCCACCGCGCCGACGGTGAAACCGGCAAGGTCATACTCGCCCGGCGGGTACATGTCGGGCATTTCGGCGGTTTCGCCGCCAATCAGCGCGCAGCCGGCAATTTCGCAGCCCTTGGCAATGCCGCCGACCACGTTCACCGTGGTCTCGACGTCGAGCTTGCCGGTGGCGAAATAGTCGAGGAAGAACAGCGGCTCGGCGCCCTGCACCAGCACGTCGTTCACGCACATCGCCACCAAATCCTGGCCGATGCTGTCGTGGCGGTTCAGTTGCTTGGCCAAAATCAACTTGGTGCCCACCCCGTCGGTGCCAGACACCAGCACCGGTTCTTGATAGCGGCCGGAGAGGTCGAACAGGCCGCCGAACAAGCCTACGCCGCCCAGCACTTCTGGCCGCAGCGTGCGTCGCACCAAGGGTTTGATGCGTTCAACAACTTCGTTGCCGGCATCGATATCAACGCCGGCATCGCGGTAGGTCAGGCCGGGGGAAGCGGTGGATTGGGTGGTCACGGCACACTCGAACAGGCACGGGAACCGCCAATTTTAACAGCCAAGGCGGCAAGCCATGGACGTGCCGGCTCGCCTGCGGCACCATTTCCCATCGGTAACAGAGATTTCCGGCAAGGAATGACGATGCAAGCAGGGCAGCGACAGATGGCACGCGGGTGGTGGGGGCTGCTGATGGCAGGGCTCATGCTACTGACCGGAAATGCACTGGCACAACGGGTGGAGGGCGATCGCGCGGCGGCCCAGGGGGCGTATCAGGCCGAGGTTGCCGTGCGCAATCAGACCGATGGCGAGCGCGAAAAAGCGTTTTCGCGGGCATTGCTGCAAGTCTTGGGCAATGTCACCGGGGATCGCGGCGCGGCTGCGCGCGGCGGCGTGCGTGAGGAATTGGCCAAGGCCAAAAATTATGTGGATGGCTACGACTATCGCCAGGACGAAGGCGTATCGGCTACCGGCGCACCCAGTTTTCAGACCACATTGGTGGTGCGTTTCAGGCAAGCAGATGTGGATGATTTGGTTGCCATGCTGGGCTTGCCCAGTTGGCCACTGCCGCACCCCAAGCCGGTGCTGTGGTTGGGGATCGATGATGGCAGCGGGCCGCGATTGGTCGGCCTGGGGCAAGTGAATGCTGCCCGTTCGGTGCTGGATCAGGCCAAGGCACGCGGGTTTGCATTGGGAATGCCGGCCGGTAATGCCGCCGAGATGGCCGCCATTGGTGCCATTTGGCGCGGCGATACCGCTGCCGTGGCCGCCCTGTCCAAACGCTACAGTCCACCCATGCAGCTGCTTGGCAAGCTGCGGCGCAGTGGTGCCGGTTGGATTGCGGATTGGACATTCGTGGATAACGGCAAGGTGCTGGCGACATGGCAAAGCAATAATCCCGATGCCCGCCGCGCCATGGCCGGCGGTGCTGATGGGGCCGCCGATGCGCTATTCAAGCGCTATGCACGCGCAGGCAGTGGTGGCAGCCCGGGGGTGTATCGGGTGCGTGTGTTGGGTATTCATGGGGCTGATGATTACTTGCGGCTGGCAGGTTATCTGGATGGTGTGTCGATCGTGCGCAAGATCGTGCCGGTCAGTGCCAGCCCCGACACCTTGGAGCTGGATGTGGAGTTGACCACCGGGGTTGCTAGCTTCAGCAAATATGTCGATCGCGGCAG
This sequence comes from Thermomonas sp., assembly GCF_035369645.1. Taxonomy (GTDB): domain Bacteria; phylum Pseudomonadota; class Gammaproteobacteria; order Xanthomonadales; family Xanthomonadaceae; genus Thermomonas. Next base: position 31,144 of record NZ_DAOOUM010000015.1, on the reverse strand, counting down.
CGTGCTGGCATCGGTACCTGACACCGGCACGGATAGCAACAGCAACGCAGCGACAGCCACCACCTTCCGCTTAGGGGGTAGTTGACATGTATCGTGAAGATGACCTGGCCACGATCGCCGCATTTTATCGCCGCGTGCAGTGGGCTGCGCTGGGTGTCGGCGTGTTGTGGGTGGTGTGGCTATTGGCGCCCATCCTGAGCCCCTTCGTGTTTGCCGCATTGCTGGGCTGGCTGGGGGATCCAATGGTGGATCGGCTGGAGGCGCGCAAGATTCGCCGCAATACCGCGGTGATATTGGTGTTTGCGGTGATGGTGCTATTGCTGATTATCGTGGCCATTTTGCTGATCCCGGTATTGGAAGATCAGGTGCTGACCTTGGTCAACTCGCTACCAAAATACCGCGACTGGCTAGTGCAAACGGCGCTGCCATGGGTCGAACATCGCACCGGCATGCAAATCTTGACGTGGCTGGACCCCGAGCGCTTATTTGCCCTGTTGCAACAGCACTGGCAAAGCGCAGGTGGGGCTGTGGCTGATGTGTTGGGCTACGTTTCGCGTTCCGGGTTTGCGCTGATCGGCTGGGTGGCCAATATCGCATTGCTGCCGGTGTTGACCTTCTTTTTCTTGCGCGATTGGGATTTGATCGTGGGCCGCATCGGCGCATTGGTGCCACGGGATCATTCCGACACCGTGCGTCGGCTGGCGCTGGAGTCCAACGAAGTGCTGGGCGGGTTCATTCGCGGGCAATTATTAGTGATGCTGATACTGGGCGTCCTGTATGCAATTGGGTTGTGGTGGGTGGGCCTGGATCTGGGCATCTTGATTGGTTTGGTGGCCGGCCTGCTGACGTTTGTGCCGTATTTGGGCCCCACATCGATCGTGGTGTTCGGTGGCACCGCCGCGCTGGTGCAATACGGCGATTGGCAGCATCTTGCTGGTGTGGCGATGGTGTTTGGCATCGGTCAAATCATCGAAAGTTTTGTGCTGACCCCCATGCTGGTGGGGGATCGCATCGGCCTGCACCCGATGGCGGTGATTTTTGCGGTGATGGCTGGTGGCACCTTGTTCGGCTTTCTCGGTATGTTGCTGGCATTGCCGGTGGCGGCGGTGGTCAATGTGTTGTTGCGTTATGCGCAAGAGCGCTATCGCCAAAGCCGCTTGTATGCCGGGGATACTCCGGCAATTTTGCTGGATACCTCGCTGCTGGCAGAGCAAGGCATTGCTAGCGACGACAACGCAGCGGGCTGAGATGGCGCATCTGGTGCCACAACTGCCATTGGCGTTGCGTTATCCCCCCGAACAACGGTTGGATACCTACCAGCAAGCCCCCGCAGGTTTGCTGCAACAGTTGCAAGCACTGACCGACGGACACGCTGACGCCGTGGCTGGCGAAACAATGTTTTTGCACGGCGGACAAAGCTCCGGCAAAACCCATTTGTTGGTGGCCGCTTGTGCCGCTGCCGGCACGGCGGGTGATAAACCGGCATACCTGCCATTGCGACGGCTACGGGGCCGGCTGGCAGGCGCTTGCGACGGTTTGGAAACGGCGGCGCTGGTCGCGGTGGACGATGTGGATGCGATTGCCGGCCAGCGCGAAGATGAAGTTGCGCTGTTCCATTTGCATAATCGGTTGCGTGATGGCGGCCGTGTGCTGCTGTACGCCGCCAGCATGCCGCCGGATGCAATGCCGCTGGTTTTGCCGGATCTACGCTCGCGCTTGGCGCAATGCAGCCGTTGGCAGTTGCCGCAATTGGATGATGCGGGGCGTGCCGACCTTCTGCGCCAGCGCGCCGCTGCCCGTGGGCTGGAGTTTGATGACAGCGCGTTGGAATGGTTGTTGCGGCGCTTCAGCCGCAACCTTGGCAACTTGAGCGAATTATTTGAGCGTATCGACCATGCTGCATTGGCCGCGCAACGCCGGCTGACGGTGCCATTTCTGCGCCAAGTACTCGGTGCGGACCATCGTTAGGCATGCAGGGCGGCGTTCAACTGCTGCAGGCGTTCGGGTGTGCCCACATCGGTCCAGCTGCCGCGATGGTGGGTGCCGGTTACTGCGTGGTTCGCCATTGCAGCACGCAGTAACGGCGCAAGTTTGAAACGCGGTGGTTGCGCTTGCGCGCCATCGGTGTTGCCGATCACCGTGCGCCATGGCATCAGCATTGCAGGCCGATAAACCCCAATCCCTGTGAAGGTGAGCTTGGTTTCGCCATCGGAATGCACGTTGCCGTCTGCGGTCAGTGCAAAATCCCCGCGCGGGTTGTGTGCGGGGTTGTCCACCAACAGTAGATGCGCCTGCCCCAACGGTTCGCGCGGTAACGCGGCAAGGTCGGCATCGCACCAAATATCGCCATTGATAGCGAAAAATGGCGCGTCCCCCAGCAACGGCAGGGCATGCCACATGCCGCCGCCGGTTTCCAACGGGGTGTCGCCTTCAAACGAATAAGCAAGGCGCAGCCCCCATTGCCCGCCATCGCCCAATGTGGCTGGAAATTGCGCAGCCAGCCACGAGGTATTGATGACTACATCGGTCACCCCCAGTGCGGCTAATTTTTGCAAATGCCAAACGATCAGCGGCTTGCCGCCGACAGCAAGCAATGGCTTGGGAGTGTGGTCGGTGAGCGGGCGCATGCGCTCGCCTAGGCCGGCGGCAAAGATCAGCGCTTTCATGCAGTCATCCGGATAAAAGCGGGTTTGAGTGTGCGCTCCAGCAAGATATGCAGCGGGTCGAGGGCGCGATATTTGGGTACCACGGCATCCAGATAGGCGAAGAAGCGCGGGGCGTCCGCCAGATAGCGCGGCTTGCCATCCCGGTGCTGCAAGCGCGCAAAAATGCCTAGAATTTTGAGGTGCCGCTGCACCCCACACCAGTCGGCATCGCGCTGAAATTTGGCCAGCCCCGGCACCGGCAAACCCGCGCGGATGGCGCGTGCGTGGTAGTGGGCCAGCCAAGCACTCACGCACGGTTCTGGCCAACTCAAAAATGCATCGCGCAACAGACTGACCGGGTCATAGGCGATCGGGCCTTGCACCAAATCTTGAAAGTCCAGCACGGCTGGGCCGTCGGTTACCGGCATCAAATTGCGCAGCATGAAATCGCGGTGCGTGGGTACACGGGCCTGTGCCAGTGCGTTGTCCAGCAAGCGACGTTGCACCAATTGCAAGCGTTCGGCATCGGCGCAATCCAAGCTGATGCCCAAGTGTTTGCCGATAAACCAATCTTCAAACAGGCCGGCATCACGCTGTAATAAGGCTTCGCCAAACGCCGGCACATCGGCCGGCAAGGTGATGGATTGCAGACGGATCAGCTGGGTAATGGCGGCATCGATGTGGGCGTCGGCATTGTTGGCATCAATCACCTGTGCCACGGTGGGGCCGCCGAGGTCTTCCAGCAGTAAAAACCCTTGGTCGATATTGCGGGCCAAGACTTGCGGCACGCGCACGCCGCCGGTTTCGAGTAGATCGCGCATCCGCAACCACGGGCGCACGTCTTCTTGGTCAGGCGGGGAATCCATCACGATGCGCGAAGGGGTGCTGCCTTGTGTGCGCCAATAGCTGCGAAAGCCGGCATCGGTGGAGGCGCGCTGCAAGCCAAGAGTGGCATGGCCAAGCGTAGCGCGTGCCCAATGCAAACGAAGACTGCTGCGGGCGTCGGTTGTGGGGATGCTCATGTGCAAAGGGTAAACTGTGCCGATGATTCCAGCGAGGCAGGCATGACCAAACTGCAACCCGTATTGTTATCCGGTGGCTCTGGCACACGGCTGTGGCCGCTCTCGCGTGAGGCCTACCCCAAGCAATTTTTGCCCTTGATAGGCACCGACACCATGCTGCAAGCCACATGGCAGCGCGTGCAGGCGTTGGCCGAAGCCGCCCCGATTGTGGTGGCGGGCGAGGAGCATCGGTTCTTGGTGGCCGAGCAACTGCGCCAAATCGGTGCGCCCACGCCGGCGATCGTGCTGGAACCAATGGGCCGCAATACCGCACCCGCGATTGCCGCCGCCGCGATGCAGGCGATGGTGGATGGTGAGGATCCGCTGTTGCTGGTGTTGCCATCGGATCATGTGGTGCGCGATGCCGCGGCGTTTCGCGCGGCCGTGCAGGCGGCGCTGCCGGCCGCAGACGCCGGCAAGCTGGTGACCTTTGGGATCGTGCCGAGCGCGCCAGAAACCGGGTTTGGCTATATCCAGTCGGATGCGGGTGCCGGTGTGCGCAAGGTGCTGCGTTTTGTGGAAAAACCCGATGCTGCCACCGCACAAACGTATTTGGACGCCGGCGGATATGCCTGGAATAGCGGCATGTTTTTGCTGCGTGCATCGCGCTATCTGGAAGAGTTGACGCGCTTTCGCCCCGACATCGTGACGGCGGTGCGCAAGGCATTTGACGCGGCGGCGCGCGATGGGGATTTCATCCGCCTGGAGAAAACCGCATTTGCAAACTGCCCATCTGATTCCATCGACTATGCGGTGATGGAAAACACCGATGCCGCCTGCGTGCTGCCGGTGGATATTGGCTGGAACGATGTGGGCTCGTGGTCGGCGCTATGGGATGTGAGTGCACAAGACGACAACGGCAACGCCCATCACGGCGATGTGATTTCCATTGATAGCCGCAACAGTTACGCCTACGCGCGCCGCTTGGTGGCCTTGGTAGGTGTGGAAGATTTGGTGGTGGTGGAAACCGACGATGCGGTGCTGGTGGCGCGCAAGGACAAGGTGCAACAGGTCAAGGATGTGGTGACGCAGCTGAAGGCGCAGCAGCGCACGCAAGCGGCATTGCATCGCGAGGTGCATCGTCCGTGGGGCAGTTATGACTCCATCGACATGGCCGATGGGTTTCAAGTCAAACGCATCAAGGTCAAACCCGGCGCACGCCTGTCGCTGCAATCGCATACTCGGCGCGCTGAACACTGGGTGGTGGTGCGCGGCACCGCGCGGGTAACGCGGGATAACGATGTATTCGAGTTGTTTGCCAACCAGAGCGCCTACATTCCGATTGGTGCCAAGCATCGTTTGGAAAACCCCGGCAAAGACATGCTGGAGTTGATCGAAGTGCAGTCCGGCGATTATCTGGGCGAAGACGACATCGTGCGCTATGAGGATGTGTACGGGCGCAGCTGAGACGAGCCCTCTCCCGTAGGGCGGGAGAGGGTATTGGTAAGCGGGATGAGCCTCAACCCAAGCTTGCCAACCATGCGTCGTCGCTGCCTTCGTTTAGATGTGCAAACAACGGCGACGAAAAATAGCGCTCGCCGGTATCGGGCAACATCGCCAGCAACACGCTGCCTTCTGGCGCGGTTTCTGCAATCTTCAGTGCCGTGGCCGTGGTGGCACCGGCAGAGATGCCCACAAAAATGCCTTCTTCGGCGGCCAGGCGGCGCGCGGTGGTAAAGGCATCGTCGTCACTGATGGTGCGTAGTTCGTCATACGCATTGCGGTTGATGACAGCGGGCACGAAGTCCGGAGTCCAACCTTGGATTTTGTGCGGCTTCCATTCTTCGCCTTTCAGCAGGGCCGCGCCGGCAGGCTCGGTACCCACGATGCGGATATCCGGACGCGCCACTTTCAACACTTCGCCCACGCCGGTAAGGGTACCGCCGCTGCCCCAGCCGCTGACAAAATAGTCCAGCCGCTTACCAGCAAAATCACGCAGGATTTCTGCGGCAGTCGTTTGACGATGAAAGGCGGGGTTGGCCGGATTGGTGAATTGGCTAGCCCAGAACCAACCGTGTTTTTCGGCAAGTTCTTTGGCCTTTTCCACCATGCCGGTGCCGCGTGCAGCGGCAGGTGTCAGGATGACGTTGGCACCGTACGCGCGCATGGCTTTGCGGCGTTCGATCGAAAAGGTTTCGGTCATCACCGCCACAAATTTGTAGCCGCGTGCGGCGGCCAGCATCGCCAAGGCGATCCCGGTATTGCCGGATGTGGCCTCCACAATGGTATCGCCGGGCTTGAGCACGCCACGCTTCTCCGCATCCAAAATGATGCCCAATGCCAGCCGATCTTTGACCGAGCCGCCGGGGTTGAAGGATTCCGCCTTCACATACACGGTGGTGCCGATGGGGGCGATACGGTTGAGTTTGAAGACGGGGGTGTTGCCGACGGCGTCGGCGATGCTGTTGTAGATGGCCATGATGGCGGTGTCCTTGTCGTGAAGAAATATTGGCGTGGTAGCTCAGGCGGCGTGGGCAAGCGTGGGGGTGCGACATCGCGCATCGTCTGCGCTCAGCGGCGGTGTCCCAAACCAATGCAGCGGTTTGGCCAGCGCCGCCACTTCCCCCACGATCAACAGTGCCGGGGCTTGCACCGCATGCGCGGCGGCAAGATCGGGCAGGGCATCCAGCTGGCCGGTGATGACCCGTTGGGTGCTGCGGCTACCGTTTTCGATAATGGCAAAGGGTGTGCTGGCGGCGCGGCCATGCGCGATCAATCGTTCACGCAGGTGTGCAAGCCCGCCCACGCCCATGTAGAAGGCCAGTGTTTGCTGCGGTTGCGCGAGTGCGGCCCAGTCGTGTTCGGCGGTGCCAGACTTGGATTGCACGGTGAGGATGCGCAGTGATTGCGCATGCTCACGGTGGGTCAGTGGAATGCCCGCGTACGCCGCGCAAGCCACTGCGGCGGTGATGCCGGGTACCACTTCATAGTCAATGCCGTGCGCGCGCAGGGCTTGCAGTTCTTCGCCACCGCGGCCAAATACAAACGGGTCGCCGCCTTTCAGCCGCACCACACGTTTGCCGGCGGTAGCTAATTCAATCATCAGTGCGTGGATACGGGCTTGGGTGGCGTCGTGATTGCCACCGATGCGTTTGCCCACTTCTATCCGTTCGGCATCGCGACGTGCCAATGCCAGCACGTCCGCGCTGACCAAGCGGTCATGCAGGATGACATCGGCTTCATTCAACACACGCAGCGCGCGCAAGGTCAGCAGCCCCGGGTCGCCGGGGCCTGCGCCCACCAGCGCCACGCTGCCACGTGCAGCGCCGATTTGCGCAGAGAGCTCGGCTTCTACTGCATGCCGTGCAGCAGCGGAGTGGCCGCGCCGCAGCAGTGTTTGCGCGGGCCCGGCCAGCACCCGACTGAAAAACGCACGGCGGATTGCAAGATCCGGCAAGCGACTGCGGATGCGGCTGCGTAATTCGGCGAGCAATTGCGCCAATGCGCCGACGGCATCATCAAACTGGGTTTCCAATTGCTCACGCAGGTGACGCGCCAACATGGGCGATGCACCGCCGCTGGAAATCGCAATTTGCAACGGCCCGCGTTGCACCCGCGCCGGCAGTTGCGCGCTGGCTAACTCAGCATCGTCCACCACATTGGCCCAAATCTGTCTGGCGTGCGCGGCATCGGCCACGGCGCGATTCAAGCCGGCATCGTCGGTTGCGGCGATCACCAGCCAAGTATCTTCCAATTGTGATGCTGCAAACGTGGAGCCCACATGGGTGATGCGCTTGGCCGCAGCCAATGCCAACAGGGCAGGTTCCAGTGCCGAGGCAATCACGCGCACGTCAGCATTGGCCTCCAAGAGTGAGGCGATTTTGCGTGCTGCCACAGTGCCGCCACCGATGACCAGGACGCGGCGACCGCGTAGGTCGAGAAACAACGGGAACAGGCAGGGAGAGGCGACGGTTTGCATCCCATCACGCTAGGCCTGTTGGCGGGGAGATGGAAATAGCTGGCCGATTTTTACATATGCTCTAATGGCATAAGGCTTGTCTGGAAAAGCTTCCAGACTCCGATATACTTCATCGCTATATCCGCATACAGCGATAAAACAGAGCCGTGCCATGACCCTGACCCAACTGCGCTACCTCGTTGCCATCGCCGATTCCAATTTCAATATCACCCAAGCGGCCGAGCGCGTGCACGCCACCCAGCCGGGCTTGTCCAAGCAGCTCAAACAGCTGGAAGACGAACTGGGCTTCCAACTCTTTTTGCGTAAAGGCCGCAGCTTGGAAGGTGTGGCCCCGGCCGGCATCAAGATTATTGAAAGTGCGCGTAAAATTTTGGCCGAAGCCGCCAATATCCGCAGCTATGCCGCCAACGAACGTGGCGAATTCCGTGGCCGGCTGTTGTTGGCCACCACCCATACCCAGGCGCGTTATGTGTTGCCAAAGGTGATTGCCGATGTTACCCGCCGCTATCCGCAAGTCAGCGTGGACCTGTTTGCTGCGGGCGATGCGGAAGTGCTGGATAAACTGGACGAGGCCGATTTTGGTTTGATCAGCACCGCAGGTAGCGTGCCGCTGGTCAATGGCATGGCGGTGCCGTTATTCCGTTGGCGGCGTGTGTTGCTGGTGCAAAAAACACACCCATTGGCCACCCAAAAGCGCGTGCCTACCTTGCTGGAGCTGGCCCGCTACCCGTTGATTTCGTATGAGTCTTCCACCTTGCCGGAGTCCTCTTTGCAGCGCGCGTTTACCGCAGCAGGGGTGCAGCCACAAATTGCGATGACTGCGCGTGATGCCAATTTGATCAAGGCCTATGTGCGCACCGGTTTGGGTGCGGGCTTGTTGGCGGAGATGGCGGTAGGTGGGCGTGAAGATGAAGACCTGCGCGTGATCGACGCACCGGTAGAGCTGCCGGAGTGCATCACCTGGGCGGTGGTGCCACGCGGCCGCGTGCTGCGTGAGTACGCCTTGGAACTGTTGCATGGCTTGGTGCCACAAATCGATCGCCACGACTTGCGCCGCATCTTGGAAGGCAACCAAACCCCCAATTGGCCAGAATTGCCGCGCTGGCAGGCGGAAAGCCTTTAAGTGCTCGCCGGGGACACACACCCGGCACGCGTTGCGCCCTCACAAATCAAAATGCAGCCCGCATTCGCGGCGTAGGCCGAAGAAGCGGGTGCTGGAGGCGTCCATGCCCGGTTGCAATGGGCGTGTGGTGTGCACGTCGCCTACCGAGACGTAGCCTTGCTGTAGCAAGGGGTGCTCGGGGAGATCGTGCATGAGGAAGTAGGCGCCGATATCAATATCCGACCAGTCAGCAATTGGGTGGAATTTGAAGCGACTATCTTTGATGTCAAGGATGGCGATGCCTTTGCGCGTGGAGGATTGCTCGCGGCGCAGGCCTGCATGCCAGCAGCGCACGTGCAAGTCTTGCAAGGCGCGTTGCATCGGTTCCACTTTGCGCAGTTGGTTGTAGCGGGCGATGCCGTCGCTGCCGGCGTCCCAGAGTTTGCCAAGGCGGGCTTCCATCCAGGTACTACTCAGCTGCGCTTGATAGACCTGCAAATTCAGGCCCAGCAGGTCAGTGAGTTGGTCGGCATAGCGGTAGGTTTCCGGAAACAAATAGCCGGTATCCACCATGATCACGGGAATGTTGGGCGCAGTCGTCGCAAAGAGATGCAGCGAGACCGCTGACTGCACGCCGAAGCTGGTGGACAGTGCATGCGTGCCGGGCAGGTGCTCCAGTGCCCACGCAATACGCTGCTGCGCATTGAGCCCCGATAGCAGTTGATTGAGTTCAGCAAGGGCATTGGCCGGCAACGTGGCAGGGTTCAATGCATGCGAGGAAGGGCGTGCAACGGCAGATAACGCGCTCACAAACCCTCCTGTGCGTCCACGCGGACATGAGTGGGATACGTGGGAAGCGCAACAACGCCAACGCGATGCAGGAAGTCGCCGAAGTACTCGTCGGCGGCGCGTTCTGCGGCATAGCGTGCCAGTAGCGGGTCGAGGGCTTCGACGATCTGTGCTTCGGTAATGTTGTCGCGGTACAAGGTGTTGAGACGGGTGCCGCGATGGTCGCCGCCCAGCATCAAGCTATAGCGGCCGGGGGCTTTGCCCACCAGCGCAATTTCGGCCAAGTACGGGCGTGAGCAGCCATTGGGGCAGCCGGAAATGCGCAGCACGATGGGTGTATCGCGCAGGCCGTGCTTCACCAATAGTGGTTCCATCACCGTGAGGAAGGTGGGCAGGTAGCGTTCGGCTTCGGCCATTGCCAGTGCGCAAGTGGGCAGCGCCACGCAGGCCATGGCGCTGCGCGCCAGCGCGGTAGGTGCGTTGTTTTCACGGTCCAATGCGTACTGCTGAACCAAGGCGTCGATGGTTGCGCGCTGGGTGGCCGGCACGCCGGCAATAATCACGTTTTGGTTGCAGGTCATGCGAAATTGCCCGGTATGCACCTTGGCGATTTCACGTAGGCCGGTGAGCAGCGGACGGCCGTCTTCAAAGTCGGCAATGCGCCCCGACGGCAGCGACAGCGTGAGGTGCCACAGACCGTCTTCGCCTTCCAGCCAACCAAAGCGATCACCGTTGTGGTCGAAGTGATACGGGCGCGCGGCTTGCAGGGTAAAGCCGGCGCGCGCTTGCATCATCGCCACGATCTTGTCGCTGCCGTGGTCGTCGATGGTGTATTTGAAGCGCGCGTGCTTGCGATCTTCGCGGTCACCCAAATCCCGTTGCACGGTGATCGCCGCTTCCGCGATGGCAAACACTTGTTCAGGTGTGACGAAGCCAATCACATTGGCCACGCGCGGGTAGTGTGCGGCGATGCCGTGGCTGGCGCCCATGCTGCCGCCAATGGCGACATTGAAGCCGCTCAAGTTGCCGGCCGCATCGACGATGGCGATCAGGCCCAAGTCATTGGCGAACACGTCCACATCGTTCAGCGGTGGCACCGCGATCGCGATTTTGAATTTGCGTGGCAGGTAGGCATCGCCGTAGATCGGTTCGTGCTCGACGCCGCTTTCCGCAACCTTGTCCTCGTCCAACCAGATTTCGTAATACGCACGCGTGGCGGGTTTGAAGTACGCAGACAACCGCTGCGCCCAGTCGTGCACCTGTGCATGCAATGCCGATTGCTGCGGGTTGCTGGAGGCCAGCACGTTGCGATTGACATCGCCGCAGGCGGAAATGGTGTCCATCGCGGCCGCATTGATCGCGGCCATGGTGGTCTTCAAATCCCGTTTGATGACACCGTGGATCTGGAAGGTCTGGCGGGTGGTGACGCGCAGCGAATGGTTGGCATACGTTGTGGCGATCGCGTCCAGCCCCAGCCATTGCTGCGGAGTGAACACGCCGCCCGGCGCACGGATGCGGATCATGAATTGATGCGCGGGCTCCAACTTTTGCCGACGACGTTCATCGCGCAGGTCGCGGTCGTCTTGCTGGTAGCTGCCATGAAATTTGATGGTGCGCTGGTCTTCAAAACTCAGCGAGCCGGTGCTGGCATCGTGCAAGCCCTCGGCCATGCCGCCACGCAGGTGGCGACTTTCGCGTTTGATTTTTTCAACGGAAGGATGACTCATGGCGTTGTTCTCGTGGCGGCTCAATACACATCGCGGGCATAACGCCCATCGCGCTGCAATTGGCTGAGGAAGTCGGTGGCAGCATCGGTATCGCCGCCGTTGTGGGTGCTGACGATGTCGAGCAAGGCCGCGTGGACGTCTTTGCCCATGCCAATCGCGCCGCAAACATACAAATGCGCGCCGCGTTGCAGCCAGTCATAGACCTCACGGCCGTGTTCGCGCAGGCGGTCTTGCACGTAGATTTTTTGCGATTGATCGCGCGAGAACGCCAGGTCCAGACGATGCAGTTCGCCTTTGGCCAATGCCTCTTGCCATTCGGTTTGATACAGAAATTCGGTATTGAAATGGCGCGCACCGAAGAACAGCCAGTTGCGGCCGGTTGCGCAGGTTTCGGCGCGTTCCTGCACAAAACCACGGAACGGCGCCACGCCGGTGCCGGGGCCAATCATCAGGATGTCGCGGCTGCTGTCGGTGGGGAGGCGGAAGCGTTCGTTGGGCTCGATATACACCGGAATTTGCGCATCGTCTTCCAATGCGGCCAAGAACCCGCTGGCGGCACCGAGATGGTCAAAGCCATGTGCGTGGTAGCGCAGCACATCGAGAGTGAGATGCGCTTCTTCGCCCACCCGCTTGCGGCTGGAGGCGATCGAATACAAGCGTTGCACTTGCGGGCGCAAGCTGGCCACCAAGGTTGCGGCCTCCCATTGCGCTGGCCAGCGCCGCAGTACATCGATTACTTGGTGCGTACCCAGCAACGTGGCAAGTTCGGCATTGCCGGGTTGCAGCAGTTGCGCCAAGTCCTGCGCGCCGCTGTGTTCGGCCACGCTGGCAAGCAGCGGGCGTGACAGCCGGGTCAACTCGCGGCGGCTGCTTAACCATTCCGAAAGCGACAGGCTGTGGCCATCGTGATCGACCAAAACATCACCGTGCAGGCCGGTTGCGGCCAATACCCCGGCCACCAAGCCCTGCGGGTTCCGGTGGCGGATGCCCAGCGCATCGCCGGGTTCGTAACTCAGGCCTGACCCTTCCAAGGACAATTCAAGATGGCGAACGTCCTTGTCCACCAAAGCGTAACGGCGGAATCCGGTGCCTTTGAACTCGCGCCCGGTAATGCGTTGATTGGCCAGCACGCTGGCGGTAAAGGGGTTGTCATGCGTCCACGTGGGCAGTGCAGGCGGGCGCAGTGGGGTGACCGTGGCCAAGTGTGCGGGGGTAGCCGGCTTCAACAGCGCCCTGGCCTGCGTCAGCGCGTGCTCACGCCACGGTGCGGCCACGCTATCGATATCCAGATCCGCCTCGCCCAAGGCATGCGCACGGCTGCCACCCAGCTCGGTCAAGCGTGCATCCAATTTGCGCGCGATGCCGCAAAAATCGGCATAGCTGGAATCACCCAAGCCCAGCACCGCAAACTTGAGTTGCGGCAGTTTCGGCGCACGTTTGCCTAGCAAAAATTCGGTGAAACCGATGGCGTCATCTGGCGGATCGCCTTCACCTTGGGTGCTGATGACCAAGTACAGCAACTTTTCATTGGCCAATTCGCGGGTGGCGTAGGCGTCAGTGCGCAACAAGCGTGACGGCAGCCCGGCGGCTTGCAGCTGCGCATGCAGTGCCTCGGCGGTACGCTTGGCGTTGCCGGTCTGGCTGCCATACAGCACCGTTGCTGGTTGGCTGGCGGTTGCTGACGCGGCTGCGGATGCGGCTGTGGTAGCAGTGGCCACGGCCAAGCCGGTAGGGCTGAGTGCACGCGCCATGCCCGCCAAGTAGCCCGAGGCCCATAGCAGGGCGCTGCGGTCGGCGGCATCGGAAAACTGCGATAGCAGCGTGGCCTGATCAGCAGTCAGCGAGGTGGGCAGGGGGGAAGCGGAGGCGTGCGACATGGCGGCATAAGGTGAAGGATGCCGATGCAGGCTAGAGGTGGACGGATCGCAGGGGAAAGGATGGCTGGTTATGCCGATATGGGATATGGCATGGATTGCCGGTATAGCGGGGGGTGCGGGGTTTTCCTACGCGGTGGCGGGGCAAACGTGGGGGCCGATGTGCGTGATTCGCCGATCGTCTGGACATGGGTAAAGCGCGACGCTATCCCTGCCGGCCCGCAGCCTGCACACCAGCAACCGTTGATTCCCAATGCAATCCAAATAATTCACCAAGGAGAACACCATGAAATTTTTGAGCACCCTGCTGTCCACCCTCGTGTTGTCGCTGGCTTTGGCCGGTGCCGCCATGGCCGGGGAAACCGTCAATATCAATACTGCCGATGCCGCCACGCTGGATCGCGTGCTGATCAATATCGGCCCATCCAAGGCGCAGGCAATCGTCGACTATCGCAAGGCCCATGGCGCCTTCCGCAGTGCCGAACAACTGGCCGAAGTCAAAGGCGTGGGCCTGAAGACGGTGGAAAAAAACCGCGACCGCATCAGCTTGGGGGGTGCCGCGCCGGTGCGTCCGGCCGCAACCGCAGTGCGCCCGCAACAAGTGGCCAGCGCGCAGCCCAAACCGGTGGCACGGCGCTGACGTAGGGCGCAGGCAGTGGCCTGCGCAAGACAAGCAAACCCAACGCGCCTGACGCTGAAGAAACGTCAGGCGCGCTGGGTATTACGGTATGTAGCCGATTGCGTTTAACCGCGCAGATTGAACTCGATCGGCACCAGTCCCAGCGCCTGCACGGCATTGCCGTTTTGGGTGGCGGGTTGGAAGCTCCAACGTTTGAGCACCTGCAAGCGGGCGGCTTCGTCCAATTCACGGTAGCCACTGCTGCGCGAGATATTGACCTCCAGCGGCCGCCCATCCACCCCCACCAGCACTTGCAACAACACCGTGCCAGTCAATTGCCGCTGCAAGGCTGCACGCGGATAGGCGGGTGGCGGGGCCTGCCGATAGGCCAATTGCATCGGCACCGGAGCCGCAATGGCCGGGGTGATGCTATCGCCGATCGGGGCGTTGTCATTGGCCACAGGGTCAGTGACTGGCGTGTTGCCGGTATCGCTGAGCACTTGCGCGGTGCTGGCGGTATCGGGGCTATGGCTGCTGCGGGGGTGCGCAGGCGTTTGCACCGGCTGCGGTGGTTGCGGGCGCGTGATGGGGGCTATTTCCACGATCACAGGTTCTGGCGGTTTCACAATGGCCCGTGCCAACGGGTTATGGCTGGGTTGTTCTTGAAACGCCGGCGGCGGCAGCGCCATCGGGACCATCAACAGACCCAGCACCAGCAAATTCAGGGCAATCGTGCTGCTCAAGGTCAGGATGCGGGTGGAATCCAACTGTGGCTTGCTGGCTGGTTTCAATAAGGCAAAACCGGCAGCGTGGGACAAAGTAAGAGTGGGTGCGCGAACCATGGTCAACCTCCTGTGCGGGTGGACTTGCGGAGTACACGAACCATGCAACGGGCGATGTGGCGCAATGGGGTTATGCCGCACCAATTGCATGCCTTGACGCTGCACCCGTTGCGCGGGGATGGCAAAGTGCGAGCGACGGTCGGCTACAACAAGCCGACGGGCGGCGGGCTGGCAGGGTAGGCTCATGCGCAGCGGTCATACCGACATATTGGTGGGTGCATTGACGGGGTCAGCTTTACTCCTTTCACCCGCGCGCAATTTTCGTTTTGACGTTTTTGTTATGGGCACCTGAGGGATTGCCATCCAAATCGATGCATCGACTTGCGAGAATGCACACATGAATATCAACAATCGCACGATGATCGGACACCTGCTATTTGGCCTGCTACTGGCGTTGCCTGGGCTGGTGGGCGCAGCGCCGGTCAAAAACAAAGAATTGCTCAATGTATCGTATGACCCAACCCGCGAGCTGTATGCCGATGTCAACCGGGCGTTTGCTGCCGAATGGAAGCAGCAGACCGGCGAAGTGCTCACCCTGCGCAGCTCGCATGGCGGCTCGGGCAAGCAGGCGCGCGCGGTCATCGATGGTCTGGAGGCCGATGTGGTGAGCTTGGCGCTGTCGGCCGACATCGACGCGCTGGCCGACAAAGGCAAGCTGCTGCCCGCCAACTGGCAAACCCGCCTGCCCAACAACAGCGCCCCCTACACATCAACGATTGTATTTTTGGTGCGCAAGGGCAACCCCAAGGGCATCAAAGACTGGGGCGATCTGGTCAAGCCGGGGCTTGCGGTGATTACGCCCAATCCAAAAACGTCGGGAGGCGCGCGCTGGAATTATCTGGCGGCGTGGACGTGGGCCTCGCGTGAATATCGCAGTGGCAGCAGCGTATTGGATTACATGACCAAGCTGTTTCGCAATGTGCCGGTGCTCGACACCGGTGCGCGTGGTGCCACCACCACCTTTGTGGAGCGCGGCATCGGCGATGTTCTGATCGCTTGGGAAAATGAGGCCTTGCTGACCCGCAATGACCCGCAGTTACGGGACAAATTTGAAATCGTGGTGCCCTCGATCAGCATCAAAGCCGAACCGCCGGTGGCCTGGGTAGATAAAAACGTGGACAAGCACGGCACGCGCAAGCAGGCCGAAGCCTATCTACGGTTTTTGTATTCGCCACAAGGGCAGCAAATCGCGGCGCGCCATTATTTCCGCCCAGCCGATCCGGCCAAGGTTTCCGCGGCATTGCGCAAGGCTTTCCCGCCGATCAAGCTGGTCACCATCGACGCCGCATTTGGCGGTTGGAAGCAGGCGCAAGCCGTGCATTTTGGCGATGGCGGCTTGTTTGACCGCATCTACAAGCCATGACCGGCGCCGCACGATGACCCGCCAGGTGCAAGCGACGCAATCGCCGCCAGCGGCAACGCGCGCACGTGCGCGCAATCCATTACCGGGGTTTGGCCTAAGCCTGGGCTTGGGCATGGCTTGGCTGGGTGTGGTGGTGCTATTGCCGTTGGCTGCGTTGGCGGTGCGCGCGGCTGGCATGGGCAGTCAGGGCTGGTTGCGTGCAATCAGTGATGCACGGGTGCAGGCGGCGTTGAAGTTGAGTTTCAGTGCGGCGTTCAGCGCGGCAATCGTGGCGTCCTTGGTGGGTGCGCTGGTGGCGTGGGTCTTGGTGCGCTATCGCTTTCCCGGGCGTCGTCTGCTGGATGCACTGGTGGATTTACCGTTTGCATTACCCACGGCAGTGGCCGGCATCGCATTGACCGCGATCTACGCACCCACCGGCTGGGTGGGCGCGTTACTGGCAGCACACGGCATCAAAATTGCCTATGCCACCCCGGGTATCGTGCTGGCCTTGGTGTTTATCGGTATGCCATTTGCGGTGCGCACCTTGCAGCCGGTGTTGGAAACACTGGGTCGTGAGCCAGAGGAAGCCGCTGCCTCGCTAGGGGCCAACCGCTTCACTACGTTTCGGCGGGTCATCGTGCCGGAAATGCTGCCGGCATGGTTGACTGGGTTTTCGCTGGCATTTGCACGCGGGTTGGGCGAGTACGGGTCGGTGATTTTCATCGCCGGTAACTTGCCTTACAAAACCGAGATTGCACCGTTATTGATCACCATTCGGCTGGAGGAGTACGACTACGACGGCGCGGTGGCAATCGCAGCGTTATTGCTGGTTGCATCGTTCGTGTGCTTGCTGGCCATCAACTTGGTGCCGCTGTTGTTCCAACGGGGAGCGAGCCATGACTAAGGCAGCGTTGTCAGCAGCAGATCCGCTGCGCGAGCCAGCGTGGCTGAAGTGGTCGCTGATCGTGACGGCAGTGGCCGCGATGGGCTTGCTGGTGGTGTTGCCGCTGGGCATGGTGCTGGGCGCGGCCTTTGGCAAAGGGTTTCAGACGTGGTGGCAGGCGCTGGTAACAGACGATGCCAGCAGCGCCTTGCAATTGACCTTATTGACGGCAGCCATCGTGATTCCCGTCAATGCGGTGTTTGGGGTCTTTGCGGCGTGGGCGTTGACGCGGTTTTCCTTCCGTGGCAAGCGCGTGCTGTTGGCCTTGATCGACTTGCCCTTCGCGGTGTCGCCGGTGGTGGCTGGGTTGTGCTTGGTGTTGTTGTTTGGCAGCGGCGGCTGGTTCCATGCGTGGTTGCAAGCGCACGACATCAAACTGTTGTTTGCGCGGCCGGGTATTGTCTTGGCCACCTTGTTTGTGACCTTCCCGTTTGTGGTGCGCGAGCTGGTGCCGTTGATGCAGCAACAAGGCGCAGATGAAGAACTGGCCGCGCGCTCATTGGGTGCCAGTGCGTGGACGATGTTCCATCGCGTCACCTTGCCCAAGATCAAATGGGGTTTGCTGTATGGCGTGCTGCTGTGTGCGGCGCGGGCAATGGGTGAGTTTGGCGCGGTGTCGGTGGTGTCTGGGCACATTCGCGGCATGACCAACACCTTGCCGCTGCACATCGAAATTCTCTACAACGAATTTGATGCAACCGCCGCGTTCGCGGTGGCTTCGCTGCTGGCGGGGCTGTCGTTACTCACCTTGATCTTGAAAGTTTGGCTGGAAGCGCGCCATGGCGATGCGCTTGCTAACTCGCACAGGCGGCATTGACGATGCAATTGACGATTTCTTGCTTGCACAAACGCTATCCCGGCGTGGCAGCGCTGGATGGTGTGAATTTGGATATCCGCTCCGGTGAATTGGTGGCCTTGCTGGGGCCGTCGGGCTCGGGCAAGACCACCTTGCTACGGGTGATTGCGGGCCTGTTGCATGCCGATGGCGGGCAAGTCGCGTTTGGTGATGTTGATGCCACCCGGCTCAGCTTGCGTGAGCGCAATGTCGGGTTTGTCTTCCAGCACTATGCGCTGTTTCGGCATATGACCGTGGCCGAAAATATTGCATTTGGCCTGCGCAGCCGGCCGCGTGCAAAGCGCCCAGACAAGCCCACCATTGCCAAGCGGGTACAAGAATTATTGCAACTGGTGCAACTGCCCGAACACGGTGGGCGCTACCCGGATCAGCTTTCCGGCGGGCAAAAGCAGCGCATCGCACTGGCACGCGCCTTGGCCATCGATCCGGCAGTGCTGTTGCTGGATGAACCGTTTGGCGCACTCGATGCCAAGGTGCGGGTTGAGTTGCGCCGTTGGCTGCGCCGGTTGCACGCACAGACCGGGCAAACCACGTTGTTTGTCACCCACGATCAGGAAGAAGCATTGGAGCTGGCCGACCGCGTGGTGTTGATGCGTGCCGGCAAAGTGGAGCAAGTCGGCACGCCCGATGAAATTTATCGGACACCGGCATCGCCGTATGTGTTCGAGTTCATCGGGCGCAGCAATGTGCTGCACGGACAGGTCAAGGCCGGCCAGTTTTGCTTGCAGGGTTTGGCGCTGGATGCGGTGGGCGTGGCCGACGGCCCGGCCCGCCTATACCTGCGGCCACATGATTTGCATGCCGTCGCTGCCGCCGCTGCCGACACGTTACCGGTATTGGTGCGCACCGTGCAGCGGTTAGGTGGGCGCATCAATGCTGAGCTCGGTGTTGGTGAGCAAACCCTCGAGTGGGAGGCCTTCGATTCCGACAATGTGGCGCTGGCTGCGGGTGACACCCTACATCTGCGCGTGCGGCGTTACCGGGTCTTTGCCGCCGGGGAGTGATCGCCCCTGCCGTTGATGGCAGCGTGTGGGTGGATTGGCGGGATTGCAGCAGCTTCCGTGTTTGTCTTGGATGGGGAAACCCACGCGCTTGGCCGCAACGGCTGGGCACCATCCATCAGATTGGGGGTTGGCACGCATGAAGTACTTGCGACATTTCTTCCTGGTATCGGCATTGGCCAGTGGTTCTGTAGTTGCCCAGCAGGGCATGGTGGGCACCCGCCCGGGATTTACGTTCATTGGTCAGGCGACCGCCGCCCCGGCACAGGCTGCGGCTGCCCGTGCCTTGCAACAGTTCGTCAGCAGTGTGGATGTTGGTCAAGCCTTGCCGGCCGGGTTTCCGTTGGCGATCAGTAGCGCATCTGAATTGACGCAAGCACGGATTGGTTGGGGCTTTGCGGTGAACGATGTGCAGCCCGACCAATTGCGCGGCAATGTCAACTTGGAGCGCGCAGCGCAGGCGACTGGGCAGTGGCGGTATGCGGTTCTGGTACGGGGGAAGCCGGTGGGCCTGTTGACCATGCAGAACGATGGCAATGGCTGGCAAATGGTGTCATTGGGAGGGATTGCACTGAGCCGCGACATCCACACGATGTTGTCGCGTTACGGCAATCAGGAAAACGTCAGCCTGCGCTATGTGCGGGTACCGCAGGCCACAGCGGATTTCATCGAGGTCAAACAGGCAAACCTGCCCGCGCGCTATGCCCCCTTGCAGGCGGCACGCAGCACGCTGCGGATGACGGCACCGGGTGCCGGTTTGCTGGGTGCAGCCGAGTTGTTGCCCGGCCTGCGTACCGCCGCCGCCCGCAATCTTGATATGACCCACTGACGGTAAGGAGAGCCTGCAATGAATCTGTTTCCTCGCATTGCCGCCGGCCTGTTGCTGGCCGCGCTATCCACTGCTGCGCTGGCAGGTAGCGGGTATAAATATTTGAATGTCGATGCGCTTAGTCAAGAGCACAGTCAATGGTGCTGGGCGGCTTCTTCCGTGGATGTGTTGCGTTGGTATGGGCAAACCCCAAGCCAATGCGGCATCGTCAATTGGGCCTATGGGCGCAATGATGCTTGTTATAGCGCACCGTTTAATTGGAACTCGGGTGCCAATCAACCCAATGCGCTGTATGGAAGCTACGGCAGCGTGCAGGATGTACTGGCGTCCAATGGTGTTGCCAATCGCAGCTACGCGTCGGCATCGTCATGGAATGCCATCGTCAGTGATGTCGATGCAAACCGTCCATTCGTAATTCGGTTTGGATGGTACGGCGGCGGCGGCCACATCATGACCGGCTATGGGTATAACGATCGCGGTGGCACCCAAATGGTGGGTTATATGAACCCATGGCCGGGCGAGGGTTATACATGGTCAACCTACCGTTGGATGGTGTACGCCGCGTATGACCATAGTTGGACGCATACATTACGTATGCAGCGATAGCCGCCGATTCATCAGCAAGGTGGCCATGGGGCGGGGCCGGAGTCATCTGGCCCCAGTGGTCATTGCGTGCCAGCCAGCAGGTGGCGTGCGTGTTCGATTGCTGCCATGCGGCAATTGGGGCGGTTACGGAGTTGTTGTAGCGCTTCGCGGACCAGAGGTTTACCCGTAGTCGTATCGCCCATCTCGATCAGGGCAGTTCCACGCCCCAAGCGCAGGATGCTGAGCCGTGCATGATCGGCGGGATACAGGCGGTCAGCTACGGCCAAGGCTTCTTCGTAACGCGTCTGTGCCAGCGGTATTCGGTCTTGTGCCAAGGCAAGATCGGCTTCGTTTTCTAATAGCGCAACCAGCACATAGGGGGAGGTTGTGCCACTTGGACCAAGGGCGGTGTGCGCGCGCGTCAATGCTGCCTGGGCTTGGTCATATTGGTGCTGACGGATGTGTGCCATCGCCAGCACGCTTTCACTGAGCGCGTACCACGGATGATGGCGACCTAAAATACGCGCCCGGCCATCCGCTGCATGTTGCAGCCAGGCAATGGCTTGATCCGATTGGTTACGACAAATGAGCGCCAGGCCAAGGTCGTGCATCGCCAGCAGAGTGACCGGATGGGTCGTGCCATAACGCTGATCAAGTGCGCCGACCAAAGGACGCAGCACATTGGCAGCATCATCGAACTGTCCCAGCCCGACCAGTGCGGTTTCTTGTGCCAACTTGCTTTCCAGTACATAGGGGTGCTGTGCACCGAGTGCACGGGTGGTAATGGCCACGGATTGATTGGCATGGTGGAGTGCAGCCTGATGGCGGTCTATGCGCGCTTCGCAGAAGCTCAGGTTCATGTAGATGTCGCCGCGCAGGACTGCCTTGGTATCTGGAACATGCGGTAATAGTGCGTTGTAGCGCGCGATGCACGTGTTGAAGTCATCGCGCAACAAGGCTGCATGCGCGATCTGGCTATCGACCTCCAGTAACAAGGTTGAATGGCTTCCCAAGCGCGCCAGAACGTGTTGACGTAATGGGAGCAAGCGCGATTCTGCCGTGGTCAGGTGCGACGCATCCAGCATTTGTTGTTCGCGCTGCAGGCGTGCAGCCAATGTGCGTTGGTCATATGCCCCATAGAGTGCAGTTAGGTGCGCGATTGCCAAGGTAAACGCACGTTCGGCATGTTTGAATTCGCCTAAATTTGCCAGTGTGCGACCAAGGCTTAGCTCCACTTGTGCGGCGACTTCCGGGGTTCTGCCGAGGCGCGCTTCGGCGCGCGCCAATGCACGTTCGGCTAACTCGGTCACGCGCATGTCGCGGCTACCCGATTGCAGCGGGTCCGCACCGGGGAGTAGGTCTTCTTCGATAAAGGCGTTGATGGCTTCGGCCTTGTTGCGGGCATGTTCTGCCACATCGCGCTGGTGGGCCAAGCGCAGCATCATGCCGGTCAAGGTGATGATGAAAACCAGTAATGCCAGCACGCTACTGGCAGTACCCAAGGGGTGTGCGCGGGTCAGCAGGCGCAACCGCCCCCATAGGCCGGGCCGGCGCACACTGACCGGGCGGTGGGCAAGCAGCCGCTTGAGATCGGTTTGTAGCGCAGCAGCGGTGGGGTAGCGCTTGTCTGGTGTGGCATGGGTGGCATGCGCAATGATGGCGTGCAGGTCTTCGGGGATGGTTGCGTTGGCCTGGCGGTGGTTTGTGACGTTCACAATGGCTTGAAGCAAACGCCCCAATTGCCAGACATCGGCACGGATATCGGGCGGTGCTCCCACGCGCTGTTCGGGGCTGGCAAAGCCTTCGGTAAAAGCGGTGCGTGCATCCACTTCGCTCAGTAAGGCTGCCACGCCAAAGTCCACCAACATCGCGCGCCCGTCGGTATCTACCAGTACGTTGTCAGGCTTGATGTCGCGGTGTACCAGTAAGTGTGCATGTGCAAATTGCACGGCATCGATCACCGGGAGGAGCAATTGCACGCATTGCCGCCAGTCCAGTCCCGCATTGCCAACGTGCTGGTCGATGGGGATGCCGGCAACATGCTCCATCGCAAACCACAGGTGGCCGTCAGCGCTGCTGCCTCCGTCGATCAATCGCGCAATATGGGGGTGTCGCAGCTGCGCAAGAATCTGTCGTTCGTGTTTGAATTGCCCGGTTGCCATGGCGGCGACCTTGCCGACAGGGAGCCATTTGATGGCCACATCCTGCTCGAATGCACCATCGTCGCGCACGGCAAGATAGACGATGCCCATGCCACCACGACCCAGCTCACGGACGATGCGGAATGCACCCAGTTGCGCGCCGGCGGCAAGCTCGTCCAAGCCTAGATGTTCGCGTAAAAGTGCGCCAACCAGCGCACCACCCAGCACCGCGCCGGGTTCCAGTAGGCGATCAACACGGTTCGGCATATCAGTCCGGGAGCAAGTGACGCAAGCGTTCACGGGCATCGTGCCAGAGGCGCTGCACGCTGCGCAGTGGCAAGTTCAGTGCTTCTGCGGTTTCCTGCTCGGTGAGGCCGCTGAAGATTCGACAATCCACGATGCGTGCCAGACGCACATCTTCGGTGGCGAGTTGATTCAGTGCGGCATCCAATGCCAACAAGTCGTCGGCTTCGTGCTGTGCGCTGAGGGTGTCTTCATCCAGTGTCACTTGTAATGCGCCACCGCCACGTTTGGCGGCGACGCGATCACGCGCATAGTTGACAAGGATTTGCCGCATCGCGCGTCCTGCAATCGCCAGGAAATGCTCGCGGCTGTGAATGCCATCGGCTTGTCGGCGGGCAACGCGCAGATAGCATTCGTTGACCAGTGCGGTAGGGTTGAGCGTGGCGGCCCCCCCATGCGCACGCGCGCGTCGTGCCATTCGCAAGAGGTCTTCGTACAGCGATGCCACCGCCTGTTCCCAGGCAGCGGGTTCACCATCGCGTGCGCGCTCCAAAAGTTGCGTGATTTCGCCCATGCCATTGACTCGTGGACACATCTTTGGCTGAGGGTAACCCAGGTGGTGAAACTAGGGATGGTAAAGACAAAAATGCCCCGCGCGTGACGGGGCATTTGAGGGCCGCGGGCGCGTGGATCACGCCGCAGCGGAACCACGCGGGGACATGCCAATACTCCTGCAATATCACCGCCCCAATTCAAACACGATATCCACACTCACCGACACTGCCGTCTCACCGGCAGCCACCGCAGTGTCTTTTTCCATTGGCGCCGCTGCGGCCATCATCCGCATCACCGGCATTGGCTGCGGTTGGCTGCTGCCGCCTTCATTGATGCTGATGATGCGCAGCACGCGCAGCCCCAAGGTATCGGCATACGTTTGTGCTTGCGCCTGTGCTTTTTTGACTGCGGCGATGCGCGCCTCGGTATAGGCGGCATCCGGCTTGTCGATGCCAAACGTTGGCCCGTTGATTTGGTTCGCGCCTTGCGCCACCAAGGTGTCCAACACCTTGCCCAGTTTGCCAAGCTCGCGCACCTTCACATTGACCGAGTTGCTGGCTTGATAGCCGACAATCGTGGGTGGTTGGTTGTCGGCATATTTGTATTGCGGGTTGAGGTTGATTCCGCTGGTTTGGATGTCGCGCTCGGCAATGCCGGCGGCACGCAATGCCGCCATTACCTTGTCCATTTTCACGGCGTTGTTGCGCATCGCGGTATTGGCTTCAACAGACTGGGTGACCACGCCGGTCGAGACGGTGGCGATGTCAGGTGCACGGCTGGCTTCGGCGCTGGCGGCTATCGTCAGCAGCGTGCCGGGCTGGTTGGTTGCTGCGATGTCGGAGGGATGAGCGTGGCTGGTCATGGGCAGGGCGGCGGCAAACGGCGTGGCAAGGGCGAGGGTCAGCAGGAGGGGGCGCAACATCATCATGTACTCCAATCAGGTCAGCGGGAAAGATTGCGTGCCGGGGGTGAACGCTCGGTGAGCCAAAATGGGGTGATGGGGGGACAAAGGCTGGGGCACGCAGTCAGCTGCGGGTTAGACTGCACACATGCTGCATCTTGCCTCGAAATCCCCACGCCGTTCCGAATTGCTGGCCCGCCTTGGGCTGCCGTTTGGCATTCTTGACCTAGATATCCCCGAACAACAAGGGGCCACCGAGGCCGCGGCCGACTACGTGCGTCGGGTGGCGCGTGAAAAAGCCGGTGCCGGTTTACTGGACGTGGTGGCGGTGGCCGATGCGGTGGTGCTGGGTGCCGATACCGAGGTCATCTTGGATGGCATGGTGTTTGGCAAACCCGCCGATGCCGTGGATGCAGCCGCCATGCTGCGGCGGCTGTCCGGGCAGACCCATCAGGTCATCACCGCCGTCGCGGTACTGTCGGCCGCGCGTGAATTGCAGGCGGTAGCGGTGTCGCAAGTATCGGTGGAAACATTGTCGGATGCCGACATCAACCGTTATCTGGACACTGGCGAGTGGCAGGGTAAGGCCGGTGGCTATGCGATTCAGGGCCGTTTTGAGGCCCATGTGGCGCGCTTGGAGGGCAGCTATTCCGGGGTCATGGGGCTGCCATTGCGGGAAACCGCCGGCCTGCTGCGCCAAGTTGGGCTGCTGCCATGAGCGAGGAATTATTAGTCAACGTCACCCCGCGTGAAACCCGCGTGGCAGTGGTTGAAAACGGCATGTTGCAAGAACTACACATCGAGCGCGGCAGCCAGCGCGGGGTGGTGGGCAATATCTACAAAGGCAAGGTGCAGCGGGTGATGCCGGGCATGCAGGCTGCGTTTGTCGATATCGGGCTGGAGCGCGCCGCCTTCATCCATGCCAATGATATTTTCCGTGCCGCGCCACTGGATGGGGTGGAGGGTGATGACGCCCCAGTGTCGCCGCCACCGCAAGTACAACTCCCCATCATCGACTTGCTGCGCGATGGTGCCGAGATCGTGGTGCAGGTGGTCAAAGACCCGATTGGCAGCAAAGGCGCGCGCCTGACTACGCAAATCAGCATCCCGTCGCGCTATTTGGTGCTGCTGCCGCGATCCAAAGTGATCGGCATTTCTGCGCGGATTGAAGAAGATGCCGAGCGCAGCCGGCTGAAAGGCCTGATGGCGGAATTGACAGCAGGTGGGCCAGGGCATGGCTACATCGTGCGGACCAATGCCGAAGGCCAGCCGGCCGAGGCCTTGGCCGAGGACATCGCCTATTTAAGCCGGGTATGGGCGCTGATTGAACGCAACGCCACCGATGCCAAACACGGCAGTTGCGTGTACGAAGACCTCAGCCTGCCGTTGCGCGCGGTGCGTGATTTGATCCGTCGCGATGTGGACAAGGTCAAGGTGGATTCACGCGAGACCTGCGAGCATCTGCGTGAATTTGCCGCCAATTACATGCCCGTGCTAGCCGACAAAATTGAACACTATTCCGGCTCGCGCCCGATCTTCGACATGTACGGCGTTGAAGATGAAATCCAGCGCGCGCTGAATAAGGAAGTACCGCTCAAATCCGGCGGTTATCTGGTGATTGACCAGACCGAGGCAATGACCACGGTGGATGTGAATACCGGCAGTTTTCTGGGCCAGCGCAATCTGGAAGAAACCGTGTACCGCACCAACTTGGAAGCGGCGCAGGCGGTGGCACGGCAACTGCGGCTGCGTAATCTGGGCGGCATCATCATCATTGATTTCATCGATATGCACGATGCCGAACACCGCCGGTTGGTGTTGCGCACGCTGGAAAAATCACTGGTCAAAGATCACGCCAAAACCACGGTGTATGACTTCTCGCCGCTGGGCTTGGTGGAAATGACCCGCAAGCGCACGGTGGAATCCCTGGAGCGGCAGTTGTGCGAACCCTGCCACGAGTGCAGTGGGCGCGGCATGGTCAAAACCGCCGAGACGACAACGTATGAAATCTTTCGCGAAATCGTGCGCGCGGTGCGGCAGTTTGATGCCGCACGGTTGTTGGTGATTGCATCGCCCAAGGTGGTGGGGCGGATTACCGATGAAGAATCCAACGCGGTGGCCGAGCTGGAGGAGTTCATCGGCAAGTCGATTCGCTTCCAGGCGGATGCGCAATACCTGCAAGAGCAGTTCGATGTCGTGCTGCTGTAACGTGCGGGTGGCGGCAAGAACCCGAACTGTGCAAGGCAAGGCGGGCCAAGTATGACAACGCCATCCCCGCCAGCAGCACGCGGTTGGCGCACGCTCTGGCGTCACTGTTGGCATACCTTGGCGGCAATGCTGGCAGTGCTGGCCTTGGGTAATGGCGTGGGCAGCTTGTTGCTGCCAATGGTCGAGCGTCATCCCGAGCAAGTCGCCGCATGGCTCAGCGAACGTGCCGGGCGCGCGGTAGCGTTCGATCATCTGGCAACCCAATGGACGCGGCGTGGGCCATTGTTGCGGCTGTCCAATCTGCGCGTGGGCGATCCGGCCAACCCATTGCGGATTGGCGATGCCGAAATCCAGATTGCGCAATACGCCGGCTTGCTGCCGGGGCGTTCGTTCACCGAATTGCGCCTGCGCGGGCTGGATTTGACATTGCAGCGCGACGACGATGGCCAGTGGCAAGTGCGTGGCTTGCCGGGGCAGCAAACCGGCGGCGATCCGCTGGACGCACTGGCGCATCTGGGTGAATTGCAACTGGCGCAAGCCAAGTTGCGCGTCTTCGCGCCGGCCTTGCATATGGATGTGCGCCTGCCACGGATCGATTTGCGCCTGCAAGTCAACGGCAAGCACGTGCGTGCCGGTGCCCGCGCATGGCTGCGCAGTACGGCAACGCCATTCGATATCGCCGGCGAGCTGGATCGCAGCAGTGGCGATGGCCGCGTGTATGCCGGCAGTCGCATGCTGGATCTGGTCGAGTTGGCCGGCAAGTTGCCGCTCACCGGAATAACGCCGCTATCGGGGCGCGGGCGCTTGCAGGGCTGGGCGCAGTTGCGCAGTTATCGAATAGTAGGGGTGCGTGCCGACGCCGGGTTGCTGGATGTGCGCTTGCGCGGTGCACCGCTCGCCAACACGGCCACACCCACTCGCACCCTGGGGGAACTGGTATTGGCGGCCAATTGGAGCGGGCGCTTGCAAGATTGGCAGGTGCGCGTCAGCCGCTTACGCATCGGTGATGGCGAGCAGCGGCAACAGTTGGATGGGCTGGCCATCGCCGGCGGGCAGCGTTATGCGCTACGTGCCAAGCATCTGCAAGTGGCGCCACTGCTGCAATTGGCGGCGTTGAGCGATGCCGTCCCGGCACCGCTGCGGCATTGGTTATTGGCCACCCAGCCGGCGGCGGTGTTGGACAATGTGGATATCCGCGGGCAAGCAGCGGGCCCGTTGTCTGTCAGTGCGCAAATCAGCGGTTTCCGCTTTGACCCGGTGGCAAACGCCCCCGGCATGCGTGGTGTGGCAGGCTGGTTACAGGCCGACCAAGACGGTCTGCGCCTGCGCTTTGACCGCAGCGCACAGGTCGCATTCGATTGGCCAGCGGGGTTTGGCGTGGTGCATCGCTTCACCTTGGATGGTGAAGCCGTACTGTGGCGCGATGTCGCCGGCTGGACCATCCAAACCCCCGGTTTGGCGATCGCCGGGGGCGCACTGCACGTGCAGGCACGTGGTGGTATTGGGCTGCAAGACGACGGCAGTCATCCACGTTTGGATATCGCTGCCGACATTGGTGATGTCCCGATAGCTATCGCGCATGGGTTTTGGATCCATCATTTGATGCCCCGATCCACCGTGCAGTGGTTGGACATGGCATTGCGCGGCGGAACCTTGCGCAATGTGCATGCCATCGTTGCCGGTGATCTGGACGATTGGCCATTCCGCAATGCGCCGGGCTTGGCCGGCGCCGGCATGTTTCGCGCCGATGCCCACATCGACAACGGCACGGTGAAGTTCCAACCAGACTGGCCGGCGGCCGAGCATTTGAATGCCGATGTCAGCTTTGTGGCCGATGGCTTCAAGGTCACTGGCCGTGGTCAATTGGCGGGGGTGCCGGTGCCAACGTTGCAGGCCGGAATCGCGCGTTTCGGGCAGGCCGAATTGACCGTGGATGCCAACACCAATGGCGATGCCAAACAGTATCTTGCCCTGCTGCGTGCCAGCCCGTTGCACAAGGACTACGGCGAGGTGATGGATCACCTGCAAGCGGCGGGGCCGGCGCAGGCGCAATTTCATATGCGGCTGCCGCTGCATCACGACGTGCCGGTGCCGCCGATTATTGATGGCAACGTGACCTTGGCCGGTGCCAACTTGGTGGAGACGCGCTACCAGCTGAAGTTCGAACACGTGCACGGGCAGGCGACGTTCGATCATGCCGGCTTTGACGCACCGGCGCTGCGCGTACGCTACGACGGCACCCCCGGTGTGCTGGCGCTGCGGGCCGGACCACACACACATGACCCTGCACAGGCATTTGAAGCGCAATTGCAAATGCAGGCCGAGATCGACGGCCTACTGAGCAAGGCCGGCAATCTGGATTGGCTGAAGCCCTATCTGCGCGGCAGTTCGCAGTGGGCGGTGGATATGGCGGTGCCGCGCGCTACGGCGACTGGCAGCCCGCCAGCATTGCTGCAATTGCGTTCCAATTTGGTTGGTACAGCCTTCGACCTGCCCGCGCCCTTGCATAAACCGGCGGCACAAGCACTGCCCACGGCAGTGACGATTCGATTGCCGCTGGATCGCGGTGATATCGAAGCCAGCGTGGGCGATGTGCTCAGCCTGCGCAGTCACAGCGCGCACGGGCAAACCGGCCTGCGGGTGCAGATGGGCGGTGGCGATGTGCCCGCGCCACCTGCGCGTGGGCTGGCCATCGGCGGGCATGTCGATACATTGGATGCACTGGATTGGATTGGCTTTGCCAGCGGCGGCCAAAGCCATGCCGACTTGCCCTTGCAACGCATCGACGTGCAGGCCGCGCGGATGCGTTTGCTGGGTGCGGAGTTTGCCGATACCCGTCTGCAAGTGCTGCCGATGACGCAAGGTCCGGGGGTGCAGGTGCACGTGCAGGGCAGCGCCATCGCCGGGAATTTGCGTGTGCCCGAGCAGGCCGGCGCCAGCGTCAGCG
Source organism: Thermomonas sp. (assembly GCF_035369645.1). Taxonomy (GTDB): domain Bacteria; phylum Pseudomonadota; class Gammaproteobacteria; order Xanthomonadales; family Xanthomonadaceae; genus Thermomonas. The sequence goes on along the minus strand of NZ_DAOOUM010000015.1, from coordinate 2,012 downwards.
GTCAGTTCGATCGCCTGTATTGGGCCGCGCCTGGTAGTGCCACTGCCACCGCGACCAGCAAGCCAGCCACCGACCATGCCGGCATCGCAATCACCACGTCGCCTGCGCCGATTGCCACCACGGCAATCAGTAGCGTCAACCCTGCTGCAATTCGGCCACTGGCACTGGATGTGGTGGATCTGCGCTTTGGCGGCACTTTGCTGGGTGCGGCGCGGTTCCGCAGCTCGCCGGTGTTTGGTGGCTTGCGCTTGGACGAATTTCGCACATCGGGCGGCAAGCAGCGACTGGCCGCAACCGGCAGTTGGTTGGGGCGCGACAGTGCGGCACGAACGCAATTCCGGCTGGATGCCGACAGTGATGACGTCGGGGCGTTGTTGGCAGGTTTTGGACTGGGCGGGCAACTTGCTGGCGGGAATGGAAAGTTGAGTGGCACGGCCAGCTGGAACGGCGGGCCGGAAGCCTTCGACGTAGGCACCCTCACCGCCACATTGCATGCCGATGTGCATGATGGCCGTCTGCCTGAAATCGAGCCGGGTGCCGGCCGGGTCTTGGGCTTGTTGGGCGTTGGGCAGCTGCGGCGGCGTCTGAGCTTGGATTTCAGCGACTTCTTCAGCAAAGGCTTTGCCTTCGATCGCCTGCAAGGTGATCTTCATCTCAACCAAGGCACGGCGCGGACCGACAATCTTTCGATCAAAGGCCCAGCGGCCGATCTCAACTTGCATGGCAGCGTCAACCTGCGCAGCCAATCGTTCGATCAAACGGTGGAAGTTCTGCCGCGTTCGGGCAGCTTGCTGACCGCCGTGGGGGCGATTGCCGCAGGGCCCGTGGGTGCGGCGGTGGGGGCAGTTGCCAATGCCGTGCTGGATAAACCAATGTCGGGGATTGGGGCCAAGACCTACCACATCACCGGGCCATGGGCCGCCCCCAAGGTGGACGTGGTGCCGCGCGCCAGCATCGACAGCAAACCCACACCCTGACGCGTGCTTGATTGCCCGGCAAGCATCTCCATTTCTTAACGAAACCAAGACAATTCAACCATGACCGCACTCAGCCTTGCCGAATCTCGCCTGCTGGCCCCCACCGGGCTGGATACCGCCGCATTGGAACGTACCTTCGGCGCGTTATTGGGGCCGGGGATTGATTTTGGCGATCTGTATTTCCAGCACGCCCGCCGCGAGGCGTGGAGCATGGAGGACGGCATCGTCAAAGACGGTTCCCACAGTATCGAGCAGGGCGTGGGTGTGCGTGCCATTTCCGGTGAAAAAACCGGCTTCGCCTATTCCGATGCACTGGATGCCTCGGCATTGCTGGCCTCGGCGCAGTCGGCCCGCGCCATTGCCCGCGCGGGACACAGCCACGGCGCACAAGCCCTGACGCGCAGCGCAGGCAAGGCGCTGTACCCGGCGCTGGACCCGGTGGATGCGCTGGACAATGCCGCCAAGGTCGAGGCGCTGCGCCGCGTGGACGGCCTGCTGCGCGCGCTGGAGCCGCGCGTGCAACAAGTGATGGTGAGCATGACTGGCGGCGTGGACACGGTGCTGGTGGCGCGCAGCGACGGCGTGCTGGCCGGCGATGTGCGGCCACTGGTGCGGATGAATATTCAGGTGATCGTGGAGCACAACGGCCGCCGCGAATCGGGCTTTGCCGGGTTTGGCGGGCGCTATGGCTATGCCGAACTCTTGGCCGACGACAAGCCGGAGAAATTTGCCCGCGAAGCGCTGCGGCAGGCGTTGGTGAATTTGGACGCGATTGACGCCCCCGCCGGGGTGATGCCGGTGGTGTTGGGCCACGGCTGGCCGGGTGTGCTATTGCACGAAGCTGTGGGCCACGGGTTGGAAGGCGATTTCAACCGCAAGGGCACCAGCACCTTCGCCGGTCGCATCGGCCAGCGGGTGGCCTCCAAAGGCGTGACGATCGTGGATGACGGTACGCTGGATGGCCGCCGTGGGTCACTGAGTATCGATGATGAAGGCACCCCCACCGCGTGTACCCCGTTGATCGACGACGGCATT
>NZ_DAOOUM010000014.1:47291-51302 GCF_035369645.1 Thermomonas sp. | reverse complement strand
CCGAAGTCTTCGTTGAGCGTGCACGCGCCTTCGCACAGGCGGTCTTGCGGGCACACGCGGCCGCACATTTCCGGCAGCGGATTGGTTTCGTGGCATAGCTCCGCCGCTTCGATCACCCGTCCCTGCTGCACCAATTCCAGCCAATTGGGGATGTAGTTGTGCACGGGGCACTTGGCTTCACAATACGGGTTGCCGCAGTCCAGGCAGCGGCCGGATTGATGCTTGGCTTCGGCTTCGCCAAATTTTCCGTACAGCTCATCAAAACTGCCCGCAGTGCGCTGCGCCAGTGGCACTTTAGCGGGCATCTCACGCGCAGCATCCAGAAATTGGAACAGGTTTTTCTGGCTCATCACGCCGCCCTCTTCAATTCATTGGCCAGTGCTTCCAAACTGGCGGCCTTGGGTTTGACCAACCAAAACTTGCCCACAAAATCACGGAAGTTGTCGCGAATGCGTGCGCTCCACGCGCTGTCGGTCAGGCGTGCGTGCGCGTCGATCAAATCGGTCAGGTGCTGGCGGTAGCCATCCAGCCCTTCTGGAGTGATGCGCGCAATGTCGATCAATTCGTGGTTGTAGCGATCGACAAAATCCCGCTCCAGATCCAGCACATAGGCCAGTCCGCCGGTGAAGCCTGCACCAAAGTTCAAGCCGGTGCGGCCCAACACCACCACCGCGCCGCCGGTCATGTATTCGCAGCAGTGATCGCCCGCGCCTTCGATGACGGCGGTGACGCCAGAATTGCGCACCGCAAAGCGTTCGCCCGCGCGCCCTGCGGCATACAACTCGCCGCCGGTGGCACCGTACAAACAGGTGTTGCCAATAATCGGTGTGTCTTGCGATGCAAAGCGGCTACCCGCAGGCGGTTGCAACACGATGCGGCCACCGGCCATGCCCTTGCCCACGTAATCGTTGGCTTCGCCATGCAGATGCAAATGCAAACCACCGGCATTGAACGCGCCAAAACTCTGCCCGGCGCTGCCTTGCAAGACAATGTCGATGGGCGCATCGCGCATGCCGGTATTGCCGTGCACCCGCGCAATTTGGCCGGACAAGCGCGCGCCGATGCTGCGATCGGTGTTGCGAATGTGGCCGCTGAACTGGCCGCCTTGCCGCTTGCCAATCACCTCGGTGAGCGCGGCATCCAGCTGCGCGGCCAAGCCATCGGGTGGCGCTTGCAGCGCGGGGGTGCCGCAATAGCTGCGGGCGTGCTCGCTATCGCTTGCCAGCAAACGCGACAAATCCACATCCACATCGTCACGCGTGCTGCGCAGGGTTTGCTCCAGCAGATCGGTGCGGCCCACCGCTTCGTCCAAGCTGCGCAAGCCCAGTAGCGCCAGATATTCGCGTACGTCTTCGGCGATATTGCGGAAGAAGCACTCCACCCGCTCCGGCATGCCTTTGAAGGCATTACGGCGCAGGCGCTCGTCTTGCGTGGCCATGCCGGTGGCGCAGTTGTTGAGATGGCAGATGCGCAGGTATTTGCAGCCCAACACAATCATCGGTGCAGTGCCAAAACCGAAACTGTCGGCACCCAATAGCGCCGCCTTGATCACATCCAGACCGGTCTTCAAGCCGCCATCGGTTTGCAACAGCACGCGCCCACGCAAGTCGTTGGCTTGCAGGGCTTGCCGCGCTTCGGCCAGACCCAATTCCCACGGCACGCCGGCATAGCGAATTGAACCGATCGGACTGGCCCCGGTACCGCCATCGTGGCCGGAAATGGTGATCAGATCCGCGCCGGTTTTGGCCACGCCCGCAGCAATCGTACCCACCCCCGCGTGGCTAACCAATTTCACCGAAATCAGCGCCTGTGGGTTGACCTGGCGCAGGTCAAAAATCAATTGCGCGAGATCTTCAATCGAATAAATATCGTGATGCGGTGGCGGCGAAATCAGCCCAATGCCGGGCTTGGCATAGCGCAGGCGCGCAATCATCGGGTTGACCTTGCTACCCGGCAGCTGGCCCCCTTCGCCGGGCTTTGCGCCCTGTGCCAGCTTGATTTGCAGGACTTCGGCATTGTTCAAGTATTCGGGTGTCACCCCAAACCGGCCGGAGGCGACTTGCTTGATCTTGCTGCGCTTGTCGGTGCCGTAGCGCGCCGGGTCTTCGCCGCCTTCGCCGGAATTGCTGCGTCCACCCAACCGGTTCATGGCGATGGCGAGTGCTTCATGCGCTTCGGGTGAGAGTGCGCCCAAACTCATCGCGGCGCTGTCAAAGCGCTTCACGATCGAAGCCACCGATTCCACTTCCGACAACGGCAGTGGCGTGGCCGCAGGTTTGAGGGCCAGCAGATCGCGCAGTGCCGCGGCCGGGCGCAAATTCACATGATCGGTATAGCGCTTCCAGTCGGCGCGATCCCCGGTCAGTACCGCGTGTTGCAGTGACTGCACCACGTCCGGGTTGTATTGGTGATATTCGCCGCCGTGCACGTAATGCAGCAGGCCGCCGACTTCGGGCAATGCATCGTCGTCCCAACCCAAAGCTGCAAGCGCGCGCGCATCGGCTTCCAGACGCGCAAACCCCGCGCCGCCAATCCGCGACGGCGTGCCCGCAAAGCAGCGCGCCACCACCGCATCATCCAGGCCCACGATCTCAAACAACCCCGCGCCGCGATAGCTGGCAATGCTGCCGATGCCCATCTTCGACAAAATCTTCAGCAAGCCCTTCTTCACCCCACGCCGATAGCTGCGCCCAAATTGTTCGGGCTCGCCGTGGGTTTTGCCGCCCAAGATGCCGCGTCGTCCCAGCACATGCAGGGTTTGATAGGCCAGATACGGGTACACCGCGGTGGCACCAAAGCCAATCAAACAGGCGAAGTGATGCGGGTCGCGTGCGGTGCCGGTTTCGATGATGAGGTTGGTATTGCAGCGCAGCCCGGTAGCCAGCAAATGTTGATGCACTGCGCCGGTGGCCAGCAATGCATGCACCGCCGCAGCGCCACGGCGTGGGCGGCGGTCGGATAACACCAGCAATTCATCGCCGGCACGCGCAGCCTCTTCGGCCTGTGTGCAGATGCGGTCCAGCGCCTGTTGCAGCGAGGTCTCGGCATCAAAATACAAATCGATATAGCGATAGCGGGTGGCGAAACGTGGCAGCGTCAATAGCTGATGCAATTTGCGCTGCGACAGTACCGGTGAATTCAACAACACATGATCGACGTTGCTAGGTGTATCTAAAAACAGATTGCCTTCGCGCCCGATCTGGGTGGATAGGCTCATCACACAGGCTTCGCGCAGCGGGTCAATCGGCGGATTGGTCACCTGCGCAAACGCTTGTCGGAAACAGTCATACAGTGGGCGCACACGCTGGCTGATGGCCGCCATCGGCACGTCATCGCCCATCGAACCAATCGCTTCTTGCTCCAACTCTGCCAGTGGTCGCAGCACGCGCTCTTGTTCGTCGCGGGTGAGTTGAAATAATTTTTGGAAGCCGTGCACGGTGGCGTCATCAAACGGCACATCGGCCAACATCGGGTCGATCAGCTCGGTGTGCAGATAGGTCATGCCCTGCTTGAGCCATTGCTTGTACGGCGCGCGCGCGCGGTTGATGGCGTCGATCGCCTCGTTGTCCAGCAGGCGGCCTGCGGTCAAATCCACCGCGATCATTTCACCCGGACCCAGCTTGCCCTTGGCTTGCACGCGCTCGGGCGCGAACTCAATCACGCCGGTTTCCGAGGCGATGATGAACAGGCCATCAGTAGTCAGTGTCCAGCGCGCCGGGCGCAGGCCGTTGCGATCCAGCGTGCAGGCCGCGTATTTCCCATCGCAAGTAACAACACCGGCCGGGCCATCCCACGGTTCGGAATTGATGGCGTAGTACTCGTAGAACGCGGCCAGATCCGCGTCTTTGTATTCCAGCGATTGCGTGGCCGGCGGCATCAGGATGCGCATTGCTTTGGGCAAGTCCATGCCGCCCAGCAGCAGCCACTCCAGCACGTTGTCTAGCGATTGCGAGTCGGAGCCGTGCATCGACACCACGTCGTCGAAGGCGCTGACATCCAGCAATTCCGAAC
>NZ_DAOOUM010000014.1:1299-47191 GCF_035369645.1 Thermomonas sp. | reverse complement strand
CGACGTGATGTAGAACTCGGGGTACTCGCGCAAACGTTGCTCGCAGTGTTTGCGCGCCAGAAACAGCGCGCGTTCGAATGCCTGCGCGTCGGCGCCATCGCTTGCTACAAACACTTGTTCGATGCGCGGACACGTGGCCCTGGCGAGGGCGCCACACACTGCGGTATCCACCGGCACTGTGCGCCAACCGGCCACCTGCACGCCACTTCGCACAAGCGCGGCTTCCAGCGCTTCGCGGCACTGCGCAGCAGCCACGGCTGCTTGCGGCAAAAACACATTGCCCGCCGCAAACTGCGCGCTCTGCAAGGCGATGCCGGCCTCTTCGGCCAATGTGCGCACGAAATTTTGCGCGCCGTGCAGCAACACCCCGCAGCCATCGCCCGACAAGCCATCGGCGGCCACACCACCACGATGCGCCATCCGTGAGAGTGCTGCCAACGCACCTTCGACAATCGCCCGTGACGGTTTGCCATCGACCTGTGCAATCAGGCCAAAACCGCAAGAATCATGTTCGCTGGCAGGGTCATACAAACCCCGAGTCGGGCTGCGCCGCATCGTAGTGTCCAAAGTGATTGAAAGTGGAGAACACCGCGCGCCAACAATCCCGGTTTGACGCAGTGCACAACCCGACTAAAGCACACTTTGTGCGCCGCAGCAAGGGGTCGGCAAAGAAATTTTTTGTTGCGCTTGAAACTGCCTCAATGGCCCGCAAACACAAGACCGTCGCGGGTTTCAGCGCAGCGTGCTGCCACTGCGCGCATCACGAATGGTGCTGGGTTGCTGGCGGCCTAGGGTTTCACCATCGCACACTGCATCGACACCGGTCACGATGCGCGGATCGAGTTCGGCGCGGCTGCGCGGCGAGGGTTCGCTGGCGATATTGGCGCTGGTGGACACCAGTGCGCCACCGAAGCCATCGCAAAGTGCACGCACCAGCGGGTGCGCCGTCACGCGCACGGCGATGCCGTCGTGATGGCCTGTGATCCAGCGCGGCGCAGTGGCGGATGCCGGCATGATCCACGTATTGGGCCCCGGCCAGCTGGCACGGACCTGCGCAAGCTGTGCTTGGCGCAATGGCGATGTCTCGATGAACGGCGCCAACTGGGCTTCATCGCTGGCAATCAGGATCAAGCCTTTGGCCACATCGCGCTGCTTGAGCGCCAGCAATCGCAAGACCGCCGCTTCGTTGCGCGGATCGCAGCCCAAGCCCCACACGCCCTCGGTGGGGTAGGCAATCAAGCCGCCTTGTTGCAGCAAGGCGGTGCTTTGCGCAAGCGTGAGCATGGGCTTAGAACGGTGCGTCCTCGCGTGCGGCTTTTTTCACCACGCGCTTTTTACCGGTTTCCACTTTGGTGGCGGTCAGCAAGGATTTTGCGGCCTCATGGGGCGCCACGGCGGGTTTCGTCACCTTTTTTGCGGCTTTTCTTGCCGGTGCTTTTTTAGCGGCGGCTTTCTTTACGGCCTTCTCAGCGGGTGCTTTTTTCACCGTGGTTTTCTTCGCGGCAGATTTCTTGGCTGTCTTCTTGGCACCAAAGCCCTTGCGTACCGGCTTGCCGGTGTCCCCCAAAAATTGCAGTGCCTCTTCCAGGCTCAGTGATGACGGCTCGCGGTCTTTGGGGATTTTGCCATTGAGCACGCCATCGGACAGATACGGCCCAAAGCGGCCATTGAGCACCTGCACATCATGCCCATCCCACTGCTTGATGATGCGGTTACGGGCGATTTCTTCTTTTTCTTCGATCAGGAAAATCGCGCGTGCCAAATCGATGGCGTAGGGGTCATCGTCCTTGGTCAGCGAGGCATAGGTGCTGCCGCGCTTGGCAAACGGGCCGAAGCGGCCAATACCCACGCTGATCGCTTCACCATTGGTGTCTGCGCCCAGCTGACGCGGCATTTCAAATAATTTCAGCGCCTCGGGCAGGGTGATGCTGTAAATACTTTGGCCGGGGCGCAAGGAAGCAAAACGCGGCTTTTCTTCGTCTTCCACCGTGCCGATTTGCACCAGCGGGCCGAACTTGCCGATGCGCGCGCTCAGTGGTCGGCCACTGTCCGGGTCCGCGCCCAGCACCCGCACACTGCCGGCATCGGCCTTGTCCAAACTGGCTTTTTTATCGTCCACCAATTCTTTGAACGGCCCCCAGAATTTCTCCATCAAGGGGATCCAGTGTTCTTCACCACGGCTGACTGCATCCAACTCGTCTTCCAGATTGGCGGTGAAGTCGTAATCGACATATTTGGGGAAGTGGTTGGACAAGAATTTGCTCACCGCACGGCCAATATCGGTGGGCTTGAAGGCGCGTCCTTCCAGCAGCACGTACTGCTTGCCCAGCAAGGTCTGGATGATGGCCGCATAGGTGGAAGGACGACCGATGCCAAACTCTTCCAGCGCTTTCACCAGTGCCGCTTCGGTAAAGCGCGGCGGTGGTTGTGTGAAATGTTGATCGGCATGGATACGGTCCAGCGGCACGTTGTCGCCCAGCTTCATCAGCGGCAATTTGCGGCCTTCATCCTCGTCATCCTTACTTTTACTGTCTTTGCCTTCTTCATACACCGCCAGAAAACCGGGCACGACCACGGTGGTGCCGCTGGCGCGGAAGGCGTGTGCATTACCAGCGGCCAGTTCTACGCTGACGGTGTTGAGGGTGGCCGGAATCATCTGGCAGGCAACGCTGCGTTTCCAAATGAGTTCATAGAGCTTGCGCTCGTCATCGCTCAAAAACCGCGCCACTTGCGCCGGGGTGCGCAGCGCCGAAGTGGGGCGCACGGCTTCGTGCGCTTCCTGCGCGTTCTTGGCTTTGGTCTGGTAGAAATTGGGTTTGTCAGGCAGTGCGTCGGTACCAAAATCGCGTGCAATCACGTCGCGGATTTCCGCCAAGGCGTCCTGCGACAGGCTCACCGAGTCGGTACGCATATAGCTGATCAAGCCGACGCTGCCTTCATCGCCCAAGGCCACGCCTTCATATAATTTTTGCGCCACCTGCATGGTCTTGCGGGTGGTGAAGCCCAGCTTGCGCGAGGCCTCCTGCTGCAAGGTGGAGGTGGTGAACGGTGGCGACGGCCGGCGCTTGCGCTCTTTGCTGGTGACATCGGTGACATGCAGTTTGCCGGCGGCGGCCTGCTGGATGCGCAGCCGTGCCGCCTCGGCAGTCTTGCCATCGGTGATGGTGAATTGTTCAAATTTTTTACCATCCAATTTAACCAGCTTGGCGGTAAAGGTTTGCGATGGATGCGCGCACTCGGCTTCCACCGACCAGTATTCTTGCGCGACGAAGGCTTCGATTTCCTCTTCGCGCTCCACGATCATGCGCAGCGCTGGCGACTGCACGCGCCCGGCCGACAGCCCGGCCTTGATCTTGCGCCACAGCACCGGCGACAGATTGAAGCCCACCAGATAGTCCAACGCGCGCCGCGCCTGCTGCGCATCCACCAAGTCCGAGGCGATATCACGCGGCTGGGTCATCGCCTCCTTGATCGCCCGCGGAGTGATTTCGGTAAACACCACGCGCTGCAAGCTCTTGCCTTGCAGCAGGTTGCGCTGTTTCAGAATCTCGGCGATATGCCAGCTGATCGCCTCCCCTTCGCGGTCCGGGTCGGTGGCCAGAAACAAGTGGTCGGCGGATTTAGCGGCTTTGGCAATCGCATCGACATGGCGCTCGTTTTTCTCGATGGTCTCGTAACGCATCGCAAACCCATGCTCGGGATCCACCGCACCTTCCTTCGGCACCAGGTCGCGCACATGGCCATAACTGGCGAGGACGGTGAAGTCCTTGCCGAGATATTTATTGATCGTCTTGGCCTTGGCGGGCGATTCGACGATAAGCAGATTTTTGGCCATGACAGAGCGGGTTTCCGGTAATGCGGTGAGGCCGAAGCACGGCCGATGAAGATGCCAACGCCCGGAGCAAGGGCCCCGGGCGCTATTTATAGTGGAATCATGAATGCATGGCCCGTGTCAAGCGCCGTGCGCCGCAGTACGTTCAGTGCCAGCCCTTGGCGGCCATGAATATTGCGGCGGTAATTGCCAACATGGCGATGACAGCGAGCAACCCAAAAAGGACCAAGACGATGATGGTCAGCGTCCCCAGCTCCCGGTGCTGGCGTTCTGGATACGGGGTAAATGCCCATTTATCCACCACGACGGTGTCGCACAACATGTCGTGCAGGGCGCGCTTGCGTTCGGTGAAGCCAGCCATGGCAAATCCAATACCGAGCGGCAACGAACTGACAATCAGCGCGAAATAGCGGCCCACGCCGCGCATAAAACTGATCCGCTCGCCATTTTCTCGCACCACCTTGATCCCGATCGCCATCTTGCCCAACGTGGCCATCGTGCTGGAGGCGTGCATCCATGCAAAATAGGTCACCCCAAGCACAAGACCCAGCACATTGGCGACGCCTTGAATCAGCAGAAGGCCGCTTGCGTTTGCGCTACTGTTGCCGGTACCAAGCAGCAGCATCCCCAGCACCGCACCGATGGTGCCGCCAATAATTGCACCGACGATGCCAACGAGGATGGCGTCAATCGCGTAGGCCGCCACCCGCTTCCAAAACCCGGCGTACACCACCTCGCCGCCGTTGACGATGGGCGCCTCGCCCAGCACGGCTGCGGTGGGGGGCAGATAGGGTGAAGGGTCTGTGGTGACCGCCTGCATGGGGGGCACCGGCGGCGGTGGGTCACGCAGGCCTAATTCCTCGAAGCTGCGCTGCAATGGCTGCCAACCATCCAAGCCGGCACGCCAGACCAAGGTGTCGTGGGTGATGGCACCCGATTGAAACAACGCTTGCAGCTGCGTTGCAGGAACGGGGCCGATTTGCTCGGAGCCTCCGCCCGCGTAATACCAATCTGTCATGTATTCCCCCGTGGGTTAAGTTTCAGTGTAGCGGCTCGGGGTCATCTAAATACATCTGGGTTTCCATCCACGCATAGGCCGCTTCGCTGCCGGGCTGATTGAACAGCACCAATAACACCACCCATTTCAAATCATCCAAATCCAGGGTGTCTTGATCCAGCGCCATCGCCCGATCCAGCACCAATTCACGCTGGTTGGCATCCAACACGCTGTGCTGTTCCAGGAGCAGTAAAAATCCACGGGCATTCACGTCTAACTTGGCCAGTTCGGCGCCGTGAAACACCCGAATTGGTCCACGCAGGGGGATGGGTTGGGCGGCGGGGCGCTGGCTGGCCAACACGTCCAGCCAGTCGAATGCGCGATGCACTTCATCGGCCGAGAAGCCAGCGTCGATCAATTCACCCAGCAAGGTGCTGTCCTGCGTCCCTGGATCATTACCGGGCACCAACGCGATGTCGTTGGCGAAATAGTGCTCGAACAGGTACAGCAGGACGTCCAGAATGCTTTCTTTCATGCCCCTCTGCCTGCGCCGCATGGGCGCGGTTGCTGCGATGCACTGGTCTTTAGCCACCTATCCGGCAGTAGCGACCGTGTTCCGCCGCCACATGCCCTTCCAGTTCCAGCGTGAGCAGCATGGCTGACAGTTCGGCCACCGTCAATCCGGTGCGCTCCTCCAGTGCATCCATACCGGTTGGGTCATGACCCAGCGCCTGCCACAACCGGTTGTAGTTGGTTTGGGCCAGAAGTGGGGATTGCGCGGGAGCTACGGATGGCAGTGGCGATGCGCACAGTTCACCTTGCAAGGCGCGGGCGAGGTCCAGGACGAGGGGAGTCAGGGCGTCGATAACCTCCTGCGGCGTCTCTACCAGCGTGGCACCTTCGCGAATCAGCCGGTGGCAGCCGCGCACCATCGGGTTATGAATCGAGCCGGGCACCGCGAATACCTCGCGCCCAGCATCGATGGCTTGATGGGCAGTAATCAGCGCACCGGAACGCAGCGCAGCCTCGATCACCAAGGTGCCCAGACTCAATCCCGCCAAAATGCGGTTGCGGCTGGGGAAGTGCTGGCGCAGCGGGCCGGTACCGGGGGGATGCTCGGACACCACCGCACCGGTGGCCGCGATGCGCTCCAGCAGCGTCTGGTGGCGCGCAGGGTAGGCGATATCCGGGCCCGTACCCAACACCGCAACGGTGACCCCGCCCGCCTCCAGCGTGGCACTGTGGGCAGCGGCGTCGATCCCGGCAGCCAGCCCACTGGCGATGCAGAGCCCGGCCTTGGCCAGCTGCCGCGCAAACTGCCCAGCATTGGTGCAGCCGCCGGCGGTGGCAGTCCGGCTACCGACAATGGCAACCGCAGGCCGCCACAACTGGGCCGGGTCGCCAGCCACGAACAACATCGCGGGCGGCGAGGCGATGCGCCGCAACAGTGGGGGGTACTCGGCATCGCGCCAGCCCAACAGATGGTGTCCCGGCGCTTGTAGCCACTCCGCCGCATTGCGCAGCGCCGCCGCATCCGGTGTGCGGATGGCATTGCAGACCGGTGCGGTTAGGCCGTGGCTGGCCCAATCGCGTGCGCCAGCGACCACGGCCGCCTGCGCGGTGCCATGCGAGTCCAGTAGGCGGCGCAGCCCGGAGGTAGGTGCGCCGCTGAGCAGCAGGCGCAGGAGGGGCTCATGTTCGCAAGGATATGACATGCCTTCAGCATCGCGCACAAACAACAACGGCACCCTCAGGTGCCGTTGCGGTATTGGGTCAGAAAACCCTGAAAAATCAGTAGGTGGCGTCTGGGTGTTTGAGTTCGTAGCCGGTGTGCACCGGCTTGACGCTGCTCATCACCAGCGCATAGCTGACGTTGTCAAACGTGCGGAACACCATTGCATGGCCGGCAAACTCATCCGGCACGCGGACACTTTTACCACCCGGACGGAAATCTTCATCCCGATCCAAGCCGCTCGCAACTTTGTCGGAAACCGCCTTGCCGCGCTTCCACAGCGAGAACACGGTGCCGTTGTCGATGCCTTCGCGGGCGCCGCCGGAAATGGCGATAACGTCACGGGTGCCGCCAAATTTATCGTGATCGGCCACTGCCATCACCGTCACCCGGCCATATTTGGCCTGCTGCTTGGGTGGGTGAGGGAAGAACTGCAGGTCGTAGGGTTGCGCTTCGACCGGAATCAGACGATCGCCTACCCGCACATCGCGACCCTCGGCATCCAGTAGCAGGGTGGTGGCCTTCACTCCTTCCACTTCGCCACGAGTCACTGTGCCTGCGGTCTGGGTCATCAACTCATAGCCCAGGAAGTCACTGCTGGTGCTGGCGTAAGCGCCATTGCTCCACAGGCTGTCGTCCAAGCCGGTACGGCCACGGGCATCCAAGTCCTGACTTTGGAACACGTCGCAGCAGGCGTCGGAGCGTTCTGCCATGCGGAAGCGCTTTTCAGGGCGGACCACCAGATAGCGCTGCCCCGCCGGTGCGCCTTCCAGGCCACGTACATAGGCCACTTGGCCACGTGCGGCGCGCAGACGGCCGTCTTCCAAGCTCACCACGTAGGGCAAGTTGGCGATGTCGGACACAATGCGCAGATCTTTCAGGAACGGCTCGATCTCGGCCAGCGGCACCGCGTTGACCGGGCTTTCGGTGCGCGCACCAGGTTGGACGGCAACGCGATCCAGATAGGCCAAGCTGACCACATCACCCGGGTAAATCAGGTGCGGGTTTTTGATCTGCGGATTGGCCTGCCAAATTTCTGGCCATAACCACGGCTTCTTCAAGAAGCGCGCAGAAATATCCCACAGCGTGTCGCCACGCTTGACGACGTAGCTGTCTGGATGGTCGCTGCGCATTTGTGCGGCAGCCGCATATGTGGCCACCGTCAGCAACGCTGCGGCAAGCATGGTGCGTAACCCGCGCGAACGCGGCACATTAAAACGCATCAGGTTGGAAACCCGTTCAAGCATGGTCGCTATCTCCCCGCAGCCCTTGGCAAAATCCCCTGTAGCCCGCTCAATATAGCTCACAACCCAAGGCGTCTGGCAAGCAATGATGCAGGTTTGACCAGATATAATCGATTGTCGATAGCCAAACAGGCTGTCAAATCTCGGATTTTTGCCATGGCCTTGCTCCCGATTCTTGAATTTCCAGACCCGCGATTGCGCACCAAGGCCGCCGAAGTTTCGGCGGTGGAACTGGCCGCCCCGGCGATGCAGGCGCTGTTCGATGACATGTTCGAAACCATGTACGCAGCCCCGGGCATTGGTCTTGCCGCCAGTCAGGTGGATGTTCACCAGCGCTTCATGGTGATTGACGTGACCGAGGACAAAAGCCAGCCGCTGGTATTCGTGAACCCACGTATCAGCGCACGTGATGGCGAGCAGGTGTATCAGGAAGGCTGCCTGTCAGTGCCGGGGATTTATGCCGATGTCACCCGTAGCAATAGCATCACGGTGGAGGCGCTGGATCGCCACGGACAAGCGTTTTCGCTAACGGCCGATGGTGTGTTGGCGGTGTGCGTACAGCATGAAATGGATCACTTGGACGGCAAATTGTTTGTCGATTACCTGTCCCCGCTCAAACGTGAGATGGTGCGCAAGAAGTTGCTGAAGGCCAAGCGCAGCGCGGCCTGAACCCATGCGTATCGTGTTTGCCGGCACCCCCGAATTCGCCGTGCCCTGCCTGCGCGCCGCCGCATTGCGTGGCGAAGTGGTAGGGGTCTATACCCAGCCTGATCGCCCCGCCGGGCGTGGACGCGGGCTGACGCCTTCGCCGGTCAAACTGGAAGCGGTGCAGCGCGGCATCCCCGTGTTTCAGCCAGACAATTTCCGCAGCGCCGAAGCCAAGGCGAGCTTGCGCGCACTGCAACCCGATGTGATGGTTGTGGTGGCGTATGGCCTGCTGCTGCCGCAGTCGGTGCTGGACATCCCGGTGCATGGCTGCTGGAACGTGCACGCCTCGCTGCTGCCGCGCTGGCGCGGTGCGGCGCCCATCCAGCGCGCGATTGCAGCCGGCGACCGTCAAACTGGCGTTTGTTTGATGCAGATGGAGAAAGGCTTGGACACCGGCCCGGTGCTGCTGTCACAAGCCATCGACATTGGCCCGGAAGAGACCGGCGGCCAGCTGCACGACCGCCTGGCCGATCTTGGCGCGCGTGTGCTGGCCGACGCACTGGGCTTGTTGCGTGCCACCTTGCTGCTGCCGCCGCAGTCGCAGCCTAGTGCGGGCGTGGTGTATGCGCACAAATTGGACAAGGCCGAGGCCAAGTTGGATTGGGCGCAGCCGGCCGCCGTGCTGGCCAACAAGGTGCGTGCGTTCAACCCGTGGCCGGTGGCCGAGGCGCAACTGGCGGGTGAGCGTGTGCGGATTTACGCGGCCACAGCACTTGCCACAGCGCATACCGCCAGCCCCGGACAAGTGCTCGACGCCAGCCGCGCCGGCATCGACATCGCCTGCGGGCAAGGTGTGCTGCGGCTACTACGGTTACAGCGCGAAGGTGGCAAGCCGATCACCGCGCAGGATTACCTGAACGCCCGCCACAACCTGCTGGCATGACCGCCGCAATCACTAGCCGGGTCACGGCCACCCATGTGCTGCAAGATGTCTTGCATCGCGGGCGATCGCTGAAGGCCGCACTCGGCAGCGCCTTGCCAACACTGCCCGATGCGCGTGATCGGGCCTTGGTCGAGGCCATCGTGATGACCGCATTGCGCCAGCGCGCGGCTTTTGATGCGGCCTTGGCGCACTGGCTGCAAAAGCCGCTTGGCGCACGTGATCACGACCTGCATGCGTTGCTGCTGGTTGGGTTTGCGCAACTGGCGCTGGGCCTGCCCGCGCACGCGGCGCTGGCGGAAACCGTGGAGGCTGCACGCGCGCTGAAGCGCACGCATCAGGCAGGCATGGTCAATGCATTGCTGCGACGTGCCACCCGCGAGGCGTTTCCGGTGGTATCGGCGGAAGCGACATGGCCGGCATGGTTGGCGCAACAAGTCCGCAGCGATTGGCCGCAACAGGCGGATGCAATTTTTGCCGCCAGTGCCGATATGCCGCCGTTGTGGCTGCGGGTCAACCGGCGCTGGATCTTGCGCGATGATTATTGGGACTTGCTGCGCGAAGCGGGGATCGAGGCTGCCGCCGACCCGGACTTGGCCGATGCGCTGCGTCTGAATGTCGCCGTGCCGGTGCAGCAGTTGCCGGGGTTTGACGCCGGGCTGGTGTCGGTGCAAGACGCTGCCGCACAGGCCATCGCGGATGCGCTGGCACCTGCACCAGGCGGCCGGGTGCTAGATGCCTGCGCCGCCCCCGGCGGCAAGGCCGCGCACCTGGCCGAACGCGATGCGTCTTTGCACATCACGGCGCTGGATGTGGATGCCCGCCGCGTGCGCCGCATGCAAGACAGTTTCGCCCGCCTGCGCCTGACAATCGACACCCGTACCGCCGATGCGCAGCAGCCGCAGACGTGGTGGGATGGGCAGGCGTTCGATGCCATCCTGATCGACGCCCCATGCAGTGCCAGTGGCATCGTGCGGCGGCAGCCGGATGTGTTGCTGCACCGTCGCCCCGCCGACATCACGGCGCTGACCAAGGTGCAGGCCGCATTATTGGAGGCGCTGTGGCCCTTGCTCGCGCCCGGTGGCACCTTGGTGTATGCCACCTGTTCGATTTTGCGCGCCGAAAATGCCACGCAAATCGAGGCGTTTCTTGCCCGCCACGCCGACGCGCAGTTGATCCCACTGGCGTATCGCTTCGGCCACGACACTGGCGCAGGGCATCAGCGGTTACCCGGAGACGCTGGCAGAGACGGCTTTTTTTGCGCACGATTGCGCAAATCCTAACGGCATCGCACGTCCGCATCCGTATGACCCACACCCGTCGCGACCTCTGGTTGTTTTGGCTGTTTGCCTGCTTGGTTCTTGTCACCGGGCTGGGCTTGCGTGACCCGTGGCCAGCCGATGAGCCGCGTTTTGTACTGGTGGCCAAACAGATGTTGGAAAGTGGCGACTGGCTATTTCCACATCGTGGCAGCGAGCTGTATTCAGACAAACCACCGCTGTTCATGTGGATGCAAGCGGGTTTGTGGTGGCTGACCGGCGAAATGCGCATCGCATTTTTGCTGCCCTCATTGCTGGCGGCATTGGGCACGCTGTGGTGCGTGGTGGACCTAGGCAAGCGGCTGTGGACGCCACGGGTCGGCGTGTATGCCGGCTGGGCGGTGCTGCTGACTTTGCAGTTCACATGGCAGGCCAAGAAAGCGCAGATCGACCCGTTGGTGGTGTTCTGGATCACCCTGTCTTGCTACGGCTTGTTGCGGCATGTCCTGCATGGGCCGAACTGGCGCATGTGGGCGCTGGGCTGGGCGGCGGCAGGCTTGGGTACCATCACCAAGGGGGTGGGCGTCATCGCGCTACTCATGCTGATACCTGCCGGGATGGCATCGCTGCGCGGCTGGCCCGATGTGCGCGTGCACGCACGTAACCCAAAATTCTGGCTTGGCCCGCTGGCGTTTCTGGCGGCGTGCGGGGTGTGGCTGGTGCCGATGTTGGTGGCCGCGGCGGGTCATGGTGGCGCGGACTACCGCGCGTATGTCGATGATATTTTGCTGCGGCAAACCGTCACCCGCTATGCCAATTCCTGGCATCACGGGCAGCCGTGGTGGTACTTCATCGAGGTGATGCTCACGGCGTGGTTGCCCACCGTGCTGGTATTGCCATGGGCAATCCCGGCGTGGCGACGTCGCCTGCAACGACGCGACCCACGCTATCTGCTGCCGCTGGCATGGGTGCTCCTGGTGCTTGTGTTTTTCAGCATCCCGTCGGGCAAGCGCGATATGTACATCCTGCCTGCGCTGCCGATGTTGGCGTTGGCATTGGCGCCGTTATTGCCCGGTTTACTGCGCAACATCAAGGTGCAGCGCGTGCTGCTGGGCTTTGTCTGGGCGTTGGCATTGGCGGCATTGGCGGCGGGGCTGACGATGTTGTTGAGTGATCCCGGGTTTGAGCTGAAATTCATGCAAGGCCGCGACCCGGGCGTGTCGCAGGGTTTGGCATGGATGTTCATGGCATGTGGCGGCATTGGGCTGGCGGCGGCGCTGTGGTGTGGTCGTCGCCGTGCGCCGCAGGCATTGGCCGCGCAGTTGGTTGCGTTGTGGGTGTTGTATTCGCTGATTGCCGCGCCACTGCTCAATGATGGCTCGTCCTCACGCGGCTTGATGCGGCATGTTGGGCAGACTATCGGCCCGCATGCGCAATTGGGCTTGGTCGGCTGGCGCGAACAACAACTGTTGATGGCCGACCGACCTGCTGCTGATTTTGGTTTCAAGCGCGAACCTGCCGACCAGTTTGCTGCGGGTCTGCGCTGGCAACACGCCAGCCCAGCCACACGTTGGCTATTGGTGGAAGAGGGCGACGGCTTGCCGGCCTGCATCGACAAAACCCAAGCGCGGGATATGGATATCGCCAATGGCCGACGGTGGTGGTTGGTGGCGGCGGGTGCCACACGCAATTGCAATCGCCAAACGACACATCAAGCGGCAAATGCACAGTTGCAATCAAGCGAATCGCGCACGACGCGCGCACAAGACGATTGACGTATGACCCCCCCAGTTTTGCACATCATCAACTTGCCCCGATCCACCGATCGGCGTGCCTCGATTGCAGATCAAGTCGCAAAGCTTGATCTTCCTTTTGTTTTTTTTGATGCCATCGATGGGCATGTGCCGCATCCTCTGTTTGCGAATATCGATCTAAACCAGCGTCTCGCACAGAAGGGGCGTCCATTTCGGCCCGGTGAGATGGGTTGCTGGGCCAGCCACTACCTACTTTGGCAGCATTGCGTGGAAGGTGGCGTGCCGATCATCGTGCTTGAAGACGACATCGTTCTAGATCCACGCTTGCCGGAGGTATTGCAGGCACTGCCCGCACTGCCCGAGGACGTGGGCTATTTCCGCCTGCACGCCGCGGATTGCCCAAGCACGCCGTGGCGACGCTTTGGTGATTTTGTATTGCATCGCTACTGGCGCAGCCCGATGTGTGCATTCGGTTATTACCTTGCGCCCTCCGCCGCGCAGCGCTTGTTACAGCATGCAAAAAACTGGGTGCTCCCGGTTGACGATTACATGGATCTAGCGTGGCTGCATGGGGTGGAATGTTTGGGCTTGAAGCCGGCGGTGGTGTCCTGCGAGGAGGTGTTTGATTCCACCATCCGCGCCGGTGGCAAGCAGAAAGCGACGGTTGGTGCGGCGGGGCGGATGGGGCGCGAAATCCGTCGGGCTTGGCTCGACCTGCGCTGGCAACTGCACAATGCGCCCGCACGTTTGTGGGGACGTGGACGCAACCCGGTTTAGCAGCGCGCAACGCGTGATGTTTGCCATCGGCAAAATTGCGATTGCCTCACAATAAACGGTATTTCAACGCCGCATACTTGGCGTGCAACCAATGGAAATGCCAAGCCTTGGGCCCATCCAAGAGTCCACCGCGCAGCAGTAGGTTTTTCAGCAGGTAAGCCAAGGCCGCCAGTGCGCCACGCCCGGTGTGGTGCTTGCGTCCGCGTGCCCGTTGCTGGTCGGCCCAGAGCTGCGCGTAGCGTTGCAATTTTTTCCAGTATTCGTCGGCGCTGCGTGCGGTGTCGTGCTCCACGCGGATACGGCAACGCAGCACGCGCTGCCCACGGACATCCAGGTATTCGTGCACGGCTTGCGGTGCATAGCGCAGTTGTGGCCGGAACAACCGCTCGACGGGTTCCTGCGCGAAGCTTCCAAAGCGCATCGCGCATCCTAAAAAATGCGTTCTGCGCAATAGCTGCCAAACATCGGCACGCGCCAGCTGCGCATCGGCAAACAGGCTGCGTAGCTCCGTTTGTGCTGACGACGGTAACCATTCATCGGCGTCCAATAGCAACACCCAAGGTTGTGTGGCCTGCGCAATGGCGGCATTTTTTTGTGCGGCAAACCCAAGCCATGGCTGGTCGATGACGGTGGCACCCAAGGCGCGCGCAATCGAGACCGTATCGTCGGTGGAGCCTGAATCCAGCACCACCACCTGCGTACACACCGACAGCAGTGAGCCGACGCAACGGGCAATGCGGTCGCCTTCGTTGAAGGTGATGACGACACCCGACAGCGGCAAGCGCTGATTGGTATTGGTGGCATCGAAATTAGTCATGCGCCAACACGCAGGTTGCAAACATCATGGGGAGGCATCCCAATACGGGTTTTCTTCGCCACTGCCGTCAGGCCGCTGGCTGTAGCGTTTGTACGTCCATTGGTATTGCGCAAAATCGCGCTGCGCCACCGCCTCCACGCCGGCGTTGAGTGCGGCAACCGCGCGCTGGGGGTCGGCATCGGCAATACCTGCGGGGGCAGGCGCAATATGCAAGGCAAAGCGCGGTGCGCCGTTGCCGGGCAGGCGCTGGCACCAGCACAGCAACACTTGCGCGCCACTGCGGTTGGCCAGCCGCCCCAACAGGGTCATGGTCAGTGCTTGTCTGCCGAAAAATGGCGCGAATTCGCCCTCGCCGGCCTTGGGTTGTTGATCCGGCAAAATGCCCACCACACCGCCTTTTTGCAGGCGTTTTAGTAGGGTGCGTACGCCAGAAGCCTCGGCGCGCACTTGCTCGACTTCACCGGTCACATTGGCGCGCACGCGGCGCAGAAAAGCTTCGCCAATGGCCGATTCCGGCGGCCGGTACAAAATGGCCAGTGGCGTTTTTTTCGCCAGCCACTGATTGAGCAATTCCCAGTTGCCCATATGCGGCGCAGCCACGATCAGGCCGCGCGGGTCGGCCAGTGCGGTATCGAATAAAGCTTCACCGTGGATCGCCACGATATCGGCCAAATTGCGTGGTGATGGGCGTGTCCACAGGCGCAGTGTTTCAAATGCTTGCCGCGCAGTGGCGCGCAAGATGGCATGCAGCAAGCATGTGCGCGCGTGGTCGTCCAAATCGCCACGGATCAATTCCAGGTTGCGGCGTGCGACCCGTGCCTCGCGCGCGTTGCGGGCCACCCACAGCCGCGCAAGCGCATCGGCAAGCGCGCGCAACAGCGGCCACGGCAACCGCGCCACGCTCCAGGCAAGGGCGTATAGCAAGGTGGCGGCGAGGTTGGTCATGCCGCGATTGTAGGCGCTGACCACCGCACCTAACTCACTCCGCCTTGCTGAGTTTGAAGGCCGCTTCCAGCACCGTAAACAGGCGTTTGAATTCACCGGCCATCAGTGCAAAGCGGGCATTCAATTCCGCCACGATGTCATCGCCATCGCTGGCTTCCAACTGATCCACCGCGCCATCGAGTAATTTGAATTTACGCACGATCAAATCTTCGCCGATGACAAAACTGACATGGTCATCTAGCACCAATGCCAAGCGCGTGGCTTGTTTGCCGGCTTCCAAATGTTTGCGGATTTCATCACCCGACAATTCCATGCGCTGAATTTTCACCACCGCACCGGTGTCGGTGGGGTCACGCAATTCGCATTCGTCGCCCAAGCTCAGGCCGTCGGGCATGGGGTCGCCAGCAATCCAGCCGGTAAGAATGGCGCGCGGGGCCACTTCGGCATTCAACGGCAACGCCGGAAAGCTGCCCAGTGCGCGGCGCACTTCCGACACCACGCTTTCGCCACTCTTGCGCGAGGAGGTGTCCACCGCGATCACACCCAACTGGGTGTCCATCAGCGCATCGGTGCGCACCGGGCGCACGAAGGCACGCGGCAGCAGCTCGGTAATCAACTCGTCCTTGAGCCGCTTGCGGGTGCGGCCACCGGGTTTGCGGCCTTCTTTTTCTTCTATCGATGCCAACTTTTTTTGCAGCAGATCATTGACCACTGCGCCGGGTAGCAATTTATCTTCGCCGCCGATGGCCAGCCACAACGCCGCGTCTTGCCGTTGGCAGAACTGGTCGCCGTGTTGGCCCAACGGGGTGATGAAGCCGCGCGAGGACAATTCCAGCGGGCCCACTGGTTTGAGTGCGCATTCGGCCAGTTGGCTTTCAAGGTCAGACACATCGAGTGAGGAGGGAAACCGGAACAGCGTGAGGTTGCGAAAAAACATCAAAAATCCTTGATGAGAAACGTGCAGGCGCAAAGGCAGTGACGGGTCAGCCTTTCAAAATATCCAACCCGTCGTGGTTGCGAATGGGGCGCGCGGGGAGCGCCAGGGGGGTGTGTTCGGCCGGCGCGCCGGCCAGCCACGCATGCGCATCGGGCAACGCCGCGTCGCCACGTTGGCCCAAGGTGCGAAAGTCGAACAACGCCGTGTCGCTCAATTGCGAGGGGCGAATATCACCCAGCGCGCGCGCCATGGTTTCAATGCGGCCGGGGCTGTCTTTTTCCCACTGCGCCAGCATTTTTTTCACCTGCTTGCGTTGCAGATTCTCCTGCGAGCCGCACAAGTTGCAGGGGATGATCGGGAAGCCTTTGGCCTCGGCATACGCCTCGATGTCGGCCTCGCGCACATAGGCCAGCGGGCGAATCACCACATGCTTGCCGTCATCGGACAGCAGCTTGGGTGGCATGCCACTGAGTTTGGCGTGGAAAAATAAATTCAGAAAAAACGTGTTGACCAAATCATCGCGGTGATGGCCCAGCGCAATTTTGGTGTAGCCATGTGTTTGCGCATAGGTGTACAGCGCGCCACGGCGCAGCCGCGAGCACAACGAGCACATGGTCTTGCCTTCCGGAATCACCCGGCTGACCACCGAATAGGTGTCTTGTTCGATGATATGGAAGTCCACACCGATTGACTTCAGGTAGTCGGGCAGGACGTGCTCGGGAAAGCCGGGTTGCTTTTGATCCAGATTGACCGCGGTGATGCTGAAACGCACCGGCGCTTTTTTCTGCAATTGCAGCAGCACATCCAGCAAGGTGTAGCTGTCCTTGCCGCCGGACAGGCACACCATCACCTTGTCGCCGTCTTCGATCATGCCGAAATCAGCAATCGCGCGGCCCACCTGATGGCGCAGGCGCTTGGCCAGTTTGTCGGCTTCGTGCTTGTGGCGGGGCGGGGCGGCGGTGGGGGCGTCGAGGCTGTGCATACCTGCCATTTTACCCGTCACACGCGACCAGCCGGCGCGTTATGCTCACACCATGAGCCAGCCCCTGCACCCTGCCGAAATGTCCCGCCTCGCCCAGCGCATGGCCGTGCTGCGGCAGGAGCACCGCGATCTGGATGCGGCCATCGCACGCTTGCAGGCGGATATACGCGCCGACGAGTTGATGCTTAAACGCTTCAAAAAACGCAAATTGCTACTGAAAGACCAGATCGCGTGGATCGAGAATGCGCTGATTCCGGATCAACCGGCGTAGGTCTAGGGTTGTCCGCTATCCCCCCCAAACCGCGCTAAGGATGGGACTGCCGATGCGGTGTCGGCACTGCGAAGGGGTGTGCGATGAAGGCTTTATGGTGTGGATGGTTCGTCTTGCTGGCGGGCCTGTGGTCGGGCGCTGCGCTGGCACAAACCAGTTCGGGTGCCATTCCCGACGGGCGTGGGCGGGTGGTGGCGTTGGCAGCGGGTGGCAACCATAGCTGCGCAATTGGCCAGGATGGTTCGGTGGCGTGCTGGGGCAGCAATGGGGCCGGGGAAAGCACGCCGCCAACAAAAGGGGCATTCACGGCGGTGTCGGTGGGCGCGTACCACAGCTGTGGCCTGCGTTCGGATGGTGTTGCCGTGTGTTGGGGTGACAACAGTTACGGACAATTGATGGTGCCTGCAAACACGCGATTCGTGGCGCTTGCCTCCGGCAATGTGCACGTCTGTGGCCTGCGTGCCAGCGGCGCGGTTGCTTGCTGGGGGCGCAATGTCGCCGGCGAAACCCAACCGCCAAAGCAACTGTTCGTGGCATTGACCGCAGGCGCCGAGCATACCTGTGGCTTGCGTGCCGATGGCGTCGCGCAGTGCTGGGGGTCGAACACCAATGGCGGCACCACGGTGCCCGCCAATGAGCAATTCATTCAAGTGACTGCCGGGTCTTTTCATACCTGCGGTGTGCGTGCAAACGGCAGTGCGGTGTGCTGGGGCAATGGGCTTGCGGCCAGCGTTCCCGCAGGGTCGGCGTTGACTGCACTGGCGGCCGGGGACGTGCATACCTGTGGCTTGAGTGTGAATGGCGGCGTGACTTGCGGCGGCGGCAACAGCAATGGCCAATCCAGCCCGCCGCTATCAAAGGCAAACCGCTATAGCGCGGTGACGGCCGGCTACCAGCACACCTGTGCATTGACCGTGGATGGCCGTGCTGTGTGTTGGGGCGACAACACCTACGGCCAACGCAATGCGCCGCGTGGCCCGTTCGGCATGGGCACCGTGGCTGCGGGTTACGCGCACGCCTGCGATCTGGATGCCGATGGCAGCTTGGTTTGCTCCGGCAGCAACAGCAGCGGCGAAGCCTCCCCACCTGCCGGCAGCTTTGCCGACGTGGGCGCGGGTGGTAGTTTCAGCTGCGCGCGCAGTGCGACCGGCACGCTCTCGTGCTGGGGCTTCAATGATGTCAACCGCGCCAGCCCGCCGAGCGGTCAGTACGCCGACATGCGCGTTGGCAGCCTGGGTGGCTGTGCCCTGACGGGTGCCGGTGGATATGGTTGCTGGGGCTTGAACAACTACGGGCAAACCACGCCGACGCTGCTGCCGTTCAGAACCGGCATGTATTACCGCCAGCTCAGCCGGGGGTCGTTCCACGGCTGCGGCATCGTCAACGATGGTAGCGCGCGCTGCTGGGGTTACAGCGGTACGGGCGCCACTACGGTGCCGAGTGGCAGTTGGCTTGCCTTGGGTGAAGGTGACCAGTTCAGCTGCGGCCTGCGATCTAACGGCACCTTGGCTTGCTGGGGTGGTGCGATGACGGCCACGGCGGTGCCCACCGGCGGGTTCAAGGCACTGTCGGTCGGGGAACAACACGCCTGTGCGATTCGCGATAGTGGTGAGTTGGCCTGCTGGGGCAGCAACGCCCACGGGCAGGCCACACCGCCGGCGGGACGCTACGTGCACGTCAGCGCGTCCTACACGCAAACTTGCGCCGTCGGTGATGACGGTACCCGCACCTGCTGGGGTGGTGCCCCCTGATTGTGCGGCCGTGTGTGCAAGCGCACAGACGGGGCTGCGGCCCCGTTTGTGTGTGTTTCAGTCGGCAGTGCTGTTATCCGTCACGGCGGGTTGCTCGCCCGTCGTGCGCCCGGTATCCGGGCTGATTTTTTCAATCGTGGCGCGCAGTTCGCGGCCCAGCACCACGCGGGCATCTTTGGCCCAGGCGTTCAGGCGTTCATCGAACATCAATTTGCTGGTGTCGGGGTTGGGCCAGACCAGTTTCAGCTCGCGCAATTGCTGGATGAAGCTGCGAAATAGCGACTTGTCGAAAAACTCCGGCGCGGCCGGTGCGTACAGCAACGAGAGGCGCTGCGCGGTGAGTTGGCAGAGGCTTTCCAGTTCACCGGCACCGAGCACGCCGGGACCGTTTTTTACCAGGATGGCAATGGCGATGTAGTAGCGTTCAAAGGCTTGCTGCAAGGTGTGGCCGAGCGCGCGCAGGCGGAACACTTCGTCGGTCTGGCCGGCATTGCGCTGCAAGATGCCGCCGTCGTCGTCACTGACTTGTTCCAGCAAACCTTCGCGCACAAACACTTCAATCGTGCGGTCGATACGCTGTGCAAAGGTGTCGGCATCCCACGGCAAAAACAACTCCGCCTGCAAGAACGGGTACAGGCTGCGGCCGATCTGTTGCAATTGTTTGCGACCCATGCGGCGGTTGTTCTGGAAGCACACCGCGATCCACGACGATGCGGTGAACAAATGCAGCACGTTATTGCGGAAGTAAGACAGCAACACCGCGTTATCGCCGCTGACGCCCAGCACGTCCCCGAGCGGGTGGGTGGTGCGCTCGATCAAGCCGATCTCTTCACCGTGCGCGATGATGTGTTCCGGCGTGTGCGGTGTCACCGTCACCCAGTGCGAATACGGCACCTCTGCCAACAAGGTTTTTGACAGCGCGATTTGCGCACGCAGGTCGGCTTCGCCCATCGCGTGCTTGGGCGTGGATAGCAATGCCAATGCCAGCAGGTTGATCGGGTTGACGTCGGCGGCGCGGTTGACATGGGTTTGAATTTTTTGCGCCAGCGCGTCCACCGTGCGCGAAAACCACACCGGCTTTTCATCGTCGCCCACCGGTTGGCCATCCCATTCCGGCGCATGCGTGGCGAGGATGTCACGCAGTTGAATGCGCTCACCAAAATTCACCACCACTTGCCCGTAATTGCTGCGCAGCACCTTGGGAATACCGGTGAGCAATTGCCAGATGGATTCTTTTTCTTTCGGCTTGCCAGACAGCTCATCCAGATAGCTGCGGCCTTCCATCAGTTTTTCGTAGCCGATGTAGACCGGCTGGAACAGCATCGGCCGGGTCGGTTGGCGCAGGTAGGCGCGCACGGTCATCGCCAGCGAGCCGCCCTTGGGTTGCAGCAGGCGGCCGGTGCGCGAGCGCCCGCCTTCGATGAAGTATTCGATCGAATAGCCACCGGCCACCAGCTGCGCCATGTATTCACGGAACACCGCCGAATACAGCGCATTGCCCTTGAAGCTGCGTCGCGCAAAGAACGCGCCACCTTTGCGTAAAACGCTGCCCACCACCGGCAAATTGAGATTGATGCCGGCAAAAATATGCGGTGCCACCACCCCGTGGCTATACAGCAGATAGCTGAGCAGCAGGTAGTCCATGTGACTGCGATGGCTGGGCACGTACACCACTTCGTGGCCCGGTGCTTCTTGCTTGAATTGATCTAGGTGATGCACCAACACGCCACGGTAAATCCGGTTCCACACCGAGGTCAGCATGAAGCTCAGTGAGCGCACCACCGTGTTGGAGTAGTCGGCGGCGATTTCCCAGAAATACGCATTGGCTTTTTTCCAGGCTTCTTCCGGTTTGCTGTTATCGCGCCGCGCTTGGTCGGCAATGGCGTCTTTGACCAGCGGTGCCGACAGCACTTGCTCGGCCAGCATGCGGCGGGTGGACAAGTCCGGCCCAATGACCACCTCGCGCACCCGACGGAAGTGGGTGCGCAGCACGCGCGAGACTTTGCGCACGGCGCGTTCCGGCGGTAAGTCCTCGGCCAAGGTCTCGCGGATCGACATTGGTGCGGCAAATTGCACCAGGGTGTCGCGGCCATTGAGCAGGATGGCCAGCAAGCGCCGGAAGCGGCCCACCATCGTCCAGTTTTCCGAAAACAGCACGGAAAACCAACCACTACTGCGCTTGGGGGCCTGGCCTACAAAAATCGATACCGGAACCAATTGCACATCCAGCGTCGCATTGCGTTGATGCGCTTGTAGCAACCGCGCCAACGAACCGGAGTGCGTCTTGTGTTCGGCTCCGGGCAGCAGGCCCAGTGCATTCACATGGCGTCGTGAGAGCGCTACATAGGCGCGCTTGCGCCCCAGCGGGTCGCCGGCGATAGGTTGCAGAGGCGGCGGCAGCCCAGCTTGCCGACAGGCGCGCTGCAAAATCAACGCATTGGACAGGCCGTAGTCTTCCAGCACATAGCAAATCGGCCGCGGATCTGCCGCGACCGCAGCATCGCTTTCGATGTCCAAAGTCAGCCATGGATCCAACACGGCTCCCAGCATCCGCGCCCATAGCGGCGCACGCGCGTTGCTGGTGCGCGCCGTTGGCAATGTGGTGCTGGGTGCGGCGGTCGCGGTCTCGGCATGACCGGACGTTACAAATTCCGGCACGGGTAGCGGCGCGGCATCACTGGCGGCGGTCGTCACGGCGTCACCACCCGTCGCGGGCAGAGTGCCGTCGGCAGGAGGTGGGTCGAACAGGCTGGCCTGTGGGGGTGTCTGGCGGTTAGGCATCGTTGCCATTATGGCCGAGCGGCGGGCGACGGGGGCGAATGCCGGCGACCGGGTGGTGTTGCAGTGCTGAGAAGGCGATCACGTTTTTGCGGTGATATGCGGCAAACCCAAACCGACTGCTGTTGGCAACAATAAAAAAAGCCGCCCCGAAGGGCGGCCCTGATGCTGCGGTGTTGACGTGTTGCGATCAGAACTTCTGGGTGTACTTGACGTACCAGAAGCGGCCAATGTCAAAACCACCGTAGGCACCCACCGTGGTCCAGTTGTCGGTGGGGTGCAGGGGGCCGCGCGGATATTGGGCGAACCCACGGGCGGTGGCACCCACGCCATCCTCCTTGCGGTATTCACCGGAAACTACGATCGAGCCACGGTCGTTACCCATCCCCCAGACCACGTCGCCCTTCTTGATCGCACCGTCGCCCTGGCCGTATTGACCGTAATACACGCTGGCCATCGCGCCTTCAAAATTCTGCCGGGTGATGACGTTGATCACGCCAGCGATGGCGTCCGAGCCATAGATCGACGAGGCACCGTCTTTCAGCACTTCAATGCGCTCCACCGCCGAGGCCGGGATGGTGGAGATATCGGCCAAGCCACTGGTGGTAATGAATTATGTGCTAGCGCACATTCAGCTGGCTTGCCGGGAGCGACCTTTCCGCCCGTGCGACGTAATCGGTCAGGTACCAGTAGCCGTCGATGCGGGTGGCGGGCAGCAGCGCGTCGATGCGGTGACCGGCCAGGGTATAGCGCAGGCGCAGCTGAGCTTGGTCGCCGGTTTGCTGCGCCAGACTGACGTGCAGGCTGCGTAGGGCCGCGTCGATGTCGAGGCCGTATTGCTGGCGCAGTTGGGCCAGCAAGGTGGCGAGGAAGGGTGATAGCCGGTTCAGGCTTTGGGTCATCCCCAGCTGGGTGAAGGCGGCGTCGCCCAGTTTGCCGTTGATGCCGCTGCGCACGGCGGCGGCGGCAACGATGGGGAAGAACCGTTGCGCACGCTTGGGGTCGGCCAGTGGCGCTTGCAGGGCCCACGCACCCACGGCGGCCATGGCTTGCCGGGTGTGTTCACGTTCGGCGGGGCTGCTGTCGGGGTCGGTTTGTACGTATTCGCCGCCAAATACCAGCAGTGTGCGGATGGCTTGGTCGATATCGGCATCGGCCCCGGCAAATTGGTTGCGAAACGTGGCCAGCAAGACCTTGTCGGCATTCGGCACTTGCAAGGCGGCCAACATGCGCGGGATGCGGGCATCCAGGGGCAGCTCGTCCAGTGGCCAGCGGCTATGGCCGTTGCGCCATGCTTGCTCCAATTCGGCGTGCAGCGCTGGCGGTACCGCCAGTTGCGCAAACCCGGCACCGTCGCGTGCCAGCAGGCGGTCGCGCAGCAGGTACACCGCGTCCACCGGGCGGGTGGCGAAAGTCGTGCGACGGGGGGGGTCCGCCAGCGGGGCATGCGGCTTTGCGCTGTTGGGCTGGCAGGCGCTCAGCAGTAGGGTCAGGCCGCAGGCCAGCGCGTAGGAGCAGCGACGAAGGGGGAGGAAACCTGACGGCATACGGGGGAGTGTCGGCGGCGATGCCTGCGGGTGCAAGTTGGCAGGCAAAGAAAAAGGAGGCCCGGGGCCTCCTCAAGAACCGGCAGGGCCGGTATGGACGACGGTTGTGGCATCACTCCGGCGTGCACCGGACGCAGAAATGTTACTTGCATGTTAAATTTAATGCAATAGGGTGTATTTAATGCGCAACCATTTGATTTTTATCAATAACTACAGCTTCCGTGTTCCATCGCCTGCAAGCGTTGCGGATAGGTGCTGGCCAGCAATTGCCGCCATGCCTGCCAGCCGCTGCGCCCGGCAGTGGCGTCGGCATCGCTGATGGTTTTGTCGACGCGGGTGTAGTGCAGGCCGAGGTACGAAATATGGGCGTCACGCAGGGCTGCACGCATGGCATCGATGTTTTTC
Organism: Thermomonas sp.; assembly: GCF_035369645.1. Lineage (GTDB taxonomy): Bacteria > Pseudomonadota > Gammaproteobacteria > Xanthomonadales > Xanthomonadaceae > Thermomonas. Next base: position 23,575 of record NZ_DAOOUM010000014.1, on the reverse strand, counting down.
TGGCCATCATCCACCAGCAGTACGCGGTCGTAGTGCAGGCGCAGGCGTTGCAGCAATGCGCGCAGCATCACGCCTTTGTCTTGCCCCGAGGTCATGAACACGCCTTGGTCGTAACTGACGTGAACGGGCTTGGCCGCCGCATTTGCTCGGGCATCCCAACTGCTACCTTCGGTTTGTGTGCTGAGCATCTGCGGCAGTGCGTAGCCGGCATCACGCAAGGTGCGTAAGGTGCCGCCGCGGTATAACGGGTTGCGCGAGGTCAGCAGCAGTTTGTCCGAGGCAATGGCATTGATCAGTGCCGGGCCATCGGGCTGGGTGGGGTGTTGGCTGGCGGCTTCGTAATTGAGTGCAATCACATCAAACAGGCAGGGCACTTTGCCCGGGTCGTCCTTGGGTAGGTGCTTTTGCCATTCGTACCATTTGTCGCTGCCAAAAAAGCCGTCGGAGGTCAGCAAGGTGTCGTCGATATCCAGCACCAGCAAGCTGCGCGCGTGGGATTCGGCCAGGGCCGGAGCGATGGCGGCAAGGCTGTCGATTTCGCGCACATCCGATGCCGCCATATGGGTGCGCGGCGCAGTGTTGGCGCAGGCGCTGAGGAGGGCAACGAACACAAGTGGCAATAAACGGCGCATGGCGAGGCTCATCGACAACGGGCGCTCAGTTTACTCGGCGCAGGTGACGGTTTCTGTTCAATCTGCCAGCAGGGCGCGGATATTGGCCAAGCTGGCGCTGCGCCGCTCGGCTTTTTGTGCGGCATCGGCCACCGGGTCGGCACCGTCGCGCTGCAATTCGCCAGCGGGGAGTTCATCGATAAAGCGGCTGGGTTGTAGGCGCAATTTATCGCCCCAGCGTTGTGCCTCTTTGGCGTGCGACAACCACAGGCGTTCTTTGGCGCGGGTGATGCCGACATAGAACAGGCGGCGCTCTTCATCGAGGCGGCCCTCTTCCAGACTGGCCTCGTGCGGCAGGTTGCCGTCTTCCACGCCGACGATAAACACGAAGCGAAACTCCAGCCCCTTTGCCGCGTGCATGCTCATCAAGCGCACCTGATTGCCGGCATCGCCTTTGTCGGCATGGCTGAGCAGCGCCAGCGCCGCCGCCAATTCGCCGGGGCCGGAGGTCTTGGGGCCGTCAAACCAATCGGCCAGCTCATCCAGGTTGCGCCGCCGCGATTGAAACTGCGCGGCGTCTTTGCAACTGGCCTGCAAGGCGGCCAGCAGGCCGGAGCGCTCATTGAGCCTGCGTACCAATTCGGCAGGTGACAGGCGGTGGGCGTCTTGGCGCAGGTCATGCAAGATGCTGGAAAACCCCTGCAAGGCATTGGCGGCGCGTGCGGGGAGTTGCTTGGCCAAGGTGATCGACTCACCGGCTCGCGACAAAGGCAGGTGCGCGTGTGCGGCCAGCTCGCCCAACTTGGCCAAGGTGCCGGCACCCACGCCGCGATTGGGCGACTGCACCGCGCGCAAAAATGCAGCGTCATCGTCGGGGTTGGCCAGCAGGCGCAGCCACGCCAACGCGTCCTTGACTTCGCCGCGATCCAAAAACGCAGTGCCACCACTCAAGTGATAGGGAATGCGCAACAGTTGCAGGGCTTTTTCCAGGGCGCGGCTTTGGTGATTGCCACGGAACAAAATGCAGCAGTCGGCCCATGGCGGTGCGCCATTGGGTGGGGTGAATTTTTGTCCGATAAATTGCAGCTCGGCGGCAACTTTGTCGGCCTCGTGCGCGGCGTCGCGGCATTCCCATACGCGGATGCGCTCGCCATCGGCAGCTTCGCTCCACAGCGTTTTGGGGTGCGCGTGCGGGTTGTTGGCAATCAGTGCATTGGCAGCGCGCAACACGCGGTTGGAGCAGCGGTAATTTTGTTCCAGCTTGACGATTTTGAGCGCCGGGTAATCCGTGCCCAGCGAGAGCAAATTATCCGGATTGGCCCCGCGCCAGGCGTAGATGCTCTGGTCATCATCGCCCACGCAGGTGAACTGGCCTGCGTCACCGGCAATGGCTTTCAGCAGGCGATATTGCGCATCGTTGGTGTCTTGGCATTCGTCCACCAACAGATAGCCGATACGCTCGCGCCATGCGGCGCAGACCTCGGCATCGGTTTCCAGCAATTGCACCGGCAGCCGGATCAAATCATCAAAATCCACCGCGTTGAAGGCAGTCAGGCGTTGCTGGTAACGCGCATACAAGGCAGCGGCTTCACGCTCGCGGGTGCTGCCTGCGGCGGCGCTGGCTTGCTCGGGCGACAGGCCGGCGTTTTTGGCGCGGCTGATGAGTTGCTTGGCGGCATCGATGACATCGGGCTTGCTGCCCGGCGGCAGCAAATCTTTCAGTTGCGCGGCCGAGTCATCGGCATCAAAAATCGAAAACCCACGCCGCAGCCCCAGCTTGGCGTGGTCAATCTGCAGGATCTTCAAGCCCAGCGCATGGAAGGTGGACACCGTCAATTCTTGCGCGGCGTCGCCCTTGATGCGTTTGCCCACGCGCTCGCGCATTTCGCGCGCGGATTTGTTGGTGAAGGTGATTGCGGCGATGCGCTTGGCCGGGTAGCGGCCAGACTGGATCAGATGCGCGATCTTTTCGATGATGACCCGGGTCTTGCCACTGCCGGCACCGGCCAGCACCAGCAGCGGGCCTTCGGTGTGCAACACCGCTTGCCGTTGTGGGGGGTTGAGGCCGTGGAGATGCGCATGTTGCATGCTGCCATTGTCGAAGCTGGCGGGCCTGCGTGCCAGCCTTGTGCGCCGGTAGAATCCGTGCATGGCCAAACTCTATTTCTACTATTCCGCGATGAACGCGGGCAAGACCACCACCTTGCTGCAAAGCGCGCACAACTACCGCGAGCGCGGCATGCGGGTGGCGATCTTGACCCCGCATCTGGATGACCGGGTGGCGACGGGTACGGTGGCCTCGCGGATTGGTTTGCGCGCGCAGGGGCTGGCGTTTTCACGCGATGCTGATTTGCAGCAGGTGGTGGAAGACGACATCCGCGATAACGGGCCATTGCATTGCGTGCTGGTGGATGAGGCGCAATTTTTGAGCAAATCGCAGGTCTGGCAGCTCAGTGAAGTGGTGGATGCGCTGCGCATCCCGGTGTTGTGCTACGGCTTGCGCACAGATTTTCGCGGGGAATTGTTCGAAGGCAGCCAGTATTTGCTGGCGTGGGCCGATGAGTTTTCCGAAATCAAAACCATTTGCCACAGCGGCAAGAAAGCCATCATGAACGTGCGCATTGATGCGCAGGGGCGCGCCGTACAGGACGGGCCGCAGGTGGAAATTGGCGGCAACGAGCGCTATGTGTCGGTGTCGCGTGCCGAGTTCAAGAAGGTGATGCGTGGCGAGGGACTGATCGAGCCGTTGCAGGTGCCGTTGCCGTTGTGAGTGGCTTGCCGCAGGTGTTGCGAATGTGCTGCACCTCACGCGGGACCGCACCACCTTCGGGTGCCAATAACTGCATCTCGGCAAGTACGGCATCCAGTGCCAAACGCGATAGTTGCGGTTGCTGCGGGCAGCGAATTTGTGCGGCATAAGCGCGTGCCAGCCATACCGCTTTGCGTTGTTCCATATTGCCGTTGTGCAGCTGCCCCAACTGGTCGAGCCGCGCCAGCGCGCCGGCTTGGCCTTGGCGTGCCAGCAAACGAGCCAAGGCCACGTCGGTACGGCGGGTGTGGGAGTGGTCGGGGCCATAGCCGGCGCGGGTCAGGCGCACTGCAGTTTCCAGCTCGCTGCGTGCTAGGTCGGTGTTGCCGAGGGCAGCCAGAATTTCACCGGTCAGGCGTTTGCTATCGCCGACCAACGCATGTTGCGCACCAAACTGCCGTATCCGCAGGCTTGTGGATTCGCGCACCGCTGTCAGCGCTTGGTGCTCGTGGCCAGCATCGTGCAAGATCATGGCTAGGTTGAACAAGCCGGCAGAGGTGAGTCCGTCATTGCCAGATTTGCGCCAAGCATCCACCGCTTGTTGCTGAAAGCGCATCGCACGCGCCAGGTCGCCGCGTTCCCACGCCACGATAGCCAAGCTGTTGTAAGCGCGGGCCATATCCGGATGGTTGGCATCCAGGCGTGTACGCATCCACGCTGTTGTATCCAGAAAAATGGTCTCGGCTTCATTGAAGCGGCCCAAATCCACATACAGCGCCGCCAGTTGGCGGTTGGCATCAATCGCGGTGCGATGGTTGGGGCCGTGCAAATCTTGCGCCAATTTCAGTGATTGTTTGCAGTCGCGCACGGCCGCATCCACGGCATCGGTATTGCGCTCCAGTGCGCACATGGCGCGCAGCATGTCGATGGCTTCGGGGTGGTGGTCGCCGGCTTTTTGGCGCAGGCGATCCAAGCCGGTGGCGATGGTGCGCAGGGCTTGCTCAGGGTTGCCGGCATCGGCTTGCAAGGTGGCCATATCGAGGGTGGTTTCGGCGACCCCGCTTTCGTCGCCCTGTTTGCGGCGCAGATCCAGTGCGCGGGTAAACAGCCGCTTGGCTGCATCGGCTTGATTCACATCGCGCAGGCAGCGCCCAAGCTGGGTGTAATACGCGGCAGCCTGTTGTGGCAGGCGAGTTTGCTCGGTATCAACCTGCGTACTCAATGGCTGCATTTGCGCCATACACCGCGTCGGGTTGCCCAATTGGCGCTGCACATTGCCACGCAAGGTGGCCGACTCCAGGCGCAGGCTGAACGGCGCATCTGGCAGGTGTGTCAGCAAATTGGCTTGCCGTTGCAGCAATTCATCGGCTTCACGATAGTCGCCTAGACTCAGCCGCAGTTGTGCAACCACACCGTATAGCTCGGCGCGTGCCTGCGGTTGTCGCGCTAGGCTGTGTTCGCCACGCAAAATGCCCATGTCCAGCAGGCTGCGCAGGTCGATCGGGGTGTTCGGCGAGCTGCTGGCATCTTGGAATAATTCGGCGATGAAACGTTGCATCGCTTGTGCGCGGGTTGCCTCGTGCAGGGCGCGCTGTGCCTGCCATGCGACCACGCCAAGTGCGGTGGTCAGCACCAATAAAATGGTCGAGCCTGCGGCAATCGACCAGCGATGGCGCTGCATGTATTTGCGTAGCCGATAGCCCATGCTTTCGCCGCGTGCCTGCACCGGGCGGCCACGTAAAAAGCACAGTAAATCCTGCGACAACGCTTCGGCCGATACATAACGCTGATTGGGCTGCTTGGCCAGTGCTTTCAGGACGATGTTATCTAAGTCCCCCGATAGCATCTTGGCGAGCCGGCGCGGGGTGTAGGGCTTGATCTGCAATGGATCGGCGAGGGTCGCAGCCTGCGATGGGCGCAAGGGGGCGCCTTCCAAGATCGCCTCTTCCCATTCGGCATCGGTTTGGCGCTTGAGCCGATACGGTTTGCTGCCAGTCAGCAGCTCGTACAAGATCACGCCTAACGAATACACATCGGTCATGGTGGTGACCGGCTCGCCGCGAATTTGCTCGGGTGCGGCGTAGTGCAGGGTGAACGCGCGCACGCCGGTGCGAGTTTGTTCTACCGGTAATGGACTGACATCCAGCAGCTTGGCGATACCAAAATCGAGCAGACGCACATGCCCGTCGGGGGTGACCAGAATATTGGAAGGCTTTAAATCACGATGCACGATGAGGTTGGCATGCGCATGGCTGACCGCATCGCAAATTTGCCGGAATAAATCCAGGCGCGCGGCGATGTCCAGTTGCCGCGCCTGGCACCAACTGGTGATCGGCTCACCATCCACGTATTCCAACGCCAGATACGGTTGCCCGCCTTGATCAACGCCGGCATCCAACAGGCGTGCGATGAACGGGTGCGCAAACCGCGCCAGTATTTCACGCTCGCGGTCAAAGCGCTGGCGCAGGCTGGAATCGACCAGGCCGGAGCGCAACAACTTCAGCGCCACTTTGCGCTCGTACAGGCCATCGGCACGTGCAGCCAACCATACCTGGCCCATGCCGCCTTCGCCCAGCACGCGCTCAAGCCGGTACGGGCCAAAGCGCGCACCGGGCACCACGCCGGCCGGTAGTTGCATCACCGGCGTGTTCAGGAATTCGGCATCGTCGGCTTCAAGCAGCAACAGACGTTCAAGTTCGGCGGCCAGTTGCGGGTCTTCGCAGCGCAGCACTTGCAGGTGCTCGGCGCGTTGGTCGGCAGGCAGCTCCAGCAGGGCATCCAGCAGTGGCGACAGGCGTTGCCAACGCGCGAGATCCATGCCGGCAACCGCCTCCCTGACCTTGCGGTCAGACCGACGGGGTCTCCTGCAACGAGGCCAGCAGGAACATCCGCGCTTTCTGCCAGTCGCGGCGCACGCTGCGCTCGGAACGCTGCATCAAGGCGGCGATTTCCAGTTCCGACAACCCGGCGAAATAGCGCAGCTCCACCACCTGAGTTAGGCGCGGATCCACCGCCGTCAGCCGGGTCAGTGCGGTATCCAGACCCAACATGTCCTCGTCCAAACGCAGCCCGCCTTCGATGTCATCGGGCAAGTCGGTCACCCGGTGCAAGTCGCCGCCGCGCTTTTGCGCCAAGCGCTGGCGTGCGTAATCCACAATGACAGAGCGCATCGCCGATGCGGCATACGCGAAGAAGTGCGCGCGATCGTCAAATTGCGCGCTGCCACTGCCGCGCCCGATCAGTTTGAGGTAGGCCTCGTGGACCAAGGCGGTGGCATCCAGCGTATGTCCATGCTGCTGCCCTGCCAGTTGGCGGCGGGCCATGCCATGCAGTTCCTGGTACAGCGTGGCCAGCACGCGATCCAGTGCATCTCGGTCGCCATCGCGGGCGGCATCCAGCAACACAGTGATGTCACCTGCAACAGTCATTGCGGTCAACAGAGGGCGGGGGAGCCGCCAGCATAGCGAATGCCGGCGGCGCTTGCGCAGCGATCAACGCTGGCAGTGCCCGCACCACACGCTGGCGCGCTGGCCGATGTTGGCGTGTTTCAGCGCACGCCCGCAGCGCGGGCATGGCGCACCGGCGCGCCCATAAACCTGTAATTCCTGTACGAAATAACCGGGCGCACCTTCCGGAGTCATGAAGTCCCGCAGGGTAGTGCCGCCACGGTCGATGGCGTGTTGCAGCACTTGTTTGGCGGCCATCGCCAGTGCCGCATAGCGTTCGCGGCTGATTTTGCCGGCCGCGCGCAGTGGCGAGATGCCAGCCATGAACAATGCTTCGGCGGCGTAGATATTGCCCACCCCCACGACTACTGCCTGATCCATCAGGAAGGTTTTGACTGCACTGCTGCGACCTCGGCTGCGTGCAAACAGATAGTCGCCATCGAAGCCCGCTTCTAGGGGCTCGGGGCCAAGCCCCGCCAGCAGCGAATGGGTTTGCCCCGGCGCTTGCCAGAGCAGGCAACCAAACCGGCGCGGATCGTGAAATCGCAACAGCTGACCATTGTCCAGCGCGATGTCCACATGGTCATGCGGCCGCAGCGGGGTGTTGGGCGGCAGTACCCGCAAGTTGCCGCTCATACCCAAATGCAGCAAAGCACTGCCGGCGTCGGTATCGAATAATAAATACTTTGCGCGCCGGCGAATGCTGCGGATTGGTTGGCCGGGCAACAGCTGCGAGACCTCACGCGGGATCGGCCAACGCAAATCCGGCCGCCGCAGCACCACCGCCGTCACCCGGCGGCCCTCGACATGCGGGGCCAACCCCCGGCGGGTGGTTTCAACTTCGGGCAGTTCAGGCATGTGGGGATTGTGCCTGTGCTTGAAATTCAGGGGAATGCTGGCTGGCGTGGCATGATATTGCCATTGCCTGACGCACCTGTGACCAAGCCACCCATGTCCGTGTTCCTCGATTTTATTGCCGGCGGCCTACTGCAACTGAGTTGGCTGGAAATGTTGTTGTACTTGCTGGTGGTCACCCAGATCACCATTTTTACGGTGACCTTGTATCTGCACCGTAGCCAAGCGCATCGCGGGGTGGATTTCCATCCGGTCATCGCGCATTTTTTCCGTTTCTGGAGTTGGCTGACCACCTCGATGCTGACCCGTGAGTGGACGGCGATCCATCGCAAACATCACGCCAAATGCGAGACCGAGGACGATCCGCATAGCCCGATGATCAAGGGCATCGGCACGGTGTTCTGGCGTGGTGGCGACCTATACCGCGAGGCGCGGCTGGACCGCGCCTGCATCGAGCAATACGGCAAGGGCTGCCCGGACGACAGGGTGGAACGCAAGCTCTACACGCGCTTCCCCAATCTGGGCGTGCAACTGTTGCTGCTGGTCAGTTTTGTGCTGTTTGGTGCCAAAGGGGTGGCGGCATGGGCGATCCAGATGGCGTGGATCCCGTTTTGGGCCGCCGGCGTCATCAATGGTTTGGGCCACTGGTGGGGCTATCGCAATTTTGAAACCACCGACACCGCCACCAATCTGACCCCGTGGGCGGTGTGGATTGGTGGCGAAGAATTGCACAACAATCATCATGCTTTTCCGTCTTCGGCGCGGTTTGCGATGCGGCGTTTTGAATTTGATATCGGCTGGGCCGCCATCGGTGTGCTGCAAGCCCTGCGCCTGGCAAAAGTGTTGCGGGTGGCGCCCAAGCTCAACCTGCGGCCCAACATCAACACACCCGACGCAGAAACCCTGAAAGCCTTGGTGGCGCACCGCTTCCAAGCGATGACCGATTACCAACGCAATGTATTGAAGCCGGCCCTGCGCGAAGAAGCCGCAGCGGCAGGCGCAAAATTGCGTGGGTTGTTGCCGCGCAAATTGCGTAAGGGCTTGGCCGATGATGGCCGTTGGCTGAAGCCCGACGCGCGTGCGCAGCTGCAAGATTGGGTAGCTAGCCGCCCGCGCATCCAAGCTCTGGTCGACCATCGCCGGCGTTTGGTCGAGGTGTTGGAAAGCCGCAGCCATGACGCCACAGAAAAATTGAAGCGCCTGCAAGCATGGTGCAGCGAGGCCGAAGCCAGCGGCGTGCGCGCACTGCAAGACTACGCCGCACGTTTGCGCGGCTATGCGCTGTTGCCGGCATGAGGCGCGCGTTTGCACTGGCGGTGCTTGCCGGCGGGCTTTCGCTGGCGGCAGCTGCGCAAGTGCAGCGCAGCAGTGATTATCTGTCGAAGATGGACAGCGACCACGACGGGCGTGTGTCCTTGCTCGAATATCAAGACTGGTTGAGCTATGCCTTTGATGGCATGGATCGCAACCACGATGGCGTGTTGTCGGCCGATGAGCAGCCCGCTGGCAAGGGCAAGCCCATCACCCGCGCGGCCTACCGCGCGCAACTGGCCGAACGGTTTCACAAGCAAGACGTGAACCACGATGGGTTCTTGAGCGCCAAAGAGCTGGCCGCGCCACCGCAATAGCTGCGGCATCATCGTGGTCAGACGTAAAATGGCCACGACTTTCGCAACCCTCTGTAGCGACGTGCAGCATGGCCAAGCCCAACCCATTGCAACAACAACTTCTCAAGGCAGGTTTGGTCAAAAAATCCAAAGTCGCTGAAGTCGCACGCGAGCAGCATGTGGCGCACCACGCCAAAGCGACAAAAACACCCAGTGAGATTCAACAAGAGGCAGAGCGCGCCCGCGCCGAGAAAACCGACCGCGACCGCGCGCTGCAAGCCGAACGCAAAGCCCATGCCCGCAATGCCGAACTGCGTGCGCAGGCACGGCAAATCATCGAAGACAAAAAACAACCGCGCACCGGCGAGCTGGAATACCGCTTCAGTACCGGCGACGCCATCCGCACATTGCGAGTCAACGAGGATCTGCGCAAAAAGCTGGCCGCCGGCGTGCTGGTGATCGTGCAATTGGGTGAGCGCTTCGAGCTACTGCCGCGCGCCGCCGCCGACAAGGTGCGCGAGCGCGCGCCAGAGTGGATCGTGCTAGATCACGGCACCAGCACCGCGCCTGCCGCCAGCCATTCCGAAGACGATGCGTATTACGCGCAGTTTGTGGTGCCGGATGATTTGATCTGGTGAGCGTTGTGTCGCGCGTAAATGACGGGCGGGGGAGTGGCAAATTTTTAGAAAAATGAAATACCCGGGTAATTATTGATTTGGGTTGCAGTGCAGCATCCATCTGCCACGCAGGCTTGCTAGACTGGCGTTTCAACCGACTGTCCGGAATGGAGCGCGCGATGAATTGGCTCAATGAAATGCTGCAAAACGACCCCGATCCGCAAGAATCGCGGGAGTGGATCGAGTCGATGAAAGCGGTCATCGACCACGACGGCCCGCAGCGCGCGCACCAATTGCTGGAAGGCATGGTGGAAATGACCCGGCGTGCCGGGACGCATATGCCGTTTTCGCCCACCACGGCGTATATCAACACCATTCCTGCGCACCTAGAGCCGCAAATGCCGGGTGATGCGCACTTGGAATGGCGCTTGCGTTCAATCATCCGCTGGAACGCGATGGCGATGGTGGTGCGCGCCAATCGCAAGCCGGGTTCGCTGGGTGGGCATATCGCCAGTTTTGCCAGTTCGGCAACGTTGTACGACGTCGGTTTCAACCACTTCTGGCGTGCGCCTTCCGAACACCACCCGGGGGATTTGCTGTACATCCAAGGCCACAGTTCGCCGGGCATTTACTCGCGCGCTTTCTTGGAAGGCCGGATCAATGCAGACCAGCTGGAAAACTTCCGGATGGAAGTCGATGGCCGCGGCATTTCCAGCTACCCGCACCCGTGGCTGATGCCTGATTTCTGGCAGACCCCCACCGTTAGCATGGGCTTGGGCCCTCTGGCCGCGATCTATCAGGCGCGCAGCTGGAAATATTTGGAAGCCCGCGGATTGGTGCCAAAGTCCGACCGCAAGGTTTGGTGTTTCTTGGGCGATGGCGAAACCGACGAGCCCGAATCGCTGGGTGCCATTGGCGTGGCTGGCCGCGAAGGGTTGGATAACCTAGTGTTTGTGATCAACTGCAATTTGCAGCGGTTAGATGGGCCGGTGCGCGGCAACGGCAAAATCATTCAGGATTTGGAAGGTCAGTTCCGGGGTGCCGGCTGGAATGTCATCAAGACCATTTGGGGCAGCTATTGGGATCCGTTGCTGGCCAAGGACACCGATGGCCTGTTGCGCAAAGTGATGATGGATACCGTGGATGGCGAGTATCAAAACTGCAAGGCATTTGGTGGTGCCTATACGCGCGAGCATTTCTTCGGCAAAACGCCGCAAACCTTGGCAATGGTGTCCAGCCTGTCGGATGACGATATCTGGCGTTTGAACCGCGGTGGCCACGACCCGCACAAGGTGTATGCCGCCTATGACGCCGCCAGCAAGACCGTGGGGCAGCCGACCGTCATTTTGGCCAAGACCGTGAAGGGCTACGGCATGGGCAGTGCCGGTGAGGCACTGAACCCCACCCACCAAACCAAGAAGCTGGACAACGACGCAGTACGCGCCTTCCGCGACCGTTTCCAATTGCCGATCAGTGATGAGCAGTTGAAGGATGGCGCGGTGCCGTTCTACAAACCGGACGACAAGTCGCCGGAAATGGACTACATGCGCGAACGTCGCGCTGCGCTGGGCGGGCATTTGCCGCAGCGCCGGCAAAAGGCCAGCCAAGCGTTGGAGGTGCCGCCGTTGGCGACCTTCGAACGCCTGCTCAAATCCACCGGCGAGCGCGAAATCAGCACCACCATGGCCTTCGTGCAGATGTTCAACATCATCCTGCGCGACAAACAGGTCGGCCCACGTTGCGTACCGATCGTGGCCGACGAGGCGCGCACTTTTGGTATGGAAGGTTTGTTCCGCCAGCTCGGCATCTATGCGCCGCAAGGCCAGAAATACAAGCCGGTGGATGCCGACCAATTGATGTTCTATCGCGAGGATGCCGCCGGCCAAGTGTTGGAAGAAGGCATCACCGAGGCCGGCGCATTCGCCAGCTGGATGGCGCTGGCGACCGCCTATAGCAGCAGCAATTTGCAGATGCTGCCGTTCTACATCTATTACTCGATGTTTGGCTTCCAGCGCATCGGCGACTTTGCGTGGCAGGCCGGTGACATGCGCGCGCGCGGCTTCGTGCTAGGCGGCACGGCTGGCCGCACCACCCTCAATGGCGAAGGTTTGCAGCACGAAGACGGGCATTCGCATGTGCAAAGTGCGCTGATTCCCAATGTGCGTAGTTACGACCCGACCTTTGCCTACGAGGTCATCACCATCATGCAATACGGTATGCAGCGCATGCTGGCCGAGCAGCATGACGAGTACTTCTACGTCACCTTGATGAATGAAAACTACACCCACCCGGAGATGCCGGAAGGCAGTGCCGAGGGGATCATCAGGGGCATGTATTTGTTGCAGGATGCGGGCAAGGGCAAAAAGACCGATTTGCGCGTGCAGTTGTTGGGTAGCGGCACCATCTTGCGTGAGGTGATTGCTGCCGCCGACTTGCTGGACAAGGATTTTGGCATCAAGGCGGATATCTGGTCGTGCCCCAGCTTTACGGAACTGGCACGCGACGGTGCCGATGCCGAACGCTGGAACCGCTTCCACCCGGAAGCCAAGACGCCGCGCAAGGCGTGGGTGACCCAATTGCTGGAAGGTCGCCAAGGGCCGGCGATTTGCGCCACCGACTATGTACGCACGTTTGCCAATCAGATTCGCGAGTATGTACCCATGCGCTACAGCGTGTTGGGTACCGACGGCTATGGCCGCAGCGATACCCGCGAAAACCTGCGCCGCCATTTCGAGGTGGACCGCTGGCATGTGGCGCAAGCCGCCGTGGCGGCATTGGCTGCCGAAGGCAAGCTGACGGCCAAGGATGTGGCGCGTGCAATCAAGCTGTACAAGCTGGATACCGAGAAAGCCAACCCGTTGCTTGCGTAAATGACGCGGTAACGCATTCCCGCAGCCGCCGGCAAGTGCCGCGGCTGCGGGGTATCGGCAGGCTTCAGCTGCGCAAGGCTTGTAGCACCGCCGCTTCCGGCACATCGGCCACCACTTGGGCACTGCCGGGGCCTTGCCACAGGATGAAGCGCAGGCCACTGGCTTGTGCTTTTTTGTCCAAGCGCATGCGCGCCAGCAGGGCATCAGGCACCAGCCCGGTGGGCATGTCTACCGGCAAATCAAAACGCTGCAGCAGGTCACGCAACGCATCTGCAGATGCACTCGTGGCCATGCCCAGGACGCTGGATAGGCGTGCTGCCAGCACCATCCCAACGGCCACCGCTTCGCCATGGTTGAAGCCGTGGGCATAGCCTTGTTCGGCTTCGATCGCATGCGCAAAGGTATGCCCGAAGTTGAGCAGTGCGCGGTCGCCGTGCTCAAATGGGTCGCGTTCGGTAATCGCGGCCTTGTGCGTGCAGCTGCGGGCGATGGCCTCCGCCAGGCTGGCATCGTCATCGGCAAGCAATGCATCGCAGTGTGCAGCCAGCCACTGCAGGAAATCGGCATCCACAATCGCGCCGTATTTGATGACCTCGGCAAGCCCCGCGCGCAATTCGCGCGGTGGCAGCGTGCGCAGGGTGGTGGTGTCGGCAATCACGGCGCGCGGTGGATGAAACGCGCCCACCAGATTCTTGCCTTGTGGCATATCCACGGCGGTCTTGCCACCCACGGAAGAATCCACCATCGCCAGCAAGCTGGTGGGCAATTGCACCACATCAATGCCGCGCATCCAGCACGCGCCGGCAAACCCGGCCATATCACCAATGACGCCGCCACCTAGTGCATAGATGCAGGCATCGCGGGTGGCACCCAAGTTGGCAAGCACGTCGATCACGCCGGCAAAATTGGTCAGGGTTTTCTCTGCTTCACCGGCGTCGATGACGTGGCGGGCGATGCGCAATTCTGGCTGTGCAGCACGCAATGCGGCCTCCACCCGTTTTGCATACAACGGTGCCACATTGGCATCGCTGACGATCAGTGCATGGCGGCCACGCAGGGTGGCCGTGAGCAGGTTGCCGTCATCCAACAAGCCGGGGCCAATATGGATGCGATAAGGTGCCGCTCCGCGCACATCAACTTGGTGTTGCAACACGCTCATGCGCAGGATTCCTGAAGGGAGTGAAGATGCCGCAGCACGTCCGCGGCAAGTTGGTCGGGTGTCTGCGTGCTGGTGTCGATCGTGCAAGTGGCAAGCTGCCGATACAACGGTTCGCGTTGCGCTTGTAGTGCGGCAAGCCGTTGTGCCGGCGCTTCTGTGGTCAGCAGGGGGCGGTTGCTGTCGCCAGCGATGCGTCGCAATTGCGCGTCTGCCGAGACATGCAGATACACCACGGCAGCCGCCGTCTGGATTGCAGCGCGATTGTCCGCACACAGCACCGCGCCACCGCCAGTGGCAATCACCGAAGGTGCGCTGGTCAGCGCCGCAGCCAAGGCAAGCGATTCGCGCTGGCGAAAGCCGGCCTCGCCTTCGGCAGTAAAAATGGCCGGAATCGACATCCCGGCTGCCGCTACGATGTCGGCATCCACGTCCACAAAAGGCAGTTGCAGGCGCGTGGCCAAGACGCGGCCCAGCGTGCTTTTGCCGCTGCCCATGGGGCCGATCAAGACGATGTGGCGGCGGTTTTGCATTGCAGCATGCTAACAGCCAGATGCGCAGGTTTCGCGGACGCGCGACAATAGTGGTATGCACACGCTACCGAATGACATCCTGACCACCTTCAATACGTTGTTTGCCGAGGCGCAGGCCGCCGGCGAGCCGGATCGCACCGCGATGACCGTGGCCAGCGTGGATGCGCAGGGCCGCCCGTCGGCGCGCATCGTGTTGCTGAAACACCATGACGCGCAAGGGTTTGTGTTCTATACCCATTTGGATGGGCGCAAAGGCCACGAATTGCAGGCGCATCCACAGGCCGCATTGCTGTTTTATTGGCCGCGCGTGCGCAATGGTGTGCAGGTGCGTTTGGAGGGTGCGGTGGAGATCGTATCGGTGGCTGAGGCCGATGCCTATTTCGCCAGCCGCCCGCGTGGCAGCCAGCTGGGCGCGTGGGCTTCGCAGCAGTCGCAGACACTGGATGCGCGGGAGACATTTGATGCGCGTTTGGCGCAAGTCGAAGCCGAGTTTGCGGGGCGCGATGTGCCGCGCCCGCCGCGCTGGAGTGGGTTTCGGCTGCGTCCACACGCGGTCGAGTTTTGGTATGCCGCAAGCTATCGTCTGCACCAGCGCCACCTGCACGAATGCGATGCCGATGGCACGTGGTCGCAACGGATGTTGTACCCGTAATGGGCACAGGCCCGCATTCTTGAGGATGCCGACGAGGTGATCCGGCACGCACCCGACATTATGCTGGGCTCGTGGTGCGGTAAAAAATTTCGCCCTGAAAATGTCGCCGCCCGGCCCGGCTGGGATGCCATCCCGGCGGTACGCGACGGGCAATTATTCGAGATCAAATCGCCGATCATTTTGCAACCAGGGCCTGCCGCCTTGACCGACGGGGTGGCCGAAATCGCAGCAATCATTCAGCGCTGGGATCAGCGTTGAAGCGCGAACGTGCGGATTCAATCATTGGCAGCAGATAATGCCGCCCCACGCACGCGGGCGGCGTGGATGGCGGCATCCACCAACGTGCGCAAGCCGCCGGTTTCGAAGGTGTCGATTGCCGCTTGCGTGGTGCCGCCGGGCGAGGTGACGCGGCGACGCAGTTCGGCGGCATCCACCTCCGCTTCGGTCAGCATGCGTGCCGCGCCCAGTACGGTTTGCAGGACCAGCGTGCGTGCGGCATCGGCAGGCAGACCTTGCTGGATACCGGCGGCGATCATGCTTTCGGCCAGCAAAAAAACATAGGCCGGGCCGCTGCCCGACACCGCGGTCACCGCGTCCATCAAGGCTTCATCGGCAAGCCACACGGTTTGACCGGCGGCGGCCAGCAAGCTGTCAGCAAACGCGCGCTCTTGCGCATCCACGCGCGCGCTGGCGTACAGGCCGGTCACACCCGCGCCCAGCAGGGCCGGCGTATTGGGCATTGTGCGCACGATTTTGCTATTGCCGCCCAGCCAGCGTTCCAGTTGCGCGGTGGTGATGCCGGCAGCAATCGAGATCACCAATGGTTGACTGGCTTGCGCCTGCGTGGCCAGTGCCGCGCAAACATCACGCAGCACTTGTGGTTTGGTGGCCAGTACCCACGTCTGTGCGCCGGCCGTGGCCTGTGCGCCATCGGCAAACACGGTCACACCAAAGTCTGCGGCCAAGGCCTCGCGCAGGGCGGCAACCGGCTCGGCAACGTGGATGCTGGCCGGCGTGTGGCCTTGGGCAATCAGGCCGCCAATCAAGCTGCGTGCCATATTGCCGCCGCCGATGAAGGCGATGTGGTTGTTCATGCGGGGGTTCCTTGCTTGGGCGCGCGCGGGCCAAACAGTGCGCTGCCGATGCGCACCATGGTCGCACCTTCTGTAATGGCTTCAACAAAATCTTCGCTCATACCCATCGATAACGTATCGATGTGCGGATATTGCACCGCCAGTGTGTCGAACAATGCGGCCATATCCGCGAATGCGTGACGGCGGCGCGGCATGTCCGGGACGGGTGCGGGGATCGCCATCAGCCCGCGCAAGCGCAGCCGTGGCGCGGCGGCAATTGCGGCGGCCAATGCCCCGATCTCTTGCGGATGACAGCCCGATTTGCTGGCTTCGTCGTCGATATTGACCTGTATCAGGACATCGAGTGGCGGCAGGGTGTCGGCACGATGCTGCGCCAGTGCCGCCACCAGTTTGCTGCGATCGACGGTTTGCACCCAGTCAAATGCATTCGCCGCCAGCGCCGCTTTGTTGGACTGCAAATGCCCAATCAAATGCCATTCCAGACCCAATCCGCGCAACGCCTGTATTTTTGGCAAGGCTTCTTGCACGTAGTTCTCACCAAACGCGCGTTGCCCAGCGCGCGCCATATCGGCAATGGCGTTGGCGTCGCGGGTCTTGGAAACCGCCAACAGGCGTACTGTTGGCCTGCCGGGGCGGCGGCTTGCGTTTTCGATCAAGGACATGGCCGAATGCAAGGCCGCTTCTGTCGTTGCAATGGGATCTGGCACGGTGGTGGTTGTACGTGGGCCGGGGTGGCGCTCATACTGCCTGCGGGGCGCGGGCCGTGCCAGCAGTAGTTGGGGTGCAGGCCGGCAATCAATTCACTTTGGGTTGGGGAGTACGCATGGATATCGCTGAACTTCTGGCATTCTCGGTCAAGAACAAGGCCTCGGATTTACACCTGTCGGCAGGCCTGCCGCCGATGATTCGCGTGGATGGCGATGTCCGGCGCATCAATATTCCGGCGCTGGATCACAAACAAGTGCACGCGCTGGTGTACGACATCATGTCCGACAAGCAGCGGCGTGACTTTGAAGAATTTCTGGAAGTCGATTTCAGTTTTGAAATCCCCAGCTTGGCGCGTTTCCGTGTCAATGCCTTCAACCAGAACCGTGGCGCCGGTGCGGTGTTCCGTACCATTCCCTCGGAAGTGTTGACGCTGGAAGACTTGGGCTGCCCGCGCGTCTTCAAGGAATTGATCGAGCAACCACAGGGCTTGATCTTGGTGACCGGGCCCACAGGCTCGGGTAAGTCCACCACGCTGGCGGCGATGATCGACCACATCAACAAAAATGAGTACGGGCATATTTTGTCGGTGGAAGACCCGATCGAGTTTGTCCACACCTCGCAAAAATGCTTGATCAACCAGCGCGAAGTGCACCGCGATACCCACGGCTTCAACGAGGCGCTGCGCAGCGCCCTGCGCGAAGACCCCGACATCATTCTGGTGGGCGAATTGCGCGACTTGGAAACCATCCGGCTGGCATTGACCGCTGCGGAAACCGGGCACTTGGTGTTTGCCACCTTGCATACCAGCTCGGCCGCCAAGACCATCGACCGCATCATCGACGTGTTCCCTGCGGGTGAAAAACCGATGGTGCGCTCGATGCTGTCGGAAAGCTTGCGCGCGGTGATTTCGCAGGCCTTGTTGAAGAAAGTCGGCGGCGGCCGCACTGCTGCACACGAAATCATGGTGGGCACCCCGGCCATCCGTAACCTGATCCGCGAGGACAAGGTGGCGCAGATGTATTCGTCCATCCAGACCGGGCAAAACGCGGGGATGCAGACCCTGGACCAAAACCTGCAAGAATTGGTCAAGCGCGGCATGGTTAGCCGTCAGCAGGCACGTGAATACGCCAAGGACAAGCGGTTGTTCGAGTAAGTCTTGAGCCCGCAGGAGAGCCCCATGAGCAGCATTGATTTCACCTCGTTCCTCAAACTGATGGCGCACCAGAAGGCGTCGGACTTGTTCATCACCGCCGGGATGCCGGCATCGATGAAGGTCAATGGTCGCATCAGCCCGATCACCCAAAGCCCGCTGACGCCGCAACAGTCGCGTGATTTGGTGCTCAACGTGATGACGCCGCAGCAGCGTGAGGAATTCGAAAAAACCCACGAGTGCAATTTCGCCATCGGTGTGGCCGGGGTCGGGCGCTTCCGCGTCAGTTGTTTCTATCAGCGCAATCAAGTCGGCATGGTGTTGCGTCGGATCGAAACACGCATTCCCACGGTGGAAGAACTCAGCCTGCCACCGGTCATCAAAACGCTGTCGATGACCAAACGCGGCTTGATCATTTTCGTGGGGGCGACCGGTACCGGTAAGTCCACATCCTTGGCGGCGATGATCGGCTATCGCAATGCCAATTCCACCGGGCACATCATCACGATTGAAGACCCCATCGAATTTGTGCACAAGCACGACGGCTGCATCATCACCCAGCGCGAAGTTGGCATCGACACCGATAGCTGGGAGAACGCGCTGAAAAATACGCTGCGGCAAGCCCCCGACGTCATCATGATCGGCGAGGTGCGCACCCGCGAGGGCATGGATCACGCCATCGCATTTGCTGAAACGGGGCACTTGGTGTTGTGCACGCTGCACGCCAACAATGCCAATCAGGCGATGGACCGCATCATCAACTTCTTCCCCGAGGAGCGCCGCAGCCAATTGCTGATGGATTTGTCGCTGAACCTCAAGGGTGTGGTGGCGCAGCAGTTGGTGCCCACTCCCGATGGTAAGGCGCGCCGAGTGGCGATGGAAATTTTGCTGGGCACGCCACTGGTGCAAGACTACATCCGTGATGGCGAGATCCACAAGCTGAAGGAAGTGATGAAGGAGTCCGTGCAAATGGGCATGAAAACCTTCGATCAAAGCCTGTTCGAGCTGTATCAAGCTGGCGAAATCAGCTATGAAGATGCGTTGCGTTTTGCTGACTCCAGTAATGAGGTGCGCCTGCGCATCAAGCTGGCACAAGGTGGCGATGCCCGCACCTTGGCACAGGGCTTGGACGGGGTGGAAGTGGCCGAGGCACGTTAAGGCGTCGCGAACACGCGCCTTGGGGGGGCACACCGAGGCGTTGAAGACGCTTTGATACTGCCGGTATCCCCGCCTGCACGGGGATGCCGGTGTGTTTGGCGTTGTCCTAAGCATTCTCAAAGCTTGGTTCGCCACACTGGCGGCATCCGTAAATTTCACGATGTCGCCATGCCGCACCTGTGTCTTGTTTCTGCCCGCCGTATCGCCCTGTTGAGCCCCCTCGTATTGAGCTTGCTGGCCTGTGGCGGCAAGCCTGAGGCGGGTAGTGAGGACAGCAGCCCCAAAGCCGATGCGCAGGGCCGCATCGTGCTGACCGAGGCGCAGCTGAAAAATCTCGGCATCACCCAAGTTGCTGCCACAGCCGCCACGGTGGTACCGATCACCGGCCTGCCTGCGCATATCACCGCCCCCTTGGCGGCCAGCACCGAGGTCACCGTGCCCTATGCCGGCGTGGTGACCCAAGTGTTGGTTGATGAAGGCAGTCAGGTACAACGTGGGCAGCCGATGCTGCGCGTGCAAAGCCGCGAATTGGTGACACTGCAAGCCGAATTGGCGCGCGCACGCGCCGAGGCGGGTGTAGCGCAACAGCAAGCCCAGCGCGATGCAGTATTGTTCAAGGAAGGCCTGATTGCGCAAGCGCGCACGCAAGAAAGCGGTGCGCGTGCGGCCATTGCCCGAGCCAGCGTGGCGCAGGCCAATCTGCAATTGACGCAGCTTCGCCCCAGCACGCGTGGGGCGCCGGGGGAGTTTGAATTGCTGGCCCCGCAGGCGGGGCGGGTATTGCATCGCGCGGTGAAGCCCGGGCAAGCCTTGGATGCCTTGGCATCTGCCTTCACGCTGGTGACCGGGGAGAGTCTGGATGTCGAATTCAACATCCCGCTGGCGCTGCGCGATGCGGTGCAGCCGGGGCTTGCGGTGGAATTACCGGCGGGTGCGCGTGCCAAGGTGATGGCGGTGGGTGGCGATGCCGATGCGGGCGCGCAAGGCCTGCGTGTGCGTGCGCAGGTGCAAGCAGCCAGTGCGCTGCTACCGGGGCAGCAATTGGAAGCCAGCCTGCATTTGCCGGCACCCACCGCAGCGGTGACGGTGCCGGCTTCGGCCCTGCTACAACAAGGTGAGCGTCACGTGCTGTATGTGCGCCAAGGGCAGGCATGGCATGGCGTGGTGGTGCACTTGCTGGGCGGTGATGCACGCAGCGCCGTAGTCGTGGGCGAGGGCGTGCACGCCGGGGTCAATGTCGCGGCCAGTGGCGGCAACCTGCTCAAGACCTTGGCACCGGTGGAGTAAGCCATGCTCAACCGTTTGATCGCGTTTTCTTTGCAGCAACGTTTATTGGTATTGCTGGCCGTGCTGGCGCTGGCCGGTGCCGGTTTGCAGGCGTATCTGCAATTGCCCATCGACGCCTACCCCGACATCTCGCCGACGCAGGTGAAGATGATCTTGAAAGCACCCGGCATGACCCCGGAAGAGGTGGAAAGCCGGGTGGTGGCACCACTGGAAATGGAGCTCTTGGGTGTCCCCAATGCGGTGATGCTGCGCTCCACAGCGAAGTATGCAATCGCCGATATCACCTTGGATTTCAAGGAAGGCACGGATATCTATTGGGCGCGGCAGCAAGTGAATGAGCGCTATGCCGGTGTGGCCACGACGCTGCCGGCCAGTGTCGAAGGTGGTTTGGCACCGATTACAACACCGCTTTCCGATGTATTGATGTTCACCATCGAGGGCGCGGGGTTGAGTTTGCAAGACAAGCGCAGCTTGTTGGACTGGACGGTGCGCCCGGCGCTGCGCGCCTTGCCGGGTGTGGCCGATGTGAATGTGCTGGGCGGGCAGGCAAAAAGTTTTGTGGTGGTGCCAGACCGCGCCCGCTTGCTGGCCAATGGCTTGCATTTCAGTGACCTGGTGCAAGCCTTGGAGCGCAACAATCGCAACGATGGTGCCGGGCGCATCAACGCCGGTGAAAACGCCGTGGTGGTGCGGGTGGAAGGCGCGCTGCAAACTGCGGACGACATCGGCAATGTGGTGGTAAAAGCCGGCATGCCGCCACTGCGGATCAAAGATTTGGCCACGGTGCGCATCGACGCCATGACCCGCTACGGCGCGGTGACGCGCGATGGCCAGCACGAAGCAGTGGAAGGGATTGTGGTGGCCCTGCGGGGTGCTGATGCCTCGCAACTGGTGCATGCCGCCGTCGCCAAATTGCAAAGTCTGCAAGCGAGCTTGCCGCCAGGGGTGAAGGTGGTGCCGTTCTACAACCGCAGCAGCCTGATCGAGCGCGCGGTGGCCACCGTACAAGATGCTTTGCTGGAAGCCACCGTGCTGGTGGTGGTCTTGCTGTTGTTGTTCCTGGGTGAGTTGCGTGCTGCCTTGGTGGTGGCGTTGATGCTGCCGTTCGCCGCGCTCTACACGTTTCTGCTGATGCGCTGGACCGGGCAGAGCGCCAACCTGATGAGTCTAGGTGGCCTTGCGATTGCCATCGGCATGTTGGTGGATGCGGCGGTGGTGGTGGTGGAAAACACCGTCACCCGATTAGAGCCGGATGCTGGCAGCGCGCATTTGCCGCGCCTGCACCGGGTGTATGCGGCCACCCGCGAAGTGGCCACACCGGTGGCCGCAGGGATGCTGATCATTGCACTCACCTTCTTGCCACTGCTTACCTTGGAGGGTTTGGAAGGTAAATTATTTGCACCCGTGGCGATGACCATTGTGTTTGCCTTGGGCGCATCGCTGCTGTTGTCGCTGACCTTGGTGCCGGTGTTGGCATCACTGCTGCTCAAGCCGCATGCCCATCACGAGCCGTGGCTGATGCGGCACGTGGGGCGGGTGTATCGGCCGGTCTTGAATGCGGTGTTGGCCAAGCCCAAACGGGCATTGATCCCTGCGGGCATCGCCTTGCTATTGGGCGCTGTGGGCTATCTGAGCGTAGGCAAAAGCTTTATGCCAACGATGGATGAGGGCGACATCTTGGTGCAGCTGGCCAAGTCGCCGGCAATTTCTCTGCAACGCTCGCTGGAATTGGATCTGGCAGTGGAGCGTGCGATCAAAGCCAAAGTGCCGGAAGTGGCGCACA
>NZ_DAOOUM010000014.1:0-1199 GCF_035369645.1 Thermomonas sp. | reverse complement strand
TTGGATCTGGCAGTGGAGCGTGCGATCAAAGCCAAAGTGCCGGAAGTGGCGCACATCGTGGCGCGGGCGGGCTCGGATGAATTGGGGCTCGACCCGATGGGCTTGAATGAAACCGATATGTTTTTGCAGCTCAAACCCAAATCGCAATGGCGCAAGCCGGACAAGGCATGGTTGGCCGAGGAACTGCGCAAGGTGCTGGCGGATTTTCCGGGGATGGATACCGGCCTGACCCAGCCCATCGAAATGCGTGTGTCCGAAATGCTGACCGGCAGCCGCGGCGATTTGGCCATCAAGATCTTCGGGCCTGACCTGCAAGTGCTAGGCACATTGGCGCAGCGCACCGCCGGCGTGGTGGAACAGCTGCGTGGTGCGCAGGATGTCATCACCCAAACCACCGAAGGCGTGGATTATCTGCAAGTGGTGATTGACCCCATCGCTGCCGGTCGCAATGGCTTGGCGGTGGCCGATGTGCAAGACGAGCTGCGTGCGCAGATCGACGGCATGCCTGCGGGCATGGTGTTGGAGTCCAATCGGCGCACACCGATTCTGGTGCGTGGTGGTGATGACATCCGCATGTCGGCATTGCGCTTCAAGCAGATGCGCATGGCATTGCCGGGCGGCGGTGAAATCCCATTAGCAGCCATCGCCACACTCAAAGCGGGCAATGGCCCGGTAAAAGTGGCGCGCGAACAAGGTTCGCGGTTTGCCCTGGTGCAATCCAATGTTGATGGCCGTGACCTGGTTGGCTTTGTCGATGACGCCAAGGCTGCGGTGGCCAAGGCGGTGCCACTGCCGCCCGGGTATCACATGGAATGGGGCGGGCAGTTTGAAAACCAGCAACGTGCGGCCGCACGCTTGGGCTTGGTGATCCCGCTGGCCTTGGCCGCCATCTTTTTGGTGTTGTTCATGACCTTTGGGTCATTGCGGCAGGCGGTCTTGATCTTGTGCAACATCCCGTTTGCCTTGGTCGGCGGCATTTTGGCGCTGTGGGTATCCGGGCAATATTTGTCGGTGCCGGCAGCGGTGGGCTTCATCGCCCTGCTGGGCATCGCGGTACTCAATGGTTTGGTGCTGGTGACCTGCTTCAATCAATTGCACGACAGCGGCCTGCCGATTGCCGAAGTGGTGCGACGTGGCGCGTTGGCGCGGGTGCGCCCGGTGTTGATGACCGCCAGCATCACGGCACTGGGTTTGGTGCC
>NZ_DAOOUM010000013.1:46628-51422 GCF_035369645.1 Thermomonas sp. | reverse complement strand
ATGCCGTGGATGCCCAAGGGTCGCTATCGGATCATGCGCGACTACATGCCCAAGGTCGGCAATCTGGGGCTGGACATGATGACCCGCACTTGCACCGTGCAGGTGAATCTGGATTACGCCTCCGAAGCCGACATGGTGAAAAAATTCCGTGTCTCGCTGGCGTTGCAGCCGATTGCCACCGCGCTGTTTGCTGATTCACCATTCACCGAAGGCCAACCCAATGGCTACCTGAGCTACCGCTCACACATCTGGACCGATACCGACCCCGACCGCACCGGGATGCTGGATTCCGTGTTCGAAGATGGGTTTGGCTACCAGCGTTACGTCGATTATTTGCTCGATGTGCCGATGTATTTTTCTTATCGCGATGGCATCTATCACGATGCCAGTGGTAAGTCGTTTCGTAAATTCCTCAAAGGTGAACTCGATGTGCTGCCGGGCGCGCTGCCCACCTTGCGCGACTGGAACGACCACATGACCACCGCCTTCCCCGAAGTACGCCTGAAAAAGTTTTTGGAAATGCGCGGTGCCGATAGCGGCCCGTGGGGGCGCATCTGCGCGCTGCCGGCATTTTGGGTAGGCCTGCTGTATGACGATGTGGCGCTGGATGCCGCTTGGGATCTGGTCAAGGATTTTTCGCTGGCCGAGCGCCATGCGCTGCGCGATGGCGTGCCGAAATACGCGCTGGGTTTACCGTTCCGCAACGGCACGGTGTGCGATTTGGCGCGCGAGGCCGTGAAGATCGCGGTAGCCGGCCTGCAACGTCGCGCCATGCGCAACAGCCAAGGCGTCGATGAGTCGCGCTTTCTCGATGAATTGATCGAGATTGTCGAGTCCGGCAAAACCCCCGCCGAGCGCAAGCTTGCGCTGTTTCACGGCGACTGGCGCGGCAGCGTGGATCCACTGTTTGGCGAGTATGCCTATTGACCGTGCCAACGCGGGGAGAAGTGTTGACACGCTGCAAGCACGCAGGCTGCAGCGTCTATAACGTTATCCCGCGGCCTTATCCGGCTTTGATCAAATCCGCCGCCCGCTCCGCGATCATGATCGTCGGCGCGTTGGTGTTGCCGCTGGGCAGGCAGGGCATCACCGAGGCATCCACTACGCGTAGGCCGTCCACGCCGCGCACGCGCAGTTGCGGATCCACCACGGCGGTTGCGTCATTGCCCATGCGACAGGTGCCAATCGGGTGGTACACGGTTTCGGCGCGCTGGCGCACGTAGTCGATGTAATCGGCTTCGCTGCGCGGAGGTTGGGCTGGGTAGATGGGCGCACCGCGATACGGGGTGAAGGCGCGTTGCGAAAGGATGTCCTGGCTGAGCTTGGCGCATTCCACCAACATTTTCAGGTCGAAGCCTTCGGGGTCGCCCAGGTAGTTGGGGTCGATGATCGGCGCATCTGCTGCGCGGTTGCTGGCCAGCCGCAGCGTGCCACGGCTGTGTGGCCGCAAGAAGCACGCATGCATGGTGTAGCCATCGCCGGGCAGGCGGTTGCGGCCGTGGTCGTCGATCATCGCCGGGATGAAATGCAACTGGATATCGCAGCGCTCATCACTGGCCAGCGATGAGCGGAAGAAGCCGGCACCCTCGGCCACATTGCTGGTGCCGGGGCCTTGATGGCCGCCCAGGAAATAGTGCAGCGCGGTTTTCACTTCGCTGATGCGGTCGTAGCTGATCGGCTTGCTGCAATGCTGCAGGGTGGTGACATCCAGATGGTCTTGCAGATTGGCGCCCACGCCGGGGGCATCCAGCACCACGTCAATCCCGAGCTTGCGCAGAGCATCGGCCGGGCCAATCCCCGAGAGCATCAACAGTTGCGGCGAATTGATCGCACCGCCACTCAAGATCACTTCGCGACTGGCGACAAAATGATGGCCTTGCCCATTGACGCTGCAGGTGATGCCGGTAGCGCGGCCGTGCTCGAAGGTGATTCGGCTGGCGGTGGCATGGGTGCGCAGGCTCAGGTTGGGGCGCGACTTGACCGGGTTGAGATAGGCCACCGCGGCCGAGCAGCGTGCGCCGTCGCGTTGGGTCACTTGATACAAGCCCACGCCGTCCTGGCGCGCACCGTTGAAGTCATCATTGAGGGTCAGCCCGGCTTGATGGCCGGCTTCGATGAACACCCGCGTCAACGGGTTGACGTGGCGCAGGTCGCTGACCGACAGCGGGCCATTGCCGCCATGCCAGGCGTCGCTGCCACGGCTATTGCCTTCGGCACGTTTGAAGTAGGGCAACACATTGTCCCAGTGCCAGCCGTCGGCACCGCCTGCGGCCCAGCCGTCGTAGTCGCCCGCCACGCCACGGATGTAGCACATCGCATTGATCGAGCTGGAGCCGCCCAGCAGCTTGCCGCGTGGGCACCACAGCACGCGCCCACCCAACTGCGGCTGCGGGGTGGTGGTGTAGTTCCAGTTGATCGAGGTCAGCCCGGCGATTTTGGCCAGCCCGGCCGGCATGTGCACAAATGGGTGCCAGTCGCGGCCGCCGGCTTCCAGCAGCAGCACCTTGACGGTAGGGTCTTCGCTGAGGCGGTTGGCCAGCACGCAGCCGGCAGAACCGGCACCGATGATGATGTAGTCGTATGTGCTGTCCAACGGTCGCCGCCCTGATTGACTTCAAGCTTTGACGCTATGCGCCAGCGCTAGAGTAAATGCTCGGTGGCGAATTGCCGCGTCTGCGGGTACCGTTGCGCATCCACGCCTTATCCATCGGCCCGCATGACCGACACCGCCGTCGCTTCCAGCCGATTGGGCCACTTCAAGGCCGCACTGCGGCAATCACCGCCGCTGCTGTGGTCGTTTTTGTATTTCTTCTGCCTGCTGTGTGGCTATTACGTGTTGCGTCCGGTACGTGAAGCGATGGGCGCATCCAGCGACGTCAACGCCCTGTTTCCGCCGGCGATGATTGGCTGGTTTGCCAGGCACGGCGTCGCACTCAAGGAATTGCAGCTGCAAGTGCTATTCACCTGCACCTTCTTGATCATGCTGGTATTGCAGCCGGTGTATGGCTGGGTGGTCAGCCGCTGGCCACGGCGGGTCTTCCTGCCGGCGGTGTACGGGTTTTTCATCGTCACCTTGCTGGGGTTTTATGCCCTGTTCGATAGTGGCGTTGCCGGGCGCGGGATGGCGTTCTTCCTGTGGATTACGGTATTCAACTTGTTTGCGGTCGCGGTGTTCTGGAGCTTCATGGCCGATGTGTGGTCAGACACCGAAGCGCGTAGCTATTACGGTTATATCGGCGCGGCTGGCACCGTGGGCGCCATCCTCGGGCCAATCCTGACCCGCGCATTAGTGGAGCGCATCGGCATCGCGCATTTGATGCTGGTGTCGGCGGGATTTTTGGTGCTGTGCATTGGTTGCCTGCTGCGCTTGCGGCGTTATGCCGTGCAGCGGGAAACCCAGCGCAAACTGGTCAGTGGCGAAGTGCCGATGGGGGGCACGGTGTTTGCTGGCTTGAAACTGGTGCTGCAAGAGCCGTTGCTGCGCTGGATGGCGGTGCTGTGCATCTTCGGGGTGGGCGTGGGCACCTTGCTGTACAACGAACAAGCCGCGATCGTGCGCCAGTTCTACCCGGATCCGAAAGCCGCCACCGCCTATTACGCCACGATTGATCTGGCGGTGAATATCCTGACCTTGCTGATCCAGCTCTTTGTGACGCGGCGCCTGCTGTCGCGGTTCGGAATTGCGCCGGCACTGTTGATTCCCGCCGGTGCGATTGTGCTTGGCTACGCCGCGTTGGCGTCGTCGCCATTACCACTGCTAGTGGCGGTGGTACAGGTGATCACCCGCAGCAGCGAGTTTTCCTTGAACAAACCCGCACGCGAAACCATCTACACCCGGGTTGCGCGCGAGTGGCGCTACAAGGCTGGTGCGGCGATTGACACCGTGATCTATCGCGGCGGTGACCTCACCTTCGTGTGGGTGCACAAGCTGCTGTCGGGCTTCGGTTCCACGGTGGTGTTTGGCGCGGGCACAGTGGTTGCGACAGCGTTCGCGCTGGGGGCATGGAAAGTGGTGGGTGAGGCGAAGAAGCTGCCAGAGGCAAGAAGCCGATGAGTGGATGCAAAAACGGCGGGCCGAAGCCCGCCGTTGTGCGTCGATAGCGCCGGTCACGCGGCTTCGCGTGGCAGCCGCTGGTGTTGCGAGAGGTCGTAATAACTGGCCGCGCGTAATTCGTGCGCATCGAAATCATCCACACTGATGGTGTCGATGGTCAGCTCGCGCAGGTCCTCCAATTGCTTGCGTTCGTCCTGCGTGATCCAGCCTTCGCGCACGCCTTCGTCCAATTGCGAGGCAAAATCCAGTGCCTCGATGTCCTTGGTTTTCAGTGCCTTCAAGAACTTGCGTTCCACCGGCTCGGCCAGAATGGCGCGGGTCAGATAGCTGTTGATGCGGCCGCCGGGGTTGTGTGCACCCGGGGTCAAAAACACCCCGTGAGCCAAGCGGTCGCGTGCCTCGTTCGGGTTCATCAGCAAGCTGGCTACACGATGCGACAGGCGGTCACCGGGTGCCACGGCGCGGCGGCCCCACGGGAAGACCACCGGCCACAACAACCAGCCCAGCGGTTTGATCGGGAAGTTGCGCAACGCCTGCGACAGTGCCAATTCGATTTCATACGCACTGTTGTGGAAGGCCCACGCCAGCAGGGGCTTGTCGGCGTCTGGGCAGCCTTCGTCATGGTGGCGCTTGAGCACCGCGCCCATCATGTACAAATGGCTGAGCACATCACCCAAACGGCCCGACAACGACTCTTTAAACTTCAAGCGCCCACCCAGCGCGCCCAGTGACACATCGGT
>NZ_DAOOUM010000013.1:0-46528 GCF_035369645.1 Thermomonas sp. | reverse complement strand
TGGCAATCGCCGACGGCACCGACGGCACATCGCCACGGTCCACCGCCGCCGCCGTGGCTTGCGACAACGCGCTGATCGCATAGGCCTTGCCGCCAATCCGTGCCAGTGCTTCTTCCACGCCTTCAAAGCGGCCTACCGATAGCCCGAACTGCTTGCGAATCCGCGCATACGCGCCGGTCACCACTGCGCCAGCTTTGGCACCGCCGCTGGCGGTGGAGGGCAGGGTGATCGAGCGCCCCACCGCCAGACATTCGTTGAGCATGTTCCAGCCTTTGCCGGCCATGTCCACGCCACCAATCAGCTGGCTCAAGGGAATGAACACCTCGCGGCCGTGGATCGGGCCATTCTGGAACGGCGAGTTCAGCGGGAAGTGGCGACGCCCCACTTCCACCCCGGGGGTTTCCCGCGGCAGCAGCGCCAAGGTGATGCCGATATCGCGGGTATCGCCCAGCAGTGCGTCCGGGTCATACATGCGGAACGCCAGCCCGATCAGGGTGGAGACCGGGGCCAGGGTGATATAGCGCTTGTCGAACGTGAGCTTGATGCCCAGGACATTGGCACCATTCCACTGGCCCTTGCAGACGATGCCGAAGTCCGGGATCGAAGTGGCATCGGAGCCGGCAAACGGCCCGGTCAGGCCAAAGCAGGGCACCTCGATGCCGCTGGCTAGGCGTGGCAGGTAATAGTCTTTCTGTTCCTGCGTGCCGTAATGGTTGATCAGCTCGCCCGGGCCCAGCGAATTGGGTACGCCCACGGTGGCGCTGACCACGCTGGAGATCGAAGCGATCTTCTGGATCACCTTATGGTGGGCCAGCGCACTGAAACCCAAGCCGCCGTACTGCTTGGGGATGATCATCCCAAAAAATTTGTTCTGCTTGATGAAATCCCACAGCGGTGGCGGCAGGTCGGCGTGGACGTGGGTGATTTCCCAATCATTGATCTGCTGGCACAGCGCTTCCACCGGGCCATCGAGGAAGGCTTGTTCTTCCGCACTCAACTGCGGCTTGGGATAGGCCAACAGCTTGTTCCAATCGGGTTTGCCGCTGAACAAATCGCCCTCAAACCCCACCGAGCCGGTTTCCAGCGCAATCCGCTCGGTCTGCGACAGCGGCGGTAATGCCTTGCGCAAAAAGCCCAACGCCGGTGCGGTCAGCAAGGGTTTGCGAATGGCCGGGATCAGCAACGGCACCGCCACCAAAGCGGTCAGAGCAGCGATGACCAAGGTGGCAGTGGGGCTGCTCACCAATAAGCCACACGCTAGCAGGAGGCAGGCGCTGATGGCAGCCCAAACGGCGAGACGCAGCCGGTGATAGGCGGCAATCGCACTAGCTAGAAATAGCGCAAGAATCGGCAGAAAGATGCTCATGGTGGGGCTCACTTTGGGCTCTTGGGGCGCGGTCAGTGGGGCGGTTTGGCATTGCGGTGCAATCTGGCAATGCCTACCATACGCTGTAGTATGGGCGCTGTAGATTGCCTGTCAATGCGCAAAAAAGAGTGAAAACTCAGCATACTTGTACCGACGCAGGCGTATGGATGCACGACCAATGACCGAAACTGCACTTCGTGGCAAGCGCTTGAATGCCGATGATTGGACGAAAGAAGCCTTGGCACAAATGGCTGAATTTGGCGTGGCTGCGGTGGCGGTGGAACCCATTGCGCGCCGGTTGAAAGTCACCAAGGGCAGCTTCTACTGGCATTTCCCATCACGCGATGCATTGCTGCAAGCGGCCTTGGATCGCTGGGAACGAGATGAACAAGATGCCTATGGCGCACTGGAATCGATCAAAGATGCGAGTGCGCGATTGCGTGCGTTGTTTCAACTGATCACCCAGCACAACAAGACCCACATCATTTATTCCGAACTCCTCAAAGGGGCCGAACACCCGGCGGTGCAGCGCGTGCTGGAGCATGTACTGGAGCGCCGCATCGGCTTTTTATTTGCATCTTTTCGGCAGGCCGGGCTCAATCAAAAAGACGCGCTGCACCGTGCCCATATGACCTATGCGGTGTATGTCGGCTTTCTACAACTGGAGCAAGCCAATATCCGCAGCCGCAAGCCGGTGGAGGCCGCCGATGGCTATCTCGATCACATGATGAGCACGCTCATTCCTGCCACCTAAGTAATGCCGGATGCGCTGGGTATTGCTCGGCGCGTTTTTGCAAACGATTTCAATCCAATAAACGAGCCCGCAAAGGGCCGGGAACTTACGCCAATGACCAGCAAACTTGACGCTTTAAACCAATGGGTGGCCGATGTCGCCCAGCTGACCCAGCCCGATGCCATCCACTGGTGCGATGGCAGCGATGCCGAAAGCGCCGCGCTCAAGGCACACATGCTGGCTGACGGTACCCTGATCGAACTCAATCAGCACACCCATCCGGGCAGCACCTTGCATCGCTCCCATCCCGACGATGTGGCGCGCGTGGAGCATCTCACCTTCGTCTGCACGCCCGAGCGCGAAGACGCCGGCCCCAACAATCATTGGATGGCCCCCGGCGAGGCGCACGCCAAGATCGATGCACTGTTCGACGGCTGCATGCGTGGCCGCACGCTGTATGTCATTCCCTATTGCATGGGCCCGATTGATTCGCCCTTGTCGCGCTGCGGTGTGGAAATCACCGATTCGCCCTACGTGGTCGCCAATATGCGCATCATGACCCGCATGGGCGCGCCGGCACTGGCGCGCATCGAGCGCGAAGGTCACTTCGTGAAGGGCTTGCATTCCACCGGCGAGCTGGACCCCAACCGCCGCTTCATCATGCACTTCCCGCAAGAGCTGACCATCAAGTCCTTCGGTTCCGGCTATGGCGGCAATGCGTTGCTGGGCAAGAAGTGCCACGCCCTGCGCATCGCCAGTCATCAGGCGCGTCAAGAAGGCTGGTTGGCCGAACACATGCTGATTCTTGGCATCGAAAACCCGCAAGGCGACACCCACTACATCGCCGCTGCGTTTCCATCGGCCTGTGGCAAGACCAATCTTGCGATGTTGATTCCGCCGGAAGGCTATCTGAAGGATGGCTGGAAAGTGTGGACCATTGGCGATGACATTTGCTGGATGCGTCCCGGTGCCGATGGCCGCCTGTACGCCATCAACCCAGAAGCCGGCTTCTTCGGTGTTGCGCCCGGCACATCAAGCAAATCCAACCCCAACGCGCTGGCCAGCATCCAATCCAACACCATCTTCACCAATGTGGGCGTGACCGCCGACAACCAACCGTGGTGGGAAGGGCTGGATAACGGGCAAGCCCCGGTCACCGACTGGCAGGGCCAGCCGTATGACCCGGCCGTGCGCCCAGCCGCGCACCCCAACTCCCGCTTCACCGTCAGCGCCAAGCAGTGCCCCAGCTATTCGGACATGGCCGAAGACCCGCACGGCGTGCCGATTTCCGCAATCGTGTTTGGTGGTCGCCGCGCCTCGCTGGTGCCACTGGTGTTTGAAGCGCGCGACTGGACGCACGGCGTGCTGATCGGCGCGGCGATGGGCTCGGAAACCACCGCCGCCGCCACCGGCGCGGTCGGCGTGATGCGCCGCGACCCGATGGCGATGAAGCCGTTCTGCGGCTACAACTTCGCTGACTACTTCGCGCACTGGCTCAGCTTCGACAAGGTCGGTGCAACACTGCCCAAGATCTTCCACGTCAACTGGTTCCGCAAAGGCGACGACGGCAAGTTCCTGTGGCCGGGCTTCGGCGACAACCTGCGCGTACTGGAGTGGATGATCAAGCGCGTGGACGGTGTCGCCGGCGTACAAGAAACCCCCATCGGCAACCTCCCGCACGAGGCCGACCTCAACCTAGCCGACGTAACGCTCAGCGATGAAGCCCACAGCAAGCTGTTTGGCATCGATCACAGCGGCTGGCAAGCCGAATTCGCCAGCATCGGCGACTACCTCGCCGAATACGGCCCGCGCCTGCCGCAGGCGCTGAAAGACGAACAGCAGCGGATTGCACGGGCGTTGGGGTGAGTTGCCCCACAGCCGTGTTGTGTCATCCAAGCCCCGGCGCGCAAGCCCGGGGCTTGTTGTATCTGGTAGGGAGAAATGACGCATGTAAAAACGTCTTGTTTGCTGATTGCTGACGCTGGTGCCTAGCAAATAAACAGCTGCGCTGCAATTACAAAAATGTAATGAAAATTTTAGTTTGTGAATGCGCAAATGCGATTGTTAAGAATAGGTTGGCCGCATAGAGTCGCGGGGTCGGGTTTTTCGAGGCCGGGCAATTCTGTTTTCCGCTGCTTCATTCTGCAATTTCGTCCCAAAGAGGGGTTAAAAATAATATGGCTTCCAACCTATCCAGAGGCTTAAAGAAAAGCGCCTTGACTGTTGCGCTGGCGATGTGTTTCGCCGGTGGCGTGCAGGCACAAAGCACCACCGGTGGTATTTACGGCACAGTGCCGGCCGGCTCTACTGTGACCATCAGTAACACCAGTGGTCTCACCCGCACAGTCACTGCCGATGCAAACGGACGCTATAACGCCAGCAGTCTGCCGATCGGTACCTACACCGTCACAGCTGGTGCCAACAAGCGCGAAATCGTGGTAACCGTTGGCTCCAATAGCAATGTGTCTTTCGGCGGCACTACTACCACCTTGGATACCGTGACGGTCACCGGCAGTAGCGTTTCGCCCATCGATGTGGCTGCGGTTTCCACGAGCACGGTGCTGACCTCACAACAGCTATCCCGCCTGCCGTTGGCCCGCAATGCCGAGGCCGTAGCACTGCTTGCCCCAGGCGCAGTGGCGGGAAACGCCTACCAGTTCGGTAGCAACCATGGTGGTGTGCCGATTTCCTTCGGTGGTGCCAGCGTAGGTGAAAACGCCTACTACATGAACGGCTACTACGCCGGCACGCCCACCACCAATGTGGGTGGCTACAGCTTGCCGTACGGGTCAATCGATCAGCAAGAAACCTATACCGGCGGCTATAGCGCCAAATATGGTCGTTCCGATGGTGGCGTGATCAGCCAAATCGGTAAAAGTGGTACCAACGAATGGCATTTTGGTGGCCAGGTCGTCTACTTGCCGAAAGATATGCGTGGGGATACCCCCTCTACCTTCTATCCCAATGAGACCCTGCCGGTGCTGGATGGCCATCAGTACATGTACCAAAACGCAGCGTTCCCCGGGAAAATTTATTCGCGCGGCAACCACGGCAAAAGCTGGTACACCACGTATAGCTTGTATGCTGGCGGTCCGCTGATTCAGGATCGCTTGTTTGGTTTTGTGTCGATCGAGCAGCAAGATACTAAGTCGGATAGCAACCCGACGTCTTCGTCAGCAACGATTGCACACCGCAACGAAAAGGATCCCAAAATCTATGCAAAGTTGAACTGGAACATCACCGACAATCATTTGCTTGAATACACGTACATGGCACGCAAGTACCAGTACGAGTCGAATCTCTATGACTACAACTTCGGCTCCGATGTCACCGGGGCATTCAAAGCTCCAGCGGGGCTCGAGAAAGAGAATGACGAATTCTCCATCCTCAAATACACGGGCTATCTCTCCGATAACCTGACGTTTAGCGCAACTTATGGCAAGCAACGGCTGAGTTACTTGTCGCAGGGCGGTATTCCGCCTCTGAGTTTGGCTTACGTAGCGGGTGCGACCAGTCAAAACCCGGCCTACTGGCCAGCAGGCACAGATCCCAGCAAAGGTGTTTACAACACACAATCCACACCTTCAGTAACGGATGCGCGCGATTACACGCAAGGCCTTCGTGCCGAGCTGGAATGGGTATTGGGTAGCCATACGCTGACCTTCGGTATCGACAATATGAAGTTCAGGGCCGCTAATGAAGGGTCTACCCAAGTGGGTGATTACTGGTCTTATCAGCATACCGATGATCCAAGCTTGAATATTTCGGATGAACTGAACGTTGGTAAGCCGAACGGCAATTATTACGTTGACAAGATCATCTACTCCACATCGACATCGATGTCGCTGGAGCAGAAGGCGTACTACGTGGAAGACCGTTGGCAGCTGACCGACCGTTTGCTGCTGTCGCTGGGTCTGCGTAACGACAAGTTCTCCAACTACAACGTGGCAGGTAAGCCTTTTGTGGAAAGCGGCAACCAGTGGGCGCCGCGCTTGGGCTTCAGTTGGGATGTGCGCGGCGATTCCACCCTGAAGATTTTTGGGAATGCCGGTCGCTACTTCTTGGCGTTGCCGATGGAGGTCGCAGTGCGTGGCGCGGCTGCTGGTTATTACACCGATCACTACTTCAACTACACCGGCCTCGATGCCAATGGCGTGCCCACCGGTTTGACGCCGATCGGTTCCGCCGATGGCACCAAGTCGGATGCGGGTGAAGTGTCGGCCAACCATGAATTTGGGCAAGCCAAAGATCCGGCCACGGTGGCGGCGTCCAATCTGAAGAGTGAATATCAAGACGAGTTCATCTTGGGCATGCAAATGCAGTTGACCAAGGACTGGACCTTCGGGGCCAAATTGACCTCACGCATCCTGAAATCCGCCATCGACGATTTCTGTGACCCTGACCGCATGGTTGCCAAGCTGACTGCCGATGGCAATTTAAGCAAGGTCAACGTCGATGCGATGTACAACACATACTGCTGGTTGGGCAATCCCAATGCGACCAACACCTTCAACTTGATCAATGCTGCCGGGAATGGCTATTTCACGTTGTCGATGTCGCCTTCAGATTGGGCTTGGCCGTCGAAGTTGAAGCGCACCTACACGGCGATTGATTTGTTCTTGGAGCACCCCTTCGATGGCAAGTGGGAAGCTCGCATCGACTACACCTACAGCAAGAGCAAAGGCAACACCGAAGGGCCGGCCAATTCCGATACTGGCCAGGGTGGTAGCGAGCATGACAGTGGCATCTCGTTGAGCCAAAACTGGGACGCAGCGGAAATCATGATGTTTGCGGACGGCTATCTTGCCAATGACCGTCGTCATCAACTGAAGATGCGTGGCAGTTATGCATTGACCCCGGAATGGGCGTTCAGCGGCAATGTGACCATCCTCTCGGGCGCGCCCATCAGCTGCTTTGACTACTACAGTGCCAACGGCGGCCCACTGACCGACCCAATTGGCTATCGCGGCTCCTACCACACCTGCTTCGGTCAGCCATCGCCCCCGGGCAAAACACGCTTGCCCTGGCAGCATCGGTTGGATGTGGGCGTGACCTATCGTCCAGCCTTTGCCGACCACAAGCTAGCACTGAGCATGAACGTGTTGAATCTGCTCAACGAGACCAATCCGACGGTCATCAACAGCAGTGTCAGCGGCATTCGTCTGCCCAGATATACGGTGCAGAACACCTACAACATGCCGTTGAACTACTCAACACCGCGGTATGTGATGTTCAGTGCATCCTATGACTGGTAAGTCCTAGGCGTCTCTAGCGTCGCAATTCGGCCGGCCCTCGTAATGAGGGCCGGCTTTTTGTACGTAGCTGCGCATGCAGGTTGGAGGCCAAGAAGCGCGGCAAATCGGATGAAGTACTTGGCACTGGCAATGCGGGCTTGCGCAGGCAGCTACCGTTGCGGGCGAAACTGAATGCGCGCCATGTAACATGAATGCGAGGTGAGGGGCTTGTTAAGGATTTGTTGATTGGTCTATAGTCGGCAAGTCAGGCCGCCCTAGGCCGGGCGACTTGTTAATTTTCGGTCAATTTCATCCCAATGGGGGTTACACAATGGCTTCTAATTTTTCCAAGGGTCTGAAGCGCAGCGCGCTAACAGTGGCTCTGGGGCTGTGCTTCGCTGGTGGTATTCAGGCGCAGAGCACTTCCGGTAGCATCTTCGGTAAAGCTGCACCAGGCCAGGCAATCACTATCGTCAGTGATACCGGTTTGACGCGTAATGTCACTGCTGATGCCAACGGCAAGTACAGTGTTGCGGCATTGCCAGCTGGTCACTACAAAGTGACGTCCGGTTCGGACTCGCGTGACATCACGGTTTTGGTTGCCGGCGGTGCGCAGGTTGACTTTGTTAGCGGCGATGCCACCACCTTGGGTGCTGTGGTTGTCAGCGGCAGCCGTTTGCAGAGTGTTGACGTTTCGCAGACCGATAGCCGAACCGTATTTACTGCCCAGCAGCTGCAGCAGATCGCCGTGCCGCAAGACGTCAATTCCGTCGCATTGCTGTCGCCGGGCGTGATCAACTCCACGTCTTACAACAGCTCGTCTGCCAATGTCGGTAGCTTCGGCGGTTCTGCTGCTTCCGAAAACGCGTACTACATCAACGGTTACCCCGTTACCAATCCGCTGACCAATATCGGTGCAACGACGCTTGGTTTTGACTCGATTGCGCAGCAGCAAGTGTTGCTGGGTGGCTATGGCGCAGAGTATGGTCGCAGTACTGGTGGCGTGATCAGCCTGATCACCAAGCGCGGTTCTAATGAGTGGAAAGGTGGCGTTTATGCAATCTACTCGCCGAAGTCCTTGAAGGGCACCCCGGAAAACATCATGTATCCGGATACCGGCCACTGGAGTTCAAGCAACCACTACACCGACACCGCTGCCGCCAATAACCCGGCAAACTGGACTGACGGTACCCTGTATCAATATCGCCGCGAGAACAAGACGGAAAACCTGAAGTACGGCGTGTGGGCCAGTGGCCCGATCGTCAAGGATCGTCTGTTCATCTATGCCAATGCAGAACGCTCGCAGACCGACGGCAATAGCGTTCGCTATGCGCGTCTGGCCAACGTGGCTGCCCAAGGTTGGAATGATTACACCTACACCTATCCGCGATGGACGGCGAAGGTGGACTGGAACATCACCGACAATCATGTCCTCGAATTCACTGCGGTGCAGGACAACACGAAGTACGAATACGCCTATTCCGGGTTCAACTACGCCAACCTCACACATGACAATAATGTGGCGATCAACGGCACCACGGAAGACAAGGCGCGCCTGTATATTGGCAACTACACGGGCTATTTTGGTGAGAATCTGACCATCAAGGCCATGTACGGCGAGCAGAAAATTGACCATCTGCCGTCTGTGTTCTCGGATTACGATTCAAGCAAAACTTATGTCAGCATTGCCGATGCCAACATCCCAGCTGCATTTGCTGGCACAAAGAGTGCCCAGAAATATTCAAGCGTAGGCGTGCCCACATTTGATAAGACCAAGGGTTACCGTTTTGACGTGATCTATAATTTGGGCAAGCATGAGCTACGTGCTGGTTTGGATCATTTCGAAGCATCTGCCTATCGTTGGTCCGGTTATTCTGGCCCAGGGTATTACTGGTCCTATGGCTTTGGTACTCCGGGCTCGGCGATCGATGCTGGTCACGGCGTTGGTTCGCCGGCAAGCGGCGGCGGCTTAGGTTCGGCTGGTTACTATGTGTCGAAGAACTACAGCACTTCAGGCGGCAATGTGCGCACTGTGCAGAACGCCTATTACATTGAAGACCGCTGGCAGGTGACAGATAACCTGTTGTTGTCGCTCGGTGTGCGTAACGATGGCTTCGACAACTACAATGGTGACGGAATTGTCTATGTCTCCCAGAAGAACAATTGGGCGCCGCGTCTGGGCTTTTCTTGGGACGTCAAGGGTGACTCCAGCCTGAAAGTTTATGGTAATGCTGGTCGTTACCACTTGGCGATGCCGAATAACGTTGCCATTCGCGGCGCAAACGGCAGCTTGATCACCCAGCAGTACTTTACCTACACTGGCATCAACGCAGATGGTACCCCGTCGGGCCTGAATGCGATTCCGCTGACCAGTCAAACGTATGCTTGCCCAAATGGCGGCATCTCGTCGAACATCGAATGTGGCATCGCACCTGATCCGCGTGTCGTTTCATCCATTGGTCTAAAAGCACATTACCAAGATGAATATTTGGTGGGCATGGACCAAGTGTTGAACGACACCCTGACTTGGGGTGCCAAGGTCACTTATCGCGAACTGAAGAGCGCGATTGACGATAGCTGTCCCCCCGGCTTGGGCGGGAGCTGCTTCATCATGAATCCAGGTCAAGGCAATAGTTTCTGGATTGAACAGCCCGATGGTAGTCTGAAGCGTCAAGACTTCACCGCAGCACAGCTGGGTTTGCCGGGCCTCAAGCGTAAGTACGCAGCTCTTGATACCTATGTCGAATTCAACGATGGCAAGCTGTACGGCAAGGTGCAGTACACCCTGTCGCACAACTGGGGTAACACCGAAGGGCAATTGAACTCCTCGGTTGATACTGGTAATGGTGGTCAGTCAGACGTTTCGACCTCTCAAGACTGGGACTTGCTGGAGCTGATGATCGGTGCCAATGGCTCCCTGCCGAACAACCGTACACATCAGATCAAAGCGTTTGGCTCGATCAAGTTGAGCGACGAATGGTCCGTGGGTGGTTCTGCCATCGTCCAGAGCGGTCGCCCGCGTAGCTGCACCAGCTATTGGCCCTATGCGAAGGCTGGCTTGTATAACGGTGCTTATTACTACTACTGCGGCTTGCCGGGTGCAGCCTCTGCATCCAATAATCCTGCAAATGCAGCACCTGAGAGCTCGAGCTATTACTTCTCGCCGCGCGGTACAGCCGGTGAGACGCCGTGGACTGCAACCTTCAATGTCAATGTTACATATAAGCCGAACTGGCTGAAGGGCTTGAGCGTTGCAATGGATGTTCTGAATCTGTTCAACACGCAGACCCCGAGTGCCTACTACGATCGTTATGCGGGTAGCCGTACGCAGATGAGCTCCAGTTACAACCGCGTGCTGTACTACACCGATCCGCGTTCTGTCCGTTTCACCGCACGTTACGACTTCTAATCTCGTTCCTGGATGACTGTCGTATTGAAGCCGGCCCCGTAAGGGGCCGGTTTTTTATTGGGTGTATTTTGGGGTGATCGTCTAAATTCCATGTCAGGGACCTATGCGCAACACGTTTAAACCAAATCGCCGGCCTAGGCATCACACTCACCATGCTGATGCAAACCCTGCCACTACCGCCAATGCCCGAAACCGTTGACGCCGCTGCTGACGACGCCGCGTTGGCACAGCGGGCGGCGTCTGCGGATATGCGGGCGTTTGAGCTGTTGTATCGTCGCCACCATCGGCGGGTGCACGGTGTCATTGTGCGTTTGGTGGGGCAGGCGGGGGCGCGGGCGGAAGATTTGACGCAAGAGGCATTTGTGCGGGCGTGGCAGGCGTTGCCATCGTTTCGTTTTGAGAGTGCCGTTTCCACGTGGCTGCATCGTATGGCGGTCAACACGGCGTTGATGGAGTTGCGCGCACGGCGCAGCCGGCCGTGGCAGCAAGACGATGACGCGCTGGAATATGCAGGAACCCCGGACACGGCGGGGCAGGCGATGCTGGGCCGCGACTTGGAACAAGCGGTGGCAACCTTGCCGCCGCGCGCACGCGCAGTGTTGATTCTGCATGACGTGGAAGGTTGGAAGCACGAAGAAATCGCCGTGGAATTAGGCATGGCGGTGGGTAGCTCGAAGGCGCAGTTGCATCGTGCGCGTGGGCTGTTGCGTGAGCGAATGGGAGTGATGACATGACTGAGTACCCGCATCGAGGTGATGCCGAGCTGCGGCTTGCGCTGCGTGGTTTGCGCCGGGAGATCACGCCTGGCCACGATTTGTGGCCAGGCATCGCAGCGCGCTTGCAGCCGCAGGCAGTCACGCTTGCCCCGCGCTGGCGGGTCTGGCCATGGGCCATGGCCGCGTCGTTAGCACTGGCGGTAGGTCTGCTGGGGCAGGGTGCGCCCACCGCGGTACGTCCGGTGGATGTCGCAAGTCTTACCACCCCATCAACGCCGCAGGATGCATTGCCGGCAGTGGCGCAAACGCTGGAAGTACGTTCGCAGGCGGCGCTACGCGCAGTCGACGATCATGCGGTATCTGCAAGTTGGCAGCCTGGCTTGCAGGCCCTTGATCAAGGTGCGGCACAGATTCAGGCTGCGCTGCGGCAACACCCGGATTCATCGTTGCTGCTGGGGCAGCTGCGGCAAATCTATCTTCGCAAGATCGCGCTATCGCGACGCGCATTGTTCGTTTGAAGGAGTATTCCATGCATAAGCAAGTTCAATCTGCCTTGATGGTGCTGACCCTGCTGGCGGCCTTGCCGGTGTTTGCCGGAACCCCCATCAACCAAACCCGCCCGCTGGATCCGCGTGGGCGTGTGGAGGTAGACAATTTGAAAGGCCGGGTCGAGGTGGTTGCCTGGAACCGTCCTGAAGTACAGTTGCGCGGCAATTTAGGTAACGGGGTGGAAAAGCTTTCGGTAGAGGGCGATAACCGGGTGCTGCGGATCAAGGTGCAAAATCCGACGCGCGGTCGCAGCGTCGAACCCACCCAGCTGGTGCTGCAGGTGCCGTTATTGGCTGATCTGGAAGTGAACACGGTGTCTGCGGATATCACTATTTCTGGGGTGGCCTCGCGTGTGCTTGAGGTGCAGTCGGTCAGTGGCGATATCACTGCCAATGGGGCCCCCGGGCGCGGCAAGATCAGTAGCGTCAGCGGGGATATCCAGTTGGCGATCAACAGCCCGCGCTTGCGGGTGGAAACCGTGAGCGGCAATTTGATCACGCAGGGGCGCTTGAATGGTGAAATCGCGCTGGAAAGCGTGTCTGGCGACATCCGCTTGAACACATTGGGTGAGCGTGTGCGTAAGTTTTCTGCGGATACCGTATCGGGTGATATGGCGGTGGAGATGGCGCTGGCCGAGGACGGTGAAATCCGAATGGAAAGCGTCAGTGGTGATTTGCGCCTGCGCCTGCCGGCCAACCTGTCGGCGCAGGTAGCAGGCGAGAGTTTCAGCGGCGATCTCAGTGCGCCGGGTGCGAAAATCCGCAAGGAGGAATTTGGCCCCGGCTCCAGTTTCCGCGCCAGCTATGGTGCGGGGAAAGGGAATATCCGGATGCAGACGTTTTCAGGGGATGCGCGTTTGACCATGCCCTGACATCCAGCCGCGCTGGAAATACAAAGGCCGCATCGAAATGCGGCCTTTCATCGATACCGGCGCATGACGCCGATCAGAGAGAGTGGTTCAGAGGTCTTGCTGGTAGCGCACATAGGGCACCGTGCCCTCGTCGCTTTCTGCGCCTTTGAGTGAAAACGGATTTTTGCCGCGGGTCACCACGTTGTCGGCACCCACGCTGAGTTGGCCATTCCACGGGGTACGCCACGTCAGACCCAAGCCTAGGCCTTTCCAGACCGCACTCTCGCCGGGCACATTGACCACGCGGCCAACGATACTGGCGCCGAAATTGCCGTAACCGCCGCCAAAACTCAGACTGCGGGTGTTCCATTGATCGGCAAGCTGCGGAACATCGGCGGCCGGCACCAGACGTGCACGGGCAACAGTGCCGCCAACGCTGACAAATCCTTCGGCACCAACATTCTTTTCGGCGAACAGGGAAAAATCATTCTGAGTATAACGGGCACCACCCAGCTGGCCGGGGGCCAACCAAGCTGGCAACACGTCGCGCCCCTTGCCTGCGGTAACGCCCAGCTTGCTGCCGTCGCGGCTCAGGGCCACGCCCGCGCTGGCATGCCGGCTGATACTACCGGGCTTGTCCTCGAGCGAGGCCAATACGCAATTACTGGCCAACTGACCAATCGCCGGAGCCATGCCGCCGCGCCGATCACACAGCAATGCCAGCGAATCCCCGGTTTGCAAGCCGTAGGTGGCTTCCAAGGTGGTATTGCCAAACCGCCAGCGTGCACGGTTGCCGCCGGTGATGGTGGCCGGTTCCAGCATCAATACCGCTTCTAGTTTGCCGCTGCTTTTGTTCAGAACCGGCACCATTTTGGCGTCGCTGCGCTTGCCTGCTTTTGTTTGCGCACGCGTATTGCCGCTGGCAAAGGCCAGCGCAAAGACCGCAGCAGCAACGGAGAGCAGGCGTAGCTTCATGGAACCGGGTCAGACCTACCAAAATGGTGAAAGTTCCCGCAGATGCGGGGTGTCAACTGTAGCGAATTTATGTTTATTTAA
The DNA here is from genome assembly GCF_035369645.1 of Thermomonas sp. GTDB lineage: Bacteria > Pseudomonadota > Gammaproteobacteria > Xanthomonadales > Xanthomonadaceae > Thermomonas. The sequence continues at coordinate 32,615 of NZ_DAOOUM010000013.1, read as the reverse complement.
CAATACAGTGAAATGACCGCGTGTGGGGTGCCTGCGATCAGTGTGCTGCTAAAGGCACCGTTTCACTGTACGCCGGGCGCGGCCGAATGTGCACTGTCCGAGAGTACAAACAGGTGAGAAATCTGGCCGGCATCAAAAAAATAGGCTTGCCCGCAAAACTCGCATTGCACTTTGGCCTGCCCGTCACCTGCTACGACAGCGGCATCCGCCTCGCTGCGTCCCAGTGACACCAGCATGGCTTCCACGCGCTCGCGTGAGCACGAGCAGGCAAACGTCAGCGGGGTTTCACGCAATAGCTGCGGGGCTTCTTCGTGGAACAGGCGGTGAACCGTCTCGGCCGGGGGTAGCGCTAATAGTTCGTCGCGGCCCAGCGTGTCAAACAAGGCGCTAATCCGTCGAAAACCGTCTTCATCGCCGTCTTCGCCCGGCAGCTTTTGCAGCAACAGGCCAGCCGCGCGTTGGCCATCGCAGGCCAGCAAAAGGCGGCTGGGGAGCTGTTCGGATTGCTGAAAATACGTTTCAAACGCGGCATCCAAGCGCGCCGATTCCAGTGCAACCAAGCCTTGATAACGCATCGGCTCGGCATTACCCAACGCCGGGTTTTCAATGGTGATCGCCAAGACAGTGTCGCTGCCGAGTGCACGCAAATCACCAATCGTCAGTGTGGTATCGGCGTTGTCGTCGCGCAGGCGCACGATGCCGCGCAAGGTGCCGGCAGCAGTGCATTCGGCAAACAGGGTGCTGATGGGCCCATTGCTGCGCAGCTGCACGGACAAGCGCCCGGCCACCTTGGTGTGGCCGGTGAATAATGCGGCGGCGGCGGCGGCTTCGCCCAACAACGCGGCGACGTTGGCCGGGTAGGCGGCGCGCCCGGCGATGGCCTGCCAACTGGCATCCAAATGCACGGCGACCCCGCGCACACCGGCGGTGGGGAGGAGGAAGCGCAGTTGCGTATCGTGGGTTTGAGGCATGGGATTACCGTGAAGACACCTTGCACGCGGATAATGCACGCAACGATGAATAAGGGGGAATGAGTATGCAAAGTAATGGGGCGCGTGGGTGGCAAACGCAAGGTGGGTGCGCGTGATGACGGGGGCATGGCGTGCGCGGCTGCGCGGCTGGTGGTGGAAGTTGCCGCTGTTGTTTGTGTTGGTCAGTGTGAGCCAGGTGTTGCTGCTGCGTTTCGTGGATCCGCCGGCCACGCCGTTCATGCTGGCGCGTTGGTTGGATGCGGCGGTGTCGGGCAACCCGGGGTTTCGGGTGCATTACGAATTTCGCAGTCTGCGCATGATTGCCACCACCTTGCCGCTGGCGGTGGTGGCTTCGGAAGACCAAAATTTTGCAAGCCATCATGGGTTTGATTTCAACGCCATCGAAAAAGCGCAGGCACACAACGAAAAAATGATCGCGCGTGCGGAAAAGCGCGGCACTCCCGTCAAGCGTTTGCGTGGGGCCAGCACCATCAGCCAGCAGACCGCCAAGAATCTATTCTTGTGGCAGGGTGTGGGGCCAACCCGTTGGCTGCGCAAGGGCTTGGAAGTTTGGTACACGGCATTGATCGAAACGCTATGGCCAAAACGGCGGATTTTGGAGATGTACGTCAACATCGCTGAATTTGGCGATGGCGTGTATGGCGCGCAGGCGGCGGCGCGGCAATTTTTCGGCAAGGATGCGGCCGCGTTGAGTGCGATGGAGGCGGCCAAGCTGGCGGCAGTCTTGCCCAGCCCCAAACGCTATAACGCGGCGCACCCGGGGGCTTATGTGCACAAGCGGTCACAGGCGATCTTGCGGCAGATGGGTGCGATGGGTGGCGTGGGGTATCTGAAATCGTTGGATTAGACAGCGCGCCATGGGTGCAGTGGCGCGTAATCGGAAGTATGCTCGGAACGCATTCCGCACAGTTCTATGATGGAGTTTGCCATGCGCACGGTACGTCAACTTCTGGATGCGAAATCGGCTGAAATCATCGCCATCGGCCCGGATGCCCCGGTGTATGACGGCATTCGTCTAATGGGCGAGCGCGGCGTGGGTGCGCTGCTGGTGATGGAAGGGCCGCGCTTGGTGGGCATTTTGTCCGAGCGTGACTACGCCCGCAAAATCGTGCTGAAAGGGCGCTCGTCGCGGGAAACCCCGATCCGCGACATCATGACGGCCGATGTCAAAACAGTGACCCCGGGTGATAGCACCGAGCACTGTATGGCGCTGATGACGGATAGTCGCATCCGCCATTTGCCGGTGCTGGAGGGCAGCAATGTGATCGGGGTGTTGTCGATTGGCGACTTGGTCAAGGCGGTGATCGAAATGCAGCGGCAGGATATCGACCAGTTGCAGCGGTATATCGCGTCGTGATGCAACGCCCCCTGCACAGGGGGCAAAAACCTTACCCCAGCGCCACCTGCGCATGCTCGCGGGTGGCTAAAAAATCCACCGCTGGCGCGCGTTCCTGCGCCAGTTGCAGGTTGACCCGGCTGGGGGCCAGATAGACCAGCGCGCCAGCGGCGTCGATGGCGAGGTTCATGGCGTTTTTCTCGCGGAATTCTTCCAGCTTCTTGGCATCATTGCAGCGGATCCAGCGGGCGGTGGCCACTTGCACCTGTTCGAATGCGGCTTCCACGCTGTATTCGTCCTTCAGCCGGTAGGCGGCCACATCGAACTGCAGTACACCCACTGCGCCAAGGATCAAGTCGTTGCTCATCAGCGGTTTGAAAAACTGGGTGGCGCCCTCTTCACTCAATTGCTCCAGGCCTTTTTGCAATTGTTTGAGTTTCAGAGGGTCACGCAGGCGCGCGCGGCGGAACAGCTCGGGCGCGAACGAGGGGATGCCGGTGAAGGAAAGTTTTTCGCCTTCGCTGAAGGTGTCACCGATGGAAATGGTGCCGTGGTTGTGGATGCCGATCACATCGCCCGGGAACGCGCTTTCGGCGATCTCACGGTCGCTGGCCATGAAGGTCAGTGCGTTGGCGAGTTTCACGTCCTTGCCGCTGCGCACATGGAAGGCTTTCATCCCGGCCTCGAACTTGCCCGAGCACACGCGCATGAAGGCCACGCGGTCACGGTGCATCGGATCCATGTTGGCTTGGATCTTGAACACGAAGCCGGTCAGCTTGTCCTCGCTGGCGGCCACGTCACGGCTGGTGGTGGCGCGCGCGCGCGGCGAGGGTGCGTATTCGACGAAGAAATCCAGCAGCGGTTGCACGCCAAAATTATTCACACCGGAACCAAAAAACACCGGCGATTGCTTGCCGGCCAGATAGTCGGCTTGGTCGAACGGGTGCGAGGCGCCTTGCACCAGCTCCAATTGCTCGCGCACTTCCGTGAGCAACTCTTGGCCGATGGCGGCGAGCACGCCCGGATCGTCCAGCGATGGAAAAATGGTGGAATCCTGGCGGGTGAAGTTGCGGCCCGGCTCGTACAGATGCACCTCGCCGGAGACCAGATGCACCACGCCCTTCAGGCGCTTGCCCATGCCGATCGGCCAGGTGACGGGCGCGCACTGGATGCCCAGCACCGATTCGATTTCGTCCAGCAGCTCGATCGGGTCCTTGCCCTCGCGGTCGAGTTTGTTGACGAAGGTCATGATCGGGGTATCGCGCAGGCGGCAGACTTCCATCAGCTTGATGGTGCGCTCCTCCACGCCCTTGGCCACGTCGATCACCATCAGCGCGCTGTCGACGGCGGTGAGCACGCGATAGGTGTCTTCGCCGAAGTCGGCGTGGCCGGGGGTGTCCAGCAGGTTGACGATGCGGCCCTCGTAGGGGAACTGCATCACCGAGCTGGTGACCGAGATCCCGCGCTCCTTCTCCAGCGCCATCCAGTCGGACGTCGCGTGGCGCGCGGCCTTGCGGCCCTTGACCGAGCCGGCCATCTGAATGGCACCCCCGAACAACAGGAGTTTCTCCGTCAGCGTGGTCTTGCCGGCGTCGGGGTGGGAAATGATGGCGAATGTGCGGCGGCGCGCAGCTTCTGAGGCGACTTCTGACATTGCGCAATTATACCGGCGCGGGCAGGATGACCGCAGCCTTGCCGCTGCGCGTTGCAGGGGCAGCTTGGGGAACCCTAACGGATGGATGACACGCCAACCCACGCGCTGGACGATGCGCAGCAGACTGCGGCCAGCCTGCCGGCAGCGATTGGGCCGTATCGCGTGGTGGGCCTGTTGGGTGAAGGCGCGATGGGGCGGGTGTATCTGGCCCGCGAAAATCACCCGCCGCGCGAGGTGGCGCTGAAGGTGATGCGCGGGCTATCGCGTACGGCGTTGGAACGCTTTCATCGTGAAATTGATTTGCTGGGCCAACTGGAACACCCCGGCATCGTGCGGCTATACGCGGCTGGCGAAGATGTGGTGGGTGGGCTGGCGTCGCCGTGGTTTGCGCTGGAAGTGGTGCGCGGCCCGGATCTGCATGACTACATCAAGCATGCGCACCCGGATCTGCGCACACGCATTGCGCTGCTGGCCAAGCTGGCGCGGGCGGTGGATTACGCGCATCGACGCGGCATCGTGCACCGCGACTTGAAGCCCTCCAATGTGCTGGTGGATGAACACGGGCAGCCGAAGATTTTGGATTTCGGTATCGCCCGTTTGCATGGCGAAGACGGCGGCCAGATGACCCAAGCCGGGCAAGTGATGGGCACCTTGCCTTACATGAGCCCGGAGCAATTGGCCGGCAATGCGCGCGATGTGGATGCACGTAGCGATGTGTACGCGCTAGGCGCAATGGGGTACGAATTGCTGTCCGGGCAGTTGCCGCATCCGCGCCTGTCCACCTCGACCTTGTTTGAAGCCTTGGACATCGTGCGCCGTGGCAACCCCGAGCCGCTGGAAAACATCAATCGCAGCGCGCGTGGCGATATCAATCTGGTGGTGATGAAGGCGCTGGCATCCGAGCCGGCACAGCGTTACGACAGTGCCGCCGCATTTGCAGAAGACTTGGAAGCGATTCTTGACGCGCGCCCAATCCGTGCGCGTGCGCCTACGTGGAGCTACCGCAGTGGGCGCTTCATTCGCCGCAATCGCACCTTGAGCGCGGCAGTGGCGATGGTGTTTGTGGCCTTGGTCAGCGCCACCGTCATCAGCACCTTGGCGGCGCAGCGCGCGCGCACCGCATTGGCGCAGGCACAGGCGCGAACCAATGAATTGACCGCAGTCAACGGCTTTATGGAGCGCATGTTGACCGCTGCCGACCCCGAACAAGCACAGGGCCGCGACTTGCGTGTGCGCGACATTTTGGATGTGGCCGCCGCCGATTTGGATAGTGCGCAATTGCCCGCCAGTGCGATTGCACGGCTGCGCCAAATCCTTGGGGTGACGTGGTTGGGTTTGGGCGATGGTGCGCGTTCACGGGCGGTGTTTGCTGCCGCCTTGGCGGAGGACGGGCTTGCGCCGGGCTTGCGTGACGAATTGTTGGTGGGGCGTGCGCGCAGCGCGATCCTGGCGGGCGACTACCCCGGCGCAGACAAAGAACTGACAGCGTTGCGTGCACGTCGGGCCGCGCTGGCACCCGGCTTGCGCATCGCCGTGGATGAATCCACTGCCGAACTGCAACGCGAGAGCGGGCATCAAAAAGATGCGGTTGCCACATTGCGCACGTTATTGCCGCAAGCGCGGCAAGTGCTGGGTGTCGATGCCCAGCGCACACTGGGTTTGCAGTTGCAATTGGCCTCGGCCCTGCAATTGGATGGTGATTACAACGGTGCCCGCGAGGTGATGGGCGATACCACGGTACGCCACGAGCGCGTGCTGGGAAGCAAGCATCCACAAACGCTGTATGCGTGGAATCAGCTGGGCATCGTGGAAAATAAATTAGGCCATGCCGACGCTGCCGAAGCGGCGTTTCGACGTGCTGCAACGGGGCGGGTGGCGGTGTTGGGCGAAAGCCACCCTTCAACGGTGATGAGCCAATTCAATTTGGGCTCGTTCTTGATCGAACATGGCAAGCCTGCCGAAGGCGTGCCGATGGTGCAGCGTGCCAGCGCTTGGTTTGATAGCAACCGGCCCGAGGGTGATGCCAAGGCGCTGGTAGCGCGTAGCGTGTTGGCCTATGGGCTGGAAGATCAGGGTGATCTGGACGGTGCCGAACGCCTGCTGCGTGGTTTGCTGGCCACCCAAGAGCGTTTGGGTGGGCCGGGTGCGCCGGACACCTACGCGCCGCGCAACAATTTAGGCATGCTGTTGATGAAGCGCGGACGTTATGCCGATGCGTTGGTGGAGTTCGACACGTTGTTGGCGCAAGTACAAAAACGACTGGGCGCCGAGCATCCGTTTGCGGCGATTTTTGCCAGCAATCGTGGCGAATGTTTAGCCAAACTCGGCCGCTTGGAGGACGCGCGACGGGTGCTGGAAGACAGCCACACACGTCTGCAAGCGCGCTTTGGTGCCGACCACGCGCGCACCCGCACGGCGGCCACGCGCTTGGCCGCTGTGTATGCGCGGCTGGGGATGACCGCGCAGGCGCGGGCCTTGCAAACGCCGGCATCGACACAGCCCTGAGTGTTATGGCGTGGCGTTACGGCTTGGTGTTATGGCTTGGCCAAGCGAAACGGGATCGAGGTCAGCTGCCCGCCTCGATTGACCTGCACTGCAAAATGCAGATGCGGCGCGGTGCTGTAACCGGTATTGCCAGACAGGCCGATGCGCTGGCCGGTTTCGACCGGCTGGCCCTGCCGCACCAGCGCGCCGTGTTCGGCCAGATGCGCGTACACCGCCATGCTGCCGTCGGCGTGCAAGATGCGGATGAAATTGGCGCGGCCGGCATCGTGCGCAGCATCCAAGCCATGCCCGTGAAACTGGGTTTGCACTTGCATCACGATGCCAGCGCGCGCGGCCAGTACCGGGGTGCCGATGGGGACTGCAAAATCCAGCGCGTAGCGATTTTCCACATCCTGATGGCTGAACTGGCCTTCAAACCCTTGCTCGATGGGGGCATCGGCCTGCGCCAGTGGGCGTAGGTACAACACATCTTTTGGACGCGCGTTGGAGCTGCCGGGGGTTGCCGTCAAACGCAGCGCCAGCGTGCCGCCGTGGCCGGCTGGGGTGGGCAAAAATGCCAACAGACTGCTGTCTTCGGCGGCCACGCTTGCGCGTGCGGGTAATGCAGGTTGGCTGGGGGGGGGCGGTTGCGCCGTGCTATCCAGGCGCACTTCAATCGGCCCGGGCAGCAAATTGTCGGCCCACGCAACGTAGCCGCCGCTGCTGGCTTGCAAGCGCAGATGCGCAATCGCGTCGGTGTGGATGGACGGGGTTGACGAAGATTGCGCGGCCGTGCTGCGGGCCACAGCAAGTGCGCACACGCCGACAATACTCAGGGTTAAGAGTGACCGCATGCCGACAGTATGCCCAAGCGCGACCATAATATTTTGTTATTTGAATCGCTTCATCCGGATTAAGCGATTGACATAACGAAAGGGAATGCCCACACTGCGTGCATCCATCAAGACCGGCGGAGGGACAGGCCCTTTGATGCCGGGGCAACCAGACGGCGTGCGCAAGCACGTTGGCGAGGTGCCAAATCCTGCGGGGACCTGTGCGTCTGCCGGAAGATGGTTGCGACCCCGCGCTGCGCGGCTCGCGACGCCGACTTGTCGGTCTTCTTCCAGCACCCCCGCACGACGCTGATGGGCCGCCCATCTCCGGAGTCTTGCCGTGCCTCTTGCCGTGCCTCTTGCCGAACGTCGCCCCAGCCCCAGCCCGTGTTTGCCAGCGGCCGCGCAGACGCTGCCCGCGTTACCGCAAGTGGCGTGCGCGGTCAGTCGTGGCAGTATCGATGCAGTGCTACCCACTCGCTATGCCGGCACCCGCAAACTGCGCCTGAACTTTGAGCTGGTGGGGCCGGCGGATGCGCCGGTGGTGCTGGTGGCCGGCGGGATTTCGGCGCATCGGCACGTGGCTGCCAATGCACACAATACCGATGCCGGTTGGGCGCAGGGTTTGTTGGATGCCGGCCGCACGCTGGACCCGTCGGCGCTGCGCGTGCTGGCGTTCGACTACGTGGGGGCCGATGGCAGCATCGACGCACCCATCGACACCACCGACCAAGCCGATGCGGTGGCGCTGCTGCTGGATGCCTTGGGTATCGATGTGCTGGCGGGCTATGTGGGCTATTCCTATGGTGCCTTGGTGGGTTTGCAATTGGCGGTGCGGCACCCGCAGCGCTTGCGCAAATTGGTGGCAGTCAGTGGCGTGCATCGCCCGCACCCGTATGCGGCGGCGTGGCGTGCGCTGCAACGCAAGGCGGTGGCGCTGGGCCGCCTGCAATGCGCCGATGAACAAGGGCTGTCGCTGGCGCGGCAGTTTGCGATGTTGAGCTACCGCACCCCGGAAGAGTTTGCTGAGCGCTTTGATGCACCGCCGGAAGTCTGCAACGGGCAGGTGCGGGTGGCCGCCGAAGATTATCTGGATGCCGCCGGGGCCAAATTTGTGGCGCGGGTGTCGGCTACCGCGTGGTTGCGGTTGTCCGAATCCATCGACCTGCATCGCGTGGATCCGGCGCAGGTGGGCGTGCCGGTGTCGGTGATCGCGGTGGAAGGCGATCGGTTGGTGCCGATGGACGATGCGGTGGCCTTGATCGAAGGTTTGAATGGGCGCGGACGGTTGCGCGTGCTGCGTTCGCCGTATGGCCACGACGCCTTTTTGAAAGAAACCGACCGCATCGATGCGCTGTTGGCCAGTGAATTATTTGCCGGCAAACCGCCGGTGAGCCCCACCACCATTTCTGGAGTCAGCGCATGAGCCATGACCACAACGCCACTGCACGCCGCGCGGTGACCCGCGCGGTGCGCGCCGGCATCGACCGTGACACCGCATTTGGTGCGGTGACCCCGCCGATCGTGTTGTCGTCCACCTTCAGTTTTGCCGGCTTCAACCAAAAGCGCAGCTACGACTACACGCGCTGCGGCAACCCCACCCGTGACCTGCTGGGCGAGGCCTTGGCCGATCTGGAAGGCGGCGCGGGGGGCGTGATCACCGCCACCGGCATGGGCGCGGTGACCTTGCTGCTGCACGCACTGGTGCAACCGGGCGATGTGCTGGTGGTGCCGCACGATTGCTATGGCGGCAGTTGGCGGCTGTTTAATGCGTTGGCCAACAAAGGGGCCTTCGAGCTGGTTACCGTCAACCTGACCGACCCGCAGGCGCTGGCCGCAGCCTTGGCCCGGCAGCCCAAATTGGTGTGGGTGGAAACCCCATCCAACCCCTTGCTGCGGATCACGGATTTGCGTTGGGTGATTGATGCCGCGCACGCGGCGGGTGCGCTGGTGGTGGCCGACAACACCTTTTTGTCACCGGCGCTGCAACGCCCGATTGCTGATTTTGCTGCTGATTTTGTGCTGCATTCCACCACCAAATACATCAATGGCCATAGCGATGTGGTGGGCGGCGCGGTGGTGGCCAAAGACGCCGAGCAGCACCAACAACTGCTGTGGTGGGCCAATTGTCTGGGCCTGACCGGTTCGCCATTTGACAGCTTTTTGACCTTGCGCGGGCTGCGCACATTGGACGCGCGGCTGCGTGTGCATCAAGAAAATACCGCCGCATTGGTGGCGCTGCTGGACGGGCATCCGCAGGTGCGCGCCCTGCACTACCCGGGGCTGGCGTCGCATCCGGGGCATGCCTTGGCGGCGCGCCAGCAACATGGGTTTGGCGCGATGCTGAGCATGGAATTAAACGGCGGCGAAGCGGCGGTGCGTGCGTTTGTCGAAGGCCTGCGCTATTTCACCTTGGCCGAATCTTTAGGCGGGGTGGAAAGTCTGGTGGCGCACCCCGCCACGATGACCCACGCGGCGATGAGCGCAGATGCGCGCGCGCAGGCGGGCATCACTGATGGCTTGCTGCGGTTCTCGGTGGGGATCGAACATGCCGAGGATTTATGCGCCGACGTGGTGGCCGGGTTGGCGCGTGTCGATGCGCTGGGTGGCGGCCACCGGCAAGGCGTGCGATGAGCGCAAAACTGACAACGCTGCGCGGCCACGAGCGCGCGCCCGCACGGGTGGCCCTGTTGGGCACCGGCACGGTGGGCAGCGCCGTGTGGGCGCGGCTATCGCGCTGGCAGGGCACGCCGCTGGGGGAGCGGTTGCGTTTGGTGCACGCGGCCAATTCGCGCTATGCGCTGGGCAACCCGGCAGGACTGCCTAGCGCTGCCAGCGAGTTGTTGTTTCAGCATGCACCGCAGGCCAGCACATTGGATGCGGTGGATGTGGCCTTGGCCGGCGACGGCGTGCGCATCGTGCTGGATGCCACCGCATCGGAACACGTGGCTGACCGGCACGTGCATTGGCTGGCGCGGGGCATCCATGTCATCACTGCATGCAAGCTGGGGCAGGGCACCGCGCTGGCACGCTGGCATGCCATCCAAGCGGCACAGCAAGCCGGCAATACCGCGTATGGCGATAGCGCCACGGTGGGTGCTGGCCTGCCAGTGCTGAGTTCGCTGCGCGCGCTACAGGCCGGCGGTGACCGCATCCACGCTATCGCCGGGGTGTTGTCGGGGTCGTTGGCATGGTTGTTCAATCACTACGATGGGATGCAGCCGTTTTCGGGGTTTGTGCGGCAGGCGCGCGACGCCGGCTATACCGAGCCTGACCCACGCGAAGATCTCTCGGGCGAAGACGTGCGCCGCAAACTGCTGATCTTGGCGCGAGCCTCGGGCTATTTGCTGGAAGCCGAATCGGTGCAGGTGGAATCACTGGTGTCCGATGCTTTAGCGGCGTTGTCACGCGAGGATGTGGATGCCGCCCTGCCCGCACTGGATGCACCGATACGCGAGCGCTATGCCACGGCCTACAAGCGTGGCGAAAAATTGCGCTTTGTGGCCCGCATGCAGGCCGGCGGGCTGGCCACGGTGGGACTGGAGGCGTTGCCCGCCGAGCATGCCTTGGTAGGGGGCGGTGCTACCGATAACCGGGTCGCGGTTTGGTCGGACCGCTATCACCAGCAGCCGCTAGTGATTCAGGGGCCGGGTGCCGGGGCCGAGGTGACCGCTGCGGCGCTGCTGGATGATGCCTTGTGGATTCAGGCGGGCGCCACTGCAGGCGCAGTATTGCCGGGGCGGGCGAAGAACGCCTCGATGGGCAGCGGCGACTGAAACCAATAACCCTGCGCGTAATCCACCCGTAACGTGCGCAGCGATGCCAGTTGCGCTTCGTTTTCGACGTGCTCGGCTACCGCGCGCATGCCCAGCAGATGGGCGATCTCGGTGATCGAGCGCACGATGGCTTCGGAGAGTTCGGACTGGTCCAGATCACGCACAAAACTGCCGTCGATTTTCAGATAGTCCACCTGTAAGTCGCGCAGGTAGCCGAACGAGCAAAACCCGGTGCCAAAGTCATCCAGTGCAAAGCGGCAGCCCATGTCGCGCATGCGTTGGATAAAGCGGCGGGTGCGCCCTAGGTCGCGCACGACGCTGGTTTCGGTGATTTCCAAACACAATTGCTCTGGGCGCAGGTTGCTGCGCTGCAAACGGTTGGCGAAATAGTCGCCAAACTCGTCGTCGGCCAAGGTGGCTGCACCCAAGTTGAGATTGCATTGGCGGATCAGTGGTAGCGCTTGCGGGTTGGCTTCTAGCCAGTTCAGCACCGCGCTCAGCACATAGCGATCCAAGCGCGGCCCCAGCCGGTAGCGTTCGGCGGCGGCAATCAAATTGGCCGGCGGCCGCAACTGCCCTTCGCCATCGCGCCAGCGCAGTAAAATTTCGAAATGCGCACGATCATCGCTGGATGCGCGCAGGTCGATGATCGGTTGGCACCAGAGTTCAAAACGCCGCTGGTCGAGTGCTTCGCGGGCATCGATGGCGCTTTGCATTTGCCGGCTACGTGAATGCAGGGCGCCTGCGTTCAGGCCTGCCACCAATAAACGATTTCCGCCCAATTCTTTGGCTTCATGGCAGGTGGCATCCACCTGCGACAGTAATTCGTCGAAGCTGGCATGCGGTACATCGCTGGTGACAACCCCAATGCTGGCGGTAGTGCGCAGGTTGCTGCCTTGCCATGCCACCCGCATATCGTCGATGGCACTCAGCAGTCGCCGGCCTGGCACGGTGATGGCGGCGGTGGTTTGCTCAGCCAGGACGGTGAATTCATCGCCACCGCCATGCGCCAGTAGCGCGTTTGTGCCGGCAAACTCTTCACGCAGCAGTGCCGCAACATGCCGCAGCATTTCATCGCCGGCGGCGTGGCTGGCGGCATCGTTGATCAGTTTGAAGTTGTCCAGATCGACATACAGCAGGCTCAGCGGTTGTTGACTGCGGGCCAGCAGGGCGCGGGCCTGTTCTTCGAATGCATCGCGGTTCAACAACCCGGTCAGGCTATCGCGGGTGGCGCGCAGATGCAGTGCCACCATCACCACGTGGCGTTCGTGAAAAGATGCAGCCAGCAAGATGGGAACCGTGGAGATCACCACCAAGGTGGCCATCAACATGCTGGTATCGGCCAAGGTTTCCGGGCGAGGGAAGCCATTTAGGCCCAGTCCCAGAGTCATGGCCAGCACAAAGGTGCTCAAGGTGGTCGCCACCGACGTGAACACTGGCGAAAACCGAATTGCCGACCACAGCAGGAGCACCACCGGCACGATCACCCCCGACAAGGGGTACATGCCGCCTCGACTGACAATTGGAATGATGGCCAGCAGGCCCAGCAGCATCAATACAGCCCAACTGGCATATTCGCGGTGGCAGATCGCATAGTCGACTGGATGCAGTTTGCGCAATTGCTTGCGGGTGAGCAGCAACATCACACTGGGGGTCATCACGGTGATGCCCAGCAAATCACCCAGTGCCCATTGCAGATAGACGCGGAGGAATTCTTGCGGCGGCACCATATGGGCCACCAGCATGCCGGTGCTGCCAATGCCGGCGCTTATCAGGCACAGTAATACGCCACCGCGTAGCAGCAGCAAGCCATCTTCGGTACGCAGGTGCAGCGGTTTGCTGCGGGTATGCACATACATGCAGGCCAGTACCGTGGCGATGGCATTGCTGCTGATCGAAAACGGCACGAAGGCCCACGGCGCCGGCACCAATAATAGATGCAACAAGCATTGGGCAATGACGATGGCGAAGGCGTGGCGTAGGCCGAAGTGCAGCACCATCGCATAGGCAATGCCGGCAGCAGGCCAGAACAAGGTGACATCGGCGGGCGTGCGCAAAAACAAGATGGTGACTGCGGCCCCGCCAAAATACAGCGCGGTCAGCAGAATCATGCGTGAGGCCGTGGCCAGTGCGCCGTGCATGACTTAGCCCGCGCCTGCTAGTGGTGCAGCCGCTGGCAAGCACCTGGCGCACGGGTGAACGACCGTGGCGTGTGGTGTGGCGGGACGGGTGCAGGTGCTTAGCCGAATGATCGTCTCCCCGAGTCCTGCGCAGTTTTCAGACTACCTTAAAAAACTAGACGCAAAACCCGGGTGAAGCCGGCCTGTGAGCAAAGCGGCGACCTCAGCACTCGATGACGTTGACCGCCAGCCCGCCTCGGCTGGTTTCTTTGTACTTGTCTTGCATGTCGCGGCCGGTGTCGCGCATGGTCTTGATGACTTTATCCAGACTGACTTTGTGCTGGCCATCACCACGCAGCGCCATGCGGCTGGCATTGATCGCTTTCACCGAGCCCATCGCATTGCGTTCGATGCACGGGATCTGCACCAACCCGCCAATCGGGTCGCAGGTCAACCCCAGGTTGTGTTCCATGCCGATCTCGGCGGCGTTTTCAATTTGCCCCAAGCTGCCGCCTAGCGCTGCGGTCAGGCCGGCGGCGGCCATCGAACACGCCACCCCCACCTCGCCCTGGCAGCCGACTTCGGCACCGGAAATGCTGGCGTTTTCTTTGTACAAAATGCCCACCGCCGCCGCGGTCAACAAGTAGGTGAAGATGCCGGCCTCGCGCGCGGCGGCATCTTTTTCGCTGGCACAAAAGCGTTCGTAATAGTGCGCCACCGAGGGCAAAATGCCGGCTGCGCCATTGGTGGGCGCGGTCACCACGCGGCCACCGGCGGCGTTTTCTTCGTTGACCGCCAGCGCATACAAGTTGACCCAGTCCAACACGGTCAATGGGTCGCGCATCGCTGCTTCCGGGCGGGTGGCCAGTTCGTGGTGCAGCGCCGGCGCACGCCGCACGACATGCAGGCCGCCAGGCAGCGTGCCATCGGCGCGAATGCCACGCGCCACGCAGGCTTGCATCGCCTGCCAGATCTCGCGCAGGCCGGCATGGATGGCGTCTTCGCTGCGCCAAACTTTTTCGTTTTCCAGCATCAACTGGGCAATCGTTAGGCCACTGCGCTGGCACTGCGCCAGCAACTCGTTGCCACTGGCAAACGGGTACGGCAACGGTGTGGTGTCGGCCACGATGCGGTCTTCGGCGGCCTCATCTTGATTGACCACAAAGCCGCCCCCCACCGAGTAATAGTCGCGGGTGGCGATTTCGTTGCCATCAACATCAAACGCAGAAAAGCGCATGCCATTGGTGTGAAAGGGTAATTTTTGGCGCTTATTCATCACCAGGTCGCGTTTTTCGTCGAAGGCGATCTCGCGGTTGCCCAGTAGGCGAATTTTCTTTTCTTTGCGAATGCGTTCCAGTGCGGCGGGAATGATGTCGGGGTCGATTTCGTTGGGCCAGTGGCCCTCCAAGCCCATCAGCACGGCTTTGTCGGTGCCGTGGCCGCGCCCGGTCAAAGCCAGCGAGCCAAACACTTCGGCGCGGATGCGGGTGGTGCGTTCCAGCGCGTGATTTTCGGCCAGCCAATGGCTGACAAAACGCGCGGCAGCGCGCATCGGCCCCACCGTATGCGAGGAGCTGGGGCCAATGCCAATTTTGTAGAGGTCGAAGGTGGAGACGGCCATGGGGGGCTGCCGGTGTGGGGGAACGCTATTCTAGGCAGACTGCGCATGCATTGCGGATACCCGATATGGACTTGATCTTGTTTCAGCGCGACAACTGCCATCTTTGCGACCTTGCGCTGGCGGTGCTGGCTGCGGCGCAGGTGCCCGACTTCGAGTCGGTTTTCATCGATGACGATGCGGTACTGGAAGCACGCTATGGCCTGCGGGTGCCGGTATTGCACGCTGTGGGTAGCGGGCGTGAGTTGGATTGGCCGTTTGATGCCGATGCCGTGCAGGCGTGGTTGCCACCGCTGGTTACGGGCTAGGTTTGAACACCACCCGCGTACTTACCGCAATTGCATTCGGGATCAATTGGGTATCGGCCCATTGCCCGCCGCCGACGTTGAAATCCAAGCGCTGTACCGTGGCACGGCCAAACAACACAGGGTTGGTGCCCGGTGTCCATTCGAAGGTCAAGGTGATGGGTTTGTTGACGCCGTGCAGGTGCAACATGCCGTCGGCGGCGTAGCGGTTGCCACCTAGCGCGCGGAACTTGGTGGCCGTGAACTGCGCGCGCGGAAACGTTGCCGAATCAAAAAAACCCGCACCACGCAACGCATCGTCATAACTTGCATTGCGGGTGGTAGCGGTGGCCAGTGGAATATCGACGGCAAGTGTTGCCTTGGCCAATTGCTGCGGGTCAAAACGCAGGCGTGCGCTAAACCCCGGAAAGTTGCCGCTGAAGGTGACCCCCTGGTATTTGCCGGCAAACGCCAACGTGGAGCCGGCGGCTTGCACGTAGTCGGCGGCCAGTGCGGGGAGCGACAACGACAGCAATAACAATGTCATCAGGGTCTTACGCATCGGGATGCTCCGTTGGTGGCGCCAACCAGCCGCGCGGCAACATCCGCGCCAGCGTGGCATCGCCTGTAAACACGTGGTGCTGTATGGCCGCTGCAGCATGTACCAGCACCAGCACAGCAAGTGTCCAGAACAACACTTCATGCGTCTGCACAGCCAATGCGTGCAAGGCGTCGTTTTGGCCACTGAGTGGCGGAAGATTGAATACGCCAAACCATTGCAACGGAAACCCCGCCGCCGAGTTGAGCAGCCAGCCACTGAGCGGCATGGCCAGCAGCAAGGCGTACAAAGCCAAATGGGTAAAATGCGCAATACGCGCCTGCCAAGCGGGGGTGCTGCGCAAATCGGCAGGGCTGCCTGCGTACAGCCGCCAGCCAATGCGCAGCAGCACCAGCGCTAGGAGGGTCAGGCCCAAGGATTTGTGGGTGGCGTAGGTCGCAATTTTATCTGGCCCGTTGGGCATATTGCCCATGCGCAGGCCGATCCATGCCAGCGTCAACAACAACGCCAGCGTGAGCCAATGCAAGAGTTGGCTGATGGCACCCCATGCGGTGGTGGTGTTTTTAATCGGCATCAAGGGGTCTTTGTGTTGGAAACGGGCGCGGCCAACGGCGTACTGGATGCCGGTGCGTCCGGTACAGGTGCCGCATCCTCGCCATTTTGACGATACAACTCGGCTTCGATCCGCAGTGCGACGGTGTCACCGACCACGGACTGCCAATGGGTCATGCCAAACTCGCTGCGTTTGAGTGTGGCGGTGGCCGAAAACCCTAACGTTTGTCGAAACGGTGGCATGGGGTGACGCGCGACGCGGTTCAAGGTCAGCGCCATGCACAACGGCCGGGTGACCCCGTGCAAGGTCAGCGCACCACAGGCGCGACCGTGCTGGTCGTCTTCGCGGCTGAGCTGCTCCAGCACCAGCCGTGCTTGCGGATATTTGCGGGTATCCAAAAAATGCGGTGCCAAGACCGAGGCGGTCCAGCCAGAGTCGCCCATGTCCAGCCGCTGCATGGGCAGGGTGACATCCATGCGCGTGTCCTGCCAATGATCGACATCGAAATACAGCTGGCCTTGCGCACCAGACACGGTGCCGATTGCCTGGGTAAACCCAGCATGGTCGATGCTAAACATCACCCGCGTGTGGACGGGATCAAAGACATAGCGTTGCGGTTTGTCCGCGCACAGCGCCGTGCTGGCTGGGATGAGCAGCAAGGCAAGGAGCCCGTGGCGTGATGAAAGCGACATGCCGGGATTCTATGCGCAGTGGTGCTATCTCGTGTGCTTGCATCTGCAACGAAGCGTTGCCAGCATCTACGTTGGGGAGGGGACATGACACGATTCTGGCTGACAGTACTGTTGGGCCTATTGGGCATCTGCGCATATGCCGCGGTGCCCGAGCGCCCGCGGTTTCGCATCATTGGTGCCAGTCAGGGCTTGCCTTCGACCGATATCAAGGCGCTGGCGCGTGACCGCGATGGTTATCTCTGGGTCGGCACCGCCGATGGGCTGGCGCGCCACGATGGCGTGGGGATGCGGGTTTGGCGACATGACCCAGAGCTTGCCGATGGCCTGCCCGGTAACAATGTGCAAGCGCTGTTGGTGGATGCTGAAGATCGCATCTGGGTGGCGGTGGAAGGGGAGGGTGTCAGCGTGCTGGATGCCAACCGCCAGCACTTCACCCGCTATCGCAAGGCCAGCCACCCGGCATTGGAAAGTGATGATGTGTGGGCGATGGCCAAGCAAGGCCACGCGGTGTGGCTGGGCACGTTTGGGGGTGGCCTGACCCGCATCGATGGCGCGGGCGGCCAGCGCCATTTCAGCAAAGCCAAGGATGGCCTGCCATCCGACACCGTGCTGTCACTGGCGGAGGATGCGCAGGGGGGCTTGTGGGTGGGCACCACGGCCGGCTTGGCGCATTTGCGCGGGGACACGTTTGAGCGTGTGGCCCTGCCGGATGCCGAAGGTGCGGCGATGATCTATGCGCTATCCGCCCAGGCCGATGGGCTGTGGGTGGGTAGCTCGCAGGGCATTTGGCGGCAAGTGGCTGGGCAGTGGACGCAGCCGGCGTGGTCGCCGATGTTTCAACGGCCCAATGCGATGCTGGCCATCGTCACCGGCGCAGAAGGCGAGCACTGGTTGGGTAGCCAACGCGGCTTGTGGCATCAACAAGGCAATGCACCGCCGGTGCCGGTACCGATGGGGGGGCCGGATATTGCGCGTGCCATCGGCAGCTTGCTGCTAGAACACGGGCAGGCGTTGTGGGCACCGGTGCAAGGCCGTGGTTTGGGCTATTTGCGTGCGGATTGGCGGCAGCAAGTGCAATTTCAGGGGGTGGAAGACGGCCTGCATGGCGCGATGTACCGCGCCTTGGGCCAGGCCGGCGATGGCGGTATCTGGCTGGGCGGCATGGGTGGCATGGTGGAACACATGGATACGCAAGGCCGTATCGCGATGCTCGATCCCCAATCACTGGAGCAATTGCGCAGCGTCAAACCGGTGGTCATTGCCGAGGACCTGCAACGCCGTCTGTGGATTGGGCATGCCGGTGGGATCATCCGTATCAGCCGCGATGGCGGGGTGGAGCGCTGGGCCGCAGACGCCGCACGCGACCCGGTACCGTCGGGGCGCATCGCGTGGTTGTTGCATGCCCCCGATGGCAGCCAGTGGCTGGCCGCACCGGGGGGCGGCGTGCAACAGCGCGACCCGACATCCGCACACATCTTGCGCGACCTGCCAGCAGGCCCAGCCAGCGGGTTGGGAGATGCTGATATCGAAAGCATGGTGCTGGCCCCCGATGGGCAACCGTGGATCGCCGGCAGCACCGGCGTGTTGCGGTTTGATGCCGGCAGTGGCCGCTTTCAAACCGTGGCCGAAATGGGCAGCGAGCGCGTGTTTGCATTGGCCTTTGATGGTGCGGCCACAGTGTGGCTGCAACGGCTGTCAGGGCTAGAGCAATACCAGCGCAGTGCGACGGGGTGGCGGCGCAGTGCGCGCATCGACACCCGCCACGGGATGCCCGCAGTGGCCGCCGCCGCGTTATTGGTGGATAGCCAGCATCGGCCATGGATCACCACCTCACGCGGGCTCTACCGCTGGGATCCGCAACGTCGCAATTTGCGCCACGTGGGGATGCAGGATGAAGCCAGCAGCGAGGAGTTTCTGGAACGCGCCGCATTGCTACGTGCCGACGGCGTGTTGGTGGCGGCCACCGCCGATGGCGGCCTGCGCTTGGTGGACACCACCTTGGAGGATGCCGCGCCGGCGCAACCGACATTGCGGTTTGATGGCCTTGCGGTGCGTCGTAGCGGCGACTGGCAGGACGCGCCCGCACAGCGCCGATTGCAGTTGACGACGCAAGACCGCGAGGTGCGCATTCGTGCACGCCTGCTGGTGTTTGATGACCCATCCGGCAACCGGTACTGGTCGCATTTGGATGGATTTGATCGTGGCTGGGTGGCCTTGGGCAACAGCGGCGAGCGGGTGTTCACGGGCTTGGCGCCGGGGCATTACACGGTGCGCATGCGCGCGCAGGATGCGGCCGGCAATGCCGCGCGGGAACAAATCTTGCGCTTTGACGTGCCGCCGCCGTGGTGGCGCAGTGCCTGGGCACAGGTGAGTTACGCGGTGCTGCTGTTGGCTTTGCTGGGTGTCCTAGCCTGGGGCTATCGCGCCCGTTTGAAACGCCGGCACGCATGGCAGCTTGCCGAGCACAAGCGCGAAGTGGCGGAGCAGGCATCGGAGGCAAAATCTCGCTTTTTGGCCACCTTGGGCCATGAGGTGCGCACCCCCATGACCGGGGTGTTGGGGATGAGTGAGCTGTTGCAAGCCAGCGCACTGGACACGCGCCAACGCAGCCAAGTGGATGCCATCCGGCGCGCCGGCGAGCACCTGTTGCGCTTGGTCAATGACGCACTGGATTTGGCCCGCATCGAAGCCGGGAAATTGCAGTTATCGAATGCCGATTTCGCGCTGCGCCCTCTGCTGGACGAAGTGGCAGGGTTGATGGCCCCGGTGGCTGAGCGCAAGGGGCTGGCATTTGTCGATGGCCTTGCGCCCAGCGCACCGCTGGTAGTGCATGGTGACCGCACCCGCGTGCAACAAATCCTGCTGAATTTGATTGGCAACGCGGTGAAATTTACCGAGACCGGCCACGTCAGTTTGGAGACCTTTGCCCTGCATCCACACGGGGTGCGCTTCGTGGTGACCGATACCGGGCCGGGGTTGAATGATGAGCAAAAGACCCGGCTGTTTCGGCGTTTCGAGCAGGCGGAAGGCGCGCGCACCACCTCGCGCTATGGTGGCAGCGGCTTGGGGCTGGCGATCAGTCAGGAGTTGGCGGCGGCCATGGGTGGCCGCATCACGGTGGACAGCGCGCCGGGCAAAGGCACTCGCTTTATCGTCGAATTGCCCTTGCCGCAGCCGCAAACTGCCGCCGTGGCACCAACGGCCGCGCAGCGCATGGCAATGCCGCATGCGCTGGCGCTACTCTTGGTCGAAGACGACCCGATTGTGGCGGAGGTGATGCAAGGGTTGTTGTGCGCGCAGGGGCATACCGTGGTGCATGCCGCGCACGGTTTGGCGGCGTTGGGCGAAACCACCCGGCACTCCTTCGATGCGGCCTTGCTGGATCTTGATCTGCCGGGGATGGATGGCTTGACGCTGGCCAAGGTGATGCGCAGTCGCGGCTTCAATGCGCCGTTGTTGGCGGTCACCGCACGTTCTGATGCCGACGCCGAGACCCACGCGCGCGCAGCAGGATTTGCTGGCTTTTTGCGCAAGCCAGTGACTGGGGAATTGTTGGCACAGGCATTGCAGGCATTGTTGCCGCAGGCAGCACCCGGATGAGGCATCACCCGGGTGCTGGGTGGGGCTTCAACGCGCGCTGTAGGTGTGAACTTCGTCCACCAAAGCCGCCACATGGTCGGGGTGCATGTCCGGCGACATGCCGTGCCCCAGATTGAATACATGCCCCTCGCGGCTACCGCCGTTGCCATCGCGATAGCTATCCAACACCGTGCGCACTTGCGCGCGCAGCGCAGCGGGGCTGCCGTACAACATCGCCGGATCCAAATTGCCCTGCAAGGCCACCTTGCCCTGTGTGCGCCGTGCCGCATCGTGCATGGTGACGGTCCAGTCCACGCCCACGCCTTCTGCGCCGCTGGCAGCCAGTGCTTCCAGATGCGCGGCATTGCCCTTGCCAAACAGGATCAGCGGGGCATCTGCACGCTTGAGCTCACGGGTGATGCGGGTCAGGTACGGCAGCGAAAATTCTTGATACATCGCCGGCGACAGCGTGCCGCCCCAGGTGTCGAACACTTGCAGCACCTGCGCGCCTGCGGCGTGCTGCGCTGCCAGATACGCAATGACGGCATCGGTAATCACATGCAACAGCTTGTGCATCGCTGCCGGCTCATTCAAGGCCAGCGCCTTGACCTTGCCCCATTCCTTGCTGCCGCCACCTTCCACCATGTAACAAGCCAAGGTCCATGGGCTGCCGGAAAAACCAATCAGCGGCACCTTGGGGTCCAGTTCGCGGCGGATCAACGTCACTGCATCCATCACATAGCGCAACGCGCTGCCCATATCGGGCACCGCCAGTTTTTCGATGTCGGCAACCTGGCGCAGCGGGCGTTCGAACTTGGGGCCCTCGCCTTCGACAAAATACAAACCCAGCCCCATGGCATCGGGCACGGTGAGAATGTCGGAGAACAAAATTGCTGCGTCCAGCGGAAACCGGCGCAGCGGCTGCAAGGTCACCTCGCAGGCCAGCTCGGGGGTTTTGGCCATCTTCAAAAAACTGCCCGCAGCGGCGCGGGTAGCGCGATATTCCGGCAAGTAGCGGCCGGCTTGGCGCATCAGCCATACCGGCGTGGCATCCACCGGTTCACGCCGCAGTGCGCGCAGGAAGCGGCTTTGGAACACCGGGTCATGTTGCAACGTCATGTACTACTCCAGAATTGGCGATCAGCAATCAGCGCGGCGCATCCGCGCCTTGCGCAAACATCAATTGAAACCCTTTTTTCAGTTGCGCATCGCGCTCTTTTTCCAGCGCCAACAAGGCGCTGTCGTGGTCGGCAAACAAGCTTTTGCGCAATGTGCTGCGGCCACCAGTGTGGCCACTTTCACGCAGCAGCGTCCAGCCCCCCAACAGGTCGGGTTGCAGTTGCAGTTGGACGAAGCGCGGTGCTTCGCGGCCGTCGGGACGTTGTTGCAGCAAGAGGCGCATGGGTGAATTGTATCGGACTGCCTGCGCGCCTTGGGTTGCGCAAGGTGCGGGGCGGCCTCCGCGCTGGGCTACACTGCCGGCCGTCGCCGATGGCAGGAGCGGGTGGATGATCGAAGTCGAAGGCTTGTGCAAGCGTTACGGCGAGTTCACCGCAGTCGATGGGTTGTCCTTTCAGGTTGCGGCCGGTCAGATCATGGGCTTGGTGGGCCCCAATGGGGCCGGTAAGACCACCACCCTGCGTTGTTTGGCCGGCATCATCCCGGCCAGCTTGGGACAGGTGCGCATCGGTGGGATGGACATCGCCACCGACCCGGTTGCCGCCAAGCGCCAATTGGCATTTATCCCCGACGAGCCACGGTTGTTTGAGCACCTGACGGTGGAGCAGCACCTCAATTTTGTCGCGCGCTTGTATGCCGTGGCCGATTGGCGCGAACGCGGCACGGCATTGCTGGACGAATTGGAAATGGCCGACAAACGCCAGCTCTTGCCATCTGAATTATCGCGCGGGATGAAACAAAAATTGGCCATCGCCTGCGGCTTGCTGCACGCCCCGCGCGCGGTGATTTTGGACGAGCCACTGACCGGGCTGGACCCGTATGGCATCCGCCGCATGAAAAACAGCATGCGCCGGCTGGCGGCCGATGGCGTGGCGATCATCCTTAGCTCGCACTTGCTGGATTTGGTCGAGGAGGTCTGCACCCATCTGCTGATTTTGAAAGAAGGGCGCAAGTTGGCCGATGGCTCGGTGGCCGAGGTGCGCGCGCACTATGCGGCCGATGGTGATGCCAGTTTGGAAGACGTGTTCTTTCGCGCCACCGGTGAGGCCGAGGATCTGCGCGCATGAGTGTGACAGCGGCGTCGCCTCGGTTTGCAACGGTGGCCGCTGCGTTTTTTTATCTGCAAGTCACCTCGCTGTACAACAATCTGCGCCGCCGCTTGCTGCGCCTACGCCAGCCCAAATATTTGTTGGGTGCGCTGGCCGGTGCTGCGTACATGTATGCCTTCGTGTTTCGGCATATGTTGGGCAATGGCAGGCAGGCGCAGGTGGCCCTGCAAGCAGTGCCATCGGCGTTGCTTGGCGACTTGCCGGCGTTAGCAGCGCTAGTGCTGCTATTAATTTTGTGGCTGGATTGGCTGTTTGCCGGCGAGGGTGTGGAACTGGGGTTTTCCGAAACCGAAATCGCATTTTTGTTTCCGGCACCACTGACCCGCAAGGCGTTGATTCAGTACAGCCTGCTGCGTTCGCAATTGGCGATCTTTTTTTCCTCCTTCCTGCTGGGCCTGCTGCTGCGGCGTGGCGCGGCATTTGGCGGGCATCCACTGCAATACGCCACCGGGCTATGGCTGCTGTTGTCGATGGGGCGGTTGCACCTGCTGGCCGCAGCCTTCACCCGCGAACGGCTGTGCAACGCGGGTCTGCATGCGTGGCCACGGCGCGGTCTGGTGGTGGTGTTGGGGCTGTTGCTGGCGCTGGTCTGCCTGTGGCCCATCCGCGCGCAATTGTCGCTACCGCCGCTGGCGTCTTGGGCGGACATCCGCGTGTTGCACGGGTGGTTTCAGGGCATCGTGACCAGTCCCCCGTTGGCGTGGTTACTGTTGCCGCTGCAATGGGCGGTGGCCCCCATCTTCGCCCACGACGGCGCAAGTTTTTTGCGCGCACTGCCGCCGGCCTTGGGTTTATTGGTGCTGCACTATGTGTGGGCGGTGCGGGTGCAGGTGTCGTTTGAAGAAGCCACGATCGCGCATGCCCGCCGGCAAGCCTTGCGGCAAACGGCACGCCGCGAAGGCCGTCTGCGCGAACGTGCGCCCAGCAAACCACGCAGCGCACCGTTTGCACTGGCCGCCAGTGGGTTTCCCGCGGTGGCATTTTTGTGGAAAGGGTTGTTGGCGCTGGGGCCGCTGTATCGTCTGCGTGTTTGGCTGGTGGCGTGTGTGTTGGCGTTTGTGGGGGTGCAATGGGTGGCAGCGCAACCCTGGGCAAAGCCGGCGCTGCTGGCCATGGGGGGCGGGTTTTTGATGATCGGCGGCTGGGGGCTGTTGTTTGGGCCGATGTTCATGCAGCGCAGCGTGCAGCGATTACTGGAGTATCTGGACATCCTCAAAGCCACGCCCTTGGGTGGCAAGCAGATTGCCTTGGGCGAACTGCTGACCCCGGTCACCTTGATGACGTTCCTGCTGTGGCTGCTGCTGTGGATCAGTGCCTTGTGCTTTGTGATGGCCGGCGGTCGCGGGGCGTTTACCCCCGGCTTGATCGTGGCGATAGCACTGGGGGGCGCGCTGTTGGTGCCGCCGCTATGCGCTTTGATGTTGTGCCTGCCCTTTGCCGGCACGTTGTACTTCCCCGCGTGGGTGGCACCGGGCAAAGGCGGAAGTCGCGGCGTGGAAGTGATGGGCCAGCGGATGATCTTTATGGCCGGCTATTTGCTGACCTTGGTGGTGGCGCTAGTGCCAGCGGCATTGCTGGCCGGGTTGCTGTTCTTGTTGCTGAATTGGCTGCTGGGGCCGTTGCCCGCCGTGCTGGGGGCCGCGTTGTGTGCTTGCGCCGTATTGGGGCTGGAATTGAACGCGGCATTAGGCATGTTGGGGCGAAGGATTGATGCCTTCGATGTGTCGCAGGAATTGCGCTGAATGCCGCAGCAAAAAACGGAAGGGCGGGGCTTACCAACCCGCCGCGCCCTGTTCTTCGACTTGACTGAATGACGAATGCGCGCCGCTGGAATCATTTGCCACGCCGGTTGCAAAGTACGCTACCCCAGTCCCGGCGGCACGGTCGATCCATATTCCCGACAATAAGCCGTAGGCATTACCGCTATGGCCCATGCGCGGGCGACCATCGCCAAACAGATCGTCGCGGCAGGCCTTGCCATCACCGTGCGCCAGGTGTTGCACGGCCAGCCCATAGGCGCAGAAAAACCCGCCCCGGTTGGGCTCGTCTTCTTCGCCAATCACGCCGTTGTGGCCGTCGTATTGCCACACCGGTGTGGCCAGCAGCGCCACTGACGTCGGTTGCAGAATGCGCACGCCGTCCAGCGTGCCGTCGTTCAACAGCATGCGGCCAATACGCGCCAGATCACGCGCGGAAATGCGCAGCCCACCCTGCGGCGAAAACAGGGTGCCGTTTTTACCCGGCGCCCAACGCGACAGGTCGCAACTGCCGTCGGCGGCGGCAATCACCATGCAGTTCGGGCGTTTGCCATGCAGGTCGTCTTTCTGTGGCTTGCCGGCGTCGTCATACAGCACCACTGCGCGTGAGATGGCGGCATCACTACAGCCGGACCAGTTGTAGCAGGCATCCAGCTTCAGCGGGAACAACACCAGCCGCCGCAACAAGCGATCAAACCGTTCGCCGCTGGCGGCCTCCATCATCTGCGCCACCAGCGGGAAATTGAGATTGGTGTAACGGAAATAGGTGCCCGGCGCGTGCTGGCTGTCCCAAGCCTCGGGTTTGCCGGTGATGCTGCGGATGTCTTGACCCAGCGGCACATTCCAGTAGCCGGCGCTATCGGTCAGGCTGGACGTATGCGACAGCAACATGCGCAAGGTGATGGGCGTATCCGGAAACGCCGGGTTGCGCAGCGGCATTCCCAGGACTGTGCCTGCGTCGGCGTCCAGCGACAGCTTGCCGGCTTCGATCAAACGCAACACGCCCAAGGTGGTGACCAACTTGCTGATCGAGGCAATCCGCGCCGGGTCGTTGGCAGTCAGTGCGCGCTGCGTGCCGACATCGGCCAGCCCCTCGGCTTGGACATGGGTTTCGCCTTGACGGTCGAAGCTGACCCGCACCCGCGCTGTGGGGCCCGCGGCATACACACAGCCTGCGGTCATCAGTAAGGCAATGCTGACCATACGCAGCAACGGGATGCGTGACGTGGGCATTAGATGCGCTCCGAAAATACGCGGGGAAAGGCGATGTGGGCAGATTAACTGAACGCCAGCCATCCAAATGCCAGGGCATGACTTCCTGCCTATGTGAATTAGTTTTTTGGTGTACTACATTACCAGCACACCAAGACAGGAGCGATTCATGTTCACCTTCAAAGCCCCCCGCAACCCCAACCGCCCCGAACGCCGTCAGGCACCCCGCAGTTTGGACGATCGTGGCTTCGAGCCGCGTCAGCGCGAGCGCGAATTTGGTATCGGCTACGGCCGCAGCAGTGGCTATGTGCGCAGCCCCAGCTACGTGCCGGTGCAGGCCGGGATGTTCCGCTGCCGTTGAGCAATTGCGTGTTGCTGCCCGGTCATGGCGCAGGTGCCGCACGCGCGCCGCCCAGTGACCGGGCCAGGAAGTCCAGCAGGCTGGTGTAGTAGGCACGCCGGTGTTCTTGCGTGTAGTAGCCGTGGCCTTCACTGTCAAAATACAGCGTTTGCACGGACTGACCCGCATCCAGCAACGCCTTGGCCATGTGCTTGCTGTGTTGGATGGGTGCAATCGCGTCGGCACCGCCGGCCGCCAGAAAAACCGGCACCTTGATGCGCGCGGCCAAATTGACCGGCGAGACCGCTGCCAGCGCGCTGCGTGCGCCCATCCAATCATTCAACCAGTTACGCCGCGAGCGGTTGGCGGCGGCGTCTTTGCGATGCAGGGCTTCTAGGTCGTACACGCCCACATAACCGGCCGCGCAGCGGTACAGCGTGGGCTCTTTTGCCGCCCCCATCAGCGCCGCATAGCCACCGTAACTGGCGCCGTAAATGCAGATGCGCGTGGGGTCGGCAATGCCTTGTGCGATGGCCCAGCGGGTGGCATCGGTCAGGTCGTCTTGCATGGTGCCGCCCCATTGCTGCGCACCCGCGCGCTGAAAGTCGGTCCCGTAATTGCCCGAGCCGCGAAAATTGATGCGCAGCACTCCAATTACAGTTGTGCACTCACATTTGCTTGAACAAACTCATAAACGGCAGGCTGACCAGCAGGGTTTCCGGGCGCTGTTTCAAACGCACCACGCCGCGCCCGCTGTCATCCCGCGAAACCCCCGCGATGGCCTTCAAGTTGACGATTGTGGAGCGGTGAATTTGCTTGAAATGGGTGGTATCCAAACGTGGCAGTAGCTCGCGCAAGGAGCTACGCAGCAGGGCTTCGCCCTCGGCGGTGACTACGGTGGTGTATTTGTGATCGGCGCGAAAATACGCCACATCATCAATCAGGATCAATTTTGTTTCGCGGCCGGCGCTAGCGGTCAACCAGGTGAGGGGCTCCACGCCGTCGGCGGGTTTGGGCAATGCATTGAGGTTCTTTAGCGTGCCCAGCAGGTGGGCCAACGCGGTCGCATCGGGGAGGGCATCGGGCAGGGTATGGCGGGCTTGCAAACGGGCGACTGTGGCCTCTAGCCGCGCCGGTTGCACCGGTTTGAGCAGGTAGTCGATGGCTCCGCGTTCGAAAGCGTCGATGGCGTATTGGTCATACGCGGTGACGAATACGATTTGCGTGCGCGGGCTGGTATCGGCGGCGGCGGTGGCCACTTCCAGCCCGGTCAGGCCGGGCATACGGATGTCGAGAAAGGCGACATCCGGCTGGTGCTCGGCCAGTGCTTCTACCGCACTGGCACCATCCTCGCATTCGGCCACGATGCGCAGCGCCGGCCACGCGCGGTGCAGCGCTTCCACCAAGGCCTGCCGCAGCAGGGCTTCGTCCTCGGCCACGATGCAGGTACTTGCCTCAGCCATGCGGGCGGTCTCCGGTGGTGACAACAGCGGGCACGGTGGGAACCGTGAGTGTGGCCGCCACCCCCGCCGGAAAATTGGCCACCACCGCCAGATTGGCCGTGCCGTTGTAGCGCAGGCGCAGACGTTCACGCACATTGACCAAACCAATGCCGGTGCCATGGGTCTTGCTGGTGAAGCCCTCGCCATTGTCGGCCACGGTGATGGCGATGGCATCGCCATCTTGGCGGGCGCGAATCCACACCGTGCCGCCACCAGTGCGCGGCTCCAATCCGTGCTTGATCGCGTTTTCCACCAAGGTTTGCAACATCATCGCCGGCAATGGCGTGCTGCGCAGCGTCTCGGGCACGTCCACTTGCACGTCCAGCCGCTCACCCATGCGAATTTTGAGAATTTCCAGATAGGCCAGCGCGCGTTCCAGTTCGGCACCCAGGCTGGACATTTCACCGTCCACATTAGGCAGCGAGCGCCGCAGATATTGGATCAAATGCCCCAGCATGGTTTCGGCACGCAGCGGGTCGCTACGGGTCAGCAGTTGCGCGCTGGCCAAGGTGTTGTACAAAAAATGCGGCTCCACTTGCGCGTGCAGCAAGTTCAATTTGGCTTCGGTCAATTCTTTTTGCGCGGCGGTCTGCGCGGCGCTGGCCTGTTCGCTACGGCGGCGCGCACCGATGCGGCGGGTAATCGCACGCGCAATGGCCTCGGCATTCTCAAAATTGGTGCCGTCATCGACCAAAAACCAGTCACTCCACGCCGGGCTTTCGGGTTCGCAAATCAGAACGATGCGGCCGCTGTCGCTGGCCGGCGTCACCGTAGCCAATAACTGATTGCTGGCCGGGGCAAACCACAGCAACGGGTTCCAGCGTCGTAGCAGCGGCTCGCCATACGTGCGCGGGCGCGCCACTTTGGCGTTGATCTGCAAACTGTCGCGGGTTGCTTGCACCTGTGCGATGCCGGGCAACTCGCGGATCGCGGCATCCAACAAATCAAAGCTTTCACCGGCCTCGAATGGCACCTCGATCTGGCGCTTTTGGCGGTTGGCCAGCGCATCGCCATCGCTGCGTCCTGTCAGCAACCGCACCCGGTGCAGATGCGAGAACGCTCCAGTAATCACCAGCGCCATCGTGGCAAACGAAAACACGACCGCCGGCAGCTCAAAATCTCCGATCAGCGGCAGACTGCTGTACATCGAGACGACGAAGGTCACCGCCAAACCCCAAACGATGGCGATCCGCAGGACGAAAAAAAGCTGTTGGAAGAATGAGCGGATCATGCGGGTCGCTGCGTGTGGTGTTGCAGGCACGATAGTGCCGCATTCCGCGCAGGAAAGCGGTTTGCGACGAAGCCGGGTCTGAGGGGGATGAAGCAGGATGTTGCAGGGGTTTCGGCCTCTGAAGGCGTGGCGTTGTCCTTGCAATTATCCAGCGCGGCGCGCGGCCATCAGACCGCCCCCACCCGCATGCGCACCGCTTGCATGTCGCGGACCGGGCGCACTTCAATGCTGCCAAAACGCGCCCACGGGAACTGCTGGAATGACGGATGATGCTGGTTGCCGTGGCAAGCGGCATTCGCGTGGGCAAATTTATTTTCGTGGTGCTGTCGATCCAGCACTCTCCCATTCGTTGTACCGAATGAGGACGGGGCAATGCAGACTTGCCTGGGCCGCTGATGATGTTCCCGCAACAACCACACACCCACTTGGAGTGATGCAAATGAAACTGACCCCGTACCTGATGTTTTTCAACGGCGACTGCCGCGAAGCGTTCGATTTCTATGCCGGCGCGCTGGGCGGCCAAATCATCCTGCGGGTGACCTATGGCGACATGCCGACCGATCCCAGCCAGCCGCCATTGCCAGAGGAAGCGAAATCACAGCTTGCCCATGTCAACCTGCTGGTAGGTGAGGCTTCGATCATGGGCGGTGATTCGATTATGGGCTGCGGCGGCTCCGAAAAAATCGACGGTCGCAATGACACCACGGTCAATATCGAAGTCGATACCGTTGAAGAAGCCGAGCGCGTTTTTGCGGCCATGTCGGCAGGTGGGAAAGTGCAGATGCCACTAATGGAAACCGCATGGTCGCAGCGCTTTGGCATGTTCACCGATCGCTACGGTAAGCCGTGGATGGTCAATTGCAATAAGCCCATGCTGTAATGCGATCCGCCGCCCACAGGACATCATCATGGCTCGTAATTTCTATGTCACCCTGCCAGTTAAGGACTTGAAACGCAGCATCGATTTCTTCGAGGAGCTCGGCTTTTCGTTCAACCCGCAATTCACCAGCGAAAATGGCGTTGCTTTGGTTATCAATGACAACACCAGCGTGATGTTGGTGGCCGAGTCGTTTTTTTCCACCCTGTCCAAGGTGCCGATCACCGATCCGCGCAAGGCTACCGAGGCGCTGTTCTCGCTGTCGATGGATAGTCGTACAGAGGTGGACGCGATGGTGCGCAAGGCGATCGCAGCCGGCGCAACGGAAGGCCACGCCCCGGAAGATCTCGGTTTCATGTACTCCTGGGCCTTCGTCGACCTCGATGGCCACCAGTGGGGCGTGTTCCACATGGATATGGCGCAGCTGCCACAGCAGTAGCAGTAGGGCTTGCGCAAGAAGATGGGTGATGGTGTCATCGGCGGCATGCCCCCCGATGACACCCATCGCCGTCTTGATGCCTTGTGGCGGATGGAATCACCAAAGTTGCTTGCGCGCTTGCTGCGTATCACCGGCAACCTCGACACTGCCGAAGAATTGGCGCAGGACGTGTTGGTCACCGCGTTGGAACACTGGCCGCGCGAAGGCGTACCCGACAAGCCAGCGGCATGACTGATGACCACCGCCAAACGCCGCGCCATTGACCACCTGCGCCAACGCCCGTCATCGAACTCAATCGTGCGGTGGCGGTGAGCCGAGCACAGGGTGCGCAAGCAGCCTTGCCATTGGTCGATGCGCTACTGGCGGCATCCACCCTGCAAGGGTATGCGCCCTTGCACGCGGTGCACGGCGATGTGCTGGAGCAGTTGGGTCACCGCGATGCGGCGCATGCTGCATTTCTGCGCGCGATCAAGCACACCCGCAATGCGCATGAGCGCGCGGTACTGCTGGCGCGCGCGGATGCCTGTCTGCGTGCTTGAAACACCACAGCCACCCGAAGGTGGCTGCGATGGACGATGGCGCGGTGCTGTCAGCGTGCCGCAGTGCGATTGAAGTCGCGGCGTAGCCAGCTGTCGATCATGCGCTTTTCATAACGCAGTGGATCGGTGTCATTGAATGGCGGTGAGTTGATCATGAAGCCAAGATCGGTGAGTTTGCGCTCACCCTCAGCCACCACTGCGCCACTGGCATCCAATTCGCGAAACTTCACCGTCATCCGTGGCGGGTAAATATCACGGATCATGCGGATATTCTGGCGATCCACACCCAGCCAAGGCTCATAGCGCCCAGCGCGTTGGATATCGACGATGGTCAATTCCAAAGTGTTGCCGGGCGGGAGTTGCTTGTCGGCCTGTTTTCGCATGTATTGGGCCAGCTGAATCAGCCAATCGCCTTGTGCGGCTTCCACCCGATTACCGCTGGCCTTGAGTTCAGTAAAGCCAGCGGGATCCGCCCACGTCACGCTGACCGGGCCAGCACTGGGCAATGCACGGGGTGCGTTTTTATCCAGCAAGCTGTTGCCAGCAGCGGCGTTGCCTGCCAGTGCCAACATCAGTGCTACTGCAAGCAGTTTGGCGTTCATGTTCGCGCTCCATTGGTGAGTGCAGTCAGTGTGCCGCGTTGGATTCGCACTGGCGAGAGTGATGGTGTGATTCAGTCAGCTGCGGTTGCGTCTTCACCCACGGCGTCTTGGAACCAGGCTTCCACGTTGCCGCGCAGCTTCAGCGTCATCGGTACGCCACGGCGATCCAGTGAGCGCCCCGCCTGCACGCGGATCCAGCCTTCGCTGATGCAATATTCCTCGACATTGGTGCGTTCGCTGCCGTTGAAACGAATGCCCACGCCGCGCTCCAGCAGGCTGGCATCGTGAAACTTGCTGCGCGGGTCGTTGGATAGGCGGTCGGGGGGAGTGTTGGTATCGGTCATGGGTATGCTGCCGGTTGCAAGAAACCGACAGCATACCCGGCACGCGTGTTTCAGCCGAGTGTCAGCCGAGTTTGCGGGTAACGGCGAAGGTGGCCAAATTGCCCAAGCCAAGTGCGCCAATCAACACCGCAATCGCGCCGGGGTTGACCTCTGTCCAGCCCATCGCTTCAACAATGCCAAAGCCTGCCGCCAGTGCCAGCAAGGTCACGCCCCAGCGCAATGAAGACAGGCGGCGGTTGGCTTCATCGTTTTGCATGATTTTGGCGACCAGTTCCGGCGAGCCATTGCTGCTGACCAGTTGCTTGCGCACGCGGGCATCGACCACCGCTTTGATCGAATAAGCGATGCAGGCAAACATGGCGATGGGGACGAATAATGCGGTATCCATGGGTGACTCCTTGCGTTGGTTGGCGGCCACCGTGGCCGTTCGAAGCAAGAGATACGGCGATGGGATGCGTGGTTGCACGCGCGTGTGAAAAAACTCGAAATCAAGGTGTCCTTTATTTTTCATGCAACTTGCAACCGATCGCGCACTGGGCGTATCACCTCTGCAATGGAAGCCGACCGCGCCCTTGTTGCCGCAGTACTCGAAAACCGCCCCGGTGCGTTTGAACAACTGGTGCGCGATTACCAAGGCCTGTGCTGGCATATCATCCAGCGCTTGGTGCGGCACCCCGAGGACACCCGCGAGTTGTGCCAAGAGGCGTTCCTGCGCGTGCATCAATATTTGCACCAGTACCGTTTTGATAGCCCGCTGAAATCCTGGATTGGGCAGGTGGCGTATTCGGTGGGTAAGCGCCATCTGGAGCGCAAGCGGATCGCCTTGCTGGAGCCGGTATCGGCAGATGACGATGGCGTGTCCTTGCTCGACAACGTGGGGGATGGGTGTGACCTTGAAGCTGCGCATATGGGTGCCAGCGAGGCACGCGAATTGCATGCCGCGATCGAACGCTTATCGCCGCAGCAACGCCTGTTGTTGACGCTGTACCATCTGGAAGAGTTGT
>NZ_DAOOUM010000012.1:0-53177 GCF_035369645.1 Thermomonas sp. | reverse complement strand
GTGATGGTGCATACCGACCTCAACTGCATGTCCACGATTCAATTTGCGGTGGATGTGCTCAAGGTGCGGCATATTTTGGTGGTGGGCCACTATGGGTGTGGTGGCGTGGGTGCGGCATTACATGGCACGCGCTTGGGCTTGGTAGATAACTGGATTCGGCATGTGGGTGACGTGGCGCAAAAGCATGCCGATTTGCTGGACAAACTTCCTGAGCACGAGCGCCACGACGCACTTTGCGAGCTCAACGCCATCGAGCAGGCCGAAAACGTGTGCCTGACCACGGTCATCAGCGACGCTTGGGCGCGCGGCCAACAATTGGCGGTGCACGGCTGGGTGTACAGCTTGGCCGATGGCCGGGTACGCGAGTTGGGCATGGATGTGGATTCGCCGGAAACACTGGAAGCCAACTACACCTGGGCGGTGGCCGGTGTGGGTGAGCGGCGCAGGGCGAGTGCATGAGTGCGTCCATCCACGCCGCCGCTGCGCCCAAGGCCGTTGGCCATTACCCGCATGCACGCCGCGTGGGCAATTTGCTGCTGCTGTCAGGCATCGGCCCGCGTGACCCCACCGATAACAGCATTCCCGGTAACACGTATTTTGCCGATGGTCGCCTGCGCAGTTATGCCTTCGACGCGCAGGTGCATGCAGTGTTTGCGAATGTCCGTGCGGTGTTGGACGCCAGTGGCGCACGCTGGGAAGATCTGGTCGATGTCACCGTGTTTTTGACCGACATGGCGCGCGACTTCAAGACCTATAACGCGATCTGGGCCGAGTATTTCCCAGATGCTGCCAGCGCACCTTGCCGCACCACGCTGGGCATCACCGCATTGCCCACGCCGATTGCCATTGAACTTAAATGCATCGCCAAAATCGAGGATTGATTGCATGTTGCCTGCCGCGTTCAACTTGCATGCCTGGATCGACGAGCACCGACATTTGCTGAAACCACCGGTGGCCAATAAATGCATCGTGCAAGACGATTTCATCGTGATGATCGTGGGCGGTCCTAATGCACGCACCGACTATCACTACGAAGACGGCGCGGAGTGGTTCTACCAGTTGGAAGGCGAGATGGTGCTGCGCGTGCAGGAGGACTATGACGGCCAACGCGGCAGCTTGCGTGACATCCCGATCCGCGCCGGCGAGGTGTTTTATCTGCCCCCGCATGTGCCGCACTCACCGCAGCGCATGCCCGGCTCGGTGGGGCTGGTGATTGAACGCAAACGGCTTGCGCACGAAGACGATGCCTTGCTGTGGTTTTGCGTGAACTGCAACTACAAGTTATACGAGGAATTTTTTCACCTGCGGGATATCGAGCAAGATTTCTTTCGCGTGTTTGAGCACTTTTATCGCGATGACCACAAACGCACCTGCACCCAATGCGGCACGCTCAACCCGCGGCCGGGACGGTACGAAACCATCAAATGAGCATGGATCACCTTCTCCCCGCGCAGCGGGGAGAAGGAAATGCCAGAACGAAAAAGCGGGCCGAAGCCCGCTTTTCGTTTATCCGGCTGAGACGTAACGCTTACGCGCCAGCGCCCTCGCCCTCGGTGACGGCCTTGATCGACAGGCGAATGCGGCCTTGCTTGTCCACTTCCAACACCTTGACCTTGACCACATCGCCTTCCTTGAGCACATCGGAGACCTTCTCGACGCGCTCGCTGGAGATCTGCGAGACGTGCACCAAACCATCCTTGCCGGGGGCAATGGTGACAAACGCACCGAAGTCCATGATCTTGGCGACCTTGCCCTCGTAGATGCGGCCCGGCTCGACGTCGCTGGTGATCTGCTCGATGCGCTGCTTGGCAGCCTGACCAGCAGCGGCATTCACCGAAGCGATAGTGATGGTGCCATCGTCTTGGATGTCGATTTGGGTGCCGGTTTCTTTGGTGATGGCTTGAATCACCGAACCACCCTTGCCGATCACCTCACGGATCTTGTCGGGGTGAATCTTGATGGTCAGCAGACGCGGCGCGAACTCGGACAGCTCACCACGCGGCGCGGTCAGCGCATTGGCCATTTCGCCGAGGATGTGCAGACGGCCGGCCTTGGCCTGCGCCAGTGCGACCTTCATGATTTCTTCGGTGATGCCTTGAATCTTGATGTCCATCTGCAGCGCAGACACGCCATTGCTGGTACCGGCAACCTTGAAGTCCATATCGCCCAAATGATCCTCGTCGCCGAGGATGTCGGACAACACCACGAAGTCGCTGCCTTCCTTGACCAAGCCCATGGCGATACCCGCCACCGGTGCCTTCACCGGCACGCCGGCATCCATCAGCGCCAGCGAGCTGCCGCAGACCGAGGCCATCGACGACGAGCCGTTGGATTCGGTAATTTCCGAGACTACGCGAATGGTGTACGGGAAGGCTTCCATGGTTGGCATCACCGCCAACACACCACGCTTGGCCAGACGGCCATGGCCGATTTCACGGCGCTTCGGGCCCATCATGCGGCCAGCTTCACCCACCGAATAGGGGGGGAAGTTGTAATGGAACAGGAAGTGCTCCTTGTACTCGCCGGCGACGGCATCGATGACCTGACCATCGCGTGCGGTGCCCAGGGTCACGGCGACAATTGCTTGGGTTTCACCGCGGGTGAACAGCGAGGAGCCGTGCACGCGCGGCAGCACGCCGACCTTGGAGCTGATCGGGCGCACGGTGTCCAGCGCACGGCCATCGATACGTACCTTGGTGGCCAGCACCGAGCCGCGCATGGTCTGGTATTCCAGCTCGCCGAATTCCTTCGAGGCTTCGCCTGCGCTCCAGCCATTGGCTTCGATCTGCGGGGCGATCTCGGCCAGCACCGCCTTCTTCAGTGCGGAGATGGCGTCCTTGCGCTCCAGCTTGTCGCGCACCTGGAAGGCGGCGGCCAGCTTGTCGCCAATAGCGGCCTTGAGCGTACTGATCAGGGCGTCATTCTTGGCCGGTGCCTGCCAGTCCCACTTCGGCTTGCCGGCTTCGGCCACCAAGGCATTGATGGCGCTGATGGCGACCTGCATCTGCTGATGGCCAAACATCACCGCACCCAACATCACGTCTTCCGACAATTCACGGGCTTCCGATTCCACCATCAACACGGCGTCTTGGGTGCCGGCAACCACCAGCTCCAGTTCGGAATCCAGCAAATCATTGACGCTGGGGTTGAGCAGGTATTGGCCGTTCTTGTAGCCCACCTTGGCAGCACCAATCGGGCCTTGGAACGGCGCGCCGGTCAGGGCGACAGCGGCGGAGCAGCCGATCAGCGCCAGAATGTCGCCGTCCACTTCCGGGTTCAGCGACATCACGGTGGCGATGACCTGCACTTCGTTCTTGAACTCTTCCGGGAACAGCGGACGCAGCGGACGGTCGATCAGGCGGCTGGTCAGGGTTTCTTTCTCGGTCGCGCGGCCTTCGCGCTTGAAGAAACCACCGGGGATGCGGCCACCGGCGTAGAACTTTTCTTGATAGTCCACGGTGAGCGGGAAGAAGTCCTGCCCTTCACGCTGGGTCTTGGCGGCCACGGCGGTGCACAGCACCACGGTGCCGTCACACGACACCATCACCGCACCACCGGCCTGGCGCGCGATTTCGCCGGTTTCGAGGGTGACGGTCTGGTTGCCGTACTGGAAGCTCTTGCTGATCTTCGCCACTTTGGGAATCCTTGGTTTGTCTTGATTCGTCAACGCAGGCAAGCCCCGCTTGCTGCGCTGCATCGCGTTGCGATGCGGGAATGCGGGGTTACCGCAGGGTTGAAACTTCACTCACGCAAAAACGAACCGCGGCGCATTCCTGCGCCGCGGTGGGTGTTCAATCAGCGACGCAGGCCGAGTTTGCCAATCAACGCCTTGTAACGCTCGCCATCCTTGCGGTGCAGGTAGTCGAGCAGGCTACGGCGGCGATTGACCATCATCAACAAACCGCGACGGCTGTGGTGATCTTGCTTGTGTGCCTTGAAATGCTCGGTGAGCAGTTCGATGCGGGCGGTCAGTAGTGCAACTTGCACTTCCGGTGAGCCGGTATCGTTGTCGCCGCGCTTGTGTTCGTTGATGACTTTCTGAGAATCGATGGACATGGTTGCCTCGTAGTCGCGTGACCGGCAGGAACAGGTAATACCCGCACCGCCCGGCTCGTCGTGAAGGTTGAAATAAAGAAATGCTCGACTGAGCAGCGGAATTATAGCCTGAGTCCGGTCATGCGGCAATGCAGCACATCTGTCTGCATATTTGCGATCAGCCTGCGACCTGTGGGGTGGTCGCAGTGGTCAGTGCCCAGCGGAACAGCCGGATTGGTCGCAGCCCGCCCTCGGCATCCACATCACCCAAGCCCAAGCCGCGCCCGTGCTCATCCAAAATTGCCACCTGCCCACGCGCCGGATAAGGCCCGCGCAGGCCTTGCCCATGCCCCAACCGGTGCGCCTGTGCGGGATTGACCCGCACCTGCGGCCACGACGCCATACCGGCTTCAATCGGCAACAGACAGGCATCCAAGACATGCTCACCGGCCTGCTCGCGCAAATTTTGTAACGCATCCAGCGTCCACATGCGTGGTTCGCGGAACGGGTCCACCCACAGCCTGCGCAGTTGCGCCACATGCGCACCACAGCCCAGCAGCTCGCCTAGATCACGCACCAGACTGCGCACATACGTACCCGAGCCGCATTCAACGTGCAGGCGCAAATTCGGGGACGCCCCGTTCTCCAGCGTGGTATCCAGCAAATCGGCTGCGTTGAGTAATTCGAAAGCATGGACATCGATATCGCGCGCTTCGATCTCGATCGTTTCACCACGCCTAGCTTTGACATACAACGGCTCACCGCCGCGTTTGAGCGCCGAATAAATGGGGGGACGTTGCCGAATGCGGCCGGTCAGCTGCTTGAGCGCCGCATCGAGGGTGTCGATGGAATGTGCCGGCACCGCACGTGTGCGCAGTGGTTGCCCTTCGGCATCGTCGGTATCGGTGACGATGCCCAAACGAGCCACGGTTTCGTAGGCTTTACGCGCACCCAATAGCCCGCCAGCAATCTTGGTGGCCTCACCAAAACACACCGGCAACAAGCCCGTGGCCAAAGGATCCAAGCTGCCGGTATGTCCGCCCTTTTCCGCGCGGAACAAATGCCGCACACGCTGCAAGGCCTGGTTGGACGATAGCCCCTGCGGCTTGTCCAGCAGCAAGATGCCGTCTAGCTGACGGAAGACGGTGCGCGGGCGACGCTCGCGCGGGTTATTCGGCGTCGCCACTGGGGCGCAGGTCGCGCAGAAGGTTGTCGATGCGCTCGCCGCGATCCACCGATTCATCGTAGTGGAAATGCAGCTCCGGCACGTGCCGCAGTTTGACCGCACGCGCCAGTTGGTAGCGGATTTCCGGTGCCAGTGCCTTCAATGCCTTGATGGTTTCGTTGGCCCGATCGGACTGCAGTACGGTAACAAACACCTTGGCATGCGCCATATCCCGCGTCACTTCGACATCGGACACACTGGTGGACGCCAGCCCATGCTCGCGCACGGCCGCATGCACCAAGGTACCCAGCTCACGTCGGAGCTGGGCAGATACGCGATCGGTGCGATGGAATGATTTTTGCGCCATATGCTCAGGCACGCCTTACAGCGTACGCTGCACCTCGATGCGCTCGAAGCATTCGATCTTGTCGCCAGGCTTGACCTGATCGTAGCCCTTCACACCAATACCGCACTCGGTGCCATTGCGCACTTCATCCACATTCTCTTGGAAGCGACGCAGCGAATCCAATTCGCCCGAGAAGATGACGGTGTCGTCGCGCAGCACGCGGATCGGCTTGCCCTTGCGAATCACACCTTCGATCACCACCGAGCCCGCAATCGAGCCAAACTTGGAATGGCGGAACACCTGCTGGACGGATGCGGTGCCGATGATTTCCTCGCGCACTTCCTTGCCCAACACGCCGGAGGCGATCTGCTTCACCTGATCGATCACGTCATAGATGATCGAGAAGTAACGCAGGTCGATGCCATTGCCCTCGATCACCTTGCGCGCCGAAGCATCGGCACGCACGTTGAAGCCGATCACGGCGGCCTTCGATGTGGCAGCCAATTGCGCGTCCGACTCGGTAATGCCACCCACGCCCGAGCCAATCACATTGATCTTGATCTGCTCGTTGGACAGCCCGGTCAGGGCTTCACGCAGGGCCTGCATGGTGCCGTGCACATCGGCCTTGACCACCAAGTTGAGGGTGAGTTGCTGTGCCGCACTGCCCTCGCCCATTTGCGCCAGGATGTCTTCCATGCGGTTGCCGGCCGACGCCACCAAACGCAATTCACGGCGCTTGGTATCGCGCTGCTGGGCTACATCTTTGGCCAGCCGCTCATCGGCGACGACGACAAAATCATCGCCCGCTTCCGGTACGCCAGAGAGGCCCAGAATTTGCACCGGGATCGACGGCCCAGCGTCTTGCACTTGGCTGCCATTTTCGTTGAACAAAGCGCGCACGCGGCCGTATTGAATCCCGCACACCAGGTAGTCGCCCTTCGACAACATGCCCTGCTGCACCAATACCGTCGCCACCGGGCCACGGCCCTTGTCCAGCGCGGACTCGATGACCACGCCCATGGCACGGCCTTCGAACACGGCTTGCAGATCCAGCACTTCCGACTGTAGCAAGATGGCGTCAAGCAGATCGTCCACACCTTGCCCTGTCTTGGCGGACAGCTCCACCATCTGGATGTCGCCACCAAATTCTTCGGCTACCACTTCGTAGGTCAACAGATCGCTCTTGACCCGCGATGGGTCAGCATCGGACTTGTCGATCTTGTTGATTGCCACGATCAACGGCACCTTGGCCGCCTTGGCGTGCTGAATGGCTTCGGCAGTTTGTGGCATCACGCCATCGTCGGCAGCCACTACCAACACCACGATATCGGTGAGCTTGGCACCACGCTGACGCATTTGGGTGAAGGCAGCATGGCCGGGGGTGTCGAGGAAGCTGATCACGCCCTTCGGCGTTTCGACGTGATATGCGCCGATGTGCTGGGTAATGCCGCCGGCTTCACCGGTGGCTACCTTGGTACGGCGAATGTAGTCCAGCAGCGAGGTCTTGCCGTGATCGACGTGACCCATGATGGTCACCACCGGCGGGCGTTGTTGCTTCTCGCCCTGCACTTCTTCGGCATGCGCCAACAATTCGGACTCGGCATCATTGGCATTGGCTGCCACTGCCTTGTGCCCCAACTCTTCGGTGATCAAGACCGCTGTGTCATGGTCGATGGATTGGGTGATGGTGGCCATCACACCCATCTTGAACAACGCCTTGACCACATCACCTCCCTTCAGTGCCAGCTTCTGGGCAAGATCGGCCACGGTAATCGCATCGCCGATGGCAACCTCACGCACCACCGGCGTGGTGGGCTTGTTGAAGCCCGTGCCAGTGCGAGATTGATCGGGTGCGCGACGACCACCACCACTCGACTTGCCCTTGCCGCGCGTGTTGCTGCTGCGGCGCGCACGATCGGATGCCGACAGGTGCAGCTGGCCAGCAAAGCGCTCGGTACGATCATCATCCTCAACCCCGGACACCATGGCATGCGAGCCACGCTGAAGCGGTGGCTTACCCTTGACCGCCGGAGCGGCTTTATCCGCCTCACGGGCGGGTGCCGCCGGTTTGGCATGAGCTGCACCGTGACCATGGCCATGGCCGTGACCTTTGGCTTTGCTCGCTTCCTCCAGTGCCGCCTCCGCAGCGGCCGCGGCCTCGGCGGCGGCGCGATCAAGCTGCTCTTGCTCAAGGCGTTTTTGCTCAGCAATCACTTCTGCGCGCTGACGATCTTTTTCTGCCAGCGCTTGCTGCTCTGCAAGGTTGCGCGCACGCGACTCTTCCAGCTTGCGCAGCGCATCCGTCCGCTCGGCATCCAGTTTTTCGTTGGCCGTCTGCGCACGTCCCTCACCGGGCTTCAGGGTGATTTTCTTGCGCGTCACCACTTCAATGGTGCCGGCCCCGCGCCCGGTCTTGTTGCTGCTGCCGACGCTGATTTCCTGCTTGCGGCTACGGTTCAAGGTGATCTTGCCCGCCGCGATGGTCTCTTCGGCTGGCTTTTCGGTCTTGCCGTGGGCACGGCGCAAAAAACCGTGAAGTTTAAGTTTCTCGGCGCTGGTGATGACCTGATCGGGGCCACTGAACGTCATACCGGCAGTGGCCAGTTGTTCAAGTAGTTTATCGACCGGTGTATTCACCAGTTCGGCGAGCTTACGGATGGTGGTTTGCTGCGACATTCGGTTTCCGGTGTCTTTGGCCGCCGCAAGGGCGACCGAATCTGTGGATTGTAGGGCGGGTCTTGGCCCGCCGGCCAATCAGGCGGTACCGACCAAGGCCGGTGCCGTGCCATGCATCATTCGAACCAGTGCTTGCGCGCTTCCATGATCAATGCCGCAGCGCGCTCCGCGCCCACGTCGTCTAGATCCGCGATTTCATCGGTTGCCGCTTCCGCCAAATCTTCACGGGTGCGAATGCCGCGTTCCGCCAAGGCATAGGCCGTGGCTTCATCCATCCCGGCAAGGTTCAACAAATCTTCTGCCGGCTGATGCTCTTCCAGCCCCTCTTCGGCCGCCAGTGCTTCATTGAGCAGGGCATCACGCGCGCGCGAACGCAGTTCTTCGACGATGTCTTCGTCAAAACCGTCCACAGCCAGCAATTCCGCCACCGGCACATACGCCACTTCTTCAACGGTATTGAAGCCCTCGCCGACCAGAATGCCGGCGATTTCTTCATCCACTTCCAGCTTGTCAACAAACAATTGGCGCGCCGCAGCTTGTTCGGAATCGGTCTTGGCCTGCACTTGATCGGCGGTCATCACATTGAGCTGCCAACCTGTCAGGCGGCTGGCCAGACGCACATTTTGACCGCCGCGGCCAATCGCCTTGGCCAAATTCTCTTCGGCCACAGCCAGGTCCATCGCGTGCTTGTCTTCATCCACGATGATCGACTGCACTTCTGCCGGCGCCATCGCATTGATGACGAACTGCGCCGGGTTGTCACTCCACAACACGATGTCCACGCGCTCGCCGTTCAGTTCATTGGTCACTGCCTGCACGCGTGAACCGCGCATACCAATACACGCGCCGATTGGATCCGTGCGATTGTCGTGCGCCAGCACCGCGATTTTGGCGCGATCGCCCGGATCACGCGCACATGCCATGATCGACACCAAGCCTTGCCCCACTTCCGGCACTTCCAGCTTGAATAGCTCCATCATGAATTCAGGCGCGGCGCGGCTGATGAACAATTGCGGACCGCGCGATTCGCTGCGCACATCGAACAAGTACCCTCGGACACGGTCGCCAGTGCGCAGCACGTCACGCGGAATGCCTTTGTCTTTGGCGATGATGGCCTCGGCATTACCACCCAGATCCACATAAATATTGCCGCGTTCGACACGCTTGACCACGCCCGTGATCAACTCGCCCACGCGATCTTTCCACGCATCCACCACCTGCTGGCGCTCAGCCTCGCGCACGCGCTGCACAATGACCTGCTTGGCCGCCTGCGCGGCGATACGCCCGAAGTCGGGATTTTCGATTTGCTCTTCGATGTAATCGCCTACTTCGACTTCATCGCTTTCGTCCAGTGCATCCATCAGGCGCACTTGCCGGTCCGGGGATTCCATCACCACATCGTCGGCCACCACTTCCCAGCGACGGAAGGTTTCATAGCTGCCGTCTTTGGCATCGATCTGCACGCGCACCAGCACGTCTTGGTCGATATAGCGCTTCTTTGCCGCCGAGGCCAATGCCGCTTCGATGGCTTCCAAGATGACCGATTCCGGCACGCCTTTTTCGGCAGCCACCGCATCGACGACCAGCAATAGTTCCTTGCTCATGCCCGCTTACTCCGCATCAGACGACCCAGCGGCCGCCGTCTTGTTGGTTGGTTTTTTCTTTGCAGCGGGCTTCTGGCCCGCCGACGCTTTTTGCTTGCCTGGCCGTGCATCACGCCCGGACTTGTCTTGTGCCGGTGCCAGCCCGAGCGCGACCCAATCGGGGACAAGTTTGGCCTTGTCCACGTTAGCGGCATCCACAGCCAGTTCTTGAGCATCGACAGCGAGCACGATCTGCTGGCCTTCCACGCGCAAAATTTCCCCTTGCAAGCGGCGGCGCCCATCCTGCGGCAGCTTTAGTGTGACTTTTGCAGTCTCACCAATAAAGCGTGCAAATTGCGCCGCACCAAACAACGGACGATCCACACCCGGCGAAGACACTTCCAAGGTGTAGTTGGCGCTGATGGGGTCAGCCACATCAAGCTGCGCGGAAATCTCGCGACTGACGGCCTCACATTCGTTGATGCCAACACTGCGGGTTGCCGCATCTGTTGGCGGCACATCGATATACACACGCAGCAAGGCACTGCCAGATGCTGGCAGATAGTCGATACCCAACAACTCCAGCCCCATCGCTGCAATGGTGGGAGCAAGCAGTGCGACGATTTCGTCGGCCTTGTCTGTCACGGTGCGCCTGTCAAGAAAGTGTCAATGCAGTGAATTCGAAATCGAATTCAAAATCCAAGATTCCAGAAACGAAAAAGGACCCGTTGGGCCCTTTTCCGATGACGCTGGATTGCGAAAGCCTGGAGATACTTTCGCGAGCCCGAGCCCGATGCCAATCAATCGGCATTGAAACTTGGTAGCGGGGGCAGGATTTGAACCTGCGACCTTCGGGTTATGAGCCCGACGAGCTGCCAGACTGCTCCACCCCGCATCAGAGTCGCGCATTGTAGGCAGTACGTATACAACATGCAACCGTTTTATTGCCCGATGACTATTTAATTTGCATTTGCTTGGCTGTGGATCACCGCCAGCAGCGCCTGCGTCACCACATCGCTGGCTTGGGATTCGCCGTGCAATGCCGGTAACAGACGACTGGCCACCTGCTTGCCCAACTCCACACCAAATTGATCGAAGGCATTGATCCCCCACAACACCGATTGCAGATACACGCTGTGCTCGTACAGCGCGACCAACATGCCCAGGCTGTGCGGCGTCAGTGCATCCAGTAGCAGCAATGTGCTGGGGCGGTTGCCGGGGTAGCGACGGTGTGGGTCTTCACTGTCCTGACCATTGGCCAGCGCTTCGGTTTGCGCCAATAAATTCGCCAACAACGCGGCGTGATTGGCCGCATGTGGATGGTCGGCTTTGAGCACGCCGATGAAGTCGGCCGGCACAATCTGGGTGCCTTGATGCAGGGCTTGGAAGAAACTGTGCTGGGTGTCGGTACCGGCACCGCCCCACCAAACCGGCACGGTCTCGGTGGTGATGGCATTGCCATCCACCTGCACCGATTTACCCAAACTTTCCATCACCAGCTGTTGCAAATAATTGGGCAGCAATTTCAACCGGTCGTCATACGGCAGCACCGCTTGGGTCGCCGCATGCAGTCCATTGCGATTCCATATTGCCGTCAGTGCGTGCCACACCGCGATATTGGCGTGCAGTGGCGTATGCAAGGCGTGCGCATCCAACGCTGCGGCACCCTCCAGCAATTGCTCAAAGCGATCCATACCCAGCGCCAGCGCAATCGGAAAGCCCACCGCGGACCACAATGAATACCGCCCCCCCACCCAGTCCCACATCGGCAGGGTGCGCTCGGGTGGAATGCCGAAATCGGCCACTCGCTGTGCATTGGTGCTGACCGCGTACAGGCGCGTGTCATTCGCTAACCACGCGCGCACGATGCTGCCGTTGAGTAAGGTTTCCTGCGTACTAAAGGTTTTGGAAATCACGATGCCAGCGGTCTTGGCTGGATCTAGCCCTGCTAGCACACGGCGTGCCGCATTGCCGTCAACATTGGAAATAAAGTGCACACGAAAACGCGCACCCGTCTGCGCCAGCGCATCCACGATCAGGCGCGGGCCAAGATCAGAGCCGCCAATCCCAACGCTGACGATGTCGGTCACTTCGGTGGCCGCCAGTGCATCGATCAGCTCACGCATCCGCAGTTGTGCCGACACCGCCTGCGCGCGCGCAGCCAATGCAAATGCCGAGCCC
Source organism: Thermomonas sp. (assembly GCF_035369645.1). Classification (GTDB taxonomy): domain Bacteria; phylum Pseudomonadota; class Gammaproteobacteria; order Xanthomonadales; family Xanthomonadaceae; genus Thermomonas. The sequence goes on along the minus strand of NZ_DAOOUM010000012.1, from coordinate 41,191 downwards.
ACCGCACCACCACGCAACGCGCTATGCAACGCGGCGCGGCCCTCGGTGCCATTGACGGTTTCGCCGCCCAAGAGTTGCTGCATCGCGCCGGCAAGATCTGCCTGCTTAGCGATATCAAACAAGGTCGCCTGCGCCACGCGGTCATAACGCTGCCGCGCAAAATTGGCGTACAACGGCCCGCAACGCAAAGAAAAATCCTGCGCACGCGCAGGATCGGATGCAATCAATTGCGCCAGCGAAGTGCTGGCCAGTCGTTGTGCATGTGCATCCAGACCCGCCAGCAAGTGCGTCATGGTTATGCGGCCTGCTGGGGCATGGAGTGATTGGTGTGGGTCAAGCGATTGTCGCGATCCACATACACACAGGTCGGCTTGTACGCCTTGGCTTCTTCGGCATCACACTGCACATAGGCGCAGATGATGACCAGATCACCCACCCGTGATTTGTGTGCGGCCGCACCATTGACCGAAATCACTCCGCTGCCCTCTTCGCCACGAATGGCATACGTGGAATAGCGCTCGCCACTGGTGACGTCGTAGATATGGATCTGCTCGTATTCGCGAATACCGGCAATATCAAGCAACCGTCCGTCGATGGCGCAGGAGCCTTCGTAGTGCAGCTCGGCGTGGGTGACGGTGGCGCGATGAATTTTGCCCTTGAGCAGGGTGAGTTGCATGACGTGGCTCCGATGACACAGTGACGGCTAACGACCGCGATGGTCGCAGTATAGGGCGCAAATGGCGCACTGCAACATTCACAAAAACAATATTTATCCGGGCAAATCAAACTCTAAATTGTCGATCAACCGTGTCCGCCCCAAACGGGCCGCGATCAGTGCCACATACGGCCCTTCATGTCCGTCTTGTGGTGCATTGAAGTCGGGGCTGCGCAACACTGCATAGTCCGGCTCAAAGCCAGCGCGACGCAGCATGCCATCGGCCTCCGCTTCCACCTGGGCTCGCGGTACACCCGCCAAGGCGGCATCGCGCATCGCCAACAGGCAGCGATAAATGACCGGCGCAGTCGCGCGATCTTGCTCCGACAAATATTGATTGCGTGAGCTCATCGCCAAACCATCGGCTTCACGTACGATGCTACCGGCGATGATGGCGGTGGGCAGATGCAAATCCACCACCATCTGGCGAATCACGGCCAGTTGCTGAAAATCTTTTTTCCCGAACGCGGCGACATCCGCCTGCACCTGGTTGAACAAGCGTGTGACCACGGTGCACACGCCGTCGAAATGACCCGGTCGGCAAGCACCTTCCAGCACGCTGCTGATGCCGGGCACATGCACATTGGCTGCCAACGGCACGCCAAACGGATACATCGCCTCTACTTCTGGCAGCCACAGCACATCGCAGCCGGCGGCTTGCAGGCCGCTGGTGTCGGCATCGGGCGTGCGTGGATAGCGGGTGAAGTCTTCGCTGGGGCCAAACTGGGTCGGATTGACGAACACGCTGGACACCACTTTGTCGGCGTGTTGGCGGGCTAATTTCACCAAGGAATAATGCCCTGCATGCAGATTACCCATAGTGGGCACAAAGCCCACCGTCTGGCCTTCGCGCCGCCATTGACGAATACGCTCACGCAGTACCGCCAATTGAGTGATGGTTTCAATCATGTGTAGCTATGCTCCGCATCGGGGAAGCGGCCGGCACGCACGGCCTCGACAAATGCGCGCACGGCACCGGCAATCGAGCCGCCTTCGGCCAAGAAATCCTTGACGAATTTGGGCTTGCGGTGCCCAGTATCAATGCCCAGCAAGTCGTGCAACACCAAGACCTGCCCATCACACCCGGCACCGGCACCAATCCCAATAGTGGGAATGGGGCTGGCTTGGGTGATCTGCGCTGCCAATGCTGCCGGCACACCTTCCAACACCAAGAGTGATGCACCGGCGTCCGCCACCGCCAAGGCTTCGGCTTGCAAACGCTCGGCCGCCGATTGCTCGCGCCCCTGCACCTTGAAGCCGCCCATCTTCAGCACCGATTGCGGGGTCAACCCCAAATGCGCGCAGACCGGGATTTCGCGATCCACCAAATAGCGGATCGTGTCCAGCTTGTGGCCCGCACCCTCCAGTTTGACCATGGCTGCGCCCGCTTGAATAAAGCGCACCGCCGCCGCATACGCTTGCGCGGCTGTGCCATCGCTACCAAACGGGAAATCTGCAATTTTCAAAGGCTGCTTGGCCGCACGCGCCACCGCTGCGGTGTGATAAACGATGTCGTCCACCTGCACCGGCAAGGTGGAGTCATGCCCTTGCACCACCATGCCCAGCGAATCACCAATCAAAATCAAATCAACATCGGTTGCCTCCAACACCCGCGCAAAACTGGCGTCGTAGCACGTCAGCATCACCAATTTGCGGCCCGCCGCACGCGCCTGCGCAAGCTGCGGCACGCTCCAAGCTTTCGATTCGGCATGTACGCTCATCGTGATCCCCAATGAAACAAGGCCGCATTATCGCGCAGATTCCACTTGTGCCTGTGCAGGCCGCGCGCTCTCAAGCAAGGCCGATGGCTTCTACCGCGTGTACGTCGATATGCCGCACGGCTTCGCCCACACTGCCATGCCCAGGAAACGGCAACGCTGCGGCAATTTCGGCCAGCGGTACCAAGGCAAACGCGCGCTCGTGCAGATACGGATGCGGCACCCGCAAGCCCGGCGCATTGATCACAGCATCGCCATACAGCAACACATCCAGATCCAATACCCGCGGCCCCCAGCGCATCGCGGCGTGATCATCATCACGTCGGCGGCCGGCGTTACGTTCGATGTCCAATACATGTGCAAGCAAGGCCACCGCGGGCAACTGCGTCTTTACCAGTGCCGCCGCATTGATGAAGTCAGGCTGATCGACACGTCCCCATGCGGGTGTGCGATACAAGCGCGATGCGGCCACCAACTGGGTCTCCGGCAACTGTGCCAGCGCGTGAATGGCATCGGTCACGGCACGCATCGAATCCCCAAGATTGGCGCCCAAGCCAATTGCGGCCAGGGTTGCCGCAGTCATTCGGCGGGGCCCTTGTCGGCAGGACGTCGGCGGCGACGCCGTTTGCGTGGGGCATTTTGTATCTCGTCGCCCTCCTCCGGCTGCGTCTCTTGCGCATTGGCTGCCACCGATTCGGCGGGGTGTAGCTGCGCTTCACGCCAAAACGCCACATCCTCGGCATGGGTATTGGATGCGGCCAAGCGTAATTCCAAAAAATCAAACGCGGCACGAAAACGTGGATGCGCCAATAGCCGAAATACACGTTTGCGCATACGCAACGCAAAACGCGGTTGTAGTAACCAGATCTCTTGCATGGGCTGCGAAAACCGTCGAGGCAACGCAATCCGCGCCACTTGGTGCATGGTGACCCGATCTGCGGCACGCCGCTGTGCCTCGACTGCATGCACACCCTGCGCTTGCAAGAGCGCCAATGCCCGGCAATAGGCCGGCCACAACAACACCGCATACAAAAATGCAGGCGACACCGGTTGCTCGGCCTGTACCCGCGCATCGGTATTACGCAGGCCTTGCATCAACATGCATCGCAATGCACCGGACTTGTTCGACGCCAGTGCCTGCGCGGTTTCCGGCAGCAATACCGGCAGCAAACCGTGCGCTTCCAGTAATTCAAAACTGGCCGCTGCATGACCTGCCAAGAACATCTTTAAGGTTTCTTCGAACAAGCGCGCCGGCGAGGCATCAGCCAATAACGGGGCCAGCCGTGCAATCGGCTCGGCGGTGGCCGGCTCGATCGTGAAGCCTAGTTTGGCCGCCAACCGCGCCGCCCGCAGCATGCGTACCGGGTCTTCGCGGTAGCGTGCTTCCGGGTCACCAATCAGACGCAGTACTCGCGCCTGCACATCTTCGAAACCGCCCACGTAATCGCGCACCGAGAAATCTTCGATCGCGTAATACAGCGCATTGGCGGTGAAATCGCGACGTACTGCATCGTCTTCAATGCTGCCATACACGTTATCGCGCAACAGACGGCCGCCATCGTCGGTTTGACGGTCACCCTCGTCATCGCCACCATTGGCGCGGAAGGTGGCCACTTCAATAATTTCGCGGCCATACACCACATGCGCCAAGCGGAAGCGCCGGCCTATCAGGCGACAATTACGAAACAGGGCTTTGACTTGTTCTGGTGTGGCATCGGTGGCCACGTCGAAGTCTTTGGGCTCACCGCCCACCAGCAAATCGCGTACGGCACCACCGACCAAAAATGCGCCAAAGCCGGCTTCACGCAAGCGATACAGCACGCGCAATGCGCTTTGGCTCATTTGCTTTCGGGAAAGCCCATGCGCATCGCGCGTGATCACGCGCAGTTGAGGGACGACGGTAGCAGGAATAGGTTGAATTTCTGTCATGCGTAGCGGCTAAGCCGCAGCTCAAAGGGAGAAAAGCGCATTGCCAGTGGCTTGCGCAGGCCCTTATACTAACAAGCTCCGCGCAGATGTCTGCTGCGCCGAGCCGGTTGTCCCACCGGCGGCACTCTGCCGAACACAATTGCTCCCTTCGTCTAGAGGCCCAGGACGTGGCCCTCTCAAGGCTAAAACACGGGTTCGAATCCCGTAGGGAGCGCCATACTTCCAGATCCCGCATGCTTCACGGCACGCGGGATTTTGTTGTGCCTCACCCCAACAACTCGCCCACCCGATAGCGCCCTGCGGGTTTTGCATAGACGCGCTGCGCGACGTGCAGCGCACCGTGGGCGAAAATATCGCGGTTGCTGGCGCGATGCACTAACTCGATGCGCTCACCGGCGGCGGTGAACTGCACTAGGTGTTCGCCGATGATGTCACCCGCGCGAATGCTGGCGTAATGCGGTTGTGCGCCGGCTTGGGCAGCAGCGGAGCCCAGCGTCAGTGCCGTGCCCGATGGGGCATCTTGCTTGCGTGTGTGGTGGGATTCGACGATGTCGCAGTCCCATCCTTGCAACAACACGGCGGCGCGTTCGACCAAATCATGCAACACGGCCACGCCGAGGCTGAAGTTGCTGGCCCAAGTCAACGCAATCTGTGTGCTGGCGGCTGCCAACGCAGCTTGCTGCGCGGGCGACAACCCCGTGGTGCCAGACACCAAGGCACGTTTTCGCGCCAGGCAGAGCGCCAAGATGGCATCAAACCCTTCCGGCAGGCTGAAATCGATGGCGACATCGAAATCCGGCACGCTGGCAAGCTCACTGGCCGCAAACTGCGGCACGCCATCGATAACGCACAGAGCAACCCGGCGCGCCACCGTGGCCACCACTACGCATCCACTATCGGGTTGCTTACTCAGCCGCAACAAAGCTTGGCCCATGCGGCCACTACTACCGTGGATCAGAATGCGAACAGGTGTTTTCATTTAGAAAGGCTAGCCGCTGCCTACGTTAACGGCAAGGCCAGGCTAGTCTTTCCAAAAAAAAGCCGGATCATCGGGCTTGCCGGCGTGTTTCATTACGCTTGCGCAGCACCACGCAACCGGCCCGCCACCTGATGCATGGCATCGTCGAATGCGGCATCACCATCACGCAAAGTGACTTTGCCCAATGCTGCCATCACCGCCAATTCGCGCACCGAGGCCACAAGCACCCGAATGCCACGCCGGTTCACCAGCAACAAGCGCGCCGAGATCGGGCTGATCCAAGACACTTTGGCTGGTGCAAATTGTCCATCTGCGCCTTGCAGTTGCAGCCAGTTACCTACTTGCAGTTTGCTGATGCGCTCCAACAGATTGCCATCGCATTCCAGCGTTTCGGTACCACCCACGACTTCCAATTGCGGAGTTGGTGCTGGGGGTGGCTCGGCCAGCACAATAGGCGCCGGGATGCGCTCATCACTGATTTTTGTGGCCTGACCCACCGATAGTCTGGTAATGATGTCGGTCAACGCATCCAGAGCCGCCTGCCCGTCCTCACCCACGCAGCCGGCGCTGGCCAAAATCGCCAATAGCTCGGTGTTGGGTAATGGCAGCAGGTTCCCTTGCATTGCCGCATCAACCGCCAGCAGTAATGTATCCAGCCCTTGCAACGCTTCTTGATAACGTCCGGAGTCACGGCCATCGCGCAGCACGATCTGAGTCAGATGATGTTGTGTATGGGTAGACACAAATTCATCGATTACTGACGGCAGCTCGCGCCCACCACGATGCAACTCAATATCGGCGGCAACTTCACTTCGCGCTTGCTCTAAGCGCTCACGCCCGCGATGCGCCTCCGTGGTGCGCTTTTCGGCCAACTCAAAACGCTTGCGATGCTGCGCCATATACATGCGCAGGTCTTGTTCCAAGGCTTCGAAAATGGCCACATCTTCGTTGAACTCAGACACGAGACGATCAATGGTGTGATCGACGTGATCCAGCAGCTCTTGTTCTTGCGGTGCTTCGCCGCGATTGCCCTCACAGGCCTCCGCCACGGTGTTGAGCAAGCGCCGCGCCGGGTGTTCCTTGTATAAGAACATGCGCCGATCTTTGACCGCCACCTTCACAAACGGCACCAGCATACGGCCAATTTTTTGCCGGATCCGGTTGTCATATTGCGGGCCATCCAACAAGACATCAAACAACAAGGCAACCAGATCGACGGCATCGCCATCCAGCCCATCAAGATTCAAGTTATCGCCTGCAACCCCTAGTTTGCGGGCACTTTGCGCCATCTGCTGACGCAACTGCCCCGCAAACGATTGCGGTTGCCCGCCGCTTTGTGGCTCGCGTGCGGGCAATGGATCGGCATCGCGTTGCATCAACGAGAGGATGGAGAGCAGATCATGCGTGGAGAGTGTTGTCCCCTGACTTGCGGGATCCTGCGGCGGTGCCACGTTGTGGGCACTCCGCCAGCCCTGCAACTGCCCCAGCATGCTGGCAAACAATGCTTGGTCGGCGCTATTGATTTGAACCTGCGCCGTGTCCCAGCCGCCGGTTGCCTGTGCGCGCTGCGGTACTTGATTGTCCTGGCCGTGACCGTGGCCCTGCATGGCGGCCTGCGCGGTAGCATCATCGTGCGCTTCGGGCCGTTTTGCATGGGCTCTTGAATGCGCGTGCTGCGCTTTGCCGGTCGCGCGCAGTTCGGGCAAGACCCCGGCACTAACCATCAACCCATTGCAGCGCTCATAGCATTCGCCCAACACTTCCGCCAGCGCACGTTCGAAGAATTTGAATACGACGATTCGCAGCTCGGCTTCAATTTCCAGTTGATCCATCACTTTACCCAGCGCAGCGGCAAGGTAAGCGGGACTGAGTGGGTTGGCGTTGGGCTCAAGCTGTGCTTGCCCGATAACCACACAAAAGCGCTGCACCGCCAATTCGTACAGCGGCATCACATTGCGCAAAGCCGACATCGCCAGCTGATCAACCGCAAGTTGCTGCTCCAAGTCTTGGTCGGACAGCAGGCTAAGACCGGCATCTGTGCTCGCCTGTTCGTCTTTTGGCAGCTGACGCTGACGCAGCTCGCGGAACCGACCAGCGATGATTTGGCGATAATTCTTGACTAAATCGCTGCGCACCCGGCGCATCTCCCGCAGGGCCGGCATGCCCAAAGCTTCTTCGCCGTTTTGGCTGCGGTCGAACAGGTAGTCGTCCAGCTCGGACAGGCTGGTTTCAAGCGCCGGCGCAACGCTGTCGAGCACGCGCTTTTGCAGGGCGTCAAGCAACGACCCATACGGGTGTTGGAAGTCAGTAGTGGATCCCGCGGGGGAACGGAATGTCATGACAGGAGAACCTGTTTTTCTCAGTGACAACAATAGCCGAATCAGCGATTGACAATATTGATAAGCGTCATGATTCAGCGCATTGCCGGCACCGTTTGCCCCTCGGTAATGACCGTTCAGCCCATCAGCACCCGCCCGACGCCACTTGCATGCAACGCAACCTCTACCGCCACAAGCTGCTCTGGCCGCGTGCCGCGATTAAAACCTAAACGAAAATGCACCTCGCCAGCCGGGGTGCGTGAAGAGTGCAACGACGCAATGCTGACATCATGCCGCTCAAAAATATGAAGTAGCTCACACAAAGACCCTGGGCGATCTTCGGGCAAATGAATGCTCATGCTGTGCGGGTCGTGTAGGTCGGCCAGCAAATAACCCAAACGCTCGAACGTGTTATTACCCGCAGCCAATACCGATTCGCCAAAACCCTCTTGGTTGGCATGTAAAAATTCATCGCGAAACGCAGTGCGCGCCGCATCGCTGCCGTCGCGCACCAAATCTGCGATGCGCTGCATCCGCGTCGCAACCGCTTGCAATACGCCAGGCACATGCGGGTTGCCAAATTGAATATCCTCATAGATGGCGGGGTTGAGCGACAACATGCGGGCGGCGATGGCGACATCCATTTCAAACGATGCCGAACGAAACGGCAGCAAACTGGCAAGGCTGCCCGCCCACATCTCCGGGGCATTCAAGACCCCCGCTTGCGAAAGGTGGCCGGCATGCACCAAGGCTTGCACCAGCGCCATCGCACGGTCGTGTTGTTCGGTGGTGGCGGGTACGCATTCGGCATCCAGCGCGGCCAGCAGGGTATCCAGCCACGGTTTCCAGTGCGTCAGACGGGCCTCACACACCACCATGACCCGGCCCCGCAAGGTCGGCGATTTGGGTGGCGCGGTCATGGGATGCAAGCCCACCACGTCGGCCTTGGAATGCAGCATCGCCGCCACCGGCGCAACTTTGACCGAGGTGATATCCAGCCACAAATTGCCGGCCTCGCGCCCTGCCGACTGCGCGACATAGCGTTCGATCAACGCCGGCGTGTGGCGGATGGGGGCGGAAAACAACAGGACATCCGCGTGTTCGAGCAGGTCTTCTGTGCTGTGCGATGTGGCATCGGTGGGGTCGTGGCCGATGACGGCCAAACCCATCGTGGTTTCAAAAAATGCGCGCAACCAGCGGCCATACGCGCCGGCGCTACCCACGATGCCGATGAGGGGGGATGTCTTCAATGCAACGGGCTCCATCAAGGAGCCCGGAGTTTACGTCTGCCCGTGCATTTGCGGGCCGTTGGTGGCTTACGAAACCATTCGGTCCCAGAAACCTTTGACACCATCCAAGAAGGTGCTGGATTTGGGCGAATGCCGGCGTGCGCCCTCACCACTGAAAGTGGCTTCAAATTGTTCCAGCAAATCGCGCTGCTCGGTGGTCAGGTTGACCGGGGTTTCCACCACCACCTTGCAGTACAAGTCCCCGGGCGCGCGGCTACGCACTGATTTCACGCCACGGTCACGCAGCCGGAACACCTTGCCCGTTTGTGTTTCGACAGGAATCCGTAGCTCCACTTCGCCACCCAAGGTGGGCACACGGACGGTATCGCCCAAGGCTGCTTGCGAAATACGAATGGGTACTTCGCAATGCAGATCATCACCGTCTCGCTGGAAAATGGCGTGCTCGCGCACCCGCACTTCCACATACAAATCCCCGGGAGGCGCGCCGGTTGGGCCGGCTTCGCCCTCACCCGCCAAACGAATGCGGTCGCCATTGTCCACGCCCGCCGGGATTTTCACCGACAGAGTTTTTTCTTCCTCTACGCGACCATTGCCATTGCAGTGCTTGCATGGGTTGGCAATGATTTTGCCAGCACCTTCGCAATGGGGACACGGAGCCTGCATGGTGAACGGGCCGCGCTGCATATGCACCTGGCCACGACCCTTGCAGGTGGTACAGGTGTCCACTTTGCCATCGACCGAACCACTTCCCTTACACGGCTCGCAATGCGCCAAGGTGGGGATGTGGATCTGCTTTTCGACACCGGCAACGGCTTCTTCCAAATCCAGCTCCAGCATGTAGCCGACATCTGCGCCACGCCGCGGCCGCTGCTGGCGACCACCACCAAAAATATTGCCGAAAATGTCGCCAAAAATATCGCCCATGTCGGCACCCCCAAACCCGGGGCCGGCATTGCCGCCACCCATGCCATTTTCAAAAGCGGCATGGCCGTGCTGGTCGTACATCCGGCGCTTGCCGCCGTCACTCAGCACTTCATAGGCTTCTTTGCATTCTTTGAACGCAGCCTCGGCATTTTTGTCGCCCGGATTGCGGTCCGGGTGATGCTTCATCGCGCAGCGACGATAGGCCTTTTTGAGGTCTTCATCGCTGGCATTGCGGGCCACGCCCAGCACGTCGTAGTAGTCGCGTTTGCTCATTGCATCCACCTGTTTCCTTCACGACAACGGGCAGACCAATGGCCTGCCCGCTGTACTCAACATGCCGATCGATCAGGCCTTCTTGTCGTCCTTGACTTCGGTGAACTCGGCGTCCACCACATCATCACCGGCGGGGGCAGCACCGGCATCACCCGCCGGTTGGCCCGCAGCAGCAGCGGCAGCAAACAACGACTGCGCCACGTCTTCCAATGCCTTGGCCTTGGCTTCGATCTGGCCCTTGTCGTCGCCCTTCATCGCGGTTTCCAGCTCAGCAATGGCCGCTTCTGCACGCCCAATTGCATCGCCCGGCAATTTATCGCCGTTGTCCTTGATGGTGCTGCGCGCAGCGTGGATCAGACCATCGGCGTGATTGCGCGCCTGCACCAACTCGTGGAACTTCTTGTCTTCTTCGCGGTTGGCTTCGGCGTCTTGCACCATGCGCTGAATTTCGTCATCGCTCAGACCCGAGCCAGCCTTGATTTCAACCTTTTGTTCCTTGCCGGTTTTCTTGTCCTTGGCGGTGACATGCACGATGCCGTTGGCGTCGATGTCAAAGCTCACTTCCACTTGCGGCATACCGCGCGGTGCCGCGTCGATACCGGACAGGTCAAACTTGGCCAGCGATTTGTTGTAACGGGCTTGCTCACGCTCACCTTGCAACACATGCACGGTCACCGCGCTCTGGTTGTCCTCGGCGGTGCTGAACACCTGCGAGGCCTTGGTCGGGATGGTGGTGTTTTTCTCAATAATTTTGGTGAATACGCCACCCAAGGTTTCAATACCCAGCGACAACGGGGTCACGTCCAGCAGCAGCACGTCTTTCACATCGCCCGCCAACACGCCGCCCTGCACCGCCGCGCCAATGGCCACGGCTTCGTCGGGGTTCACGTCTTTCTTCGGCTCTTTGCCAAAGAACTCGGTCACCGCCTGCTGTACCTTCGGCATACGGGTCTGGCCGCCCACCAAGATCACTTCGCTGATCTCGGAAGCACGCAGGCCAGCATCGTTCAGTGCCACTCGGCAGGGCTCGATGGTCTTCTTCACCAAGTCATCCACCAAGGCTTCTAGCTTGGCGCGGGTTAGCTTGATGTTCAGATGCTTGGGGCCGGTGGCATCGGCAGTCACATACGGCAGGTTGACATCGGTTTGTTGGCTGGACGACAGCTCGATCTTGGCGCGCTCGGCAGCGTCCTTCAGGCGTTGCAAGGCCAGCGGATCTTTGCGCAAATCCACGCCATCGGTCTTCTGGAATTCTTCCACCAAATAGTCAATGACGCGGTTGTCGAAATCTTCGCCGCCCAAGAAGGTGTCGCCGTTGGTGGCGAGTACTTCAAACTGCTTTTCACCGTCGATGTTGGCGATTTCAATGATCGACACGTCAAAGGTGCCGCCGCCCAAGTCATACACCACGACTTTGCGATCCTTGGTGTCGCCCTTGTCCAAACCATAGGCCAAGGCCGCCGCAGTGGGCTCGTTGATGATGCGCTTGACATCCAAACCAGCGATGCGGCCGGCGTCTTTGGTGGCCTGACGCTGGCTATCGTTGAAGTAGGCCGGCACCGTAATCACAGCCTCGGTGACGGTCTCGCCGAGGAAAGCTTCGGCGGTCTTCTTCATTTTCTCTAGCACTTTAGCCGAGACTTCCTGCGGGGCCAGCTTCTTGCCATCGGCCAGTGCCACCCACGCATCGCCATTGTCGTGCTGGGTGATGGCATACGGCACCAAACCTAGATCTTTTTGCACTTCGGCATCGGTGAACTTGCGGCCAATCAGGCGCTTCACCGCGTAGAAGGTATTTTTTGGGTTGGTGACGGTCTGCCGCTTGGCCGATGCGCCCACCAACACTTCGCCGTCTTTGGTCCAAGCGACGATGGACGGGGTGGTGCGATCCCCCTCGCTGTTTTCGATGACCCGGGCTTTGCCGCCTTCCATGATGGAAACGCAGGAGTTGGTGGTGCCCAAGTCGATACCGATGATCTTACCCATGACGATGTCCTCTTGAATCTTGCTATTTGGATGGCGCGTTGCGCCGATGATGGCTATTTGGGGTTCAAACCCTTCCCTTCAAGGGGAGGGAGAGCCACGATCATTGAAAAGAACAGCTCAGTCGTGTTTGGCCACGATGACCAGTGCCGGGCGCAGCAGCCGCCCATTGAGCACATACCCCTTCTGGAACACGGTGATCACATGGCCTGGCGGCACGCCTTCCGACTCGCCCTGGCTGATGGCTTGGTGGTGCTCAGGATTGAATACCTGCCCGGTCGGATCTAGCACTTCCATGCCGTTATCCGCCGCCACTTTCAATAATTGCTTGTAAGTCAACTCCAAGCCATCGCGCAGTGCGCCAGCGTCCGCACCTGCCGCCATCAAGCCGGCATCCAGACTGTCAAACACCGGCAGCAGGTCACCCAGCAGACGCTCATTGGCGAATTTGCGGGCCATCTCGATATCGCGCGCCAACCGCTTACGCTGGTTGTCCAAGTCGGCACGCTCGATCAAGGATTGCGCCTTGAGCTGCTCAATTTCGCCACGCAGGGCTTCCATCTCGTCCAACGGCATCGGGGCGTCGGCCACATCATTCTCTTGCTGGGTCGGGTCGTTGCTCATGTTCACGGTTCAATTCGCGGCCAATCGCCGCACCGTGCAAGGCTATGGGGCCGCTGGCTTCCGGATTCAAGACCGCGCCCACTACAATCGACCCATGCTGACCCGCCTATCGATCCGTGATTTTGCCGTAGTTGCCCATGCCGAACTGACGTTTGCGCAAGGCCTGACCGTCATTTCCGGCGAAACCGGCGCCGGTAAATCCCTGTTGGTGGATGCGCTGGGCTTTTTGTGCGGTGCCCGCGCAGACGCCGGCGCGGTGCGTCACGGGGCCAGCCGTGCCGAGCTAGAAGCCGAGTTCCAGCTTCATGACTGCGCGCCTGCCGCCCACTGGCTGCGCGATGCAGAGTTGGATGACACCGAACCAGGCGGCGACCCTGACCATTGCCGGCTGCGCCGCACCCTGCGCGCCGATGGTGGTTCTAAGGCGTGGATCAATGGCCGCGCCGCCAGCCTGACCCAACTGGCTGAATTGGCCGCCTTGTTGGTTGAAATCCACGGCCAGCACGAACAACAAGCTCTTTTATCGCGCAGCACCCAGACCCAATTGCTGGACGCCTTCGCCAAACACCCGGCATTGCTGACAGCGGTTCGCAGCACGGCGCTGCACTGGCGGCAGCTCCAAGACCTGCGTGATGCCTTGCTGGCGCGTGGCGACGTGGCCGAGCGCCAAACATGGCTGCAACACCAGCTGACAGAATTGCAGGCAGAAGCATTGGAGCCCGAAGCGCTGGCGCAACTGGATGCCAATCACCGTCGACAGGCCCACTCCGCCGCGCTGATTGCCGCCTGTGAGTACGCCTTGCAACGGCTTGCTGGCGATGATGCCATCCCCACCCAACTGCAACACTTGCGCACCCATCTGCATCGCGAAATCAGCCACGAGCCACGCTTGGGCGAAGTCGATGCGCTGCTGGATTCGGCCGCCATCCAACTGGATGAAGCCCTTGCCCTGCTGGAGCGTATCCGCGACGACCTCGACCTGGATCCGGAGGCCTTGCGCGATATCGAACACCGCCTGACCCGCGTGCAAGACCTCGCCCGCAAGCACCGCATCGCGCCCAACCAACTGGCCAGCCACCGCGACGCATTGCGGTTGGAACTGGACACTCTGGCCGATGCCGATACCCGCCTGACACAACTCGATACCGACATCGCCAACGCCTTGCTGCAATGGCAACACGCCGCACAACAGCTGTCTGCATCGCGCCACCAAGCCGGTGCGGCACTGGCCAGCGGTGTGGCCCATTTGATCGACGGCTTGGGCATGGCTGGCGGTCGTTTCGACGTGCAATGGGAGGCCCAACCCGCGCCGCAAACACCCGACCCCAATGGCAATGAACGCGCCGAATTCTTGGTTGCCGCCAACCCCGGGCAACCGCCGCGCCCGCTGCGTAAAGTGGCCTCGGGCGGTGAGTTGTCACGCATTTCGCTGGCCATTGAAGTGACCACCCAAGGGCTGGATGCCGTGCCCACCATGGTGTTTGACGAAGTGGATGCCGGCATTGGCGGGGCCGTGGCCGCTGCCGTGGGTGCCAAATTGCGGGCCTTGGGTAGCGTGCGACAGGTGCTGTGCGTCACCCATCAACCGCAAGTGGCCGCTGCTGGCCACGCCCAATACCAAGTCCGCAAAGCCGCCCAAGACGGCATCACCCAATCTTCGGTCTTGGCGCTGGATGCCGCTGGCCGCATCGATGAAATCGCTCGCATGTTAGGTGGCATCGACGTTAGCGCAGAAGCCCGCGCCGCGGCCAAGCGCTTGCTGGAAAACGGTTGATGACATGTTCCCTTTAAGTTTGAACCGGAATGCATCACATGCTCAAGATCGACACCCACGCCCATTACCTGCCGCGCGACTGGCCGGATATGGCCGCCAAGTACGGCGACAACCGCTTCCCGGTGATCCACCACGGCGACGACGGTCGCCATCGCATCTACAAAGACGGCAAGTTTTTCCGCGAAATTTGGCCCAAGACTTGGGACCCGCAAATTCGTATTGATGACTACGCCGGCTTTGGTGTGCAGGTGCAAGTGCTGTCCACGGTGCCGGTGATGTTCAGCTACTGGGCCAAAGGGCACCACGCGCTGGAGCTGCATCGCGCACTCAATGACCACATGGCGCAGACCTGCCGCACCTTCCCACGCCACTACGCCGGCATCGGCACGGTGCCGCTGCAATCGCCGCAGTTGGCGGTGCGCGAGTTGGAACGCTGCATGGACGAGCTGGGCTTGCAAGGCGTGCAGATTGGCTCGCATGTGAACGACTGGAATTTGGATGCGCCAGAGTTGTTCGAGTTTTTTGAAGCCGCCAGTGAGCTGGGCGCAGCGGTATTGGTGCACCCGTGGGACATGATGGGCACCGATTCGATGCCCAAATATTGGCTGCCGTGGCTGGTGGGGATGCCCGCCGAACAAGCGCGCGCGGCGTGCTGTTTGGTGTTTGGTGGCGTGCTGGAGCGCCTGCCCAAATTGCGCATCGCGCTGGCCCACGGTGGCGGCAGTTTTCCGTATTCGATTGGCCGCATCGAGCACGGTTTCAATATGCGCCCGGACTTGGTGGCCACCGATAATTTCCGCAATCCACGCGAGTATTTGAAGCGCCTGTATTTTGATTCGTGGGTGGCCGACGATGCCGCCTTGCGCTATCTGCTGGACGCCTGCGGCAGCGACCGCATCATGCTGGGCACCGACTACCCGTTTCCCTTGGGCGAACAAGTCCCCGGCGAAGGCATCGAACGTCTCCAACTGCCCGACCCCGACCGCAACCGCCTGTATCACGGCACCGCGCTGGAATGGCTGGGGCTCTCCGCATCGAGGTTTGCATGACCGATTTGTACACCGACGCCTACGCCGCCGCCCGCGACGCTGCCGACCCGCTGCGCGAATATCGCGACGCCTTTCACATCCCTCTGCACAACGGTGCGCCGCAAGCGTATTTCGTGGGCAACTCGCTGGGCCTGCAACCCAAAGCCGCCCGCGCCCATATCGAACAAGTGCTGGACAAATGGGCGCACGCTGCGGTGGAGGGCCATTTCACCGGCGATGCGCAGTGGATGACCTACCACGCGCTGGTGCGCGATGGCTTGGCGCGGCTGGTGGGCGCGCAGCCGTCGGAAGTGGTGGCGATGAATTCGCTGTCCGCCAATCTGCATTTGATGATGGTCAGCTTTTATCGGCCCGAAGGCGCGCGCAATGCGATCTTGATCGAAGCCGGCAGTTTTCCATCGGACCGCTACGCGGTGGAATCGCAATTGCGGTTTCACGGCATCGACCCGGCCACGGCGCTGATCGAAGTCGAACCCGACCAAGCCGATGGCACGTTCTCGATGCAGGCCATCGAACACGCCATCGCGCAGCACGCATCACGGCTGGCACTGGTGCTATGGCCGGGCGTGCAATACCGCAGCGGGCAGGCATTTGACTTGGCCAAAATCACACAATGGGCGCACGCCGCCGGCGCGATTGCAGGCTTCGATTTGGCGCACGCCGTAGGCAATCTGGCGCTGCAATTGCACGATGCCAACGCCGATTTTGCGGTGTGGTGCCACTACAAATATTTGAACTCCGGGCCCGGCGCGGTGGCCGGCTGCTTTGTGCACGCGCGCCACGCCCACAGCGATCGCCCGCGCTTTGCCGGCTGGTGGGGCAATGACGAGGCCGTGCGCTTCAAAATGGGCACCGACTTTTGCCCCACCCCCGGTGCCGATGGCTGGCAGTTATCCAACCCCCCGATTTTGGGGCTGGCCCCGCTGCGCGCCGCGCTGGATCTATTCGACCGCGCCACTCTGCCCGCACTGCGCAGCAAATCCGCAGCGCTCACCGGCTATCTGGAACAACTGATCGATGCCGACCTGCGCGATGTGCTGCAAGTGCTCACCCCACGCGACCCCGCCCAACGCGGCTGCCAGCTCTCGATCCGCGTGATCGGCGGCCGCGCGCGTGGCCGCGATTTGTTCGACCATCTCGCCGCAAACGGCGTGCTGGGCGACTGGCGCGAACCCGACGTGATCCGCATCTCACCTGTCCCGCTCTACAACACCTTCGCCGACGTACTGCGCTTTGCCCGCAGCGTACAGGAGTGGCGTCATGGGTAATGAAACCAAACAACTTTCCATCATCGGCGGCGGTCTGGCGGGTGCGCTGCTGGCGATTTTATTGACGCAGCGCGGCTGGTCGGTGGATGTGTTTGAACGTCGCGGCGACCCGCGTATTGGCGGCTATGCCGGTGGCCGTTCGATCAATCTGGCATTGGCCGAACGTGGCCTGCACGCATTACGCCAAGCCGGCGCCGATGTCGATGTATTGAAACAAGCCGTGATGATGCGCGGGCGGTTTGTGCATCCGCTGCATGGCACGCCCAGCCTGCAACGCTACGGGCGCGATGACTCCGAAGTGATCTACTCGATCAGCCGTGGCGAGCTCAATATCGTGCTGCTGGATATCGCCGAATCGCACGGCGCGCGCCTGCATTTTGACCACGCATTGGAGCGCGCCGATTTTGCCGATCACACCGCCTATTTCCGCCATCATGATGCCGAAATTACACACGCCTTTCGTGCGTTGATCGGTGCCGATGGTGCAGGCTCTACCTTGCGTGCACAAATCGCCAAGGTGCAGCCGCTGGGGGAGCGCAGCGAAGGGCTGGGGCATGGCTACAAAGAACTGGAAATCCCGCCCAGTCTGGCGGGTGACTTCCGGATCGAGCCCAATGCCTTGCACATCTGGCCGCGCGGCCATTACATGTGCATTGCGTTACCCAATGACGAGCGCACCTTCACGGTGACTTTGTTCATGCCGCGCGAAGGCAGTTATCCCAGTTTTGCGCAGGTGCAAACGGGCGCAGACGCGCAGGCCTTGTTTGCGCGCGACTTCCCCGACGCTTTGGTGTTGATCCCGCAACTGCAGCATGACTATGACGCCAACCCGGTAGGCACATTGGCCACGCTGTATTTGGATCGTTGGCATTTGGGTGGGCAAGCCGTGTTGCTGGGCGATGCCGCGCACGCGATGGTGCCCTTCCACGGCCAAGGCATGAATTGCGCATTCGAAGATTGTGTCGCGCTGGCCGAGCAACTGGCCTCCACACCGGAACTGGCACAGGCCTTTGCCGCGTTTGAAGAGCAACGCAAACCCAATGCCGAAGCCATCCAGCAAATGGCCTTAGAAAATTACATCGAGATGCGCGACAAAGTGGACGATGCCGCCTTCTTGCTGCAACGCCAATTAGAACTTGCCCTGCAAGAACGCCACCCCGGCCGCTTCGTACCGCACTACAGCATGGTCACCTTCATGCGCATTCCTTACGCTGTCGCCTTGCAACGCAGCGACCTGCAACGCGAACTTTTGGTCGAAGCCACGCATGGGCTGACCACCCTGGATGGCGTGGATTGGCCAGCGCTGGATGCTGCGGTGCTGGCAAAACTTTCGCCGTTGCTGCCCTAGCCTCACCCCAAACCAAACCCCGTCCCGCGCGCCAGTTCGGCAAAACCGGGGAAGGATGTGGCGACGGTGTCCACATCGCGAATACGTACTTCACCAGTGACACGCTGCGCGGCGACTGCAAATGCCATCGCAATGCGGTGGTCGTGTTGGCTGGCGATGTCGCCGCCGCCCAGTGCGCCGGGGAAAATCGTGGCACCATCGGCGGTTTCATCCACGCGCAGGCCAAGCGTGCGCAGGCCGGCGGCCATCACGCCCAAACGGTCGGACTCTTTCACCCGCAACTCGGCCGCGCCGCGCACCACGGTGGGGCCCTCGGCACAGGCGGCGGCGATGAACAGCGCCGGGAACTCGTCGATCATGTCCGGCACCAAGGCTTCGGGCACCTCGATTCCGCGCAGCGGCGCATAGCGCACCAATAAATCGGCCACCGGCTCGCCGCCGTGGGTGCCGGCATGTTCTTCGCGGATATCCGCACCCATCATGCGCAAAGCTTGCAGCAGGCCGGTGCGGCGCGGGTTCAGGCCGACTTGGCGCAGGCGCACATCGGAGCCGGGCACAATGCTGGCTGCAACCAAAAAAAATGCCGCCGATGAAAAATCCGCCGGCACTGCCACGTCGGTGGCGCGCAAGCGTTGGCCACCGCGCAGGCGCGCGTAGCCAGGAGAAAATTCGATATCCACACCGAAGGCGTGCAACATGCGTTCGGTGTAGTCGCGGGTGGGGTGCGGCTCGCGCACGATGGTGTCGCCCTGAGCGTATAAGCCCGCCAACAAGAGCGCCGACTTCACCTGCGCGCTGGCCACGTCCAAGGTATGGTCGATGCCCTGCAAGGCTTGCCCACCGTGGATATGCAGCGGCGGCAGGCCGCCCTCTTGGGTGTCGATGCGCGCGCCCATTTTTGCCAGCGGCACGGTGACGCGGCGCATTGGCCGCTTGCTCAGCGAAGCGTCGCCCACCAAGACGCTGTCAAACCGCTGCGCCGCCAACAGCCCCGCCAGCAGGCGCATGCCGGTGCCGGCATTGCCGCAGTCCAGCGGCCCCTCGGCAGCACGCAAGCCGTCCACGCCCACGCCATGCACGATGCGCTGCGAGGCCGACGGGGTCTCAATGCGTACGCCCAGTTGCGCAAAAATTGCGGCGGTGGCGCGGGTGTCGTCGCCTTCTAAAAACCCATCAATCGTCGAGGTGCCATCGGCCAATGCGGCAAACATCACCGAACGATGCGAGACCGATTTATCGCCCGGAATGGCCAGGGTTCCGCGCAGCGAGGTTCCCGCACTTGCGCGCCAATTGCTTCCACTCACGCCATCACCTCATCCAGCGCTACCAGCAGGCGCGCGTTTTCGTGTTCGGTGCCGACGGTGATGCGCAGACAATCGCCCAAACCATAGCCCCCCATCGGCCGCAAGATCACTCCGCGTGCGACCAATGCCGCTTCGATACTGGCCGTGGCCGCGCCAAATTCGGCCAGCAAAAAATTGGTTTGCGAAGGCGACACCATCAGCCCGCGTTGCCGTAACGCGGCGGCCAAGGCTTCACGCTGGTGGCGATTGCCGGCCACCGCTGCCACCAAATGCGCAGCGTCACGGAGTGCGGCATCTGCTGCCGCCAAGCCCAACGCATTGACGTTGAAACTCTCGCGCACGCGCTCCATCACTGCGATGCAATCGGGATGCACCACCGCAAAACCCACCCGCAAACCCGCCAAGGCATAGGCTTTGCTGAAGGTGCGGGTGACGATCACATTAGGGTGCTGATCGCGTAATGCCAACGCGCTGGCATAGTCGGGTGCATCCACAAATTCGGCATAGGCCTCATCCACCACCAACAACACCTGCACCGGCAACTGTGCAAGAAAGTTTGCGAACGCTTGCTGGCTGTACCACGTGCCGGTGGGGTTATTGGGGTTGGCCAAATAGACCAACTTGGTGCGCGGGGTGACGGCGGCCAACAGCGCATCCAGATCATGTCCGCGCGGCATTGCGTGGTCGTGAGGATTGGCCTTGGCCAACACCAAGCGGGCACCGGCCGCCTGCGCGGCCAGCGCATACACCGCAAACCCGTATTGCGAAGCCACGACCTCATCGCCCGGCCCGGCAAACACCTGCGCAAACTGCATCAGCAATTCGTGCGAACCATTGCCCAGCAGGATATTGGCGGCATCCACGGCATGCCGCTGCGCCAGCGCGCGCTTCAAATCACCGCCCAGTGGATCGGGATAAATATGCGCGGTATCGAGTGCCGCAATGACCGCCTGCTTGGCCTGCGGGCTGGCACCATACGGGTTTTCGTTGGAACCCAATTCCAACAAAGATTGCGTTGCCTGTTTGCGCAACGCCACCAAGTCGTGCCCCGGATCATACGCACGCAAACTGCGAATGCCGGCTTGCGCCAGCGTGTTGAAATCGATCATGCGATCGCCACCGGGTACGAGCCCAACACCCGCACTTCATCCCCCTGTGCGCCAATTTCATCCAGCGCGTCTTTCAGCGGCGACTCCTCGCAGTGGCCGGTGACGTCGATGAAGAAGGCGTATTGCCATTTGTGCCCGTGCTCGGGCCGCGATTCGATCCGGTTCATGCTGATGCCGCGCCGTGCCAGCGGCTCCAGGACGCCATACAACGCGCCGGGGCGGTCGCGGATGAACACCAACAGCGAGGTGCGGTCATTGCCCGACGGCGGAAACGCCTGCCGGCCGATGACCAAAAAGCGCGTGGTGTTGTCGCTGCGGTCTTCAATCGGGCCGGCGATTTTTTTCAGGCCATACACCAAGGCGGCGGTTTCGCCGGCAATCGCGGCGGCATCGTCGGCACTGCGTGCACGGCGGGCACCTTCGGCATTGCTGGAAACCGGAATTTTTTCGATCCCCGGCAAATTTTTGCGCAGCCAACCACTGCACTGTGCCAGCGCTTGCGGGTGGCCAAACACGCGCTCCACATCGTCGATGCGGCCACTGCGTGACAGCAGATGCTGGTGCACGCGCAACTCCACTTCACCGCAAATGCGCAGCGGCGAGGTCAAGAACAAATCCAAGGTGACTTGAATGGTGCCCTGCCCCGAGTTTTCTACCGGCACCACGCCAAAATCGGCATCGCCAGCGGCCACGTCTTCGAACACTTCTTCGATGCTGGCCAGCGGCAGACCCAGCGCAGAATGGCCAAAATGCTTGTTCACCGCCTGCTGGCTGAAAGTGCCCTCGGGGCCGAGGTAGCCAATTTTCAATGGTTCTTGTTGGGCCAAACATGCCGACATGATTTCGCGGAACAAGCGCACCAATTGGGCATCGGGCAGTGGACCATCGTTGCGGTCCACCACCCGCCGCAGCACTTGTGCTTCGCGCTCGGGGCGGTAGTAATCCACCGCTGCGGCCAATTTTCCCTTGGCTTTGCCCACTTGGTGCGCCCAGTTGGCGCGCTCGGCAATCAGGGCTTGAATTTGTTGGTCGATCCCGTCGATCTGCGCACGGACCTGGGCCAGGTCGGGCTTGGCCTCGGCGATAGGCGCGGCCGTGTTTGTTGGCACTTTGCTTGAAATTTTCTTAGCCATGACGCTGTTTGAACTCCTGCATGAAAGTAACCAGCGCCTGCACACCTGCTTCGGGCATGGCGTTGTACAACGAGGCGCGCATCCCGCCCAAGACGCGATGGCCCTTCAGTGCCAGCAACCCGGCTTGCTTGGCCTCGTCCAAAAACACCTTGTCCAGCGCCGCATCGTGCAAAAAGAACGGCACGTTCATGCGCGAACGCGCAGCGGCGGCCACGTCATTGCGATAAAAGCCGCCTGAGTCATCAATCGCGGCATACAACAGCGCCGCTTTGCCTGCATTGCGGCGGGCGAATTCGGCCACGCCGCCTTGCTCCAACATCCATTGCACGGTCAGACCCAGCACATACCAATTCCAACTGGGCGGCGTGTTGAGCATCGACTCGGCCTGGGCTTGCGCGCGATAGTCAAATATCGGCGCACGCGGCTGGCCGGCACGCTCCAGCAGGTCACGGCGCACGATCACCACCGTGATGCCCACCGGCCCCAGATTTTTTTGCGCGCCGGCGTAGACGATGCCGAACTTCGAAATATCCAGCGGCTCTGACGCAATTGAGGAACTGAAATCGGCAATCAACGGCGCATTGCCAGCCTCGGGGATGTTCTGCCATTCCACACCGTGGATGGTTTCATTGGCAGTCACATGCACATACGCCGCATCGGGCGACAGCCGCCATTGCGCACGCCCCGGCACATCACGAAAGCCACCGGCCTCACTGCTGGCCGCGATACGCGCATCCACGCAAGGCGCGGCTTGTTTGAGCGCGGTCTTGCCCCAGTGGCCGCTGACCACGTAATCGGCGGCTTGCCCGGGTGCGGCAAAATTGAGTGGCAGCAGCGCTTGCACGGTGGTGGCACCACCAGCGGTAAAAATCACCGCATAGTCGTCGGGAATGGCAAGCAGGGTGCGCAAGTCGGCCTCGGCCTTCTGTGCAACGGCAATAAAATCCGCGCCACGATGGCTGATTTCCAGAATCGACGCGCCGGTACTCCCAAACTCCAGCATCGTGGCCTGCGCTTGGCGCAACACGGATTCGGGCAGCATCGCCGGGCCCGGGCTGAAGTTGAACGCGCGCGTCATGGCTGTCTCTCAAAACGGAAAGTCCCAAGTATGCCGCAGCGCAGCACGCTTGCGCGCGCGGTTTCCGGCGAAACCGTCCATGACCGATTGGCATCACGCCAGAACCCGCTCGTTGGTTAGAACTTTTCTTTCAATACCCGCTGAATTTCCGCCTCGATGGGGTCTTTGAACATCGCCGCCAGAAAGCCCAGCTTGGCGTGGACGTGCAAGGTGTTTTCCAATACCTCGATATGCCCATCGATACCCGAGCGCTTGAAATTCAAGATATCCCCGTCCCAGTCATAGTCAATCTGGAAGCGGTCTTCCAATTTCTTGGCGACGTCTTCGATTGCCTTGCGTGCTTGCGGCATTGGCAGGGAGTGAGCATGACGAATATCAATTTTGGACATGGCGGTGATTGGCTGATGGTGTGGCCCCCATTTTGCCGTTTCCACCCGCGCACGAACAGCACGTGACGATGGCTGCCGTAACCACATGCTCACATGCTAGATTGCACGGCGATGAATGACCTGTGCCTGCATTTTTGCGACAACACCCGTGCTGACCTGCCGCTAGACACCGGCGTGCTTGCGCTGGGCCACAGCCAAGCAGGGCTAAGCCCGATGGCCGCCGATGGCCCTTGGCTGCTGCAACTATGCAATGACCGCCGCGGCCTTTGGCTGCACGTTGCCGAAGGCCTGCGCGGGGTGCATGTGAACGGCCGGCCGGTGCTGCAACTGGCACTGCTGCGCGCCGGCGACAGTATTCATGTGGAAGGTCAAGAATTGCTGCTGCGTGCAAGCAATGACGCTGCACAACCCGCCAATGACGCATCCCGCGATGCGGCCGGTAACTTGCGCTTGGTGCTGCGCGGTGTTGGTGGCCCACATCATGGCCGCAGCCTGAGCTTGGAACGTCCACGCCGGATTGGCAGCGCCGCCAATGCCGATTTGCGCATTGAAGGCCACGGCATCAGTGCTGAACATGCCTTGGTTGAAATGGCTGGCAGCACGCCAGTGCTGCGCAATGCGGCGGCCAGTGTGCGCTTGAATGGTCGCCCGGTGCAGCAGGCACAACTCCAACCGGGTGATCAACTGTTCTTTGGCGTGCAGCATCGGTTTGTGGTGGAAGGCTCCAACGTGCTTGCCGCCGATGCTGCGTGCCCGCAGCAATCCGCAGACCTGCATGCCGATGCCCCCCCCACACCGCCAGCCAGTCGCCGCTGGAGCGCGCGGGTTCCGTGGTTATTGGTAGCCGCTGTGTTGCTGGCCGCCGCGCTTTCCGGACTGTTGGTATTTGGCGCACGCTGATCCGCGCCCCTGCGGTACATGCTGGTACGCGCTTATGGGTCGTTCGTGAAAGGTGCCGCCACCCCAGCAAACAACCGCTGCATCACTCGGGTTTCACTCTGCTGAATATCAGCCAAAAACGCAGCCGCGTCGCCCAGTTGGGTAAAGGCTGCAAACCCACGCTCAAGGAAGGACTGCAACTCGCCCAGTCCCGCCGAACGCGCCGGCAAGCGTGATACGCGCAACAGCGTACTCACCCCTGGCACCCGCAACGCTGCCGCCAATCCGTGGCCCACCTCACCAATCAAGCGGATTTGATGCGTACGCAGACGCCGATGCCCCACCCTGCGATACGCCTGTGCATACATCTGCACATCCAATATGCGTCCTGCATCCGGCATGGCGATGTCTTGCAATGCGCCCGCCATGTGCAGGTCGAAGGCATGACTCAAGGCCGCCAATTCGATCCCGTCGGCCATTGTCGCCAACAAACTGGCCGGCAACAGCCGCTGCATTTTGGGAAGCACGTTGGCGATGTCGGCATCGCGCTGACTAAAATCGCGATCGCCGTACACATCGGTCAAAAAAAACTTGGCCGCAGCCCGCCGCCTAGGGTCTTGCAAGAATCCCGCAAAACTGTGCTCCAAGCGTTGCGCCTGCCAGCGTTGCAACGGCTGCAACCATCGCAGCTGATTGCGTGGCTCGCGGTGCGGGTCAAACAAACGTTGATGATTGAATAATTGGCGTGCAAGCCGCGCTTGCAGATCTGGGCGCGTGGACATGCGTGCAGTGTCGGGGCAACAGGTGCATGGACGCAATACTCCAATTCACTCCGCTACACTCGGGCCAACCCTGCCACAGAGCTTTCCCATGCTGTCACTGCACGCCGCTCACAGCCCAAACTCGCGTTCGCGCCAGCCGCGTATCGGCTTGGCCATTGCCGGCGGCGGCCCCGTCGGCGCGATGTATGAATTGGGCGCATTGCGCGCACTGGACGAAGCCTGCGATGGTCTAGATCTCACCCGTTTGGATTGCTATGTCGGGGTCAGTTCCGGCGCATTTTTTGCCGCCGGCCTAGCCAACCGCATGGACACCGCCGAGCTATGCCGCATCTTCATCACCGGCGACAGTCAGGACGTGCAGTTCAACCCCGAAACCTTCCTGCGCCCAGCACTTGGCGAATACCTGCGCCGTGCCACTGCCATCCCCACGCTTTCCGCGCGTTTGCTACGCGACCTATGGCATGGCCGCAGTGATTCGCGCTGGTCGGATTTGCTCAATCGCGTCGGAAGTTTGGTGCCCACCGGTTTGTTTGATAACCGCGAAGTCGAGCGTTTTCTGCACGACGTATTTACCCGCCAAGGCCGCAGCAACGATTTTCGTAAGCTAGATCGACCGCTCTATGTCATTGGCGTGGATCTCGACAGTGGCGAAGCGGTGCGGTTTGGTGATGCTGGTTGGGATGACATCCCCATTTCCCAAGCAGTGCAAGCCAGCGCGGCGCTGCCCGGCCTATATCCGCCGGTGGAATTGCATGACAAAAACGGACGCACACGGCATATCGTGGATGGGGCGCTACGCCGCACCATGCATGCCTCGGTCGTGTTGGAGCGTGATGTTGATTTGCTGCTGGGCATCAACCCGTTGGTGCCGTTCAACCCCGGCGATGACAGCAGTGAGGACGCACAACAGCATCGCGACAGTGACCGCCGGATTGCCGAAGGCGGCCTGCCCGGCGTGCTCTCGCAAACGTTACGCACCATGCTGCAATCACGCATGCAGGTGGGGCTGGCGCGCTACCCGCAGCAGTATCCACACATCGACCAAGCGGTATTCGAGCCCAACGCCGCCGACCGCGAATTGTTCTACACCAATGTGTTTAGCTTCTCCGCACGCCGCCGCATCTCGCAATTGGCGTATCGCAATACATTGACCGACCTGCGCCTGCGTCGCGCCGAGCTGGCACCGGTGCTGGCCAGGCATGGCATCCATCTGCGCGAGGATGTCATTGCCGATCGCCCGCGTTCGATCGTTGCGCACCTTCCATCTGCCCCCCGCATGACCGAAACCACCGCGCGCCTCAATCGCGCATTGGATGAGATTGAACATCGCCTGCAACGTCAGCGCATGGTGTGAATGCTCTAGACAAGCCCGCGATTCTGCATCGCACTGCTGCATTGTTGTCCCCTGCATTTTTCCCAATGCGTCATCCAGACGCGGAGCTATCCACATGGCCAAGCTGAAAAAAACCGTGCGTCCTTCCACCGCCAAACCGGCCAGCAAGCCGGCCGGCAAAACGTCCCCCCGCAAGGCCGCTGCTGGCAAGCCGCACGCCGCACTCAGCCCGAAGTCGATCACCGAATCGGCGCAGCACATCTGGCTGGCCGGTATGGGTGCATTCAATCGCGCACAGTCTGAAGGCAGCAAATTGTTCGAAACTCTGGTGCGTGATGGACTGTCGCTGGAGCAAACCGCACGCAAGTTTGCCGGCAGCCGCGCCGGGGTGGTGCGTGATGCTGTGGAAGGTCGCGTTGATCAGGCCCGTG
This sequence comes from Thermomonas sp., assembly GCF_035369645.1. Classification (GTDB taxonomy): domain Bacteria; phylum Pseudomonadota; class Gammaproteobacteria; order Xanthomonadales; family Xanthomonadaceae; genus Thermomonas. Next base: position 14,601 of record NZ_DAOOUM010000012.1, on the reverse strand, counting down.
AACGCGCCGCCGATACCTGGGACAAGCTGGAAAAGGTATTCGAAGAACGCGTCCAGCGTGCGCTGGTCAAATTGGGCGTGCCGGGGCGCGAAGACCTCAATGCCCTGACCCAGCGTGTAGAACGCCTAACCGCTGAGTTGCGCAAGAGCCCCGGCAAACCGGCAAGCAGCAAGACCCCTGCCAAAGCCGTCAAGCCGGTTAAATCCAGCAAACCGGCCAAGCCCGCAAAAACCGCCAAAGCCGCGCCAGTCGCCAAGGCCAAGGCGCCCAAAGCCAGCAAGCCGGCCAGCAAGCCTGCCAAGCTGAGCCGCAAGTCCGTGGTCAAGCCGGCAGTCGCGGTTGAAACCGCACCCATCACTGACGCCGTCTGAGTCTGCACACATGCGGGTGTGCACCGTTTGCTAACCCAAACCCACACCCGCCTGTCCGGGGATTACACGCTTCCTGCGTTGCAGTCGGTATAGTTGCCACCTTCGTTTTCGGCACTACCTACTTTTATGATCGCAGCCCTGATTGCCCTCTTCGTATTCGCTCTATCGGGCTTTGGCCTAAGCTTCTGGCTTAAGCAAAAGCAGAAGTCTCAGCCTGTGGGTGAATCCGCCACCCGGGGTGCCGAGCAACTTGCCCAACTCCGCTGGCGCGACTTCACCAAGCTGGTGCTACAGGCCATGCACGGGCGCGGTTATCGGCCCGTGATCGAAACAGGCACGCCTGCTGATGGCATCCCTACCGATGGCAGTGACATCTTGCTGGAGCGCGGCGACGAGCGCGCCCTGTTGTCGTGCAAATATGGCACTGGCTCTATCGTCAGCGCGCAATCGCTGCTGGGCTTGTCCAAATCAGCCAGCCTGCGGGGTGCCGTCAATGTCATCGTGGTGACGCCCGGCAAATTTGACGATGAGGCCGAACGTATCGCTGTGCCGCAGCATATTGAGCTGATCGATGGTGGCGAGCTGTGGCCGGAAGTTCGCCCGTACGTAGCACGCCCACAAGATGCCACGCCAATAGCGCCGGCACCACAAGCGAATGCTGCGCTGATGGCATGGGGCGGTGCTGCACTGATTGCTGCCGTGGTGTGGTTTATTGCCCAAGGCTTGCAACCGGCCACCGAAGCCCCTTCCGAGCCAACGCCCGCGGTCGCCACCGCGATAGCAGCCTCACCCTCAACACCCGCCAAGACCAGCGCGCCCAACGCCAAGCCAGCCGTTGCCCGAAGCAGCGAGCCCTACCCCACCGATCCCGCCGTGATCGAACGGCATCGCCGTGAAGCCGCCAACGCCATCTCTACTTTGTTTGGCGTCGATCGCGCGTTGTGGTCCACCCAGTCCACTTTGATGGTGTATCTCAACTCCGAGCAATCTGACCCCATCAATGAGCTGTGCCCGTTGCTGGAGCGCTACCCTGAGCTGGCTTCATCGCGTGTGCAGCTGCAACCACCGCCCGGCAGCACCAAAGCAGTACGCTTCAAGCAGTGCCGCACGTATTGACCGGCGCCAGCAATCCCGCCTGATCGGTTAAATCATCCGCACATCGACCAAACAAAAAGCCAACCCGCTCAGGTTGGCTTTTTGATTTAGCAGCAGGCCACGCTTACCAGTGCACCCCGCGCATCAGCGCGGCAAACGCGATTTGCTCCTGGCTGGGGGTTTCATCGCGCAAGGCCTTTTTGTCACCCTTGGCCGCCGCAGAATCAGGGAACAGCTCGAATGCGGTATTCATCACCACCTCATAGGCCTTGGGGGCCACCGCATTGATCAGCGCACTGAAGATGCCCAAGCGCGTGGCAATCCGGCTGGGCTTTTCGATAATGCCCTTGACCACCAAATCCGCCGCCTCGTCGGGTGATAACGTCGGCACGCTGTCGTACATCTTGGTGGGCGCAATCATCGGCGTCTTCACCAGCGGCATATTGATGGTGGTGAAGCTGATCCCCTTGCCCGACAACTCGCCCTGCGCGCAGCGGCTGAAGGCATCCAACGCCGCCTTGGATGCCACATACGCCGAGAACCGTGGCGAGTTGGCCAGCACCCCAATCGAGCTGATATTGATGATGTGGCCGCGTCGGCGCTCCACCATCGTCGGCATGAAACCCATGATCAGACGGATGCTGCCAAAGTAATTCAACTGCATGGTACGTTCAAAATCGTGGAAGCGGTCGTAGCTGGCCTCGATCGAGCGCCGAATCGAACGCCCGGCATTGTTGACCAGCACATCCACATGCCCGTGCTCGCTGAGGATAGTGGCCACCAAACGGTCGCAGCTGGCCAAGTCGGCCAAATCTGCGGTGTAAGCAAACACCTTGCCGCCGGCCTTTTTCATCGCATCACGCGCCTTGAACAATTCTTCCTCGCCGCGCGCCACGATAATGGTGGTGGCGCCGGCTTCGGCCACCCGTTGCGCGGTGGACAAGCCAATCCCCGACGACCCCCCGGTAATCACCACCACCTTGCCCTTGACCTTGCCCTTCAGGCTGCGGTCGATGAACAAGTCGGGGTCAAGATGGCGCTCCCAGTAATCCCATAGCCGCCATGCGTAATCGTCCAGGCGCGGCACCGCAATCCCGCTGCCTTTCAGCGCGCGCTCGGTTTCGCGGTTGTCAAAACGGGTGGGATAGGTGATGAACTTCAACGTCTCTTTGGGGATCCGGAAATCGCGCAGCAACATGCCGATAAAGCGCCGCACCGGCGGCAAACCACCCACCGCCATGCGCACACTGCCCGGCAAGAACGCGAACATTCGCGCGTCGATGCGCATGGTCATTTCTGGCGCATGCCCGGCCCGTGCAAACGTGTTCAGCACCTCGCCCACCCGCATCGGGTCAGGGTCGGTCAGGTGGAAACAATGGCCGTCGAGCTTGGGCTTATGCGCGATGTGATCCATCGCATCGGCCACAAAATCCACCGGCACGATATTGATGCGCCCGCCTTCGATCCCCAAGGTTGGCATCCACGGTGGCAGCATTTCGCGCAGTTTTTTGAGAAAGGTGAAGAAGTAGTACGGGCCATCGATCTTGTCGATATAACCCGTCTTGGAATGCCCCACCACCATGCCCGGGCGGTAGATCCGCCACTTGCTGCGTTTTTCTGCGCGCACCAACCCTTCGGAATCGTGCTTGGTGCGCAGATACGGGTCATCCAGGCCTTCGGCTTCCTCGAACATATCCTCGCGGAACACGCCTTGATACAACCCGGCAGCAGCAATCGAGCTGGCGTGATGGAAGCACTTCACCTTGAGTGCAGCGGCAAGGTCCAATGCGTGCTGGGTGCCATCCACATTCGCGGCCTGCTGACTCTCGGCGCTGGCAGTGACATCGTAAATCGCCGCCAGATGGAAAAAATGCTGCACCTTGCCGGCCAGTGCACGCAGTTGCACCGCGCTGACCCCGCAGTTGGCTGCGGTCATATCACCAGCCACCGCCAGCACCCGCTTAGGATCCCAGCCGCGCGCTTTTGCCATGGCATCAAACTTTTTCATCGACGCCTTGCGCACCAGCACATGCACCGTGCCCTTGCGCTTGAGCAAGTTATCGATCAGGTACTGGCCGATAAACCCGGTACCACCGGTGACGAAATAGCTCATTGCGCGTCTCCCTGTCAGACAAATGATCGGCCGCGTGCGTGCCGTTGTCGCCTACGTTGCCAGAGCTTTGCGTACTTCACAATTCCCCTGCGTATTGACCCATGCAAGTGTGCGTGGTGATATGCACATATCAATCAAGGGGAACCCTCATGGCCGATCTGCAAGCCCTGTTCGAGCAAGCCGCCAAGGATGTGCACGCGCTGACCGAGCGCCCCGACAACGACACCCTGCTACGCTTGTATGCGCTGTACAAGCAAGGCGCGGAAGGCGATGTCAGCGGTGCCAAGCCGGGCTTCTTCGATTTTGTCGGCACCGCCAAATACGAGGCGTGGGCCAAGCTCAAGGGCACGGCACAAGACGCGGCCATGCAAAAGTACGTCGATTTGGTCAAGCAACTCGGCAGCTGAGCGAGCACGCACGCATGGCCCGCCAAACTCGCCAGCGCATCTTGGAAACATCGCTCACGATGTTCAACGCGCAAGGTGAGCCCAATGTCACCACCAACCACATCGCCGATGAGCTGGAAATCAGCCCTGGCAATCTGTACTACCACTTCCGCAACAAAGACGACATCATCGAGCAATTGTTTGCCGGCTACGAAGCGCGCATGGACACCGCACTGGTGGCACCCGAAGGCCGGCTACCGGGGTTGGAAGACATCTGGCTGCAACTGCATTTGGTGTTTGAGTGCATCTGGGACTATCGCTTTTTGTACCGTGATCTGGTCGATATCCTCAGCCGTAATCGCCGCCTACGATTGCGGTTTGCGCGAATTTTGAAGCGCGCCGACGAACAGGCCCACACGGTAATGCGCGGCTTGGTGCAGGCCGGGGTGATGCGTGCCTCGGCCGATGAAGTGAATGCCGCCGCCACCAATATTTTGGTGATCGCCACGTTCTGGATGAACTACGCCGCCGCACGTGGCGACAAGGACGAACGCGCGTCGATCCGTGACGGCATTGTGCAAGTGATGATGCTGGTGGCACCGTTCCTACGCGATGCCGAGCGCGTCCACCTCAACACGCTGACTCGCGCCTACATCACCTGATCTCCGTGGCGGCGGCCTTGCGCAGCCGCGCCAACACCCCCAGGCAAGCCAGCCACAGATGCCGTGGTGTGATGTCTAGCCCAAGCTTGGGCGCGTGCGCAGCAGCAGAAAAGTGCAGCTTCGGCATGATCGACCCTCTTGGGTGAAGATACGGCAGCACAGCCTGCCCATGCCGCGTCGAGCAAACACACTATCGCCCCCTTGCCAGAATCCCATCACCGCAGGATGCTGCAACTTGCATCCCCTGCAACCCATCTTCAATCGCACCCAATTATCATCACCCACACCACGAGGGCAGCACGTATGGCCAGCAAAAAAAACGCCGCATCTTCCTGGGCCGCCTTTCCCCACGATGCCAACGCCTATGCCTACGCCGGTGATGCGCTGAAAAAAGCCTGGCCAAAATTGCATGCCGGCGACTGCGAGCCCTTTCCGGACACCAAGCACGCGGCCCACTTGCTCAAGGCCGCAGGCAAGGCCGCCCCCAAACTGGATGCCGATGCACTGGCAGATGCCTTACAGGAGGCGTGGCGCGCGTTTCATAGCGGCAACTTTAAGACTGCGTTCGATGCCGGCAGCGCTCTGGGCGCGGTGGGGGCATCCGTTGCGGTGAAGGCATTGGGTATCCACGCCACTTATCTGGTGGGTGACGATGACGAAAAACTCAAACGCTACGAACACGCCGCCAGCCTGGCCGAAGCCGCCATCAAAGCCCTTCCCGACGAAGCCAACAGTCACTATCGCCACGCCTTTGCGTTGGGTCGCTACAGCCAAGGCCTGTCGATCACCAAAGCCTTGAAAATGGGCATCGCCGGCAAAGTGCGCAGCGCACTGGACACCACCTTGGCGCTAGCTCCCAAGCACGCCGAAGCGCATACCGCACTGGCCGTGTATCACGCCGAGATCATCAATAAAATCGGCGCAATGATCGGTGGCTTGACCTATGGTGCCAAGGCAAGCGCGGCAGACAAACACATCAAAGAAGCCCTCAAGCTAACCCCGGCCTCGCCCATTGCTCATCTGGAACACGGCAATGTGCTGTTGCTGTTGGACGAAGCTCGCAACGAAGACGCCGCCGCCAGTGCCTATGAAAAGGCCGGCAAATGCAAGCCACTGGATGCCATGGAAGCATTAGATGCAGCACACGCGCGGGGCTTGATCGAGTAACGTGGCGGCCGATTTGGTGCGAACAGGTTTAGCGGCCGGTCTCGTTTCCGTCCGGCTGCAAAGCCTCACGCCGTCCCACCCGCCCACGCGTGCGCAAACGGTGTAATAACGCCACCGCACGCGGACGGTCGTAGCTCAACCCATACCACGCCATGCACAGCACAAAAAAGCCCAACAGCAGTACGGGGTACGGCACTTTGTGGGTTCGTATCAACAATGCGACTGACATCCCACAAATAAAACTGAACCACGTCAAATGCACCGCCGCCCGGGTGGGGCCAAAACCCGCGTCTTGCAAAATGTGGTGGATGTGATCACGCCCAGCCGCAAACGGCGAGCGCCCCTCACGCAGGCGGCGCACGCTGACCACCAGGCAATCCATAATCGGTACTGGCAGCAACCATAGCGCCAGCACCGGGTTGACCGGGTGTCCGGGGTTTTGGGTCAGCCGAAAACTCACCCAAGCAATGATCAGCCCCAGCAAGGCGCTGCCGGCATTCCCCAAAAATACCTTGGCGCGTGGACGCCACGGCAGGCGCATGTTCCAAGCCAAAAACGCGGCCAAGGCACCACACAGCACCGACAGGCGACTGGCCAACACGATGTTGCCGGCATACACGGACGCCGCCAGCAGCATGACCAATGCAGCCAGACCCAGCAACCCCGCCTGGCCATCCGCCCCATCGATCATATTCATGGCATTGATAATGCCAATCGTGGCAAACACCGTGAACGGAACCGACAGCCAGCCCAAGGGCAACGATTCCAACCCAAATGCGGGCCCCAATTGTTCCACCCGCACGCCACCCCAAAAAATAATGATCAATGCAGCAAATGCCTGAATCAGGATGCGCGTGTACCAACGCATATCCCGCATATCGTCATACACACCCATCGCCACCACCACACCGGCAGCAGCCAAAAAAGCCTGCGTACTGGGTGTACTGGTTTGACTCCAGACAAACGCAACCGCACACCCAATGAAAATAGCGACTCCCCCGGTCACCGGGGTTGGATTGGCATGATCCTTGCGTCCATACGGGTGATCTAACAAGTTCAAGCGCCGCGCCAATGGCTGCAATACCCATAAGACCAAGGTTGTGACTAGCAACGACATGACCCCAGAAACGAAGTCCAGTCCATACAGCATGTTAATCACCTTCACCCACGACCTTTCAGCCTGACAAGACCCGCAGTTTACCAAGCAAATGTCGAACTATTACCCCGACGTCGACACACTGACAATTTGCGTCACATGCACAGTTTGACGGCCACTTTGTGACCGAGTTATCCTTATTTTACCTATCAGGGGGTTAAACAGAATGTTCAAAACACGCACTCAGCGCACTGCATTGGTCATTGCCACCAGTCTTTTTGCTACCGCTGCCGCCACGGCCCAAGCCGGCGAAACACCCATCGGTGCCCCGCAAGACTGGAGCAACCGCGCGGTCATCTATCGCAATGCCAAGACCCCGGATGAGTTGCTCACTGCCGGGCGCAGTGCCGACATGAACCGCCTCTATCGCAACCCTCGCTATGTGGCCGCCGTGCTGCAACGGGTAGAACGTGAAGGCCACCGTGCCGTATTGCCCACCGCCCTCACCGATGCGTTGGCCGCCGTGCGTAATACCCACGAAGACCGCCACAAGCCTAGGCCCAAGCCCGGCAATGACCCCAGCGCCATTCAGCGTGACTGGAGCGCCAGCATCGGCAGCTTTGCCAGCGGCAAAGTGGGCATGTTCCCGGCCAAGTACAATTTTGATGTCACCGCCGCGCCCAGCTGCGCCAATGACTTCGTGGTGTATGGCACCAATGCCCCCTCCGCCGGCACCCAGCCCAGCATCGTTGCCTTCAACCAGCTGTATCAAGGCGCCTGCAAAGGCACTTGGAATAACAATGGTGCCATCAAAGCCCCCAATGTCATGTGGTCCTACACCACGGGCACAGGCTTTATCACTGAAACCTCGCCCGTGCTGTCCTACTTAGACGGCGGCAAGCAGGTCGCCTTTGTCCAGCGCAACACCAGCAACGGCAGCCTGCAACTGGTCTTGCTGAAGTGGCAAGCCGGCCAAGGCAGCGTTGCCACGCCCGCCACGCCCACCTTGTCACCCTCGGCTGCGGCGTATCGCGCCTGTGCATCTAACTGCTACTTCGTGATCCCGTTCAGCGGCACCAGCAATAACGACAACGTGCCCACCTATTCCTCGCCCTATGTCGATTACGAGGCCGATAACCTGTGGGTGGGGGATGGCAATGGCAACTTGCACAAGTTCCGCCAAGTGTTCCAAGGTAATCCAGCCGAAGTGACCACCGGCGGCTTCCCCGCCGTGGTGGAAGCGGGTATGGATCTATCGCCTCCCGTGTCCACCGGCACCGATGTGTATGTGGGCAGCCAAAGCGGCAGTGGCACCGTGGGCGGCAAGCTGCACCGCGTCAACGCCAGCAATGGCAGCGTAGCCAGCAGCACCAAGCTGGCCGTGGCAGACTCCACCGGCATCCGCGAATCGGTGATCATAGATGCCGGCACCAACAGCGTGTTCGCGTTCTTGTTCAATGACGGCACCACCGGCGATGGCACCTATTGTCAGCCAACCGACCCAGGCGTAGGCAACTTTGATGCCTGCCGTACCATCGTGCGGTTTGCCACCGGCTTTGCCAATGGGGCATCCCCCTTGCAACGCACCTATGTCGGCCGTGGCAACAGCCGCGTCAGCGCCCTGTATGCCGGTGCGTTTGACGATGCGTATTACAGCAGTGCCAATGGTACCGGTGCGATGTATATCGTGGGTGGAAAGCCGGGCACCACCTATGAGCCATCACTATGGAAGGTACCGCTGACGGCGGGGGTGATGGGCAACCCCATCCAAGGCGCGCAAGTGGGCAACAACGTGACCGCCTGCACATCGCAGCCCAATTGCAGCAACAGCATCTTGGACATCTCCCCGGTGACCTATGCCAGAAACCCGAACACCCTGCTGGAATACATCTATTTCAGTGAATTCCGCGATGCCACCGCCAGCGGCTGCACCGGGGCGTGTGTGTATATGTACCCCCTTAACACCTTTGTACCGGGGACACCTGCCAGCAACGCCACTTGGACATTTGCTATTTCCAACAACAATGGCAACGGCATTCCAAGCAATGAAACTGGCACCTTCACGGTGAACGGTACCGTACTCACAGCGAATACGGACTTTAGTACGACAGGGAACCGCGACGAGGATCGCACTGCACTGGTCACTAAGATCAATTCCATTTCTGGCTATCAGGCCCAAGCGACGGCTACTGCTGGCGAATTTACGGTCACCAGAATGGCTACTGGCGGTATCGGTGCAGCAAATGTTACTGAGAACATGAACCGAATTAGCAATTCTGCATTTACCGATGGCAGTGCAGGCACCCCCGACTCCAGCACCCCCATCGCTTGGGGTACGGGCAACACCCCCGGCGCGTCCTTGGCGGTGACCGGTGGCACCGGCGGTATTGTGTATGACAATATGCGCCCGGCCGCCGATCTGGGCAGCTCGCAGGTCTATTTCACTCAGCTGGACACCGCCGTGCTCAAGCGCTGGACCATGACCTTTGCAGGTGCCGCCGACCAGAGTTCTGGCACCTTCACCGTCAATGGGGTGACCTTTACCGGCAACGCTGCCGCCACCAGCTGCACCAGTACCGGCGGCAACTTCTACATGGGTGGGAATGCTTTAAGTGATGCGGTTGAACTGCGCGCCTGCTTGCTGGCGGCCAAAGTACCGGGCTTCTTCATTGCCGGCGAAGGCAACGGCACAGACGGCACCGTGGTCATTACCTATGCCCAGAAGGGCAACCCTTCCGATACACTGGTAACCGAAGCTATTGCCGGAACGGGTAATGTCATCACCATCACCCAAGGCACCGCCTCCACCCAAGGTAATGCGATTCAAGCCACCCAGAACGGCTTGAACTGACCCCACCACCGTCGAGACAACATGATGCCCACCCCTCAAGCACACGCCCCGCAGGATCAATCACCGCAGACTGACGGCGGCAAGCGCCCCTACCAGAAGCCGGCGTTCCGCAGCGAGACCATTTTTGAAACCATGGCCTTGGCCTGCGGCAAGATCGCCATCACCCAGAACGCCTGCCGGCAGCAGCGCAAAGCGTCTTGACCTTGAACACAGGCGGCTACCCTTCCGGTAGCCGCCTTTCAGCTGGATGTATCCCCATATCACAGACATCAAGAGCAGCCTGCAGCAACACGGCAAGCTGCATTTACGTTGTTATGGCAGCAGCATGCTGCCCGCCATTTTGCCGGGTGACGAATTAAGTTTTTTGCCCGTGCGCAGCAGTACTGGGCTTGCAATCGGCAACATCGTTGTTCTGCATCGTGAGCGGCGCGTCTTTGTTCATCGCTTGGTGTCACGCACCGCGACCGGCTGGATCACCCGCGGCGACAGTCTGCAACAAGATGATCCCCCACTTTTCGATGCAGATATCCTTGGCGTGCTGGTTGCCCAGTTCCGCAATGGCAACCCTATCCCTTTGCGACCATTGCAGCAAACCCGTTGGGCCAAACTGACCCGCTGGCTGGCTGCACGCAGCAGTCTGATGCGTAAAGCCATACTGCATTGGCCCAATTTTTGCCTAAGACTTTCATGACGATCATTTCATCTCACGCGGTTGACGTTGGCATCGGCGATTTATGGGTCCGCTTGCACACCACATCGGCAGAATTTGCCGCCACCATGGCCGCGCGCTTCGCCGGCTTCATGGGTCAGGTTGAAACCCCGGATTACGAATTCACCATCACACTGGTGCCCCCCGCCCCAGAAGAACGCCAAGAGGACGATGTCCAAGTTTGGAGGGAAGGATCGCTGTGGCGGATGACGCGCAACGATTTCACCGCAAGCTGGGATCCGGTGGCACGCCGTGGCCAAGCCGAGATGTTGCTCAGCCCCTATTCGCTGGATTCTTTACTGCGGATTGTCCACACCGTCATGCTGGCGCAAGAAGGCAGCATGTTGATGCATGCATCCAGCGCCATTCGGAACGGACGCGCCTATGTGTTTACCGGTGTTTCCGGCGCTGGCAAGACCACCATTTCCCGCCTGGCACCCACCGATGTGCACTTGCTGACCGATGAGATGTCCTTCATCCGCCGCACGTCCTCTGGCTATCATGCTTATGGCACGCCCTTTGCAGGGGAGTTGGCGCGCCCAGGCGAGAATATCCACGCCCCACTTGCTGGCATCTTTTTGCTTGCGCAGGGCCCCGAAAACCGGATTGACACACTCACGCCACAAGAAGCCGTGCGTGGTTTAATGGGCAATATTCTGTTTTTTGCCAAAGACCCGCAGCTTTCGGCCGCCGTATTCGATGCCGCGATTGCCTTGGCAAATGCTGTACCAGTGCAACGCTTGACCTTCCTGCCCGATCAACGGGTATGGGATCTGATTGGGAACACACAATGACCAGCCCGATGTACATTCTCCGCAGCCCCAATATCGCCGCCAGAAGAATTGGGGGGGAGTTGATGCTGATGGCCAGTAGCAACGCATCGCTTTACAGCCTCAATGACACAGCGGCTTTGCTGTGGGATGCCGCCGACGGCAATACCCCGCTGGATGTCATCGTTGGCACGCTGTGCGCACAATTTGATGTCAGTCAGGATGTGGCATACACCGATGCCTGCGAAGTGGTGGAACAGCTGGCCGCCAACGGCATTCTGCAGCTTTCCCATGCGCCTTTCCAAACTGAGGGCTCCACGTCATGAATCTGATGCAGGGGATGAGCGAACGGGCATTGGAACAAGGGATTCCGATGCGGGTGCATCTGGATCTGACTTATCGCTGCAACGAACGCTGCGTCCACTGCTATCTGGATCATGAAGATCATGGCGAGATGACCACCGCCGAAATTCTGGATCTACTGGATCAACTTGCTGCTGCCGGTACGTTTTTCCTCAGCATCAGTGGCGGCGAGATCTTTATGCGGCAGGATCTGTTCCAGATTCTGGAATATGCTAGAGACCTGCGCTTTTCGGTGCAACTGAAAACCAATGCGGTGATGATCCGTGCCGCCAAAGCCAAGCGGCTGGCCCAACTGGGTCTGGATCAAGTGCAAATCAGCCTGTATTCGCACATCCCAGAAACCCACGACGCCATCACCCTGCTCCCGGGCTCGCACGCACGCACGCTGGAAGGTGCACGGCTATTGATCGAACACGGCGTCAAGGTGCGCTTTGCCTGCGTCTTGATGTCCCATAATGCGGACGATTATCACGGCGTGCGTGCGTTGGCGCAGACCATGGGCGCAGCCTTCAGCATGGATGCCACTATCACCCCGATGATGGATGGTGACCGCTCCATCTTGTCCTTGAATGTGAACCAAGACCGATTGGCCGAGGTATTTCGTGACCAAAGCCTTTTGGGCGAAGAAGCCGAAGCCATGACCACGGCCCCCATGGCGCCGGCATCCAAAGAAGATGCGCAGCTAAGCCTGCCCTGTAGTGCTGGGCATACTGCCTGCTATGTTTCGCCATATGGCGAGGTATTCCCTTGCGTGCAATTCCCCTATTTGACTGGAAATATTCGCAAGCAACGCTTCGTTGACATTTGGCAGCACTCCCCACAATTGCAGGAAGTGCGGGCAATCCGAGTCTCGGATCTGGAAGGCTGTTCGTCCTGCATCCACAGCTCCAACTGCACGCGCTGCCCCGGGTTGGCGTATCTAGAAGGCAATATGCGCGGGCCGTCGATTCAAGATTGCGAAAAATCTTATGCCCGTACCGGGGTGGCCTCGTACAACCTGCAAAAGAAAAAGCTGCGCACCATTCCGATGGCGGTGCTGTAATCGCTAACGGCTGCCGCCAACAGTCCGCGTCAAAATGGCGCGCGAATCCCTGCTGCGGTCTTGGTGCCCAGCCACACCAGCAACAAGCCCAACATCAAGGTTGCGCCCAGATACAGCAGTGCCATCGTGCTGCGCGGGCCGCGGGCCAGTAGCAAGACTTCCAGCATCAACGACGAATACGTGGTCAGCCCACCCAGCACACCCACGATCAAGAATGCCCGCCAATACAAGGTATGCGGGCCGCGGCCTTCCAGCCAGACGGCCAGAAAGCCAATGGCGAACGAGCCGATCAAATTGGCCGCCAAGGTCCCCCACGGGATGCCCTCACCCAACCGTCGCAGCAGTGCGCCACCTAGCCAATAGCGGCCACCTGCGCCCAGCGCGCCACCGCACATTACCAAGACCAATTGCTGCCACCACAGGCTCATGCGTTTCCTTTGTTTGTGCGCGCTTGCTGACGTGCGGCACGCAATCCATCAAGTTTTTCTTTCAATTTGATTTCCAACCCACGCGGCACCGGCTGGTAATACACACGCTCGCCCATTGCATCGGGAAAGCCGGTTTGCGCCAGCGCCACACCACCGGCAACATCGTGGTCGTATTGATAGCCCTTGCCGTAGTCCAGCGACTTCATCAACTGGGTCGGCGCATTGCGAATATGCAGGGGCACTTCTTGCGTGCCGTACTCGCGCACATCGGCGCATGCCGCCTTCCACGCGGTGTAGGCGGCATTGGACTTGGCGGTGCTTGCCAAATAAATCGTGAGTTGCGCTAGCGCCAGCTCACCTTCTGGGCTGCCCAGGCGGTCAAAGGTTTCCCACGCATCGATGGCCATTTGCAATGCACGCGGGTCGGCCAGCCCGATGTCTTCCACCGCCATTCGCGTCAATCTGCGCGCCAGGTACGCGGGGTCGCAGCCGCCATCCAACATCCGCGCCAACCAATACACCGCCGCATCGGGATTGGAGCTACGCACGGTTTTGTGGAGGGCAGAAACCTGGTCGTAGAACTGCTCGCCGCCTTTATCAAACCGGCGGGTGCGGTCGGCCAACACTTGATGCAGGGTTTCAACGCCAATCTGCCCCCCCTCGCCTTGGGCGATATCGGCGGCAATTTCCAGCAAGGTCAGTGCACGCCGCACATCGCCATCGGCGGCCACCGCAATTTCATGCACGGCGGTATCGGCAATCACCAGCCCACGTCCACCCAAGCCGTGTTCACTATCGGCCAGTGCATGCCCCAACGCGATGCCGATATCATCGGCCGACACCGCCTCCAGCACGTGTACCCGACAGCGCGACAACAGCGCCGAGTTGAGTTCAAACGAGGGGTTCTCGGTGGTTGCGCCCACAAATACAATCGTGCCGCGCTCGATATGCGGCAAAAAAGCATCCTGTTGTACCTTGTTGAAGCGGTGCACCTCATCGACAAACAATAATGTGCGCTGCCCGGCATCAAACCGTGTTTGCGCCGCCGCCAATACGTCGCGCACATGCGGCAGGCCCGCCAGCACCGCCGAAATCGCCACGAATTCTGCTTGCGCGTGCTGCGCCAGCAGTAACGCCAAGGTGGTCTTGCCGCAACCTGGCGGCCCCCACAGGATCATCGAATGCACATGCCCGGCTTCAATCCCCCGCCGCAGTGCGCTGCCTTCGGCCAGCAGCCGACGCTGCCCCACCATCTGACCGAGCTGACGCGGGCGCATGCGTTCAGCCAATGGCTGCAGCAGCGCTTGCGTCGCAGTGTCGGCTTGCGCCTGCGCGTGCAGTAAATCAGCAGCAGGGGTGTGGGTGCGTTTCACCGGAGAATTGTAAAGCTCAACCGTCGCAACGACTGCGATCCGTGATAGTCCAACCGCACAGCCGCGGCAATGAACGGCCTGCGAACCAATGGTTCGCAAGCAGGCCAAGAGCCCCGGCCCCGTCTATTCGACGGGGCAATGAACGGCCTGCGAACCAATGGTTCGCAGGCAGGCC
>NZ_DAOOUM010000011.1:42921-53789 GCF_035369645.1 Thermomonas sp. | reverse complement strand
AACGGCAAGTGGGTGACCATGGGCGTGCCGTCGGACGGCAGCTACGGCATCCCGGAGACCGTGATGTACGGCGTGCCGGTGACCTGCGCTAATGGCGAATACACCCGCATCGAAGGCCTGCCGGTGGATGATTTCAGTCGCGCGGCGATGGACAAGACCTTGGCCGAGCTGGAAGAAGAGCGCGCCGGCGTGGCGCATCTGCTGTAAGCGCAAACACCTGCGCGGATGCAGATGTCGAAAGGGCTGGCCATGTGCCGGCCCTTTTTTTATAGGGCCGTGTCGCTGCGGCGGACGCGGTAAAATGGCCGCTTCGCAAGGAGCCGATATGTCAAACACCTCCGCCGGCGCGCGTTTTCGCGCCGCAATCCAAGAAGAAGCCCCCCTGCAAGTGATGGGTGCCATCACCGCCTATGCCGGCTTGATGGCCAAGCGCGTGGGCTATAAGGCGCTGTATTTGTCGGGCGGTGGCGTAGCTGCCAATTCACTGGGGATGCCCGATCTTGGCATCAGCACGATGGAAGACGTGCTCACCGATGCGCGTCGCATCGTGGATGCCACTGGCATGCCGCTACTGGTTGACATCGACACCGGCTGGGGCGGGGCGTTTAACATCGGCCGCACCATCCGCAATTTCGAGCGTATCGGCGTGGCCGCAGTGCATATGGAAGACCAGGTGGGGCAAAAGCGCTGCGGCCATCGCCCCGGCAAAGAAGTGGTGACCAAGCAAGAGATGGTGGACCGGGTGAAGGCGGCGGTGGATGCCCGCAGTGATCGCGACTTCGTGATTATGGCGCGCACCGATGCGGCGGCAGTAGAAGGCATCGACAGCGCCATCGAGCGCGCGGTGGCCTATGTCGAAGCGGGTGCCGACATGATCTTTCCCGAGGCGATGAAGACGCTGGACGATTACCGCAAGTTCAAGGCGGCGGTGCAGGTTCCAATCCTGGCCAACCTGACCGAATTTGGCAGCACGCCGTTTTTTACCACCGATGAATTGCGCGATGCCGGCGTGGACATCGCGCTGTACTGCTGCGGCGCATACCGTGCAATGAACAAAGCGGCGTTGGGCTTCTACGAAACGGTGCGCCGTGAAGGCACCCAGAAAAACACCATCGACACGTTGCAAACGCGCGCTGAGTTGTATGACTTCTTGGGCTATCACACGTACGAAGACAAGCTTGATGCACTCTTCGCCGGCAATAAGCCGTGATGCCGCTCGTCCATCCTGCGGGGCCTGATCATGTCGATGCCATTTTCACCACTGCATAACGTCGACCGTCGCAATACCGCGCAGCAATTTCTACAGAAAGAGCTGGACGAGTTGCCTGCCGAAGAACGGCATGTGGTCGAGCGGTTCATTGCGCGGCGTGGTGTGGCGCGCAATATCGAACGCGAATTTCAGGAAACGCGCTCATTTGGTGAGCGGCTGGCCGATCGGGTGGCGCAAGTTGGTGGAAGTTGGTACTTCATCAGTGTGTTTGGTGCGCTGTTGGTGATCTGGATGCTTATCAACAGTGTCTTATTGGCCAAGGCATTCGATCCGTATCCCTACATCTTGCTCAACCTAGTGCTGTCTTGCTTGGCCGCAGTGCAGGCTCCCATCATCATGATGAGTCAGAACCGGCAGGCGGACATCGATCGCCTCAATGCCAGCAATGACTATCAAGTCAATGTGAAGGCTGAGCTCGAAGTGCTGCAAATTCACGAAAAACTGGATCGGCTGCGCGAACAAGACTGGAGCGCGCTGGTGGAATTGCAGCATCGCCAGATCGAATTGCTGCAACGATTGATCGAACGCGCCACGGGCGCAACACACGACAAGCATTGAACAACGACGCATGATCCTTGGAGGGATGCAATGACGGAACAGGCAGCAACACCCGGCTTCAAGCCCAAAAAATCGGTGGCATTGTCCGGCACCACCGCCGGCAATACCGCACTGTGCACGGTGGGCCGCAGTGGCAATGATTTGCACTATCGTGGCTACGACATTCTGGATTTAGCCAACACCTGCGAGTTTGAAGAAATCGCGCATCTGCTGGTGCATGGCAAGCTGCCCAATACGGCCGAATTAGCCGGCTACAAGGCCAAGCTGAAGGCGCTACGCGGGATTCCTGCCGCAGTGAAAGCGGCCTTGGAAGAACTGCCGCCGTCGGCGCACCCGATGGATGTGATGCGTACCGGGGTGTCGGTGTTGGGCTGCGTGTCGCCGGAGAAAGACGACCACAATCATCCGGGTGCGCGTGATATCGCCGACAAATTGATGGCGAGCTTTGGGTCGATGCTGTTGTATTGGTACCACTACAGCCATAACGGCCGCGTCATTGACGTGGAGACCGATGACGATTCCATCGGCGGTCACTTCTTGCACCTGCTGCATGGCGTGCAGCCGCAGGCGTCGTGGGTGCGGGCGATGCACACCTCGCTGATTTTGTACGCCGAGCACGAATTCAATGCCTCTACCTTTGCGTGCCGGGTGATTGCGGGTACCGGCAGCGATATGCATTCGTGCATTGCCGGCGGCATCGGTGCGTTGCGCGGGCCCAAGCACGGTGGCGCCAACGAAGTCGCATTCGAAATCCAAAAGCGTTACGACAATCCGGATGAGGCCGAGGCCGATATCAAGGCGCGCGTCGAGCGCAAGGAAGTGGTGATCGGCTTTGGGCACCCGGTGTATACGGTGTCCGACCCGCGCAACAAGGTGATCAAGGACGTGGCCCGTGAGCTGTCAAACGAGCAGGGTAATATGAAGATGTATGCCATTGCCGAGCGTTTGGAATCGGTGATGTGGGACATCAAAAAAATGTTCCCGAATCTGGACTGGTTCAGCGCGGTCAGCTACCACATGATGGGCGTGCCCACCGCGATGTTCACCCCGTTGTTTGTGCTGGCGCGCACCGCAGGCTGGAGCGCGCACATCATCGAGCAGCGCATCGACGGCAAGATCATCCGCCCGTCGGCCAATTACGTGGGGCCGGAAGATCAGGTGTTTGTGTCGATCGAAAAGCGTTGAAAATTGACGCAGATTGCCGCAAAAACGACGCAACAAAAAAGCCACGCATTGCGTGGCTTTTTTGTTGGGTGAGCCTCGCCGAGCCGCTTAGATCAATGCAGCGCATCCGGGGTAGTTTTGCTCAGAGCAAGCCTTCCGCCCGCATTGCGGCTTGCACGCCGGGATCGGCTGCCATATGCGCATCGAAGCGGGCAAGATTATCCAGCCCGCTCAAGTCCACGCCGGTCTTCTTCGCCCATTGCAAGGTGATGAACAAATACGGATCGACGATGGAGCGGCTGCCGGTGATCCATTCTTTGCCTTCCAATTGGGCATTCACGCTGACATACATACCGCGCAAGCGTGTGCGGGCATGGGTATGCGATTTTTCGATGGCGGCTTGATCTTCCAAATAATGGGTGGCACCAAACAAAGGCAAAAACGCCGGATGCACATCGGCATTGACGAACGCCAGCCAGCGGTTGACCTCGGCACGACTTTCCGCACTGCCATTGCCGCACAAGCCGGCTTCGGGGGAACGGTCGGCCAAGTAATGCAGGATGGCCGAATTCTGGGTCAGCACCCAGTCGCCCACCTGCAAGGCTGGCACCGCGCCGGAAGGATTGATGGCGCGATATTCGGGGGTGGCGCGTTGCTCGCGGGTGACGATTTGGAAGTCGTAAGGCTGGCCAATCCACTGCAGCACGATGTGGTCGGCAGTGGAACAGGCACCGGGGGAGGTATAGAGCTTCATGATGTGACACCAGTTGGAAAGGCGTCACTATCCACAATTACGGGTTTGCTGAGGTGAAGGACGACGCAACGCTGTGTTGCAGGTTGCCTTCGCACATAAGAGCAATCAAATGCCGCGACGTGGGTGCAGGCTTTGCACGCGATAGAACGTGTGATCGCCAATCGTGGCCACTTGATCGGCGCTGTTCCAGCTGGGGCTGGCAATCGATGTGGCGGCAAAATGGCTGGCCCCTGGCACCACCAGTTTGCGCTGGCTGCGCGGTAGCGCCCAGTTACGCTCAGAGGCGAATGCTACCGACACCGCTTCAGTCCACGCGTCGATATTGGACAGGCGCGTCTGCGGCGACAGCAGGGTTGGCGCAAATTGTTTGCGTGCCGTGACCACCTGGCATAGGTTGCGCCCCCACAAGCCGCTATCACGGCGACGCAGGGCGACTTCCGCCACCGCTTGTTGGCCCAGCGCGGATTGGTCGCGGGCTTCCAAATACACGGTGGTGGACAGGCAGAGCGAATCTGCGGCGGGCTGCGGCAACACATGCGACAGCCAGAGGATCCAAGCCAATTTCATCAAGAGACTCCTTGCTCCGTTGCGGCGCGGCTTGCAGCGATGAATCGATGCAAACACGCGACATGGCGTGACTAAAGGAGGGCGGTTGCTCTATGGCGACCTTTGCCCGGGCGCGCCTCCCGGATCAGGGTGCGGGTGGCGTGCCGGTAAACCTGCTGGGGGGGGCGTCTTGGCGGGGCCAGGCAGGTGAAAGTGGGCGAACCTTAGGGGTGGAATCCTGACTTTAGGCTGAATGAGCGGATTTTCACCCAAGCTGGAACTGATTGATTCAATGGATATTTTTTATCCTGATGTTGCAAATTTAAAGTGCAGCAGCCAGCCGGCTACCTTCGTCGATGGCACGTTTGGCATCCAGTTCCGAGGCTAATTTGGCGCCCCCAATCAGATGCGCTGCGCACCCCTGCGCTTGCAGTGCGTCGAATAACTCCCGTCGTGGCAATTGGCCGGCACACAGCACGATGTGATCGACCGCGAGCAGTTGCTCTTGCTGGTCAATGCGAATCTGCAACCCGGCATCGTCCACACCCAGATAATCCACGCCGCCCAACATCTTTACGCCTTTGGCTTTGAGTGTGGCGCGATGAATCCAGCCGGTGGTTTTGCCCAGCTTTGCTCCCGGCTTGCCTGCACTACGTTGCAGTAGCCACACCTGGCGCGTCGGTGGTTCTGGCTGCGGTGGGGTGAGTCCGCCGGGGCTGTCGAAATCCGCATCCACGCCCCATTCGGCCATCCAGCGCTGGCGATCCAAACTGACCGATGTGCCGCTGTGCACCAGAAATTCGGCAACATCAAAGCCAATGCCGCCAGCCCCAATGATGGCGACGCTTCCACCCACCGCAACGCGTCCTTCCAGGACATCCAGATATCCCACCACCTTAGGATGATCATGCCCGGGGATGGCCACCACGCGCGGGGTCACTCCGGTGGCGATGACGATGGCGTCAAAGGTCTGCAAGGCTGCGGCATCCACCCATGTATTCAAACGCAGTTGCACGCCGGTCTCGCGGATGCGCTGGTCGAAATAACGCAAGGTTTCGTAAAACTCTTCTTTGCCTGGAATGCGCTTGGCCAGATTGAACTGGCCGCCGATGGCCGCCGCGGCATCAAATAATGTCACCGCGTGGCCCCGTTCGGCGGCCACCGTGGCGCAGGCCAAGCCCGCCGGGCCTGCGCCAACGACGGCGATGGTTTTTGGCATGCTGGTCTTGCTGTAGTTCAACTCGGTTTCGGCACCTGCGCGTGGGTTGACTAGACAACTGGCGCGCTTGTTTTCGAACACATGATCCAGGCAGGCTTGATTACAGGCGATGCAGGTGTTGATGCGATGCGCCTCACCGCGCTGCGCTTTGTTGACCCACTGCGGGTCGGCCAGCAGCGGGCGCGCCATCGACACCATGTCGGCGCTACCGGCGACTAGGACCGCTTCGGCCACCTCCGGCATATTGATGCGATTACTCGCCACCACCGGGATGCCCACATGCGGCTTGAGTTTGGCGGTAACGCCGGTAAATGCAGCACGCGGCACGGAGGTGGCGATCGTTGGGATGCGCGCCTCATGCCAGCCGATCCCGCTGTTGAGAATGGTCGCACCCGCCGCTTGCACGGCATGCGCTTGCGCAACGATGTCGTCCCAGCCGTTGCCACCTTCGACCAGATCCAGCAAAGACAAACGATAGATCAGGATGAAATCCGGCCCGCAGGCTTCGCGCACCCGGCGCACGATCTCCACCGCAAACCGCATTCGTTTGGCGGCATCGCCGCCCCACGCATCGGTACGTTGATTGGCGCGTGCAGTGGTGAACTCGTTGAGCAGATAGCCTTCCGAACCCATGATCTCCACGCCGTCATAGCCGGCATCGCGTGCACGTTTGGCGGCGATGGCGAAGTCATTGATATGGCGTTCGATGCCGCGTGCGCTGAGCGCGCTGGGGGTGAAGGGATTGATCGGTGATTTCAACTTCGAGGGTGCCACCGACAACGGATGGAAGGCATAACGACCGGCATGCAGCAGTTGCAGGCAAATCTTGCCGTCGTGGCGATGCACGGCCGCGGTCACCTGTCGATGCCGGCGCACATGCCAAGGCATCGACATCCGACTGGCAAATGGTTTCAGCCAGCCACGCAAATTGGGTGCAAAGCCGCCAGTCACCATCAAGCCCACGCCGCCTTCGGCACGTTCGGCAAAATACGCCGCCAGCTTGGGGAAATCGGCAGCGCGGTCTTCCAGCCCGGTGTGCATCGAACCCATCAGCACACGGTTGCGCAGGGTAGTGAAGCCCAGATCCAGCGGGGCCAGTAGGTGCGGGTAGGTCGTTGTCATGCCTGTAGCATACCGATGCGTACGGAAGCTTGCATGGGGAGCGGCCCGCATTCAAATTTTGCGGGGGTGGGGTTGCAAATGGTGACTGTTATGTTAATGTTAACGGGGCTTTCGCGTGCCTGCCCGGTTGTATGGGCGGCGTAGCGTGTGGACTCAGCCGTCTGAAGCACCAAAATTTTAATGCTGCGTCACGGTTTCTTCTTACTGAATCAAGGAGCTGAACATGAATAAGAAACTCCTCTGTGCTGCCCTACTGGGTGGCTTGGGTCTGGCGCAGGCTGCGTCTGCCCAGGAGTTCGATGATCGCTGGTATGTGTCTGGGTCTACTGGTGTGAATCTTCAGGACAAACATCGTGCGACTGCGGATGGTCCGTTTGTCACCATTGGGTTTGGTAAATTTTTGACCCCGAACGTGTCGCTTGATGCAGAGCTGAATTACCAGAACATGCATCAAAGCCGTAACCGCAATCTGTGGTGGAGCCAATACGGTGCTTCGTTGGATGCGCGTTATCACTTCCGTAATGCCGATGACAAGTGGTGGCCCTACCTGCGCGGCGGCTTGGGATGGCAGCGTCATGAGCAAGAGTTTTCCGTTAACCTTCCGACATCACCGTGGAAGCATAAAGACTCCAATCTTGCCCTCAATTTTGGTGCTGGTTTGCAATTCGATTTCGGCCGGATGGATGTCCGCACCGAACTCGGAACCCGTATCGATTTCGATGACCAGCAGGCCAATATGGGCAAGCAGTACAATCAGTTCAGCGATGTGCTGGCCTCGATTGGTATGACTGTTGCACTCGGCCCGGCTCCGGTGGCTCCGGTGGCTCCGGCTCCGGCAGCACCGCAGCAGACCTGTGCGGACATGGATAGCGACGGTGACGGCGTCAACGATTGCAACGACAAGTGCCCGAACTCGCAGGCTGGCCAGACCATCGGTCCGGATGGCTGCCCGGTGCCGGTTTCGATCGATCTGAAGGGCGTGAACTTCGACTTCGACAAGGCAACCTTGCGTCCGGACGCCGTGGCGATCTTGAACGAAGCCACCGAAATCCTGAAGCGCTATCCCGAGCTGAAGGTGGAAGTGGCCGGTCACACTGACCAGTGCGGTAAGGAAGGCTACAACCAGAAGCTGTCTGAGCGTCGCGCCAAGACGGTGTACGACTTCCTGACCAGCCACGGTGTCGATGCAGGCCGTTTGGCCGGTCCGAACGGCTACGGCTTCAGCCGTCCGCTAGAAGACAAGGGCACCAACAAGCTGCCCCAGTGCAAGAGTGAAATCAACCGCCGCACTGAGTTGAACAGCAAGTAATTTTTGCTGCCAACAGGTTGTTCGCGGAACCCGGCCAAGTGCCGGGTTTCGTTTTTTTGTGCGCAGCAGATGGCCGATACGCATTGCGGCGATGTACACACACCGCCTACACTGACGACATTCGCCGGGGAGTAAATAGTCATGTTGTCGATTCAGCGCGCCACCTGCGCATCCGTGCTTGCCATCACACCATTGCTGGCATATGCCGGGGGGGATGTGTGCCGGCCCGGAGACCTGTTGGCGAGCCCAGTTCGGCCAACGCTGTTGTCGCCGGTGGCCATCGAACTCCCACAGAGCACGACACAATTAGGCGGTGCCAGTGGTGTCTTGGTGCAGTCTTTCGATGAGGCACTGTCGGTGGACAATGTACTGGTGCGGATTCGTATGGATGGCTGTCGCGCAATGGCCAAAACATTGGTGCCCGCTACAGCGGCAGCCAATGATCCTGCGGCCTACAAACCGCAAACTGCGTTCGACAATACGCCGTGGCGGTTCAATATGACCCAGAACGGCAAGCGCATGACCGCCGATGAGTTTGATGCATGGATGAAGGCGCGCGGTGTGCGCGTGGTGGGCAAAAAAGACCCGGCAGCGGAGCCTGCACCCGCAGCGGGTAAGTGACCCTTGGCGGGTAAGCCGTCGCAACGTGCGCCGCAGCATGGCTTGGCGCGTGTCATGTCCAAGCGCGGCTTGTGCTCGCGCAGCGAGGCGGAGCGCCTGATCCGCGGCGGTCGGGTGCGCGTCAATGGGCATGTCGTGCGTAACCCCGAGACGCCCACGACCATGGCGATGGCAATCGACATTGATGGGCAGGCCGCCACGCAGCCAGTGCTGCGCTATCTGATGCTCAACAAGCCACGCGGCTTGGTGACCACGGTGCGTGACGAACAAGGGCGCGACACCGTGTATCGCTGTTTCGATGCGGCCAACCTTGGTTGGATTGCGCCAGTGGGGCGGTTGGACAAAGCCAGTGAAGGCGTGTTGTTGTTTAGCAATGACCCAGCGTGGGCGGCGCGCATTACCGATCCTGCGAGCGGACCGGACAAGACCTATCACGTGCAAGTGGATTGCATTCCCGATGCCGCAAGACTGTCTGCGCTGCACGAAGGCGTGCGCGACGGCGACGAGCACCTGCGGGCGAAATCCGCAGTGTTGCTGCGTACCGGCGAGAAGAACGCATGGCTGGAGATCGTGCTGGACGAAGGCCGCAACCGCCAGATTCGGCGGTTGTTGGCTGCATTGAAGATCAATGTGTTGCGACTGGTGCGGGTCGGGATCGGGTCACTGGCCCTGGGCGATTTGCCCAAGGGACAGTGGCGCGAATTATCTGCGCAGGAAGTCGCCGCATTGGGCGGCGACTAAGGCTTCAAGCGGCTTCAAGCCTTCAGCACGCCTAGCTCGTGGCCGATGCGAACAAACGCATCGATCGCGCGATCCAGTTGTGCGCGGGTATGCGCAGCGCTCATCTGGGTGCGGATACGCGCCTGGCCTTTGGCCACCACCGGGAAGAAGAAACCGACGGCATACACGCCTTCTTCCAGCAGCCGTTCGGCGAATCGCTGTGCCAGCGGTGCGTCATACAGCATCACCGGGCAGATGGGATGCACGCCTGGTTTGATGTCGAAACCGGCAGCGGTCATGCGCGCGCGGAAATGCGCGGTGTTCTCGCGCAGGCGTTCGCGCAGTTCGCCCGCGGCGGACAACATCTCGAAAGCCTTTGTTCCTGCGGCGGCGACGTGCGGTGGCAACGAGTTGGAGAACAGGTAGGGACGCGAGCGCTGGCGAAGCAGCTCGATCACTTCGCTGCGCGCCGTAGTGAAGCCGCCGAGCGCACCGCCCATCGCCTTGCCGAGCGTGCCGGTGATGATGTCGATCTTGTCCAGCACGCCCTTCACTTCGGCGGAGCCACGCCCGGTCGCGCCCAGGAAGCCGGTGGCATGGCATTCGTCGATATGCACCAGTGCGCCGTATTGCTGCGCCAGCGCGGTGATCTGGTCCAGCGGGGCGATGGTGCCGTCCATCGAGAACACGCCGTCAGTGGTGATCAGGATCGTGCGTGCGCCGTCGGCCTTGGCCTGCTTGAGCTGGGCTTCCAGATCGGTCATGTCGCAGTTGGCGTAGCGATAGCGCTTGGCCTTGCACAGGCGCACGCCGTCGATGATCGAGGCGTGGTTCAGCGCATCGGAAATGATCGCGTCGTTTTCATCCAGCAGCGGTTCGAACAGGCCGCCGTTGGCATCGAAGCAGGCGGCATACAGGATGGTGTCGTCCTTGCCGAAGAAATTGGAAATCGTGTGCTCCAACTGCTTGTGCAAATCCTGCGTGCCGCAGATGAAGCGCACCGAGGCCATGCCGAAGCCGTGGCTGTCCAGCGCGGCCTTGGCGGCCGCGATGATGTCGGGATGATCGGCCAGGCCCAGATAATTGTTGGCGCAAAAGTTCAGCACCTTGCGGCCATCGGCCAACGTAATCTCCGCCGATTGCGGACTGGTGATGATGCGTTCGGATTTGTACAAGCCGGCGGCGCGGATTTCGTCCAGCGTGTCGGCGTAGCGTTGGGTCAGGGACATGGCGATTCCGGAATAGAGGAGGGCAGGCGGGACTGCCAGTGCGTGACCATCGGCGGCATGGATGCCGCCGATGAGCCGACATGGATGTATTCGCGGCGTGTCGCGCATTGGCAGTCCCGCCTGCCTCTCGCGAGCAATCAATTCCAGCTCAACACCACCTTGCCGGCCTTGCCCGCTTCCATCAGGTCAAAGCCTTTCTGGAAGTCATCGATGGGCAACTGATGCGTCAGCACCTTGCCCAGCGGAAAGCCGGACAGCACCAGTTGGGTCATCTTGTACCAGGTCTCGTACATCTTGCGGCCGTAGATGCCTTGCACGGTCAGGCCCTTGAAGATGATCTTGTCCCAGTCGCAGCC
>NZ_DAOOUM010000011.1:34674-42821 GCF_035369645.1 Thermomonas sp. | reverse complement strand
GTCATGTATTCGGCGAATGCACCATTGCGGTTGACGCCGATGCCCACCGTATTCGGGCACAGATGCGGACGCCCGCCACGGCAATTACGGCAATGCCCGCAGACGATATGACCCTCGGCAGACACGCGCTGGCCGACTTGGTAGCCGGTGACTGCCGAGCCAAGTTGCGCGATGCGGCCCACGAACTCATGGCCGATGGTCAGGCCGGGCTGGATGGTGCGCTGGCTCCAGTCATCCCACAAATAAATATGCAAATCGGTGCCGCAGATCGCGGTTTTTTCTAACTTGATCAGGACTTCATTCGGACCGGGCGTGGGCACCGGCACTTGCTCCATCCAGATGCCTTTGGCGGCTTCGCGCTTAACTAAAGCTTTCATATTAACTTGCGACATGGCTGTTCTCTTTCGATTTATCTTTCTATTTTACGCTTAAGTGAGGGCATTGCACGTGACTGAGGTCAGGGGGCAGCGGCGAGCAGGAATGGTCTAATAGGCGTTTGCAAGACGTTGGAGTGCGCTATGAGACTACACCCGTTGACCGCCGCGCTAGTGATAACAGGGCTAGGCTTGCTGATGACCACCGGTGCCGCACAAGCCGATGAGGGGATGTGGATGCCCCGCCAATTGCCGCAGTTGGCGGCGCAATTGCGGGCCGCCGGCTTCACCGGTGATCCCGCGCAGTTGGCGGATGTCACCCGGCCACCGTTGGCGGCGGTGGTGTCATTGGGCGGTTGTACCGCAAGCTTCGTCTCCCCGCGGGGTTTGGTCGTCACCAATCATCACTGCGCGATGGGCGCGATCCAACTCAACTCTACCCCGCAAAACAATCTCATCGAAAATGGCTTTGTTGCACCGTCGATGGCGCAAGAGGTCTCGGCAGGCCCGGCAGCACGGGTGTTTGTGACGGTGGGTTTCGACAATGTCACTGATCGCATGTTGGCTGGCGCCAAAGGCAAGACCGGGCGCGCCTATTTTGATGCGGTGGATGCCGCGAAAAAATCCGCAGTGGCGCGCTGTGAAATGGATGCCGGGCATCGCTGCAGCGTGGCGGATATGTATTACGGCAGCGCCTTTTATTTGATCAAGCAGTTGGAGCTCAAAGATATTCGTTTGGTGTATGCGCCGCCGGTGTCGATTGGCAATTATGGCGATGAAATCGACAATTTCATGTGGCCGCGTCACGTCGGTGACTTCTCGTTCTACCGCGCCTACGTCGGCAAGGACGGCAAGCCGGCGGCGTATTCACCGGACAACGTGCCTTACGTGCCGCCTGCGTATCTCACCGTCTCCACCGCACCGGTGAAGGCGGGCGATTTCGCGATGGTCGCGGGTTATCCGGGAACGACCTTCCGCCATCGCACCGCGTCCGAGTTTGCCGGCCAGATCGACTGGCTGCTGCCCAACCGCGTGGAGATGCTGGGCGGAATGATCCGCACGATCGAAGCGGCCGCCGCCGGCGACAAGGCGAAGGAGGTGCTGTACGCCTCCAACGTGGCTTCGCTGAAGAACAACCTCAAGCGCGCGCAGGGCGAACTGGAAGGCCTGCGCCGCAGCGATGCGGTGCGCGTGCGTCGCGCCGATGAGGACGCGATGCTGGCATGGTTGTCCAAACAGTCAAACAGCAAGCAGGCGCAAGCTGGCATCCGCGCGATGCAGCAGCAGCTCGATGCGGGTGAAGCCAACCGCGCACGCGATTTCGTTTTGCCGTTCCTGCGTCCGGGTCTGCTGGGCGCGGCGGTGCAGTTGCAGCGTCTTGCGCTGGAGCGCGGGAAACCGGATGCGCAGCGCGAAACCGGTTATCAGCAGCGCGACGAGCCGATGATCGAAGGCGGCCTGAAGCAGTTGCAGCGCCGCTTTGATCCCGAGGTCGAAAAAGCCACGTTGCGCTACGCCTTGAAGCGCTACTTCGCATTGCCGAAGGCGCAGCGCGTAGCCGAGTTCGATGCGGTGTTCGGTGCGAACGAAGCCGAGGCCGCGCAGCGGCTGGACGTGCTGTACGCCGGCACGAAGCTCGGCGACGAAGCCACCCGCTTGGGCGCGATGAAGCTGGATGCCGCCGCACTGGTCACCTCGAACGATGCGCTGCTCAAAGCCGCCGCTACCCTGCAACCGGCCTTGCTGCGGCTGGAACAGGAATCCAAGCAGCGCAATGGCGAACTGCTGCGGCTGCGCCCGTTCTACATGCAGACGCTGATCGCCTATCGCAACGCGCAGGGCAGGGCGGTGTACCCGGACGCCAATTCCACCCTGCGCGTGAGCTACGGCAAGGTCAGTGCGCTGACACCGCGCGACGGTGTGGATTATCGCCCCTTGACCACAGTGGCTGGCATCGTGGAAAAGCATACTGGCGTGGTGCCGTTCAATGCACCCAAGCCGTTACTGGATGCAATTGCCAAAGGTGACTTTGGGAGTACCGCTGATGCGCAATTGGGCACGCAGACGGTGGACTTCATGACCAATCTGGATACCACCGGTGGCAATTCCGGTTCGCCCGTCCTAGATGCGCAGGGCAGGCTGATTGGGCTGAACTTCGACTCCAATTGGGAAGCGGTCAGTGCCAGTTGGATGTTTGACCCGCGTTACAAGCGCGCCATCCATGTGGATATGCGCTATTTGCGCTGGATTCTGGCCAAAGTTTATCCGGCACCAAACCTACTAAAAGAAATGAACCTGCCAGCGGAATGAGCGTCGCTGACAACGTGATTGAAACCAACAGAAGGATGCAGACATGCGCAAGACAATGATGGCCACGGCGGTTGCATTGGCAGTCACCGGAATGGGGACTGCCGTCGCGGGCGAAGGCATGTGGGTGCCGCAGCAATTGCCGCAAATCGCCGGGCCATTGAAGAAGGCTGGCTTGAAATTAAGCCCCAAGCAATTGGCCAACCTGACCGGTGACCCGATGGGCGCGGTGGTGTCGCTGGGCGGTTGCACCGCCAGCTTTGTGTCACCGCAGGGTTTGGTGGCTACCAACCACCATTGCGCGTATGGCGCGATCCAGCTCAATTCCACCGCCGAAAAAAACCTGATTCGTGATGGCTTCAACGCCGCCACCCATGCCGATGAATTGTCGGCGGGGCCGAATGCGCGCATCTTTGTACTGGAGGCCATTACCGATGTCACCGCGCAGGCCAAGGCGGCGATGGCGACCGCCGGCAATGACCCACTCAAACGCGCGGACGCGCTGGAAGCCTTCGAGAAAAAAACCACCAGCGATTGCGAAGCCGAAGCAGGCTACCGCTGCCGGTTGTATAGCTTCATGGGTGGCAATACCTATCGGCTGTTCAAGAATCTTGAAATCAAGGACGTGCGTTTGGCGTATGCGCCACCCGCCAGCGTGGGCAAATTTGGTGGCGATATCGACAACTGGATGTGGCCGCGCCACACCGGCGATTTCAGCTTCTACCGTGCCTATGTGGGCAAGGACGGCAAACCGGCGGCATTTGCCAAGGACAACGTGCCCTATCAACCCAAGCATTGGTTGAAGATTGCCGACAAACCGCTGGGCGCAGGCGATTTTGTGATGGTGGCCGGCTATCCGGGCCGCACCGATCGCTATGCCTTGGTGGCGGAATTTGCAAACACCGAAAGCTGGCGGTATCCGGCCATTTCCAAGGCATTTAAAGACCAGATTGCCCTGGTCGAAGCGGCCGGCAAAAGCAACCCTGAGATCGCGGTGAAATACGCCAGCAGCATGGCAGGCTGGAACAACACCAGCAAGAATTTCGATGGCCAGTTGGAAGGCTTCCAACGCAATAATGTGTTGGCGATCAAACAGCGCGATGAGGCTGCCGTGTTGGGCTGGCTGCGTAGCCGTGGTGCTGCCGGCAAACCCGCACTGGCCGCGCACGATGCCTTGGTCAAATTGGTGGAATCTGGCAAGCGCACGCAAGAGCGCGACTTGGTGTTGGGCAGCTTCAACCGCACCGGCACCTTGGGTGTCGCGGTGATGTTGTATCGGGCGGCGATAGAACGGCAAAAACCCGATGCCGAGCGCGAGTCCGGCTATCAAGAACGTGACGTGCCCGGGATCGAAGGGTCGCTCAAGCAGATGGAGCGTCGCTACGACCCAACCATGGATCGCCAACTTCAGCAGTACTGGCTGGATCGTTATGTGGCATTGCCGGGAGAGCAACATGTGGCGGCGGTCGACGCCTGGCTGGGTGGCAGCGACAAGGCCAGCGCTGACAAGGCATTGACGCGATTGGATGGCACCCAATTGGGCAGGCTAGACGAACGCATGAAGTGGTTACAGGCCGACCGCGCTGCGTTTGAAGCCAGTACCGACCCGGCCATCCAATACGCGGTGGCAGTGATGCCCACGCTGCTGAAGATGGAAACCCAAGCCAAGGTGAACACCGGCGAAGCACTGGCGGCGCGCCCGGTGTATCTGCAAGCGATTGCCGATTACAAGCAAAGCAAGGGGGAGTTTGTCTATCCGGATGCCAATTCCTCGCTGCGCATCACCTTTGGCAATGTGAAGGGCTACACCAGCCTGACTGGCAAGGCCTACACGCCGTTCACCAAGCTGGAAGAAGTGGCCGCGAAGGAAACCGGCAAAGAACCCTTCGATAATCCCAAGGCACTGCTAGATGCGGTCAAGGCCAAACGCTATGGCGGTTTGGCGGATGCGCGGTTGGGGACGGTGCCGGTCAACTTCTTGTCGGACCTGGACATCACCGGCGGCAATTCCGGCTCGCCGGTGCTGGATGCGCAGGGCAAATTGGTGGGGCTGGCGTTTGACGGCACCATCGAGTCGGTGGCCAGCAACTGGGTGTTTGACCCGGTGATCACCCGCATGATCTCGGTGGATCAACGCTATATGCGCTGGATCATGCAAGAAGTGATGCCGGCCCCGCAGTTGCTGAAAGAACTGGGCGTGGCACCGAAGAAATGAGTTGATCGCCGGAACGCCCCTCTTCCTGTGGGAGAGGGGCGAGGGTGCGGCGCAAGCCTGCAGCGCAAGCCTGCAACGCAAATCAATCCGCATCAAACCCATAATCAAACGTGTAGTAGTGCTTGCCATCGATGATGTCGATGGCGATGCGCCCGTGCAGACCAGTGAGGGCATCGCTGCCAGTATCGGGCACCACGGTTAGGTCTAACGTCGGTTTGCCGCGCGTCATCACGCCATTGTGCTGGGCGAAAAAACTGCCGCGCCGGCCCTCCAACGTGCCTTCAATGCGCTCGATGGCCACATACGCGCCGGAACCCGCCACCTTCGACATCACTGCCAGCATATGCACCACGCTGCTGGCCTGAAGCGGGCCGTGGAACTGCTTATCAAAACGCATATGGCCGATGCGGGCGTCGCCACCCATGTCCAACTCGCCTTGCGGCGTGCGCTTGACCTCAAATTCACCCTTGGCTTGCATAGATCGATGCCGATTGCGGATGGAGCCGACACGATAGCCGGTTGCGCATCCCGTGCGCGCATTCTGCTAGCCTTGTGCGCTGCACAATTTGCTGGATTTGCCGCGCATGAACATACTCCTTGCCCGCCACGGCGAAACCCCGTGGAACGCCGAAGGCCGCTATCAAGGGCAGGTGGATATTCCCTTGTCCGAGGTTGGCATTAGCCAGGCTACCGCCTTGGGCCAACGCCTGCATGCGCTGCGCATCGACCGTGCAGTGGCCTCGCCGCTTGCACGCGCCACCCGCACTGCGCAGTTGGCATTGGGCGAATCTCGCGCCGCGCAATTGACCTTTGATGAAGGTTTGATGGAAATCGGCCATGGTGACTGGGAAGGGCTGCTGGCCAGCGAAATTGACGCGCGTGACCCGCAGCGCCTGCGCGCTTGGCGCGATGCACCAGATACGGTGCAAATGCCGGGGGTGGGCGGCGAGTCGTTGCAGCAGGTGTTTGACCGCGCATGGCCGGCATTTGCCCGCGCCTGCGCAGGTTTGAGCCACGATGACACCCTGCTGGTGGTGGCGCACGATGCGGTCAATCGCGTGCTGTTGTGCAAGGTGCTGGGCATCCCGCTGGCGCGGCTGTGGACGTTTCGGCAGGCACCCACCACGCTCAACTTGTTGCAAGGCGATAGTGTGGACACGCTGGACGTGGTGCGCCTGAACGATTGCAGCCACCACACCGCGTTTTTCGGCGAGGCCGTGCATCGGGCTTTGTAAGCGGCGCACTACAATAGTCGGATGTCCAAATCGCTCCCAAACTCGCTTCCTGAGTGGCTCGGCTACATCGAGCGCCAGCATCCCGCCACGATTGCCTTGGGCTTGGACCGTGTGCGCACGGTCGCCGCGCGCATGGGCTTGCAGCACCCGGCCACACACGTCATTAGCGTGGCCGGCACCAATGGCAAGGGCTCCACCGTGGCCTTGATCGAGGCCATCGCGCGTGCGCAGGGCTTGCGTGTGGGTGCGTACACCTCGCCGCATTTGCAGCACTACAACGAGCGCGTGCGTATTGATGGCGTGGATGTACAAGATGCGGCGTTGCTGGCGGGGTTTGCCGCGGTAGCGGCGGCGCGTGGCGACACCCCACTGACGTATTTCGAATACGGCACGCTGTGCGCGTTGTGGCTGTTTCAACGCGAGCCACTTGATTTGGTGGTGTTGGAAGTCGGCTTGGGCGGGCGCTTGGATGCGGTGAATTTGGTCGATGCCGACGCTGCCATCATCACCACCGTCGATCTGGACCACCAAGAGTGGTTGGGCCACGACATCGACACCATTGGTCGTGAAAAAGTCGGCATCGCGCGGGCATTCAAGCCACTGATCTTGGGTGATGATGACCCGCCGGCCAGCGTGCTGCGGCACGCCTATGCCATTGGCGCGCCGGCGTGGCGGATCGCCAATGATTTTTTTGCAGAGTCCGTGGATGCGCAGCATTGGCGTTGGCGCGAAGTGGGCTATGCGATCACGCTGCCACTGCCGATGCAGGCCTTGGGCGCGCCGGTGCAATTGCGTAATGCCGCCTGCGCGATTGCCGCGTTGCGCGCGCTGGATCTACCACTGGAAGATGCTGCCATCGTGCAAGGCGTGGCCAATGCCCGCATCGCCGGGCGCTTGCAGCGGTTTGAGCGCGCGGGTGTAGAAGTGCTGGTGGATGTGGGCCACAACCCGCAGGCCGCGCGTGCGCTGGCCGATTGGCTACACACGCAGCCGCAGCGGCGCACCGTGGCGGTGTATGCCGCACTGGCCGATAAAGACGCCTTGCCGGTGGTGCAGGCATTGGTGGACGGCGTGGCGCACTGGCATTTGGCCGGCAGCCAAAGCTATGGGCCGCGCGGGCAAAGTGCACAGGCACTGGTGCAACGGCTGGCGGGCAGCGCCGCTGCGGCCGGGCATTGCCATGCCGATGTGGCCACAGCACTTGCGGCCGCGCTGCAAGATGCCACAGCCCATGGGCGGGTGCTGGTGTTTGGTTCCTTTCATGCTGCCGCCCAGGCGATGCAATGGCTGAACGCGAGCGATTAGTTCGGTGCATTGGGCCGGTATAATTGCCGGCTGGATATCCCGCCTACCCACCACGGAATGCCAATGGATGCTTCGCTGAAACAGCGCCTGGTCGGCGCGGTCGTGTTGGTCGCATTGGCGGTCATCTTCCTGCCGATGCTGGTCAGGGGGCCCGCGCCAGAGAGTGGTGTCTCCAATGTGTCGATGCGGATTCCAGCCGAACCCAAACCTGCGGGTGAAGGTGAGGGCATGAGCCAGGATTTGCCCTTGATCACCCCGGCCGCAGCGCCCGCAGCAGGAGTGTCGGGGATGCCCACCCGTGTTGCCGAACCGGCAATACCCACGGCACCGGAAACAACAACACCCACGCCCATGGCCGCCGTTGCGGCGGGGGATTTTGCGGTCAATTTTGGCAGTTACGCCAGTACCGCCGATGCCGATAAAGTCATCGCCGCACTGGCCGCCAACGGCTTGCCGGGATATCGCGAGGCCGTGACAATCAACGGCAAACCCGCGCATCGGGTGCGTATCGGCCCATTTGCCGAGCGCGCACTGGCGGAATCGGCGCGGCTGCGATCCAAGCAGGTGCGAGGCGATCTCGAAGCCAAGGTGGTGACGTTGGATGCAGCCACGTCACCGGCTGATGCCGCGAAATCTGCGCCGCCATCCAACGCCAGTAACGACAGCAAGCCTGCAGAAAAAATTACAGAAAAGCCCACAGAAAAGCCCACA
>NZ_DAOOUM010000011.1:7461-34574 GCF_035369645.1 Thermomonas sp. | reverse complement strand
ACAGAAAAGCCCACAGAAAAGCCCACAAGCAAGCCAGAACCAGCGGCAAAGCCCAAGCCGGACGCGAAACCGGAAACCAAGCCTGAAACCAAGCCTGAAACCAAGCCGGAAGCGAAGCCTGAAACCAAGCCAGCAACCCCCGCAGCGGCCAAGCCGGAGCCACCTGCCAGCAAGCCGGCCAACCCGGCAGGCACCGGTTTTGTGGTGCAGATGGGGGCGTTTGCTTCGGCTACGGATGCCACTGCGCTGCGCGATACGCTGCGTAAAGCCGGCTTCAACGCCTTCACCGACAGCGTGCCCGGTGCCGATGGCAACTTGACCCGTGTGCGGGTGGGGCCGGTAATCAATCGCGCCGAAGCCGAAGCACTGAAAGCCAAACTTGAACAAGCGGGCAAGCCAGGCGGCATGATCCGTCCGCACCCCTGATCTGTCACCTCCACAGGAAATTCCCCCATGTGCGGCATCATTGGAATCGTCGGCCAAAGCGCCGTTGCCGGGCTGCTGTATGACGGCTTGACCATGCTCCAGCATCGCGGCCAGGACGCCGCCGGTATCGCCACCGCACACGGCACGCGCCTGCGCGTGCATCGCGGCAACGGGCTGGTGCGTGATGTGTTCGATGCCAAGGCGATGGCACTGCTGCAAGGCAATATGGGCATTGCCCATTGCCGCTACCCCACTGCCGGCAGCGAAGGCAGTGACGAAGCACAGCCGTTTTACGTCAACTCACCGTTCGGCATCGCGCTGGCGCATAACGGCAATTTGATCAATACCGAAGCACTGCGCCGTGAAGTGTTTGAACAAGACCGCCGCAATATCAATACCGGGTCCGATTCCGAAGTCCTACTCAATGTCTTTGCGCACGAGCTGGACACCCAAAAAGCACTGACCCCGGCGGCAGTATTTGCCGCACTGGAAGGGGTGAACCGCCGCGCCAAAGGCGGCTACGCGGTGGTGTGCTCGGTATTGGGTTTGGGTTTGGTGGCGTTCCGCGATCCGCATGGCATTCGTCCGTTGGTGTTGGGCAAGCGCAGCAGCGCCGCAGGGGATGAATACATCGTCGCCTCGGAATCGGTGGCACTGGACGTGCTGGGCTTTGAACGTGTGCGCGATGTCGAGCCGGGTGAGGGCATCGTCATCACCGATGCGGGGCAATTGCACGCGCAGCAGTGCGCACCACCTGCGGCGCACGCCACCTGCATCTTCGAGTACGTCTATTTCGCACGCCCAGACTCGATGATCGAAAACATCTCGGTGCACAAGGCACGCATGCGCATGGGCGTCACCTTGGGTGAAAAGATCCTGCGTGAGCGTCCGGATCACGATATCGACGTGGTCATCCCCATCCCCGATACCAGCCGCGATTCCGCACTGGAAATCGCCAACACGCTGGGCGTGAAATACCGCGAAGGCTTCATCAAGAACCGCTACGTCGGGCGCACCTTCATCATGCCGGGGCAGGGCGAGCGCGCAAAATCAGTCAAGCGCAAACTCAACCCGATTCCGCTGGAGTTTCGCAATCGCGTGGTGTTGCTGGTGGATGACTCCATCGTGCGTGGCACCACCAGCCAGCAGATCGTGCAGATGGCCCGCGATGCCGGTGCGAAAAAGGTCTATCTGGCTTCGGCCGCGCCGCCGGTGCGTTATCCCAATGTGTATGGCATCGATATGCCGTCCAGTGAAGAGTTGGTGGCGCATGGCCGCAGCGAGAAGGACATCGAGCAACTGCTGGGCTGCGACTGGTTGATCTATCAAGACCTCGCAGATTTGGAGGCCGCCGTCGCCGGGCCAAAATTTCCGGGCCGTAAATTTGATAGCTCGTGCTTCAATGGCGAATACGTGACCGGGATCGAGCCGGATTACTTTGAACGCATCCAGCAATTGCGCTCGGATGAGGCCAAGAAAAAGCGCCGCGCAGCGTGACGTTGTTCGAAGCGGCCTGCGCCTGCCTCAATGCTGCCACAGCGGATGACAAGCCCGCGTTGACCTTGGCGATGGCCGCGGCGTTTGCGCGCGGCGGCTTGACCATCGAACACGATGCCCCCGCGCCCGACCGCATCCACATGCCGGGCCGCCCGGCCACACCCAAGTTGGTGCATCCGCGTGACCTGCCGCGCCGCGGTTTCGGCACCAATGAGGGCCGCGCCGCCTTCATCCACGCGGTGGCGCATATCGAATTCAACGCAATGGATCTGGCGTGGGATGCGGTGTATCGCTTTCGCGGATTGCCGGCGCAGTTTTATGCCGACTGGGTCGGCGTGGCGCGGGATGAGGCGCGGCACTTCAACCTACTGCGCGCACGCCTGCGTGAACTCGGTTACGACTACGGCGATTTTGATGCCCACAACGGGCTATGGGAAATGGCCGAAAAGACCGCGCACGATGGTTTGGCGCGGATGGCGCTGGTGCCGCGTGTGCTGGAAGCGCGCGGGCTGGATGTCACGCCGGGGATGATCGTGAAATTGCGCGGCTTGGGCGATGACGCCACTGCCGACATTCTGGAAGTCATCTTGCGCGAGGAAATCGGGCACGTCGCCGCCGGCAGTCGTTGGTACCGCTGGTATTGCGAACGTGCCGGCGTTGAACCGAAAGCGCGCTTCCGTGAATTGCTGCGCGAATATGCCAGCGGCGTGCTGCACAAACCCTTCAACACCGATGCGCGGTTGCAGGCCGGGTTTGACTTGGAAGAGCTGGAGAGTTTGCTGGCGGCGGCGGATTGATTGAACGCTGGGAGAACTCCGAGTACGTTCGCGACAGCCTGTTCCCTTCCGCGAATGTCCCCCGGCATCGGCCTTGCGGCCGCTGCCTCCGCCTTGATTTCGCTACAGGGAACAGGCTGTCACGAACGTACTTTGCGATGCACGTGTTATCGCTCAGGAGAATGGTGTCAACACCGGGTGGTTGGCATCCACCCGCAACACCGAGCCCTGCGCGTACCAATCGCCCAGCACGATGCGGCTGCATCCGTGGCCTTCATCATGGATCGCCGGGCGATGGGTATGGCCGTGGATCATCCGCGTCACCCCAAAGCGCGCAAACCAGTCCTGCACCGTGGCCGGCGTGACATCGGTGATCGTCTCCGATTGCCCGCTGGCCTGCAGTTCGCCATAGCGGGCACGGCTGGCGGCGCGGGCCTGCTCGGCAAAGGCCAGCCGTGCTGCCAGCGGCTGCGCCAGAAATTGCGCCTGCCAGTGCGGATCGCGCGTTTGCGCGCGGAACTGCTGGTACGCGGTGTCGTCGCTGCACAGCAAATCGCCGTGCAGAAGCAGCGTCGGCGTGCCGTACAGGTCGATGATGGTGGGATCGTCCAATACCGTCATCCCGCAGCGTGCCGCGTAGCCCGTGCCCAGTAGAAAATCACGATTGCCGCGGATGAAGAACACCGGCACGCCTGACGCGCTGAGTGCGTGCAGTTTTTGCGCCACCATCGCACCGGCCTCCGACGGGTCATCGTCGCCCACCCAAGCTTCAAACAAGTCGCCCAAGATGTACAGCGCATCGGCACTCCGCGCTTCGTTGTCCAGAAAGTGGCCAAACAATTGCGTGATGGCCGGTCGTTCGGCATCCAAGTGCAGGTCGGCAATAAACAGCGTGGTCATATCCGGATTGTAGTGGCGTGCGCGGGCTAAAATGCGCGATTCCCTGTCCCGATCCCGAACATGACCACCCGCACCCGTTTCGCCCCATCGCCCACCGGCTATCTGCACATCGGCGGCGCGCGCACCGCGCTGTATTGCTGGCTGGAGTCGCGCCACAATGGCGGGCAGTTCATTTTGCGGATCGAGGACACCGACCGCGAACGCAGCACGCAGGCCGCCATCGACGCGATTCTGGAAGCGATGGACTGGCTGGGGCTGGACTACGACGAAGGCCCGATTTATCAAACCCATCGGCTTGATCGCTACAAAGAGGTTGCCGAGCAATTGGTCGCTTCCGGCCACGCCTATTACGCCTACGAAACCAAGGAGGAACTCGAAGCCATGCGCGCGGTGGCCGAAGCCGCGAAAGAAAAACCGCGCTACAACGGTGCCTATCGCGACGCCAACGCCGGTTGGCGTGATGATCCCAACCGCGTCATCCGCTTCAAGAATCCGCTCGATGGCGTGGTGGCTTGGGACGACAAGGTCAAAGGCCGCATCGAGATCGCCAACAGCGAGCTGGACGATCTGGTGATCTTCCGCAGCGACGGCTACGCCACCTACAACTTTGCGGTGGTGGTGGACGACATCGACATGCGCATCACCGATGTGGTGCGTGGTGATGACCACGTCAACAACACCCCGCGCCAGATCAATATCTACAAGGCGCTGGGTGCGCCGGTGCCGCATTTTGCGCACCTGCCGATGATCCTCGACGAGCACGGTGCCAAGCTGTCCAAGCGCACCGGCGCGGCCGACGTGATGCAGTACCGCGACGCCGGCTACCTGCCGCATGCGTTGCTGAACTATCTGGTGCGGCTGGGCTGGTCGCACGGCGATCAGGAGATTTTCTCGATCGAACAAATGCAGTCGCTGTTCGATCTGGCCGACGTCAACGCCAAGGCCTCGCGGCTGGATCCGGCCAAGTTGGGTTGGCTCAATCAGCAATACCTGAAGGCCGATGACCCCGAGGCCGTGGCTCAGCACCTGTTGTGGCATTTGCAGCAGGCCGGCTATGACCTCGAGCACGGCCCGAAGCCGGCGGAACTGGTGATCGCGCTGCGCGAGCGTGCGCAAACGCTGAAAGAAATCGCCGAGAAATCCGCGGTGTGGTTTGGCCCATTGACCGAGTACGACGAAGCCTCGGTGGCCAAACACTTCAAAGACGCGGCGCGCGAGCCACTCACGCAAATGCGCACGCGGCTGGCCGCGCTGGCGGACTGGGCGCCCGAGCCCATCCATGACGTCGTCAAGGCCGTGTCGGAAGCACTGGGGATTGGGATGGGCAAGATCGCGCAGCCGCTGCGGGTGGCCATCACCGGGACGCAAGTCAGCCCGGATATCGGCTGGACGGTGTATCTGTGTGGGCGCGGGGAAGCGCTCAAGCGGATCGACGCTGCCATTGCCATGCTGCCGGCGGCATAATCGCCGCGATGGCCACCCAACCACACACCTGCATCGACCCGCACCACCACGTCCACGACGCGCAAGGTTTTGTGGTGGCGGTGGAGCGCGCCTGTAGTGAGCGTGGCTTACGCTTGACCGCCATTCGTGCCCGTGTGCTGGGCCTGATTGCCGCAGCCGGCCAGCCGATCAAGGCCTATGACCTGCTCGACAAAGTGCGTGATGGTGAAGGTGCGGGTGCGGCGGCACCACCCACGGTGTACCGCGCCTTGGATTTTTTGCTGGCCAACGGCTTCATCCACAAGTTGGAATCCATCAACGCATTCGTGGCTTGCCACCACCCCAATGCCGCGCAGCATTCGGTGCCGTTCCTGATTTGCAACCGTTGCCATGCGGCCACTGAGCTGGAAGATGCCGGCATCGTTGCTACCCTCGATGCCGCCGCGCGCGCATTGGGCTTTGCGCCACAAGCGCAGACGTTGGAAGTGCACGGCCTGTGCGCGCGTTGCGCACAGGCCGCTTGAGCATCAGAAGAACACCCGCACCCCAAACCCAAGACTGCGGCCCGGCAGCATCACCTCGTCCTTCAGGAACGAGGTATGCACACGGGCGATTTGGTTGGTCAGGTTGCTGGCATCGGCGAACACTTCCCAACTGACATTGCCGGTATCGAAGTGGCGTGCGGCATGCGCATCCACCAGCGTGTAGCCGGCGGTCGGGGTTTCATTGACTGCGACGTTGCTTTGCCGGTTGGTGCGGGTGGCCCCCAGCGAGGCACGCCAGCCCATATGTTCCCAGCGCAGTTGCGCACCCAGACGCGACGGGGCGATACGGGGCAGATTGCCACCGTGGGTCAACGTAGCGCGCACGCTGTCGCCAAACACGCGCAAGTCCCAGTCGCCGCTGTCGTTGGCGGCCAAGTGGAAGGTAGCTTCCCCTTCCAGACCACGGAAATTGGCATCGTTTTGCATCCATTGGCGAATCGGCAGGTCTTTGTCGGCTTCGTCCCAATGCCATGTGGTGCCGGTATCGGCCAAATAGATGAAGCCGCGAATGCGGTTGTAGTAGGCCGAGATGCTGGCCTCCACGCGTGGCGTTTGATAGTGCAGACCCAATTCAACTTGGTTGGTCGCTTCCTTGCGCAAGTTGGCATTGCCGACTTCGTAGGCAAGCGTGGCGATATGCGGGCCATCGGAGAACAGTTCTTCTTCCACCGGGGCGCGTTCGGCATGGTCGAAGTTGGCGGTCAGTTTCCAACTGGGATCCAGCTTCCACGCGCCGGCCAGCGAGAGACTCAACGGATTGAAGCTAAGCGAAGCGCCGCCGGTGGGGCTGGATTTCACTTGGTCGACACGGGCGCCAAGATCCAGCTGGACATCGCCAATATTGCGTCGTGCTACAGCAAAGACACCCTGCGCGCGGGTGCTGGTTGCGGGGATGAACGCCTCTTCACCAATGGCCAGAAACGTGCCGGCCGAGGCTTGCGCACCCACCGCGCCTTGCCAGTGTTCGGCGCTGCCAAAACTGGCTTCGATGCGCACCTCATTGGCATTTTTACGGAAGAGGGTGCCGGGTTGGTCATCTTCAAACTCGGTGTGTTCGTAGCCGGTATGGCCGACTGCAAAGCGCAGCCCATTGCCATCGCCCCACAGGTTGCGCAGCGCACCTTTCAGTTCGTAGTGGTCTTGCCGCATTTGCAAATGCACGCCATCGGTACCCGCTGCCGGGTCGCCGGGTTCGCCCGGGTTGCCGTAATTGTCTTCAAAGCGCGCGGCAGAGAGGCCCACGTAACCCCAGTCGCCCACCAGCGAGCCACCCAACGCGCCAGAGCGGGTGTCGATGAATGCGTTGCGCTGGCGGCTTTGCGGGGTGTCATAGTCCTGCGCGTGGCGATACACCGCATCGGCATGCAGGGCAAAGCGGTCATTCCCGCCATCGACGCGCGCCATGCTGGTATTGCCGCCTTGATCGCCGGCAAAGAAGCGGGTTTCCGCGCGGCCACTGAAGCCGTTGTCGATCGCATCAGTGGGGATGCGGCCATCGACCACATTGACCGCACCACCAATCGCGCCGCTGCCATACAGCAAGGTGGCCGGGCCTTTCAGCACCTCGATCTGGTCGGCCAAAAAGGGCTCGACCGCCGGGGCGTGGTCCTGGCTGACGCTGGAAACATCTTGCGAGGCCAGCCCGCCGTTGAGGATGGCCACGCGCGGGCCATCCATGCCACGGATGATCGGACGGCCCACGCCGGGGCCGAAATTGGAGCTTTGCACGCCCGGCACACTGGACACGGTTTCGCCAAGACTGGCGGCGCGATTTTCATCGAGGCGTTCGCCGGTGAGGACTTCGGTCGGTTTGCTGAGGGTGTCAGCGGTATCACCCAACAGACTGGCATTGACCACCACGCCGGAAATTTCTTTGATGTGCTCGTCGCCAGACTTACTGGCGGTATGGCGGGTATCACTGGCTGGTGCCGAGGTGGGTGCGTGGGGCGTACTCTGCTCGGGAGCGGATTGAGCGACAAGGGGCAAGGTGGCTTGTTGCGCGTGGGCGCTGGGGAGCAGCGCGAGGGTCAGCGCCAATGTCAAGCTGGCACGTTGCATCGGGGGAGGGGGGCAGCGCATCGGTGTAGGGGTTCCAAAAATGAGGGAGGGAACTTGCTGGAAGATTGAAAATGTTATAACATAACAATAGTAATGCTTGCCCACTGCCTAAAGTCATGCCTCCAATGAGCCGCCGTATCGATGTGTTGCTCGACCGCCTAGGTGCCACAGGCTCGTTGCTGTGTGCCATCCATTGCGCTCTGCTGCCACTGCTGATCGCAGTGCTGCCCTCGATAGGCATGGCTGCGTGGTTGGGTGATGGGTTTGAAACCGGATTTGTGTTGTTTGCGACATGCTTTGGGTTGTCGGTATTAGCGTGGAGCTATCGCCGGCATCGGACAATGCATGCGCTGGCCTTGCTGCTGCCTGGCCTGGCGGTGTTGTGGGTCGGTATCTTGTATGCACCGTTGCACCATTCGCTGTTGCCACATGCGCTGGCAATGACCGCCGGCGGTACCTTGGTGGGACTGGCGCACGTTAGCAATCTGCGCCTGAACCATCGGCATGTGCATGGTCCGGCCTGCGCCCATCGAGCGTGCTAGAATGCTGGGCCTCGCGCGCGGCGCGATCTACTCAACACGAACCGATTCAGGAGCAACACGATGGGCAAGGGCGACCGCAAGACAGCCAAGGGCAAGCGCTATAACGCCAGCTATGGCAATTCGCGTTCACATTCGGTAACCAAGGCTGCCGGCACTGCCGCTGCGCCGGTCACCAAGAAGACGGTGAAGGCACCGGCCAAGAAAGTTGTGGCCAAGAAAGCGTAATTCACCGCGTTGGTGTTGCTTGCCGAAAGCCCCGCACTGCGGGGCTTTCGCATGTGTGCAGGATTATTTTCCAGCACCGGCTTCGATGGCTGTCCAAGTGCGCAACAAATTGCCGCCAAGAATTTTGCGGATGTCGGCATCGTGATAACCGCGCGCCTGTAGCCCGGCGACGAAGTTGGGGTAGTCGGCTACGCTTTTGAGTTCGGTGGGTAATTCGCCATCGACGCCGTCGAAATCCGAACCAATGCCGATGTGATCGACCCCAATCAATTTCACCCCGTAATCGATCTGGTCGAGTACTTGCGCCAAGGTGCTGGTGCGCGCTGGATGGGTATTTGCCCATTCTTTTTCGAAGGCATCACGGCTTTGCTCTGGCTGGCCCTGCGCCTTACGCATGGCATTGCGTTGGTTGAAGTCGTTGATGGCGCGAAAATGCGCCTGGGTCACGGCGGCACTGGCCGGGTCGATGAAAGGGGTGCCGAATGGGATCTGCACCACGCCCCCCTTGGCTGCTACGGCACGCGCAAGTTCATCACTGATATTGCGTTCAAAGCCGGGGGTGAAATGACGGAACGCCGAGTGGCTGGCAATCACTGGCACGGTGCTGATACGAATGGCCTCCGCTGCCGAGGCATCGGCGAGGTGTGACACGTCCACCATGATGCCGACGCGGTTCATTTCGGCCACCACCTGTCGGCCAAAGGGACTCAAACCATTCCACTGCTTGTCCTGCACATAGGATGAGTCAGCGATGCGGTTGTTGGCACTGTGCGCCAAGGTGATATAGCGCACGCCGCGATTGAAGAAAAACTGCACATTGGCCAGTTTGTCCCCCAGCGGCGCGCCGTTTTCCATACCCAGCGGCAGCAGCACATGCCCATTTTGGCGTAAGCGTTGTGCATCTTTGGGGGAAGTGAGCAAGGCAAATTTATCAGGATGCCGCTGTACCAAGGCTTCGATACTGTCGATCATCTGGTTTGCGGCCTGCCAAGCCGTGCCCTCCGCGTCTTGTTTGGCGGAGGTGTAGATCGACATGAAGGCCACGTCCAATCCACCTGCGCGCGCGCGCGGATAGTCGAATTCGCGGGCCTGCGCCGGAGCACCAAGATCGGTCCAGTGATCCAGTAAATTCTCGGGTGCATCGATATGGGTATCCACGATGATCGCGCTGTGTGCCAGCTTGCGCGCGGCGTCGGTGGCTTGTGCGTGGGCAAGCGGGGTAAACAATAGGCAAGCGACGGCAAGCAAGGTCAGGCGCATCATGGTCTCCAATCGTTAGGGCTGCAGCTGGCCGGCCACATACACGCCAGCGGCCAACCGACCGCCCAGCCAATAGCATAATTCCGCCGGGTGGGCGACATCCCAAGCCACCAGATCCGCGCGCTGGCCCACCCGCAACAGCCCGCGGTCATGCAGGCCCAGCGCCTTGGCCGCATGCACGGTGGCCCCGCGCAGGGCTTCTTCGGGCGTTAATTTGAAGTGCGTGCAAGCCAGTTGCATCGCTTGCCGCAGCGACAGCAACGGCGAAGTGCCGGGGTTGCAGTCGGTGGCCACCGCCATCGGCACGGCGTGCGCGCGCAGCAGCGCCAGCGGTGGCAGTTGGGTTTCGCGCAAGACATGAAACGCGCCCGGCAGCAGCACCGCCACGGTGCCGGCCTGCGCCATTGCGCGCACGCCATCTGCGTTGGTGTATTCGATATGGTCGGCAGACAGGCCGGCAAATTCGGCGGCCAGTGCGGCACCGCCCAGATCGCTGAGTTGATCGGCATGCAATTTCACTGGGATGTCCAATGCGCTTGCGGCGGCAAACACCCGCCGCGTCTGCGCGGGCGAAAACCCGATGCCCTCGCAAAACGCATCCACCGCATCCACCAAGCCTTCGGCATGCAGTTGCGGCAACCACGCGATCACCGCGTCGATATAGCCATCGGCGTCGTCCGCAAATTCCGGCGGCAGTGCGTGTGCGGCCAGATAGGTCGTGCGCACGGTGATGTTCAAGTGTTCGCCCAATTGGCGCGCCACCCGCAGCATTTTGCGTTCGTTGGCAAGGTCCAAGCCGTAGCCGGATTTGATCTCCAGCGTGGTTGCGCCATCGTGCAGCAATGCTTGTGCGCGCGGCAGCGATTGCCGCAGCAGTGCATCCTCGCTGGCGTTGCGCAGCGCGCTGACACTGGCGCGAATGCCGCCGCCGGCGCGGGCGATGGCCGCGTAGCTGGCGCCGTTCAAACGCATGTCGAACTCGCCGGCGCGGTTG
This sequence comes from Thermomonas sp., assembly GCF_035369645.1. Classification (GTDB taxonomy): domain Bacteria; phylum Pseudomonadota; class Gammaproteobacteria; order Xanthomonadales; family Xanthomonadaceae; genus Thermomonas. Next base: position 23,908 of record NZ_DAOOUM010000011.1, on the reverse strand, counting down.
CCGGCAAACACCAGATGGGTGTGGCAGTCGATCAGGCCGGGGGTCAGCAGACGGCCGGCCAAATCGGTCACCTGGGTCGCGCTGGCATCGGCAGGCAGCGCGTGCATCGGCCCCACCCACGCAATGCGGCCATCGGCGCAGGCCAGCGCGCCATCTTCGATCCAACCAAACGGTGTTTCGCCATCCAACGTGGCCAAATGGGCGTGGGTCAGCAACAGATCCCAATGGGGCGTAGACATGCGGGGCGGTTCCATGGCGTGCGGGGATAACCCAATTATTGCAGGCCGCGCACAGTGGGCCGATACAATGCGCGCATCCACACGTTGGGATTGCCATGAACACACCGATTGCAGGCTGGCGCGGCCGCATTGACCTCCCCGAGGACGCTTCCACCCGGCGCTGGCATCAAGCGGTGCAAGAGCTGGTTACCGAAGCTGCGCCCGGGGTGGCGGTGCTGGGGTTTGCCTGCGATGAAGGCGTGCGCCGCAACCATGGCCGCGTGGGCGCTGCCGAAGGTCCGGCAGCGTTGCGCGCGATGCTTTCCAACTTGCCGGTGCTGAATGCTGCGCCGTTGTACGACGCCGGCACCGTGGCCTGCACCGATGGTGATCTGGAAACCGCGCAACATCGCTATGCCGAGGCCATGGCCGCGGTATTGGATGCGGGGCATTTTGCGGTGGGTTTGGGCGGCGGGCATGAAATCGCTTTCGCCAGCTATCAAAGCTTAGCCAAGCATCTGGGCGCGCGCCGCCCGCGCGTGGCCATCGTCAATATCGACGCCCATTTTGATTTGCGCAAACAAGACCGAGGCAGCAGCGGCACGCCGTTTTTGCAGGCCATCGAACACGCACGTAGTCTGGGTTTGCCGCTGCAGTATTTGGCCTATGGCATCAGTGCCTCGGCCAATACGCGGGTGTTGTTTGATAGCGCCGATCAGTTAGGCGTGCACTATGTGATGGATGATCAGTTGGGCGTGCTGGAATTGCCGCAGCGGCTTGCCGAACTACGCGAAAAATTGGCCGATGCGGATGTGATTTATCTCACCATCGACATCGATGGTCTGCCGCATGCAATGGCCCCGGGCGTGAGCGCGCCGGCGGCACGCGGTGTACCGATGGAGGTGGTGGAGCCACTACTGGATGCGGTAGCCGCCACCGGCAAATTGAAGTTGATGGATGTGGCCGAACTCTCGCCGCCATTGGATCGTGACAACGTGACGGCCCGCGTGGCGGCGCGTTTGATCCATCGGGTGACGCATGCGGTGATACGCCAACGGCAATCCAGCAACGGGGCGTGATACCCGCGCAGACCTATTTGTGACGCAATGCAGGCAGCAGTGGGGTGATATCACCGTCATTGGCCTCGGCGGGCAATTGCAGCAAGCGCATCAGTAGCGGATACACATCCACATTGTCGAACACCGGCAATGTCACCCCCTGTGCAAATGCGGGGCCTGCGGCAATGAACGTGGCGCGCATCTGCGGCAGTTCCGGGTCATAACCGTGCGAGCCGCGCGTAGTCGGTGGTTGCTGCATCCGATAGCTGTACTTCTTAGGCCACAGCGCATCCCAGCCCATATCCATCTGGCAGACGATGGCGGGAATGCGCGGGTGCGAGCCGTAATGCCAATGTGTAGGCAATTCGTGTTTACGCCAGCATTGGTAATGCGGGTGGCGGCCCAATAGCTGTTGTTCTGCGGCAGTGGTTTTGCCGGGCAGTGGCGCAAACGAAATCACCTGGCCATCGCTGACGGCGGTGGCGATATCGGCGGCAACCATGTCGGTGGTGGCGATGGCTTGGCCGGCCGGCACGGTGGCAAAGCCGTGATCGGAGACCACCAGCAAATTGGTGGTGGCCAGTGCGTCGTGGGTGCGCAGGCCTTGCAGCAACGTCGCAAGCGCAGTGTCCACTTCGTGCCGGGCAGAGATCGCTTGCGTAGACTCCGGCCCGTGGTTGTGACTGGCCTCATCCACTTGATCCAAATACATCGTGACAAACCGAGGCCGCTGCCGGGCCGGTAGGGCCAACCATTGCAATACCTGCTGCACACTGTCGCTGGCACGAGTGCCGTCGTGGTATTGCCGCCACTGCCAGGGGCGGGTGCCCGCAATCGCCGCTTCACTGCCCGGCCAGAACATGGTGGCGCTGCGCTGCCCCGCGCGTTGCACACTGACCCACACCGGAGTGGCCCCCTGCCACCAGCCGCTGGCCTCCACCGCGTCGCGGTCAGCCGTGCGGAAACTGCCAAGAGCCGCGTCGGCCATCGAGTTGTGCACCAAACCGTGGTGGTTTGGGCGCAGCCCCGTCACCAAGGTGTAATGGTTGGGAAATGTCAGCGACGGGTAAGACGGTCGCATTCCCTCTGCACGCACATTGGCAGCCCCCAACGCCGCCAGCGTGGGCATTTGCGCAGGTGTGATGTCGGTTGGGCGCAACCCATCCACCGACACCAGCAATACAGTAGACGCCGGAGATGCTGGCGGTTGCGATGCACAACCGGCCAGCATCAAACATGTGAGCGCAACAGCGCGAAGCAATAGGGTGGGCATGGTGGGCATCATAGTGATAGCGGCGTTCCGGTTTTGCTGCACAACCCGTCGAGTAGGTGATGCAAAGAGGCTTCATGAAACGCACGAAAGCGTTGCGCATCAAAATTAAAGCGACCGGCGCGATACAGCGCAATCAAGCCGTGCGAATGCGCCCACAGGCTCATCGCGATATCCCAGGGGTCGCCTGCGCGCAGCAGGTGGTGGTGTTGTGCGTGCAGCACGGCATCGTGGATCACGTTGGCGGTGGGCGAGCGGCCGGCGCGGAAGTCTTCGGGGTAGCGGCGGGCATCGCTGCGGCGGGCGGAGAATGCGTAGTCGAACAGATGCGGGTAGGCCAGCGCGTAATCCAGATAAATGCGTTGGCTGGCCAGCAGGCGCGTGCGTGGGTCGTGGCTTTGGCGTTGTGCGTCCCAGTGGCGGGTGATTTCGTGGAAGCTGTCATCGCAGATGCGCCGTAGCAGGGCGTCGCGGTTCTTGAAGTGGCGATAGATCGCCATTGGGCTGATGCCGACCCGCGCCGCAATTTTGCGCATGCTCACGGCATTGGCGCCTTCGCGTTCAAACAGGATGCGGGTGGCGTGCAGGATGCGGGTGGCGGTATCTGGTTGCGGCATGCGTACAGCGTACACATTGGGTGGAAATTTGCGTGAATTTATGCCGTGCGGGGCAAATTTCGCCAAATGTTCACTGTTGCCCAATGGGCGTGCGGCGCAAACTTAATCCACCCGTTTTCGCAGCCGGATAGCCGCCATGACCACCCATAATCGCCACGACCCTTCCCGCAGCATTCGCGCGCCACGCGGCAACCAGCTCACCTGCAAAAGCTGGCTGACCGAAGCGCCGTTCCGCATGTTGCAGAACAACCTCGACGCGGAAGTGGCTGAAGATCCTGCCTCGCTGGTGGTGTACGGCGGCATTGGCCGCGCCGCGCGCGATTGGGCCTGCTACGACAAGATTCTGGACACCTTGAAGACTTTGGGCGACGACGAAACCTTGCTGGTGCAGTCGGGCAAGCCGGTGGGCGTGTTCCCCACCCATGCCGACGCGCCGCGCGTGCTGATTGCCAATTCCAATCTGGTGCCGCATTGGGCCACATGGGAGCACTTCAACGAGCTCGATAAAAAGGGTTTGATGATGTACGGGCAGATGACCGCCGGCAGCTGGATCTACATCGGCAGCCAGGGCATCGTGCAGGGCACCTACGAAACCTTTGTCGAGATGGGCCGCCAGCATTACGGCGGATCGCTGCAAGGCAAGTGGATTTTGACCGCCGGCCTCGGCGGCATGGGCGGCGCACAGCCGTTGGCGGCGTCGCTGGCCGGGGCGTGTTCGCTCAATATCGAATGTCGGCAGTCGAGCATCGATTTCCGCCTGAAGACGCGCTATGTCGACGAACAGGCCAGCGATATTGATGACGCGTTGACGCGCATCGCGAAATACACGGCGGCCGGTGAAGCCAAGTCCATCGCGCTATTGGGCAATGCCGCAGAAATTTTGCCGGAATTGGTCAAGCGCGGCGTGCGCCCGGATTGCGTCACCGATCAAACCTCGGCACATGATCCGGTGCACGGCTATCTGCCGATGGGCTGGAGTGTCGAGCACTGGCTGGCCGAGCAAAAAACCAACCCGGAAGGCGTGCGTGACGCGGCCAAGCAATCCATGCGCGTGCATGTGGAAGCGATGCTGGCCTTCCACGCGCAGGGCATCCCGACCGTCGATTACGGCAACAACATCCGCCAGATGGCGTTTGATGTCGGCTGCGAGAACGCGTTCGCCTTCCCAGGCTTCGTGCCGGCGTATGTGCGCCCGTTGTTTTGCCGTGGCGTGGGCCCGTTCCGCTGGGTGGCGCTGTCCGGTGACCCCGAGGACATCTACAAGACCGATGCCAAGGTCAAGGAATTGATCCCGGACGATGCGCATCTGCACCACTGGCTGGATATGGCGCGCGAGCGGATCAGCTTTCAAGGCCTGCCGGCGCGCATTTGCTGGGTGGGTTTGGGTCTGCGTCACAAGCTGGGCTTGGCCTTCAACGAGATGGTGCGCAATGGCGAACTGAAAGCACCGGTGGTGATTGGCCGTGACCATCTGGATTCTGGCAGCGTGGCCTCGCCCAACCGCGAAACCGAAGCGATGCGCGATGGTAGCGATGCAGTCAGCGATTGGCCCTTGCTCAACGCGATGCTCAATGTCGCTGGCGGTGCCACGTGGGTATCGCTGCACCATGGCGGCGGCGTGGGCATGGGCTATTCGCAGCACAGCGGCGTGGTGATCGTGTGTGATGGCAGCGAGGCCGCCGACAAGCGCATCGCCCGCGTGTTGTGGAACGACCCCGGCACCGGCGTGATGCGGCATGCCGACGCCGGTTATGCGATCGCGCAGCAGTGCGCAAAAGAGCAGGGGCTCAAGTTGCCGATGCTGTAAACCCTGTTGCGTGACAGGCAAGACCAATCAAAGCGCAGCGGATAACGCCGCGCTATCGGGGCAGGAACGGCGGGAAGCGCTCGCCTAACCATTCCGATGCGGGCAGGGCTTGTGAAAACAAGAACCCTTGCCCGCGCGTGCAGCCCAGCGCAATCAGCATATTGCGCTGTGCTTCGGTTTCGATACCTTCGGCGATCACCTCGATCCCTAGTGAGCTGGCCATCGCCAATACGGCGCGTACCACCGCGGCACTGCTACCGGTGGTGCCATTGCCGGGCTCTAGGTCACGCACAAACGAGCGGTCGATCTTCAGCGCATGCATCGGGAAGCGATGCAAATAACTCAGCGACGAATAACCGGTGCCGAAATCATCAAGTGCAGCCAGCACGCCCGCCGTGCGCAGGGTTTCCAGCGTAGCCAGCACCTGATCCGGGTTTTCCAGTAGGGCATCTTCGGTAATTTCAACGCGAATACAGTGCGCTGGTACGCCATGGCTGGCTAGAGTTTCCAACAGGCGGTTGGCCAAGTCCGGAGAATGAAAGCGGCGTGGTGATACGTTTAATGTGACGTAGCGTCCATCGATGGCTAGGGCTGGAATGTGCTGACAGGTCGCAGCTAGCATCTGCCAGTCGATATGTTCGATGCTGCCGCTGTCTTCGGCCACTTTCAAAAACTCACCGGGCAAGACGATGCCACGATGCGGGTGATGCCAGCGCAACAGCGCTTCATAGCCCATGACCCTGCCATCAGATAGATCCACGATGGGCTGAAATGCAGGGACAAACTCGTGGCGTTGAATGGCATAGCGCAGCTCGCTTTCCAGCTCCAGCAAGTGCAGGGCTTCTTTGTGCAGGCCCTCATCGAACAGGGCGAAACAGTGGCGGCCACGCGATTTTGCGCGGTACATCGCAACGTCGGCATCGCGTAGCAACTCTTCAGCCAAACGGTAGCGTGGCCCGGCCAGTGATATGCCGATGCTGGCCGAGGTGAACAGTTCCTTATCGCCAATATTCATCGGTTCAGACAACGCCAAGATCGCGCGCTGAGCGGTGTGGCAGGCATCCTCGGGGCTACTAATACCGGTCATCAAGATGGCGAATTCATCGCCACCCAAACGCGCCACCATGTCCTGACTGCGAATGCTGCTGGTCAGGCGGGTAGCGGCCTGTTGCAACATCATGTCGCCAAACATGTGGCCCACACTGTCGTTGATGACCTTGAAGCGATCCAGGTCGAGGAACAGCACGGCAAAGCCTTGCTCTGCATCGCGTTGTGAACGCGCCAACGCAAGTTCGATGGCATTGATCAAGCAGGCCCGATTGGGTAGGCCAGTCAATGCATCATGCAGGGCCTCGTGCTGCAAGCGTTGTTCGGCTTGCTCGCGCACGTGGATTTGCTCGCGCAGTTCGGCTACGGCGGTGGCAAGTTCTTGGGTACGATCTTGCACACGACGTTCTAATTCGGCTTGGGCTTTTTTGCGCTCCAACGCGGTCATGATGTGCTGAGCCACATAGGCCAGCAGGGCGCTGTCCTCCATGCTGTAGTGCACGCCAGTCTCGTAGGTCTGCACCACCACAGCGCCGCGCACGCCACTGTCGCCAATAATTGGCACACCCAGAAAATCCAGCGCAGGTGTGCCTAAGCCAGTGCCCGTCGGGATATGCAAGTCTTCCGCTACCTTGCGGGCCGAGCCGCGTACCGGTTTGCCGTGACGGATCAGGCCAAGGGTGAGACTGTCTTTCATCTGGATCGCCGGTACCGCGCGATCGACTTGATACATATTGGTGTCTTTGGCATCGGCAAAATAAATGAAGCGCACACTGTCATTGCCATGGTCGTAAAGCGCAATGAAAAAATTGTGTGCGTACATCAACTCACCTACAGTCAGGTGGATGCTGCGCAGCATGTCTTCCATGCTCAATTGACTGCTGGCCAGATCTGCGATGCTGTACAAGGCGGCTTGTAGCTTTGCACCGCGCTTGCGTTCGCGGACTTCCTCGGTCAGTGCTTGGGTACGTTCTTCGACACGGCGCTCCAGTTCATCGCGCGCCTGCCAGCGGGTCAGCGCAATCAAAATGTGGTGCGACACAAATTGCAGTAGTGCTTGATCTTCCAGAGTGTAGCGATTGGGCTGATCGTAGCTTTGCAACACAATTGCGCCACGCACCAAGCCATCGTCGATCATTGGCACGCCTAGCCAGTCGGCACTTTCCGGGCCGCATTCAATCGCATCGACATCCAAACCAAACTCTGCACTGACTAGCCGCGATGGCCCCATGGCCGGGCGTCCGGCGCGGATGACGCCCAAGGTGAGACTATTGCCCAGCTCATCAGCGCTGAATTCGCGCTCCGGGTCAACCGGACGCGGGTCTTGTTCGTCCGAAAAATAAATAAAGCGCACCGTGTCTTTGCTGTTGTCGTGCAGCGCGATGAAAAAATTTCGCGCATACATCAATTCACGCACCACATCGTGGATGCGGCGCAGCATGTCGGCCATTTCCAATTTGGCCGAAGCAAGATTGGCCACGGCATACAGGGCTGCTTGCAAGCGTGCGGTCTTGCCCAGACGATCGGTGGCGATTTGCTGGTCGCGCAGTTCCAGTGCAGTGCGCACGCGTGCGGCAATCAAGACTAGGAAATCTTGCCACGCCGAGGATTGCGGGTCGAAATTGTGATTGACTGCCGGTGGATCCACTGACAACCAAGTACCGGCAGGCGTACCGGCCAGTTCAAACTGTAGGTGTTGCTTTGCCGATGGCGGGCGGCGCGGGTGCAGCGACACCACGGCCGCAGAATTGTCTTCAACCAATGGCGAGCTGCTGGTCGGTGCCGCAACCCAATGCAGGCGCAGGTTATGCAGACCAAAGCGAGATTCGGTTTCACGCGCAGCGATGGCCTCGATCTGATCGAGACTGGTGGTGGCAAACAGCGCCGACACGAAGTCGATACCCGGTCCCATGCCCGAACCGGTACCGCCCGCATCGCGCGGCCCCCTGTATTGGACGCGCGTGCTCATGGCCCGAGTGTACGCTTAATTTTTACAAAGACATGCCCACCCGTATGGGGCTGTCATGCGCGGTGGGATTGGTTTCTAGTGCAACAAAATGCGGCGACGCAAATTGCGGGCGTCGATCATGCACCGTTGCGTAACAGCAAGCCGACATACACCGCCAGCGAGACGATCACATAGCCATTGTTGACCCATACTTTGCGCGTTGGATTGTCGCGGCTACTGGTGACATCCAACAAAAATTGCCGCAGCAAAAAGGTGTACAGCACGTAGTACAAAAATGGGGTGATGCTGACATACCACGGATAGTTGTCGATGCTCTTGCCAAACCGCGCCAAGATCCAGCCGATCTGTGAATAAATGCCCAGGATGCCGAGTGCCGCATTGATGAACATCCACTGGATTTCGTCGCGGCCAAAGATCACCAGATAAAACGCCAGATACACCAAAATTGCGATGCCGCCGTGCAGGTATAGAAACATCAAATCGGGCTGGCTGGGGCCATAGGCCAAGAAAAATCCGGAGAGCCCAAACATCAGCATGTGAATGCCAAAAAACGGATAGATAAACCACATTTGTGACCGCATCTTGGCTGCGGTATCAAAATCTTCGCGTTTGAGCTGGGCCATCGGCGTTCCCCTTCGCAGCGCCTTGGTGTGCATGGATATCATGCACCCGCACGCGGTCACTGTCAGAGCATATTCACCCGAAATTTGCGGCCTTTGATTTTGCCGGCGCGCAATTGCACCAGCGCGTGCTTGGCTTCGGCGCGGGCGATGGCCACATAGCTGCGGGTGGCAAACACATCGATCTTGCCGATGGCATCTTTGCCTAGGCCAGCATCGCCGGTGAGCGCACCCACGATATCGCCGGGGCGCAGTTTGTCAGTGCGGCCGGCGTCGATACGCAGGGTGGTCATTGCGGCTTGCGGCACATCACGCGGCTTGCCATCCAAGGCGGCGATGCGTTGATAGCGAATGGGCTCGGCTTGGCGGGCTTCGATCAAACTGGCGCGGTTGCGTTCGTTTGCGGCCACCAAACTCAACGCGAGCCCCTGCTTGCCGGCGCGGCCGGTGCGGCCAACGCGGTGCAGATAGGTATCGGCATCGGTGGGTAGTTCGTAATTGATCACCGCGCCGATGTCGTCGATATCCAAGCCGCGTGCGGCCACATCGCTGGCAACCAGCACATTGCAGCTGCGGTTGGCAAAGCGCACCAGCACTTCGTCGCGGTCGCGCTGCTCCATGTCGCCATGCAACGCCAGTGCGTTGAATCCGTAATGCGCCAGCGAGCCCACTACTTCCTCGGTGTCCTTGCGCATATTGCAAAACACCACGCTGGAAGCGGGGCGAAATTGCAGCAGGAGTGCGGCCAATTGCGGTGCGCGGCGTGCCGGTTCGGCATCAAAAAAATGGGTTTCGATACTGGCCGGTTGCGCGCCACCTTGTACGCTGACTTCCAGTGCATCGCGCAGCATGGCGGTGGCCAAGCTGCGGATGGGGTCGGGGAAGGTGGCCGAGAACAACAAGGTCTGCCGGTTTTTTGGACAGCGTTTGACCAAGGCGCGGATGGCGTCCTCAAACCCCATGTCCAGCATGCGGTCGGCTTCGTCCAGCACCAAGGTGTGTACCCCACGCAGGTCCAGTGCATCTTTTTGCACCAGCTCCAGCACCCGCCCCGGCGTGCCCACCACCACCTGCGGCGCATGTGCCAACGAGGCCAGTTGCGGGGCCAGCGGGATGCCGCCACACAGCACCGAGAGTTTCAAATTGGCAATGCCGGTGGCCAGCTTGCGTAACTGCTTGCCCACTTGGTCGGCTAGTTCGCGGGTGGGGCAGAGCACCAAGGCTTGCGTGCGGCCGGCAGCCGGGTCGATCTTGTGCAGCAGCCCCAGCCCGAACGCAGCCGTCTTGCCGCTACCGGTGGGGGCCTGTGCAACCACGTCACGGCCCTCCAAAATCGCCGGCAATGCCTGCGCTTGGATGGGGGTGAGCTGGGTGTAAGCCAGTGCATCAAGGCCGGCGCAAAGCGTCGGTGCAAGCGCCAATTCGGCAAAGGTGGTGGGCGTAGTCATGGCCTATGATCGCAGTTTTGCGCATGGCACCGCCTGTTTTCAGCCGGAGGATTGCGATTACAAAGGGCGGTACGCATGTGTACCAACAGGATTCAGTCAGGCCTGTTAGCCTCTGCCAAACCTCGCGCAGCGGCCGCGCCGCAAAGTTCAGCACGTATGCGAATACGCAACGATCGCACCTGCTCTTTGGCACTTTGTTTGCTGCTGGCCGCTTGTGATCAGCAACGCACGCCGGAACAAGTGCAAGCTGAATTGCTGCGCAAATTGCCGGTGACCTTGCACGACCGTGAAGGCTGGGCGCGTGATATTCAAGCGGCATTTGCTGCGCAAAAGTTAGACCCCAGCAGCGCAAACCTGTGCGCGGTGCTGGCGGTGGTGGAGCAAGAATCCACCTATCGCACCGATCCACCGGTGCCCGGCCTGGCCACCATTGCACGCAATGAAATCAACCGGCGTGCGGAAAAATTCCACGTGCCTGTGCTCATGGTGGATGCCGCATTGCGCCTGCGCGCACCGGATGGGCGCACATACGCCGAACGGATTGCGCTGCTGCGCACCGAGCAGGAGTTGTCGGCCTTGTTTGAAGAGATGATCCAGCGCGTTCCCATGGGCGAGCGCTTACTGGCACGCTTGAACCCGATACGCACCGGTGGGCCGATGCAGGTGCGTATCGATTTTGCCGAACGCCATCTGCGTGGCTATCCGTATCCCATGCATGGCAGCGTGCGTAGTGAGGTGTTTAGCCGTCGTGGCGGGCTGTATTTCGGCATCAAACATCTACTGGACTACCCCACCGATTACCCGCAGTTGCTGTATCGCTTTGCAGATTTCAATGCGGGCTGGTATGCCAGCCGCAATGCCGCGTTTCAGCAGGCGGTGGCGGTGGCCAGTGGTCGCAAGCTGGCGCGCGATGGCGACTTGCTGGCACCGGATGCAGCGATGGATCACCCCGGTGCTACCGAAGCGGCTTTGCGCAGCATTGCCGACACATTGGGAATGCGCGCTGCCGACATTCGCACCGCACTGGGCAAGGGTCGCAGCGCCGCGTTTGCCGACACGCCGCTGTATCAACAGGTGTATGCGATTGCGGATGGCAAGGGTGCCGGCAAACCACTGCCACGCATGCGGGTGCCGGAGATCACGCTGGACAGCCCCAAGATCACACGTACATTAACCACCGCGTGGTTTGCGCAGCGGGTCAATAGCCGCTGGACGCAATGCATGGCACGTTGAGTGGGCGCTGCATGCCACGCCGCAATGATGCAATTCATCCACGGTTGTAGGCGGCACGCAGGCGGCACACTAGACTGGCGTGTAGCCCCCCGCCGCGAAGCCGCCGATGTCGTTCCGTTGGACGTTCCCTTTACTGTGTCTGTTGCTGATTTCCTGCAATCGCGCCCCCGCGCCTGCGCAGACTAATGGCGGGCCATTGGAAGCCCCCGCACCGGTGGTGCAGCGCAAAGAGCAGGCGCAAATCGACTGGTCGCCGGTGCGGTTGGAAGCCGGCGATGCGTGGGTCGATTGCAGCGCCGATTACCGCCAAGGTGATGGCCGTCCGGTGTTGTCGTTGGCCTATCTAGACCTGCGCAACACCCTACAGGACTGCCGCACATCTGGGCTGGTGCGGCTGCGCTACAAAGGCAAGGTGTCGGCCAGTTTTGCCGCACTGGCCGAGCGCACCGGCAAGGTGGCCAATGATCTGGGCATCGGCAAGCGGATTTTGGATATTGATTCGGGTGGCGGCAGCGTGGAGGCCGCGATGCGTGCCGGCGATGCCATCGGCGAAAATGATTGGACGATTTGGGTGCGCGGCGATTCGGTGTGCCATAGCGCCTGCGTGCTGTTGCTGGCCGCTGGCGACATGCGCGTGATCGTGGGGCCGGTGGGTGTACATCGGATGATTCGGGTCAAATCCACCGCGACATCGCGCAAAGAATTGGGCGAAGAATTGCGTCGCCTCAGTGATGAATTGCGTAATTATCTGGAGCGTAACGGCGCGTCCATCGAGGTCTATGACCTGATGACCACGGTGCCCAACCGCACGTTGAAAATCCTGACGGACGCAGAATTGGAACAGTTTGGTTTGGCCGGTGCCAATGCAGTGGAAGATGATCTGGATCGCATCCGTTTGGCGCGGCGTTGCGGGATCGAGTTTTTGCAACGCCGCGACACCTTCCGCCGCGCGTACGAGGCGCAATGCGTGCAGCCTGCTGATGCTGCCAATCAAGACGTGGCAGACATCAACACTTGCGGCCTGACCCTGCGCACGCGCTACGGTTTCCCCGACCCCAAATGCCCGGTTGAAAGCCCGATGGCCGAACTGGATGGTGCGGTGCTGGCGATGCCGACATCCACCCCGCCAGAACAAGCCGCGCAAGCCAAGGCGGAGGATGCACAAGCCAAGCGTGATGATGCCGGCGGCAAGCCAGATGCTGCGAATAAAACAGAGATAGAGAAGGCTGCGGCGCAGCCTTAAATTGCGTTAGGCGGCTGCCCGGTCGTTGATTCCCGTCTCAATGGTTCATACGGAGACTACTCATGAAATCCGCATCATCTCGTTCAGAAAAGCGACCCGCCGTGAAGCGCGCATCTACTTCAGTCAAGTCCAAGACTGACTTCGCTCGCCTTCGTTCGGCCAAGGGTGAACCTGCCCCCGATCATCCGGAAACCGAGGTTCGTCATATCGTTCGCGGGGTTGTCCGCCGTGGCCTGCAAGTACAGCCACCCAAGTCCGCAATTTCGTTGCGGGTGGATCAGGACGTGCTGGAGTGGTTCAAGATACAGGGTGCCGGCTACCAGACCCGTATCAATGCCGTGCTTCGTGCCTTCCGTGATGCATCGGTCTAACGATGCGTTCAAGCCGACGCAGTTTCGCGCGCCGGCCTAACTCAATCCTTAGCGCCCACCGCCACTATTGTTGAATTGACGTCGCGCATTTGACTGCGCTATAACCAAGCCGCTGCTAGTCCAGCAGTGGTTTAGATAAAGAGACAAAATGATGCAGCTAAAAGCGGTCTTGGTGGTAGCTTTGTCTGTTGCCTGTTTATCGTTAGGAGGTTGCGCAACAACTAGCCAAGGGACATGGGAGATAAGCGGAAAATGTTCCGGCCTACCCAGTAAGCCAAGCTGTGAAATTGGCGGAAAAATTGGCGGCACATGGGGTGGCGGTGGCGGCGGGAATAAGAAGCTGGTTGCTTTGGCGCAGCAAGTTTTAGTCGCCGCTGATGTGGCTGATGCCGCGCAGTTTTCGATTGATGTAAGCGGTTCGACTATCACTTATCCGGACTCAGGAATAGTGACCCTGATGCTTAAGAACAGCAGCACAGGGGTAGTTAGAGCAACTAAGGATTTCAGTTGGATCCGATCGGGGAACATCCTGAAACTTGCGGATCCGGATTCGGTAAATAACTGGGCTCTATCAAGTGGCGGGGATGCAAATGAAATTACATATAGCTTAAAACGATTTCAGGTGAACTCTGGCTATGGGGAGCAGGTCATCTCTGTCGCATCTAAGTACGAAGATGTAGTTACTGCGGCAGCAACGTCAACTTATTACCGATGCACAGCATATCCGTCACCTTATGCGTGTCGCATTGATTGATTTCAAATGCTTCGCGATAAATTCGCGGAGCATTTTATGCCTCGTCATGGCCTGCATCACGGCGACTCTGTCTGCATGCGTCAGTATTCCTGACAACTTACAGCAAAGTATTTCGTGGCGAGGCGCTCATTTGACTAAAATAATTCGCTTTGGTTCAAATTTTTTTATATCAACGGCTAGTATCCTTCCTGGGGAAAAGCGAAGTATCGCAACTAAGATGCAAATTACAGCCTGCTCAGATGAAAACCATCAGATCAGTATTTTTGTTAGGAGTGAGCGAGATGGATCTTTAGAGAGGTCGTACTGCAATAACCTTCTCGCTGCTACAAAGTGGGTATTGAAAAGAAGCGGAATAAGTAGCAGTAGGTTTAGTTATGATATTACGTTAGTGCCTGTTGGTTATGCATATTCAAAAAGCAGATCGAGACTTCAGTCTAATGCGTCGCTTAGTTTGTATTATGCGTTTCCATTAGATCAGTATGCGATCAAGAAAAGCATTGCAGCCGGATCCACATCTATTGCCCATGAAACATTTCATGTGGCTAGTGCCGTTCTGGGTGTTCGTAGAAGCGTTCAAGACGAAGAGTTTCTTGCATACAGAGTGGGAGCTTGTGCTCAGTTTGCAGCCACCGGATTCCTAGCATGGGAAGACTTGCAGCGTGCTGATCTGATGCGTCAAGGATTAGGGGGTAACGCCGGGATATCGTCATCTATCGGCGCGGCAACGGCTCATAGTTTTAGTAAGTATTTTGATGATACTGGTGTTGTGTTAGAGGGTTCGAGACTGGGTGATGAGCTAACGGGTAGTTGCGAAGAGTTAATGCGCTCTGCTTTTGAATGACGCACGGGGTATCACGGCGGGCAGTCACTCCTGTTCGAAGCGCTGAAGTTCTTCCAACTGTGCCAGTGCCTTGCGCAGGCTGCCGCCGGTCAAGCTGTTATCCATTTTGCGGCCAAATGCGGCGCGTTCGGGGCGGCGTGCCCAGCGGTGAAACCAGGCTGTGGCCAGCAAGCCAATGATGCCGATGGCGTAGCCGCTCACCACCAGCGAGGGTGCTGTGGCCAGCAAGTCCACATCCTTCAGCCCGGTCAACACCTGCAAGATGGCGACCCACAAAAACCACCACGGCAGGCCGGCGATCATGCCGCTGCGGATGTACAGGGTGCGTGCACGCAGCAGGTGTTTTTGGATATCGAGCACCGGCTGGCTGTAGTCCACCTTGCCCAGTTGGCCCAGCACCACGCCGGCACAGATGATGGTCAGCACGCCATAGGCATGCACCAGCACGCCGGCGACAATCGTGGCGAGATGCACGGGGTGGCTCATCCACAGCAGGGCGGCGAGTGCGATGAACGGCAGTGCGAACAGGATTTGTGCGATCTGTCCCCAGAACAGTGGGCGCAGTGCGCGGCGGGTTTGGTAGGTGCTGCGCTCGTGCAGGGCGTGCAGCTTGAGCCGGTTGTCCAGTTCCAAGCGGCGGTCGAGGGCCTGCCAGGCCGATTTGACGTCGTCGAGTTCCATCGTGGTGTCCATGGTTGTGTTGCTCACAATTGGTGGCGGATGCGCTGTTTCAGGCGGTTGATCTTGGTTGAGACATTGCTTTCGCTGATGCCCAAAATCTCGGCGATGTCGCGCTGCGGGCGGTCGTCCAGATACAGCAGCAACAGGGCGCGATCGAGCGGTGCTTGTTGCTGGATGAAGCGCTGCAACTGTTGCAGCTGTTGCTGATGCTCGTGATCGCAGGCATCGGTGCTGGCGATGTCGTGCAGGTCGGCATCCAGTGGCACCGCGTCGTGACGGCGGCGGATGGCTTGCTCGCGCACATGGCTAATCGCCACATTCAAGGCAACGCGATACATCCACGTGCTGAAGCTGCGTGCGGGGTCAAAGCGCGGGTAGGCGTGCCACAGCTGCGCGGTGATCTCTTGCGCCAGATCGTCGCGATCCTCGGCCAGACGTGCGTAGGTGTTGGCCACCTTGAACACGATGCCGCGATGGCGTTGCAACAACGTGGCAAAGGTGTCGCGGTGGTCGTGTGTGGTCATGCTGGCGGCAATGGTAGGCATGGTGTCCTTGGCGCGGTCATCGCGCTTGTCGAAACCATGATTCGCATCGGTGTGGGCGTTCTCACACGCGCCGCAAAAAAATTCAGTCGATGCGCATTACGCGGATTGCGCCACTCGGATTTCAACATCATCCAGCCGCACCCGCTGGCCGGCGCGAATTTTGGCGGTCTTGCGGCGTTCTGTTACGCCATCCACACACACCTCACCGCTGGCCACCAATTGTTTGCCAGCGCCACCGGACTCACACAGGCCCACCAGTTTCAATAATTGATTGAGTTCGATGAAGTCATGGCCGGGGTCGAGTTCGAAATTTAGTGTTTGCATATAAAACTCAGGGGAGTGGAATGCGCGCGCGCTGGCCGTTGCGTTCGATGACCACGCCATTGCGTTCGATGGCAATCACGCTGAGCCCATTGCTGCGATCGCCTTCGCCCATGCGTTGACCATCGAGGATGACGAAACGTTTGCCGGGGTCGGCATCCCACATATGCATGCTGAGTTTGACCGCGGGTAGGGCGGTGTCGGCGAGGTTGGGGGCAGCGGTGCTGGCGGTTGGATGTGGCAGAGCGACCGCCGGTGCGGGCGCAATGTTGGGCGCGTGTGCGGGTGTGGCGGCGACTGGCTGCGGTGTTGTCGCCGAGGTTGCAGCAGGTGTTGTAGCAGGTGTTGCAGCAGGTGTTGCAGCAGGTGTTGCAGCAGGTGTTGCAGCAGGTGTTGCAGCAGGT
>NZ_DAOOUM010000011.1:0-7361 GCF_035369645.1 Thermomonas sp. | reverse complement strand
AGCAGGTGTTGCAGCAGGTGTTGCAGCAGGTGTTGCAGCAGGTGTTGCAGCAGGTGTTGCAGCGGGGATATTCGGGGATGCCGGTATGGCAGATGCAGGTTGCGGCGCGACTGCCGGGGCGGTGATCGCCGGGGGGGGCTCCACGGCGGTGATGGACGATGTTGGCGGCAGTGCAGCAGTCGCCGCAGCGTTGTCACGCGCGGCCATGCGCGCACCCAGCCAGCCGCCCAAGGCCAGCAAGGCCACGGTGCCCAATAGCGCCGGCCACAGCCACACCGGGGTGCTGCGTGCGGCGCGCGCGGGAGCGGGGGGCAGTTCCAGTGCCACGTCGGGCGCGTTGTCGCGGCGGCGTTCGGCTTCGGATTTGCGCAGGGCTTCTAAGATCAGGGACATCGGTTCAATCCAATACGCGCAACAGGTGCGGGCCGGGCAGGTTGTTGGCCAGCGCCATCAAGGTCAGGGGGCCGGCCACGCCATCGGCGGGCAGGCCACGGGCATTTTGGAAGATGCTGATTTGCGCGGCGCTGGCAGGCACTTCGACCTGCCCCACCCACAATGCCGCGTAGTCGCCATTCCAGTGCGCTTGCAGCAGGCTGCGGTCGATGTCGATGCGGTCTTGCCCTAGTTGCAGCCGCACGTTGCGGGCATCAACCCCCAACAGACTTGCCCACGCCTGCGTATTGCCTGCCTGCAAGCGCAGCAACAAGGGGCGATCCAGGGCGGCCAAGATTTCCAGCCGAGCACGGCCTTGCACGCAATGCACATCCGCGCGGCTGGCAGGTGTACAAGCACCCGCAGCGTCCAGGGTGATGCTGGTTGCCGGCAGCGACCACTGCGCAAGCAAGTGCTGCCACGCTTGCGCAGGGTTGTTGCCCAAGGTGGTGATATGCCGCGCCAAAGTCACGTCATCTGGGCGCGTCGCCGTGCGTGTGGCGTGGTCAGTGTTGCTGATGGGGGCTGCCACAAGGACGGGCGTGACGGCGGGTGCTGTCGGTGCGCTGCGCCACTGCATCGCTGCAAACCCCAGCGTGGCGACCGCCGCTACGCCAGCAATGATCGCCACCCAGCGCCAGTGCTGCGGCTGCACGGTGGGGGGCAGTACTTCGGTGGCGGCGGCATCGACCAAGCGGGCATCGATACCCACCGCGTCACGCGCGTAACCGGCCAATAGCGCGCGTTCGGCAATCACATTGAGCAAGCGCGGCACGCCGCCGGAGCGTGCATGCAAACGCGCCACCGCCTTGGCATCAAACGGAAACCGCGTGCCCCCGGCCACCCGCCAACGATGGCGTAGGTAGGCGTCGGTTTCTTTGGCATCCAGCGGTGCCAAGTGATAACGCGCGGTGATGCGTTGCGCCAACTGACGCAGCTCCGGGCGCGCCAATAGCGTGCGTAATTCAGGCTGCCCCAACAGCAGGATTTGCAGCAGTTTTTGGGTGTCGGTTTCAAGATTGGTCAGTAGCCGCACTTGCTCCAAGGTATCGGCCGGCAGGTTTTGTGCTTCATCAATCAACACCACCACCCGCAAGCCCTGCGCATAGGCATCTAGCAAGAAGGCGTTGAGCGCGTCGATCAACCCCTTGGTGCTGCCGCGCTTGTCCTCGATGGGGATGCGCAGTTCTTCGCAAATGGTTTCCAGTAGTTCGATGGCGTTTTGCTTGGGGTTGAGCACCAGCGCGATGCGTGCATGCGCGGGCAGTTGCTCCAGCAATAGCCGGCTGAGCGTGGTTTTGCCAGTGCCTACTTCGCCGGTGAGCTGCACAAATCCGCCGCCACCGCCTTTGTCGATGCCGAACAACAGATGCGCCAAGGCGTCCCGATGGCGCTCGCTCAAATGCACGAAGCGCGGATCGGGGGTGATCGAGAATGGCGGCTCAGTCAGGCCGTAATAGCGAAGATACATAGGCCTAGCCTGCCATGTCTTGTGTCAATCGGCGACGTGGTGGGTTTCATTGACCCCCACTTGCTGGGCGTGGCGGGGTGCCCGCCGGCCCGCCAGCAGGCCTTGCGCAAACACCACGCCCAGAATGATGGCCACGCCAAAATAGAAGCGCGCCGAGAGTTCTTGTTGTTCGTTGAAGAACACCGCCGCCAGCGCGATGGCATACACCGGCTCCAGATTGACCGACAGCTGCGCGGTAAACGCGGAAAGATGCCGCAGCGCGACTAGGCACAGCGCGAACGGCAACAAGGTGCAGGCCAATGCCAACACCAGCAACCACAGCACATCCATACCCGCCGGCAACACCAACAGCGGGCCAGCGAAGGCGGGCACCAACAGGGGCATCAGCGGTGCCAACAGGCTTAAGGTCACGGTGCCTGCACCCAGTTCCAGCGCGGTGACGGTCAGTGCGTCGCCGCCGTCGACCATGCGTTTATTGAGGCTGTTGAAGATGGCCACAAACAGCGCCGAAATCACCCCGGCCACGATGCCGGTATGCATGCCGGCCGGCACGCCCCCCACCACCAGCCAAATACCGGGCAGCGACAACACACCCAGCGCCAAGTCACCGGGACGAAAGCGCGTGCGCGTCAGCATCGGTTCGATCAAGGCGGTCATCGGCGTGGCAAATGCAATACAGGTGGCGGCCACCGAGGCATTGGCCAATTTGATCGCGCCATAAAACGTCAGCCAGTGCAGCGCCACCAACACGCCAATCCCGGCATACGCCCAGCGCGTGCGGACTGGCATGGCGCGCAGCCCACGCCAGACTTTGGGTAGCAGCGCCAGCGTGGCCACCACGATCAACATTCGCCACCACACCAGAGGTAGCGCTGGCAGGGTGATGAGCTTGCCCAAGATCGCGGTGAAGCCCCATAGCAGGACACAAAAATGGATTTGCCAGAGGGCGCGGGTGGTAGGGGAATGGGGCATCGGGGAATTATCCACGCAGGCGGGATGCAATTGGGGGCTATTTCCCGCTATGACCGATGGCGCATCGCGCGGCAGCGGCATCGTCGGCATACTCTGCGCTTTCGCCCCCCAAGGAACCTCGCATGCGTATCGCCCCACTGGCATTGGCCCTGATTTTGACCTTGGGCGCGGCATCGCCCGCGCTGGCGCAGCAGGCACCGCCGATTCGGGTGGATGACAGCATGGCGCCGCTGGCAGCAGGGTTGCCGGATGCACAACGCTTGCAGCAGTTCGATGCCTTTGTCGCTGCCGTGCAAAAAAAGTTTGATGTGCCTGGGGTGGCGGTGGCCATCGTCAAGGACGGGCAGGTGGTGATGGAGCGCGGCTACGGTGTACGCGAGCTGGGCAAGCCGGCCAAGGTGGATGCGCACACGATGTTTGCCATCGCATCCAACACCAAGGCGTTCACTGCCGCGTCGCTGAATATGTTGCAAGACGACGGCAAGTTGAAAACCACCGACCGGGTGATCGACCACTTGCCATGGTTTCGCATGAGCGATGCCTACGTCACGCGCGAGATGCGCATCCGCGACCTGTTGGCGCATCGCTCTGGTTTGAGCTTGGGTGCGGGTGACTTGTTGTATTGGCCCACCACCACCTACTCCTCACGCGAGGTGGCCGAACGCTTGAAAGACGTGCCGCTGACCGGTGGTTTTCGCGAGCAATACGCCTATGACAACATCCTGTTTGGGGTGGCAAGCTTGGTGGTGGAGTCGGCCTCGGGGATGTCGTACAAACAATTTTTGCAAACCCGCATCTGGCAGCCGCTGGGGATGACCGAGACCCGCTTCAATAGCGATGACCTCAAGCCCGGCGACAACGTGGCGGTAGGCAATGCGCAGTTTGATTTCAAAGCATTACGCCCGGTGGGCGTGACCACTTGGCGCAATGTGTCGGGTGCTGGCGGCATTTATTCCAGCGTGCATGATTTGAGCAAGTGGATGAACGCGCAACTGGCCGGCGGGGTGTATGCCGGCACTGGCGACACCGCCAAACGCCTGTTCTCCGCGCAGCGCCAGCGTGAGATGTGGACGGTGCTCACGCCCATCCCGGTGCGGCCGTCGTCGGTGCCAGAATTAGCCGCCGCCACACCGCTGTCTTCAGGCTATGGCCAAGGCTGGCAGCTTTCTGACTACAGCGGCAACCGCTTGGTGTGGCATACCGGCGGCTGGCCGGGGCAAGTGTCGCGGCTGACGTTGATGCCGGATAAAAAAATCGGCGTGATCGTGCTGACCAGTGCCGAAGCTGGGGTGGCCTTCAATGCCATCACCTACGAAGCCTTGGACATGATGCTGGGCAACAACGGCCACGATTGGTTGCAGGGGTATTCCATTGCATTTGCCAAAGCGCAGGGTAATGCCGATGAAGACTGGAAAAAGCACGTCGCCGCGCGCGCTGCCAACAGCAAACCCGCATTGCCCTTGGCGCAATACGCGGGCACCTACCGCGACCCGTGGTACGGCGATGTCCTCATCCGCCAAGGTGCAAAAGGGTTGGAAATGCAGTTCTCCAAAACCGCCGAGCTGCTGGGTGATATCGAACACTGGCAGCACGACACCTTCATCGTGCGCTGGCGCGACCGTGGCTTGAATGCCGATGCCTTCGTCAATTTTGCGCTGGATGCCGACGGCAATATCCGCGAAATGCGCATGGAGCCGATATCACCGCTGACCGACTTCAGCTTCGACTTCCAGGACCTGCGCTTGGTGCCGGTGAAGAACAAGCCGTAAGCCTAGTGGTGCGGTTTGCGGCGTGGCTCAATCCAGCGGCCACGCCAATTCCCCGCGCACCACACAGGCGGCGCGGCCACCCGACCAGACCTCACCGTTGCCATCCACGGTGAGTTCGATGATGGCGTCGTGGCCCACTTCGCGGCCTTGGCTGACCCGATAAAAGCCATCGTCGCCGGGCAGGGCATCGCGTTCGGCCAGCCACGCGGCCAAAGTTGCGTTGGCAGCGCCGGACGCGGCGTCCTCAAAACGCGCGGTGGCCCCCACAAATGCACGCACGGCGTAGTGATACACCGGGTCTTGACTGCGCGCATACACAAACAAACCCATGCTGTCGCTGGCTTCGGCCAGTTGCGCGATGGCATTCCAGTCCGGCACAACGCTGCGCAAATGGGCCTCGTTGGCCAATTCCACCAACCACCAGCGCCGCCCGCCGTCCATCAACACCGGCGGCAATGCGCCCAACTGCAAGCCGGCGATAGCGGTGGCCAGACGCGGGTCATCGGGCGTGGCGATGGCTTGCACGCGGGCGCGCGGCGTGCGCACCGCCAGCGTGCGTTGCATGCCGTCACCGTGCACGCGCAGCGGCAAATTGCCGACAATGCCTTCTTGTACCAGCAGCCCGTCACGCGGCGTCACCAAGCCCGCATCCAGCAGCGCATAGGCGGTGCCCACACTGGGGTGACCGGCAAAGGGGACTTCGCGGCGTGGGCTGAAAATGCGGATGCGGTGGGTCGCATCGGGCGTGCTGGGTGGAAACACGAAGGTGGTTTCCGGCAGCCGTGTCCAGCGTGCGATGGCCTGCATCGCGGTATCGTCCAGCCCTTGCGCATCCAACACCACCGCCAGCGGATTGCCGTTGCCGGGACGAGAAGCGAAAACATCCAGTTGCATATAACGACGAGTCATGTTGCGATGCGGCATTTGGGGGTGATGGGCCGCTAGAATGCCCGAACCCGCCGCCGGCGGCATTCCCCTTCCTCATATCCACCAAATCTCATGTCTCCTGTCCCCGTTTCCGCAGATCGCTGGCTTGTCCTCAAGTTTGGTGGGACGTCGGTCTCGAAACGCACGCGCTGGGACAATATCGGCAAATTGGCTGCGGGCCGCGCCCAGGACAACGATGCGCGGGTGCTGGTGGTGGTGTCGGCGCTGTCGGGCGTCACCAACGCGCTGACCGCGATTGCCGATGGCGCGGCCGATAGCGCGCAGCGTGTGGCCACACTGGAAGACCGTCACCGTGCCTTTGCTGCCGAGCTGGGGCTGGATGCCGATGCCGTGCTGGGCGCACGCTTGGCCGCCTTGCACGGTTTGCTCACCGATCCGCGTGCCGCCGCCCGCCCGCTGGATTGGCAGGCCGAAGTGCTGGGGCAGGGCGAGCTGCTGTCCTCCACCCTTGGCGCAGCGTATCTGCATGCGCAGGGCTTGGATATCGGTTGGATGGATGCGCGGGATTGGTTGGCGGCGTTGCCGCCGCAACCCAACCAAAGCGAATGGGCGCAGCGCTTGTCGGTCAATTGCCAAGCGCAGGCCGAAGGCGATTTCCGCCAGCGTTTTGCGCAGCAACCCACGCGGCTACTGATCACCCAAGGCTTTATCGCCCGTCATCAAGATGGCAGTACCGCGATTTTGGGGCGTGGTGGTTCGGATACCTCGGCGGCGTATTTCGGTGCGTTGCTGGGCGCGAAGCGGGTGGAAATCTGGACCGACGTGCCCGGCATGTTCAGCGCCAACCCGCGTGAAGTGCCGGATGCGCGTTTGCTGACCCGGCTGGATTATTACGAAGCGCAGGAAATCGCCACCACCGGCGCCAAAGTGCTGCACCCGCGTTCGCTGCGGCCGTCTCGCAATGGCGGTGTGCCGATGGCGATTTTGGATACCGAACGCCCGCACCTGCCCGGCACCAGCATTGATGATGCGGCGGAGCCGGTTCCCGGCGTCAAGGCGATCAGCCGCCGCAACGGCATCGTGCTGGTGTCGATGGAAGGCATCAGCATGTGGCAACAGGTCGGCTTCCTCGCCGATGTGTTCGCGCTGTTCAAGCAACATGGCTTGTCGGTAGACATGATTGGTTCGGCCGAAACCAATGTGACAGTGTCACTGGATCCGTCCGAAAACCTGGTCAACAGCGATGTGCTGGCGGCATTGTCGGCCGACCTTGCGGCAATCTGCCGGGTCAAGATCATCGTGCCGTGCGCGGCGATCACCTTGGTCGGGCGCGGCATGCGTTCGCTGCTGCATAAATTGCAGGATGTGTGGGCGATGTTCGGGCGCGAGCGCGTGCATTTGATTTCGCAATCGTCCAACGACCTCAACCTGACCTTTGTGGTGGATGAGTCCGCCGCCGATGGCATGCTGCCGAAGTTGCACGCGGCCCTGATTGATTCCGGTGCGATGCCGGTGCACGAAGCCGCCGTGTTTGGCCCGCGTTGGCGCGAGATCGAAGGCACATTCCGCCCGCGTCCACCACGCTGGTGGGAAGCCGCCGACGCGCAGGCGGCGCTGTTGGCCTGTGCCCAGCAAGGCACGCCGCGGTATGCCTATCACTTGCCCACCGTGCGCGCCCGCGCCCGTCAGTTGAAAGCGATTGCGGCGCTGGATCGGCATTTCTATGCGATCAAGGCCAATGCGCACCCAGACATTTTGCGCACACTGGTGGATGAAGGTTTCGGGCTGGAATGCGTGTCGCAGGGCGAGCTGGATCGCGTGTTCGCAGC
>NZ_DAOOUM010000010.1:5377-56167 GCF_035369645.1 Thermomonas sp. | reverse complement strand
TAAAACGCGTCCATGTCGACGTGGATGATCTTGCGCTGCGGGGTGTTCACCGCGTTAGTTTAGAAGTTGCTGGCGGTCAGGTCAGCGCCAGAATGCAATCACATCGAAACCGGGATCTTGTGAGATGTCCTTCGCGGAGCTTCCGCTGCGCGGAGGGCGCGTTACATGTAATTCATGCCGCCCGTTAGCGAGTGTGCGCACATCGATCATCGCCAGCAGGGCGGGGCGGTCGGTGCGTGGATCGCTGGAAATTTCATAGCGCAGTTCAGGCAGTGGCTTGCCGTCCAGCGTAACCGTGTGCAGTGCGGACAAGCAGGTCAGCCGTGTTTGTGCAGACTGTGCCCGGGTCTGCGGGCAACGCCGCTGCATCGCGGAAGTATCGCGATTGGGTTGGAACGGCACCACCAACTGTGCGTAGGCATCCTTGATGATCGCGGACTGCACATAGGGCACGGCATCATCCCGCGCAGGGTTGCGCTGGTCATCGTAGTGGGCACTATCGAGGGCCCGCACATCGCGTCCGGCAGGAAACAGTGCGTAATTGCCAAGCAAGGATGGCTCACGCTGCAGTGTCCCACTGAATATTGTCACCCCAAGTGCAAGGAACATCAGCAGCATAGTGGCAGTGAGTACTTTGCGGTCGCTGCTGTGGCTGCTCAGCAACGCCATCACCGGGTTGTTGCTGCGGCGAAAACCAAGCCTCGCATAGACTCCGAACATGCGCTGCAATAGCCGGTACCAACGGCTATTTGGCGTTAATGCACTACCGTACTTATGGTCAATCATTGCCGCTACTGCCGACGGCACCACCCAGAGCCCCATGAGCACGACCAGAATACTGCTTGGATCTAGTCGGCCGCCGCTCAGTGCGGCAATTATCATGGACAACCCAAGTATGCTGATCGCGGCGATTGAGATCACCACCACAAACATCGCTTGAGTGACTCCGACTGCAAACAAGATGGTGGCGCGGTTATCGGCGTTTTCGATGATGTCAGGGAATGATATTTCACGCGCTTGCTCCATCGCGCGTGCAATCGGGCCAATGCGTAGTTTGTCCCAGCGAATGCCATCGGGATACACCGAATGCATGCCCACCAAGGCAATCCAGCGCGCACGCAGCAGCAGATGCAGGACGAAGGTCAAGGCCAGGATCAGCGCCGCACTTCTGGCGTAGATGTACACCAGCTGCAGCACCGTTCGCCAGTCGGAATCAAACCGCGGGCGCAGCGCGAAAAACCGGTCATCCAGCCAGCCTGGCAATTGCAGCATGGCAAACACCGCAATACCGGAAATCAGTAATTCAACTTCCCACGTC
The DNA here is from genome assembly GCF_035369645.1 of Thermomonas sp. Lineage (GTDB taxonomy): Bacteria > Pseudomonadota > Gammaproteobacteria > Xanthomonadales > Xanthomonadaceae > Thermomonas. The sequence continues at coordinate 54,849 of NZ_DAOOUM010000010.1, read as the reverse complement.
GGCGTGGTGCGGCGTGACAGTGTGTGCGGGTTTTCGATGTCATTCATGCCACGCATGGTGCGTGGCAATCCACCTGTCTGACAAGCCCGTCACACCAGCCCGAACATGTAATAGGCCGCAATGACCACAAACACCGCCAGCGTCTTGATGCAGGTGACGGCAAAAATATCTTTGTAGGATTGGCGATGGTTCAGCCCGGTGACCGCGAGCAGGGTGATGACTGCACCGTTGTGCGGCAGGGTATCCATGCCGCCGGAGGCCATTGCGGCCACCCGATGCAGTACCTCCATCGGGATGCCTGCGGCATGCGCATTGGCGATGAAGGTGTCCGCCATCGCCGCCAGCGCAATACTCATGCCGCCCGATGCGCTGCCGGTGATACCAGCCAAGGCGGTGACGGTGACCGCCTCGTTGATCAAGGGGTTGGGGATCGAACCCAAGGCTTGCGCCACCACCAAAAAGCCGGGCAGGGCGGCGATAACTGCACCAAAGCCGTATTCGGATGCGGTATTCATGCCCGCCAGTAGTGCACCGGAAATCGCGGATTTGCTGCCTTCGGCAAAACTTGCTTTGACCGGCTTCCATGCAAACAGCAGCACACAGGCAATGCCGGCCAGCAACGCGCCTTCTACCGCCCAGATCGCGGTGAGTTTGGAGACTTCCTGCACCACCGGCGCAGCCTTGCCGATCACCGCCGGGTCAAAACGCACGCTATCGCCGTAATGCTGCGGGATCCACACCGTCAGCAGTTTGTTGACCACGCCCACCAGTAGCAAAGGCAAGATCGCCAACACGGGATTGGGCAGTTGGCAATTGGCAAACGCTGCGGGTTCGTTGCGTAATGTGGCGGCATCGCCATAGCCTTCGCCAGCCTTGAGCGCGGCGCGCCGGCGCCACTCCAAGTAGCTCATGCCCACGATCAAGATAAACACCCCGCCCAAGCTGCCCAGCGTGGGCGCGGCCCAGGTGTTGGTTCCAAAAAACGTGGTGGGGATGATGTTCTGGATTTGCGGCGTGCCCGGCAGCGCATCCATGGTGAAGGTGAACGCACCCAGCGCGATGGTGCCTGGGATCAGGCGTTTGGGGATGTCACTTTGGCGGAACAACTCTGCCGCGAACGGATACACCGCAAACACCACCACAAACAGCGAGACGCCGCCGTAGGTCAGCAAGGCGCATACCGCGACGATCGCCAGCATCGCCCGCTGCGCACCCACCACGCGGATGGTGGCCTGCACGATGGCTTTGGAAAACCCTGACAGTTCAATGACTTTTCCAAACAGCGCACCCAGCAAAAACACCGGGAAGTACAGCTTCAAAAAGCCGACCATTTTTTCCATGAACAGGCCGGTGAACATCGGTGCGACTAATTGCGGGTCGATCAGCAGCACCGCCCCCATCGCCGCCACCGGCGCAAACAAAATCACGCTGTGGCCGCGATAGGCCACCAGCATCAAAAAACATAGCGCAGCCAATACGATCAAAAACGACATGCGCCACTCCGGGCAGCGGGATTCCGGGCATGCAGTGTCGGTGCATGTGCGCGGTTGGCCCATTGTCCGAACGTCCAATGCCGCCGTGTCAGCCGGGCGGCTATCGTGCAACGCAATGGCGGCATCCGTCCGCTTGTTCTGCATATTTCCGGGAGGAAGGGGCGATGAAACGTAAGCAATTGAGTCTGGCAGTCCACGGTGCACTGGCGATGTCGTTTTTGCTGGCCGCGCCAGCGATGGCACAAGACACGGCAGCAACCAAGCCTGAAAGCAAAAAAACCACCACGCTGGAAAGCGTGAAAGTCACCGCGCGCAAACGCGAAGAAACCTTGCAAGAAGTGCCGGTTGCGGTGACCGCATTCACTGCGGACACACTGGACAAGCTCAATGTGCAGGATTTGTCCGACCTGAGCGGCAAAGTGCCCAACCTGACGATCTATGCAGCACGCGGCTCCAACACCACCATCACCGCTTATATTCGTGGCGTTGGTCAATCGGACCCATTATGGGGTGTGGATCCGGGCGTCGGTTTGTATGTGGATGATGTGTATCTGGCGCGTCCGCAGGGTGCGTTGCTGGATGTGTTGGATGTCGAGCGCGTGGAAGTATTGCGTGGCCCGCAGGGCACGCTGTACGGTAAAAACACGATTGGCGGCGCGATCAAATATGTCACCAAAGGCTTGTCGAAAGACTTTGGTGGATTTGGTTCGGTGACTGCGGGCAATTACGGTCAGCGTGATTTCAAGGTGGGTGTGGGCGGCAGTATCGGTAGTGAATATCTGCGTGGGCGCATTTCTGCAGCACGTCTAAGCCGCGATGGCTTTGGTGAAAATATTCGCACTGGCGACCAAGTCAGTAATAAGGACATCAAGGTGGTGCGTGGGCAGTTGGGTGCCTATGTCACCGATAATTTTGACATCCAGTTTGCTATGGACTGGATGAAAGACGATTCCGGCGTGCGTGGTGCCAGATTGCTGGCACCCAACAGCAATGCCACCGCGAACTTCCTGTTCCCCGGGCTGTCGGCCTACAAGCCGATGGATAGCCGTTATGACGTTCGCAATGGCATGCCGAACGTGAACTACACGCGGGTTGATGGTGCATCGATGACCATGAACTACCGCGCCAATGACAACTGGACCCTCAAGTATGTGTTGGCCAAGCGCGAGTCCGACACCGAAACCAATATCGACTTCGATACCACGCCGTATCCCATTGCCGACGTGAAGGCGTTCTACAACGATCAACAAGTTAGTCATGAGTTGCAAATCAACTATGACGGCGGTGGACGTTCGCGTGGCGTTGTCGGCTTGTATGCGTTCAATGGCGAAGCCGGTGGTCGCGTGCTGAACAATTTCTTTGGCCTGCTCTTTGGCGACACCCAAGGCAAGGTCATGACCGATAGCTTTGCCGTGTATGCCGACTGGACCTTCGATGTTACCGACAAATTTTCGGTGGACGTGGGTGGCCGTTACACCGATGAGGACAAGCATGCGGTTGTGCTGAACCGTAGCTACAGTGATGGCACCTTCACCAAGCAGACTGCGGTATCCGCAAATTTCGACAAGACCATCAACTTCAAGAATTTCTCACCCAAAGTGTCATTGGACTACCAGGTGAGCAATGACGTGCTGTTGTATGGCCTGTTCTCACGTGGCTTCAAGTCGGGCGGCTACAACATTCGCGCGCAAGCCACAGCGGTGCCGCGTTCGGCCGATCCGTTCAAGGACGAACAAGTGGATAGCTTCGAGATTGGCAGCAAGATGGGCTTGCTGGATCAAACATTGTTCTTGAACGTGGCGGCCTTCCATAACAAGTACAAGGATATTCAGTTGTCCATCTTCACCGCCTATGACAGCAACGGCGATGGCAAAGATGACGCCTTCTTTGGGGACTTCACCAATGCCGGTTCGGCCACCATCAACGGGGCCGAAGTTGAATACCAGTGGCTGCCAACCGAGCATTGGGCGATCACCGGCAACTTGGCATGGATGGACGCCAAGTTTGATCGATACATGTTCAAAGGCGTCAATATCGCCAGTCAGCAGAAGATGACCAATGCTCCAGATTTTTCGGGCGCGATCAATCTTGAGTGGCGCACACCGCTCGCCAATGGCGGCAACTTGTCCGCGCGTGCTGGGTATAGCTATCAATCCAAGGTCGTGGCGACTACGGAAATCGTGAAAGACCCCATCACCGGCGCCGTTGCCTCGCCAATTACCCAAGACGGCTATGGCCTAATCAATGCCAATGTGACGTGGCGGGTGAATGATGCATGGTCGCTATCGCTGGCTGGCACCAATCTTGGCAACAAGGAATACCGCACCACCGGTTACAACTTGGTGTCTTCCTTGGGCGTGTTGACGGGTTTCTATGGTGCGCCACGGCAAATTAGTTTGACGGCGCGCTACAACTTCTGACGCGTTCGATTCATTGCAATGGCAAGGCCGCACAGCGGCGGGCTTCGGCTCGCCGTTGTGCGTTTGCATGCCAACAAAAGATGATGTTCGATGGCGAAAGCTTATGTTGCTCTGCAACTTGACGAGCATCACAAAATAAAATATTCATGCCAACCCGCATGGAATGCATATCAATTATTTTGGCGCAGGGAATGGCTGCACAACGCTGAAATTCTGCGGCGTTGTGCCACGCGACAAGGGGAGTGCAAGGTGCGTGCGGTTGCGGCCGATGTCTCTCGGCAGGAGGCAGTCAACGGCTTGTGGATGTAGACATGGGCAGGCTGTGGCAGGGACGGGGCCACATGCGTTGCTCACCACTTTTTTGATGATTCATCACGCTTGGGGAGATTGGGAATGCGTTCGAATTCGGGGATTGCGGTAACGAAGTTGAGTTTGGCGGTGTTGGTTGCAACGTTGGGGATACAACCGGCACTGGCCAGGCAGGCGTCACCCACGCCACAACAGGCCGAGCAAGCCGCTGCGATGAAATCTTTGATTCAACAACGGCAAGCACTACCGCCGCTGTTCCGTATGGCATATCAGCGTTTCCCCACATTACCTGGCGGCACGTTGGAGGCCATTGCGTTTGTACAAACCGGTTGGCGAAATGTGCAGCCGGATGAAAAAATGGCCGCAGACCGCCACATGCCGTCGGCCTATGGCGTGATGGGCCTGTATCACGGCGAGGGGTTTGCCGATCAGGTGACTGAAGGTGCTCGTCTGATTGGCAAGTCGCCCGCGTTGGTAATGAGCGATCCGCAAACCAACATCCTCGCCGCGGCCGCCTTGCTGGATCAGGCCATGCGACAGCAGGGCAGCCCTGCCGCACAGCGCGAAGGGGCTGAAACCTGGTACGCCCAGCTGCTTCAACGCTATGCCGGCTTCGGCCCGCTGGGCGGCAATATCGGCGCCTATGCGCGCGAGAGTTTTGCCTATTCGGTGCTCGACAGTATGAATCGTGCGGTGCGTGATAACGGGGTTGTCGTCCCATCACGTAAGATCGACCTTAGCAAGTCATTTGCTGCGAAACGCCTTGAGTTGTTAGGTGCGCCAGCATTGACGATCGATCTCGATAACGACCGCATCACCACGGACACATCAAATCGAAATGGCATCATCCGTGGTGCCACTGCGCAAACCGATTTCAGCAATGCGATCTGGAACCCTGCCAACGGCAACAACTACAGTTCCGGGGGCAATAGCACCAGTGCCGTCATCTTGCATACGATGGAAGGTAGCTATGCATCGGCAATTTCATGGTTTCAAAACCCAAGTGCACAAGTATCTGCCCATTACCTTGTGCGCAAGTCCGATGGCCAAGTTACCCAGATGGTGCGCGAACAGAACCAGGCGTGGCATGCGCGTAATCACAACTACTACACCATCGGCATCGAGCAGGAAGGCTATGCCAGCGATCCCGGCAACTGGACCGGCGCGCTGTTGAACTCGACTGCGGCAATTACCCGTAGCGCCTGCCAGCGTCGCGGTATCAACTGTGCTTCGGCATGGAAAGGGCCCGGCTATGACACCTACCACCTCGTCCCCGACAGCGTCCGCGTCAAGGGTCACGGGATGCTCAGCACCAACACCGACCGCTACGATCCGGGCAAGTATTTCCCGTGGAGCAGTTTTTACAGCATGATCAATGGCGGTGCGCCACCGCCGTCCGGGCCGGCACCTTCCACCTACTGGGTCGATACCTATGCCAATGCGCCTGGCTATGGTTCGCCGACCAGCACCACCCAGACCGGCACGCTCTATCAGGGCACCAGCTATGTCTATTGCAAGACCTAGGGTCGCCAGATCGGCAGTGGTTCCAGCTTCAATCACTGGTGGCTGAAGACCGACCTCGACGTCGGCCCGTCCGGACAATGGGTATCGGCCTACTACCTCAGCCGCTGGGGCAATGACGAAGCCCGTGACAACGATGGCTACGACCTGCCGCGCTGCGAAGTGCTGCCTTACGGCAAGATCGGCGAGAAATGGTATGCCATGGGTGGCGTGCGCAGTACGGTTGGCAATCCGTCATTGGTGGAAGCGGATTCGCATGTCGGTGGCCGCTTCCAGCAGTTCGCCAGCGGCATCATCTTGTGGCATTCGCGCACCGGTGCGTTTGCGGTACGCGGCAAGATTCTTGACCAGTTCTGGGCCAGCGGCTACGAGGCGCGTTGGGGCTTCCCGATGATGGATGAGGCGGCGGCCAAGAAGTCGCCCACGAGTGGTCAGGTTGGCCAGTACCAATACTTCGAGAAGGGCCTGTTCCTGTGGACGCCGGCGACCAATGCACATGCAGTCTATGGCGCAATCTTGACCTACTTCGAAAACAATGGTCGTGAGTTGGTGTTCGGCTATCCGAAGGGCGAGGAACAGGCCTACGGAACGAACGGACGCATGCAGGTCTTCGAAAAGAAGACGTTCTACTGGACGCCGGAACGCGGCGTTTGGGTGCAGTAATTTATAAGTATGTGTCGATTACCACCACATCGGCGAAGTGACACGGCGTGATCGGTTACCACGCGACGGCGGGCTTCGGCTCGCCGTCGCGTTATGCTCGGTATCCATGGGGAAGCTTGATTCAACAACGCGTGTGCGATTGAGGGCGACACAATGCTGAGTGTCGGCGCGGTCGTGGCAGCAGCGCTGCTGTGGTTGGCGGTACTATTTGGCACGGGCCTGTATGCCGAACGCCACCCAACGGCTTTTGCCAAGCATTGGCGGCATATCTATGCTTTGTCACTGGCGGTGCATTGCACCAGCTGGACGTTCTACGGCACCGTCACCCAGGCCGCACGCTACGGCTGGCCACTGCCGCCCACCTTCATTGGTGCCATCTTGTGTTACACGCTGGCGGTGTTTTTTTTGGTGCGGCTGGTGCGGCTGGCGCGGCAAACCAATGCCACCTCGCTGGCTGACCTCATCGCCACCCGCTTAGGCAAAGACGCCTGGCTTGCCGCCACGGTGACCCTGGTGACCGTGCTGGGTTTGATTCCTTACATCGCATTGCAATTGCAGGCGATCACCATGAGCTTCACCACGCTGACAGTGGGCATGGCCGCAGCGGATGACGGCGCGCCGCCGGTTTGGCGCGATGGTGCGCTGTATGTGGCACTAGCGATGGCGGTGTTTGCGATGGTGTTTGGTACCCGCCGGGTGAGTGCGGCCGAGCATAACCGCGGCTTGGTGTTGGCGCTGGCGTTTGAGTCGTTATTCAAGTTGCTGGTGATGTTGGCGCTGGGGGTGTTCGTGTGGTTGGGTTTGCGCACGCTGCCGGCGGTACCGGTGTTGCCGACGGCATCATCAGCCGGTGGTTTTATGCCCTTGGTCATCTTGGGTGCATTGGCGATGTTTTTGATGCCGCATCAATTTCATGTGGGGGTCGTGGAATGCCGCAACGAGCATGATGTGCACACGGCGCGTTGGCAGTTTCCGCTGTACCTGCTGTTGATCGCGCTGCCCACCTTGCCACTGGCGCGTGCCGGTGCGGCATGGTTGGGCGCACGGGTGCCGTCGGATATGTATGCACTGGCTCTGCCATTGGCGCAGGGCCATTCCGGCATGGCCTTGCTGGTGTTTCTGGGTGGTTTGAGTGCGGCCACCGGCATGGTGATCGTGAGTACGCTGACCTTGAGTTTGATGATCGGCAACCATTGGTTTGCACCGGGGCTGCTGCGCGGGGTATGGGCGCGCGGCAACGCCAATGATCGCAGCGGCGACCTGCTCAAGCTGCGGCGGGTGGGGATCGTGGCCATCATGTTGCTGGGTTGGGCGTATAGCCGCTTGGTCAGCGGCAATGCAGTCTTGGCCGATGTGGGTGCGGTGTCGTTCTCGGCATTGGCGACCTTGATGCCGGCGCTCGCGTTTGCACTGTGGCGTCCGCAGACGCCCGCCCATGCCGCAAGTGCAGGCGTACTGGCGGGGTTTGCGGCATGGTGCTGGGTGATGCTGGTGCCGCTGTTGGCGGCCAGTGCGGGTGCCAAACCGGCATGGTTGCATGCCGGCCCACTGGGGCAGACCTGGCTGGCACCCGAAGCCATGTTTGGTTTGACCGGTTGGAGCCGGTTGGCGCGTGCGGTTGGGGTCAGTTTGTTTGTGGGTACGGCCATCACCGTGTTGGTGGCTAATCTGCGCAGTGGCCCCCGCCACGTGGGTGCGCGCGGTAGCGATGCGCGCACCTTACGCAATGCCGGGCAACGCTTTTTACCGGCAGCACGGGTGGACGAGTTGCTACGCGGCGCACCTGCCAGCGGCCCGGTGCCTGCGGTACAGGAGATGCGCCTGGAACACGAGCTGGCCGCCGTCTTGGGCAGTGCCTCGGCGCGCTTGCTGCTGGATGCCGCACGCCGCGATGCATCGGGTGCTGACCTGGACACCGTGGCCACGATTGTGGGTGAGGCCAGCGAGGATCTGCGCTTCAATCAGCGTGTGTTGGAGGCCGCACTGGAAAACATGAGCCAAGGCATCAGCGTGGTCGATGCCGACTTACATTTGGTGGCATGGAATAAGCGCTATGCGGAAATTTTTGGGTTTCCACCACAGATGCTGCGGGTGGGGATGCCGATTGCCGAAGCCTCGGCGTGGGCGCTGCGCGAAGTAACCGGCATCGAGCGTAAACACGATGCCTTGCAGCGACGCTTGGAGCATATGCGTGCGGGCACCTCGCATTTGTCCGAGCGGGTGTTTCCTGATGGCAGCATCATCGAAATTCGTGGCAACCCCATGCCCGGTGGCGGGTTTGTCGCCACCTTCACCGATGTCACCGCGTTTCGACAAACCGAGCATGAGCTCAAACGCAGCAACGAAACCTTGGAGCTGCGGGTGGCAGATCGCACCGCGCTGCTGGAATCGGCCAAGCGCGAGGCCGAGCACGCCAACGACGCCAAGAGTCGCTTTCTTGCGGCGATTGGGCATGATCTGTTGCAACCACTGCACGCCGCGCATTTGTTCACCGACACTCTGCAACAGCGCAGCCAAGGCGAGCCACGCGAACTGGCCGCACACATTGGCAGCGCGCTGGATACCACCACCGACCTCATCAGTACCTTGCTGGATATGTCGCGCCTTGAAGCCGGTGGCTTGGTGCCACAGCCACGGGTATTCCCGTTGAGTGAAGTGCTAGAGCCACTGATGGCGCAATTTCGCGTGTTGGCCGCCGAGCGCGGCCTGCGTTTGCGCTTTGTCGCCACGCGTGCATGGGTACACAGCGATCCGCAGTTACTGCGCCGCGTGTTGCAGAATTTCTTGGCCAATGCGCTGCGTTACACCAACGCCGGCAGCGTGTTATTGGGAGTGCGCCGCAGTGTGCATGGGTTGCGTATCGAAGTGCATGACACAGGTTCTGGCATTGCACCAGAGCAACGCGAAATAATTTTTGAAGAGTTCCGGCGAGGCGAGGGTGCCCCCGGGTTGGGGCTGGGCTTGGGTTTGTCGATTGCCCAGCGCATTGCCAGCTTGTTGAATGCGCCCTTGCGTTTGCACAGCCACTTGCAACGTGGCAGTTGTTTTTCAATCGAGCTGACACGTGCCGTTGCCACCCAAACGCCGCCCATGGCGGCGCGGGGTTTAGCGGGCTTGCGGGTCTTGATCGTGGACAACGAAGCCGCCGCCCTTCAAGCCTTGGCAGGCGTGCTGCGTGGTTGGGGGTGTGAGGTCGTCGCGGTGCGTGATGGCGAACAGGCAATGCAGGCATTGGCGCTGCAAGCATGCGCGCTGTGGGTGTTTGATTACCACCTCGATACAGGTGACGATGGCGTCTCCCTGCGCGCACGCCTGCGCGAACGCTTTGGCAGCGTGCCTTGCTTAATTCTCAGTGCCGACCAAACCGGTGCCGTGCGCAGTGCCGCACAAGAAGCTGGCCTGCCTTTACTAATGAAGCCGCTACGCCCCCTGGCCTTGAAGTCGATGCTGGATCGTGTGCTGAAGGCGCAAGGTGTGGGATAAGCCCTGCCGCGCACGTGCTTGGTATGGGTTGTCCACATCCCCTGTGGATGATTGTTCGTATAACGATGTGGATAACCCACTGCGCGCCTTGTGGGGTGCGCCTGTCAATGGGTGTGGTGAAAATTTCACCACGCCGTTGGTTTCATGAAAAATGCCGCAGCGCAAGCCCTGATGCGGTTTTCCACAATGCCTGTGGATGACGCTTGGGTAAAGATGTGGATAACTTACGGAGCGTGTTGCACAGCAAGCGTGTCAATAGGGTTGGCGAAAAATTGACCACATCGAAAATTACCCTGCCCGCAAAAAAAGCAAGCCCGAAGTGCAATCAGGACTCGAGTTGGTGCGCAGGGTCACGCAATTCCAACTCGCGCAGCACCACGCCGGCCTGGGTACGGTTGCGTACGCCTAAACGGTCGAAGATCGCGGTCAAATGTGCCTTCACCGTGCGCTCTTGCACGTCCAAGCGGTCGGCAATCTGTTTGTTCAGCAGGCCATCGGCTACCAGTGCCAATACCCGAAATTGCTGTGGCGACAGGCTGGCCAAGCGTGCAGCCAGATTGGCATCGTGGGGTGATGATGCCGCCCGCGCCACGCTGGCGCGCAGGGCTTGCGGTAACCACGTTTCGCAGGCTAATACTCTACGGATGGCATCACGCAATTCGTCCAAACCTGCACTTTTCGGCAAGTAGCCGGCGGCACCGTGATCCAGTGCCCGCCGCACCACACGCGGGTCGTCATTGGCCGACACCACAATCACTGCGACCCCCGGATATTGCGCGCGCACCGCAGCCAATCCAGCCAGCCCGTGATTGCCCGGCATATGCAGGTCCAGCAGCACCAAATCAATTTGCGCGTGCGCATCCAGCAGGTGCAGCACGGCATTCAGATCGCCTGCTTCAAATAATTCCACCTCACCCAAGGCATCGCCTGCGGCTTGTTTCAGCGCGGCGCGAAACAGCGGGTGGTCATCGGCAATGAGTAGGGAAGGCATGGTTTATTGCGCCGTCCAGCCCCCATCCACCGGCATTGCCGTGCCGGTGATGTTGTGCGCTTCACGGCGACACAAAAACACCGCCAGCGCGGCGATTTCGGCGGGCAAGCTCATCCGCAAGCTCGGCTGTTTTTCAGACAGTAATGCGCGCACGCCAGCGTCGCGGCTACCGCCCTGCCTGCGTGCTTCAATCTGCGGCTCGATCAGCGGTGTTTCCACCCAACCCGGGCAAATGCAATTGACCGTGACCCCACCCGAATCACGATGCCCCTGCGCGGCGTATTCCAATGCAGCTACTTTGCTTAGCCCAACGATACCGAACTTGCTGGCCACGTAAGGCGCTTTGTCTTTGGATGCCACCAAGCCATGCACCGAGGCGATATTGATGACGCGGCCAAACCCGCGCTGAGCCATTGCCGGCATGGCTAGGCGCATGCTGTGGAAGGCCGAAGACAGATTGATGGCGATGATGTCGTTCCACTTCGCCACCGGCATGTCATGCAAAGGCACCGCGTGTTGAATGCCCGCATTGTTGACCAGAATATCGACGCCGCCATTCGACCATGCGGCCAAATCGGCCATCATGGTTTCGATGGCAGTGACATCACGCAAATCGGCATTGAAGTGCCGGCTGCCACCCGTGCCGGCCGCATCCACTTCGGCAACCGCGCTGGCAATTTGTTCGGCGCTGCCCAGTCCGTTGATCGCCACGCGGGCACCGGCGGCGGCAAACGCCTTGGCAATGGCCAGCCCAATCCCGGAGGTGCTGCCGGTCACCAGCGCGGTGCGGCCAGCCAGAAAAGTCTCACTCATCTTGCAGTTCCTTCAAAAATCCCTACGACATACGCTAGCAGGAAGCCGGTGCAGCGGGCTGGTACCAAAGTACGATGCGATCACGGCGCAGAAAAGCTAAGGTCATGCCATGACTATTCATCGACGCCTTTATCGCCTTTATCGCCATTGCGCGATTGTCACCGCGCTTGCCTGGTTGGCAGGCTGCGCCAGTCTGCCTGCTGCCAACAAGGATGCCGCCATGTTCAGCCAAACTCGCAGCACAAACCATCGTGATCACGATGATCTGCTGACCGGCGGCTTGGGCTTGGCCGGCTTGCAGTCGATGCTGCCACCGACATTCGCGGACCCCACCCATCCCAGCGCGGAGGAACTCCGCAAGCGCGCGTTATGGAGCAATTGGCGCGGCATTGCCGATCTTGCCCCCGGCGGCGGCTACGGCAGCGTGTATGGCAGCGTGGCTGCGGTGCCGGGGCGGGAGTTCAGCGCGCTGGCTACGCTTCCGGGCGCCAAGCAACCGCATCGGGTGTTGCTGCAATTGCCAGATCAGTTTGATACCCATAAACGCTGCGTGGTGGTGGCACCCTCGTCCGGTTCACGCGGCATCTATGGCGCAATTGCCGTTGCGGGGGCATGGGCATTACCGCGCGGCTGCGCGGTGGTCTATACCGATAAAGGCACCGGCACCGACTATTTTGATGTGGATGCTGGGCAGGGCATCGCCGAGGATGGCCGTGTGGCTGGCAGTGATTCCGCGTTGGCATTCAAGCCCACGCCAGGCACGGGCACCGGCGTTGCGTTCAAGCATGCGCATTCGCAAGACAATCCCGAGGCCGATTGGGGCCGTCATGTGAAGCAGGCGGCGCAGTACGCATTGGCAACCTTGAACGCGCAATTGCCGCAACAAGCGCCGTTTACATTTGCCAATACGCGAGTGATTGCGGTGGGTATTTCCAATGGCGGTGGTGCTGTTTTGCGTGCCGCCGAAGATGGCGAACCATGGTTGGCAGCCGTGGTGTCAGGTGAGCCCAATATTTGGACTGATGCCCACGGCGGCCGCAATCTGTATGACTACAGCACCGAAGGCGCGTTGTTGATGCCATGTGCTTTGCCGCAGTTGGGCATTCCGGCAATGCCGGGCTTGGAGGCCAAATGCGCGGCATTGGCGGCACGTGGGGTATTGGCGGGCGCAAATTTTGAAGCGCAGCAACGCGACGCCCTAACCAAGTTGCACGCCGCAGGTTGGACGGATGCGGCGCTGCGGGCCGGGAGCATCTCGGTAGGGTTTGATTTGTGGCGTGCGGTGGCGGTGGGCTATGCCTCGGCCTATGGCCACTACGCTTACGACGCACATCCCTGTGGCTATCGCTATTCGGCACAAAACGCTGACCTCAGTCTGCGCGCCAGCACCGCAATCGAACGTGCCGCATGGTGGGCCGATGCCAGTGGCATTCCGCCGGGTGCAGGTGTGGGGATCGTGGACCCCAAACCGCTGACCGATATGGGTCTGACCGGTTTGCAATGCCTGCGTGCGTTGTCGACGGGCGATAGCGTCGCTGCGCAACGGGTGCGTCAAGGCATCGCGCAAACCCGCGCCAGTGCGCCGCGCGCCGGTTTACCGGTGGTGGTGATCCATGGCCGTAGCGATGGTTTGGTGCCGCAGGCATTTTCCAGTCAGCCGTATGTGGCGATGGCCAAAGACGCGGGCCGTGATGTGCGCTATTGGCAAGTGGACAACGCGCAGCATTTCGATGCCTTCCTCGCCCTGCCGCAGATGGCCGCCGCCTACCTGCCGTTGCTGCCATATATGTACACCGCACTCGATCGCGTGGATGCTTACCTAGATGGCAAGGCCGCGTTGCCGGCCGATGCGGTGATCCACACCGTGCCGCGTATGGGCAAGCCACTGACGGCCGAGCACCTAGCCATGCCACAGTAATATCAAGCGGGATGGCCAGCAGCTCCCGCTTGCCGGGGCGCGTGTGGTTTGGCAGGCTGTCATGATGAAATCACGTCATTTCTCGATGTTGCGCGAGTTCCATCTTGCCGATTGGTTCACCTTGGGCAATGCCTTCTGCGGCACGGGGGCGATCTTCGCGGCCATGCGTTACCTGCAAGACGGCGTAGCGCAAGATTTGCTGTTGGGTATGGCGCTGATTCCGCTGGCTTTTGTGTTTGATGCATTGGACGGGCGCATCGCACGCTGGCGCAAGGTAGCCAGCACCTTGGGGCGCGAATTGGATTCCTTGGCCGATGTGATCAGCTTTGGAGTGGCACCTGCCGCACTGGGCTACGCCTGCGGTCTGCAGGGCGGCTGGGATTGGTTGATCCTGAGCTATTTCGTAGGCTGCGGGGTCAGTCGTTTGGCCCGCTACAACGTCACCGCCGAGCAACTCTCGGGCGCCGAAGGCAAAGTGAAATATTTCGAAGGCACGCCCATTCCCACCAGTGTGCTGATTGTGGGGGTGCTTGCGTGGTTGGCCTGCACCGATCGCATCGGGGCCCATCTGTGGCTGGGTGTGCTGCACATGGGGCCGTGGCAATTACACCCATTGGCGCTGGTGTATGCGTTATCGGGATCACTGATGATCAGCAAAACACTGCATATTCCAAAGCCCTGACGCATGTGTGTGATAGCGATGCAACCTTGGCATTGCTAGCATGCACGCAAGCATGGAGGACATATGAGCAATACGCCCAACGATTTTGCAGCACTGGCACGTCAATATTGGGGCTTGTGGGGCGATGCACTGCAAGGTGCAGTGCCACCGGCAGAACCCGTACCCGGCGCACAAGCGTTCCGTGAGGCGTTGCAAACGTGGACGCAAGCGGCCACCGGCGGAAAGGGGAATTTCGATTCGGTACTGGGGCATTTCCGTCAGCAAAGTGGTGACTGGTTAGGGCAGATGCAGCAATTGGCCGCGCAATTTTCCGGCCGCGAACACAGTGCCCGCGATGTCGCCGATGCATGGAAAAAAATGTTGGGCGACAACCCCTTTCAAGACCTGTTGCATGGCATGCGCGGACCGGGTTTGGAAGGGATTGCGCAGTGGAATGCAATGGCACAGCCGTGGTTGCAGGGCTTGCGCGGTGAAGCCGCTAATCTGTTGGGGCTCCCCACGTTTGGGTTTACTCGCGAGCATCAAGAACACGCGCAAGCCTTGGGCAAAGCGCATTTGCGCTGGCAAGCCGCACTCGAGGCTTACAACGCGCTGCTGACCAAGGTTTCGCAAGAGGCCTATCAAATTTTTGAAGCCAAGCTTGCCGAACGCGAAGAACCGGGTCGGCAAATTGGTAACGTGCGTGCATTGTTCGACCTGTGGGTGGATGCGGCCGAAGACGCCTGGGCCAAAGCCGCGCTGTCTCCGCAGTATCGGACGCTGTTTGGTGAACTCACCAATGCCCAGATGCAATTGCGCAGCGCCGTGCAAGGGCAGATCGAGCAAGCGGCCAACACACTGGGGTTGCCGGGCCGCACCGAGCTGGACAGCGCTCATCGCAAAATTGCCGAACTAGAACGCCAACTGCGACGCATCCAGCGCGCCGCGCCAGCGTCAACAGTGGCACCGGTTGCAACACCAGCGCCGCCGCCCACCATCAAAAAAGCCGCCCCACAAAAAGCTGCACCCAGAAAGGCCACCGCGCCTAAGCCTGTGGCTAAAAAATCACCGGTCAACCCTGCGGCCCAAAAAGCTGCCGCTGCTAAAACAAGCAAAGCCGTAAACCCCATCAAGACTGCAAGGAAGCGCTGAGATGACCCAATTTTTTGGCCCACTCAACATCACCGCCACATCCTTGGCGGAAGAAGCCGGCAAGCTGCAAAGCAAGTTGGTGGCCGGTATCAGCACCCTGCGCGAAATGGATGCGGTGGACTTTGGGGTGACCCCGCGCGAAGCCGTGTGGCGCGATGGCAAGGTAGTGCTGTATCGCTTCAAGGGCGAACATGCACCCACCGCCAAGGTGCCGATCTTGATCAGCTATGCCTTGGTCAACCGTCCGTACATGGTCGATTTGCAGGCGGACCGATCTTTGATCAAAGGACTGCTGGCGCGTGGTGAAGATGTTTACATCATCGACTGGGGCTACCCGGATCGCTCCGATCGCTTCCTCACCTTGGAAGATTACATCGAGCGTTTCATCGGCGGCGCGATGGATTATTTGCGCGCAGCGCACGGGCTGGATGCGGTCAATTTATTGGGCATCTGCCAAGGCGGCGCATTCTCGCTGTGCTATGCCTCGCTAAACCCGGACAAGGTGAAAAACCTGATCACGATGGTGACGCCGGTGGACTTCCACACCCCCGACAACATGCTGTCCAACTGGAACCGCGCTATCGACGTGGATCTGCTGGTGGACACGCTGGGTAATGTGTCGGCCGACATGATGAACGTCACCTATTTGATGCTCAAACCGTGGCGGCTATTCGCGCAGAAATACGTGGGCATGGTGGATATTCTGGACGACAAGCAGGCGATGGAAGATTTCCTGCGTATGGAAAAATGGATCTTCGATTCACCCGACCAAGCCGGTGAAGCCTTTCGCGAATTCAGCAAGCAGTTCTTCCAGGAAAATCGCTTTGTCACCGGCGGTGCCAAGGTGGGGGACCGCGAAGTGCACTTGGGTATGGTGGAAATGCCAGTGCTCAATATATTTGCTGAACAAGACCATTTGGTGCCGCCGGATGCCTCACGGGCATTGAAGGACTTGATTGGCAGCGAGGACTACACCGAGCTGTCGTTCAAGGGGGGGCACATTGGCATTTATGTCTCCAGCCGCGCGCAAAAAGAAGTGCCGCAAACCATTCACGACTGGTTGGCCAAACGCGCAGTTTGAGCAATGTGGCAGCGCGGGGGGCAATGGCTGGCCGTGGCATTGGGGGTGCTGTGGGCAGCTCCCATTAGCGCCTTGGGCTTGCTGGCTGGGTGCGCCAGCTTGGCAGTGGGAGCCAAGCCGCAATGGCAGCCGCAGCGGCATTGCGTGGTGTTTCGGCAGTTTCCGTGGGGCCCCGGTGGCGCGCTCACGCTGGGCAATGTGATTTTGGATACCGGCCATTCGCTAGAGCGGCAATGCCATACCTATGCACACGATGCCGGCTGGTGCCGTGAGCCACCCATCGTGATGGGCGACCACGAACACGCGCATGTCCTGCAGTACATGGCATTGGGCGTATTGTTTTTGCCGCTGTATTTTTACTGCGGCGGAATTTCAGCGCGCAACCGTTTTGAACGTGCCGCCGACCGCTACGCGCAGACTGGGCAGGGCTGGTGGCCGTGGCAGCCAGTGACCTAGTTGCGTTGCTGCGCCAGGCTGTGGTCTAGCTCTAGGTCAAAGCTGCGCACTGCCAAGCTGACTTCACGCCACATGGAAACACTGGCCGCCAGCAAAAACAGAACGCCGATGACCGCAGTCGCGGTGGGCACCACGCCCAGTCGAAATCCGATCAAGGCATCCATTGCCAACGCCAAACTGGTACCCACAAAACTGGCCATGGCACCGTACAGCAAACGGCAGGCACGCAGCACCAAATGCGCACGTTCCCGATGCCGGCGGATCTGTTGCTCGCGCTCGGTACTATCGGGCGCATCCTGCTTCCACGCCACGATCAAAGCACGCAAACGATCCACCACGCGGGCCAAGCGGGTATTGGCCGAGGCCAACAGGGCCGCAGTTGCGGTCAAAAAAAACGCCGGTGCCAGCATCGCGGTCAAAATTGCATGTGGTCCTAGTGCAGGGGCAAGGTTGGTGGCGATCTGTAACATGCGGCGTCCTGTCTTTGAATCAGTATGATGCCAATATTCGTACAAGAGCATGACTATGTCCGCTGATTCGCCGCAAGACCGCCTGATTTGGATTGATTTGGAAATGACCGGGCTAGACCCGCAAGCCGATGGCATATTGGAAATCGCCACGGTGGTGACCGATGGCCAGTTGAATGTGCTGGCAGAAGGCCCGGAATTGGCCATTGCACATCCATTGGCCACACTGGAGGCCATGGATGAGTGGAACCGCAAACACCATGGCGGCTCGGGTTTGTGGCGGCGGGTGTTGGAAGAAGGGGTACCGCTGGCCGAAGCCGAAGCCCGCACGCTTGAATTTTTGCAGGCATGGTTGCCAGCCAGGACCTCACCGATGTGCGGCAACTCGATCTGTCAGGATCGCCGCTTCATGGCGCGGCTGATGCCACAACTGGAGGCTTACTTCCATTACCGCAATCTGGATGTAAGCACGGTCAAAGAACTGGCTAGGCGTTGGTCACCTGCCGTGTTGGCGGGGTTTAGCAAGGTGTCGGCACACACCGCATTGAGCGATGTGCGCGACTCTATCGATGAATTACGGCATTATCGCCACTACATGGGGGCGCTGGCCGGGCTGGCAGTGGCGTAACAGCCTTAACAGGGGGGCTATGAAGCGGATGCCGATGGCGTCTGTGTGTGCTTGGATGCGGGGAGCCTTGCTCAGCCTGCTGGCGTTGCTGTGTCTGTTTCCCGCCCTAGTACGGGCGCAGGAAAAGCCTATTTCCGCGTTCTATCGCGAAGTCTGGACCACCCGCGAGGGCCTGCCCCACAACCAAGTCAATAGCATCGTACAAACCCCCGATGGCTATTTATGGCTGGGGACTTGGGAAGGGCTGGTGCGCTATAACGGGCTGGAGTTCCAGCTTTTTGACCGCAGCAATACTCCGGCGCTGCAAGACAATGCAATCCGTTCACTATCGGTCGCCGCTGATGGCGCGGTAATTGTGGGCACTTCACGCGGCGGGGTCACAGTAAAGCGTGGCGACCAATGGACAAATTTTCGCCAGAAGGACGGCCTGGCCCAGGATGAGATCCTGGATGCCATACAGGACCGTGCTGGCCGCCTGTGGGTGGCCACCGAAAGCGAAGGCGTGACCGTGCTCGATCATGGCAAGGTACGTCAATTCAACACCGGCAATGGGCTACCCAACAATGTCGTGTTTGATTTGCGCGAAGCGAGTGACGGCACGATTTGGATTGCCACGGCAGGCGGCTTGGCTGCGTTTAACGGGGGCAGGTTGCGCACGCTACCCAAAACATCTGGTTTGCCGGATGCGCCAGTATTCGTGGTGTATGAAACCAGTACCGGGCAACTATTGATCGGCACCGAACGTGGTGCCTATCGACAGATCGCCAACAGTGATCACTTCGCGTCACTTTCGCCGCAGCTACCGCAAGATGGCGTTCCCAGTCTGGCGGATGATCGCAACGGCAATCTCTGGGTGGGCACGGTCAACAACGGTTTGCTGCGTTTGTCGGCCAAAGGGGTGGATCGTTTCACCAGTTTGCGGGGGCTGCCCAACAACCGCGTGCCTTCGCTATTGGTGGACCGCGAGGGCAGCATTTGGGCCGGCACCAATGCCGGTTTGCTGCGCTTGAGCGATGCACCATTCAGTACTTGGAATGTCGATCAAGGCCTGAGCGATGATTATGTGCGCACCGTGTACGAAGGTCATGAGGGCATCTGGATCGGTACCGGACGCGGTTTGAACCTATGGCGCGACAATCGCATCGTGGCCAGCTATACCGCAGAAAACGGGCTTCCCAGCGATTCCATCCTCAGTTTTCTGGAAACCCGTGGTGGCGATGTCCTCGTCGGCACCTATACCAATGGCCTGCTGCGCATGCGGGATGGCAAAGTTCTTGCGCGCTACGACGCCGCACATGGACTGCCGGCCAGTAATCAAATACGCGCACTGGCGGAGACACAAGACGGTAGTTTATGGATCGGTACCAACCGTGGTTTGGTGCGGCTCAAAGATGGCCAGTACAAGCGCTTTGGGCTGCAACAAGGTCTGGCTCGCGAATTCATCATTTCGATGCTGGTGGCCGATGATGGCAGCCTGTGGGTGGGGACTTCGAACGGTGCTGCGCACATCGTCGGTGAGCATGTGCAAACGCTGGACATGCGCGCCACCAACGGTGCGCAGGACGTGTTTGGCTTTCACGAAGACGCCGACGGCACGCTGTGGATGGCCACTGACCGTGGTTTGCTGCGATATCGTAAAGGCCAGTTGCAGGGCCTAGGTATGCGCCAAGGGCTGCCGGTCGATACCGTGTTTGCCATTGTGGATGATGGCTTGGGTAGCTATTGGCTGACATCCAATCGCGGTGTGCTGCGGATTGCCAAGGCCGAGGCCAATGCTGTCCTCGATGGTCAACACCCACGCTTGGAATACGACCATTTTGGTGAAGCCGATGGTTTGGTCAGCGCCCAATGC
Organism: Thermomonas sp.; assembly: GCF_035369645.1. Classification (GTDB taxonomy): domain Bacteria; phylum Pseudomonadota; class Gammaproteobacteria; order Xanthomonadales; family Xanthomonadaceae; genus Thermomonas. The sequence continues at coordinate 34,941 of NZ_DAOOUM010000010.1, read as the reverse complement.
AATGGTGGCTCGGGGCCATCGGCGATCCGCGATCATCGGGGCAATATTTGGGTAGCGACTGCGCGCGGGGCGGCGGTGGCAACACCGGCATCGCTGCATGCTTTTCGCCGGCCATTGCCCAATGTGGTGCTGGAACAAATCCTTGCCGATGGCAAATCATTGCCAATTGACCAAGCCATTCATCTGCCGGCCGGCACCAGCAAGTTGGAATTCCGCTATGCGGCAATCAGTTTCTTGATGCCGCGATTTTTGCGGTATCGGCAACGCTTGCAGGGCTTGGATAACAAGTGGGTGGATCGTGGCAATCAGCGTAGCGTGCAATACACCAACCTCGATGCCGGGAATTATCGCTTTGAAGTCAATGCTGCAGCTCCCGGACTGGGGCAGGGCTGGAGCACGCATATCACTGCGATCACTATCGAGATCCAACCACACCCATGGGAGCGCCCGTGGGTAGTGGCATTGGCCGCTATCGTGGGGTTGTTGCTGCTATGGGCCCTGGTGCGCTGGCGGCTGATCAGTTTGCATCGACGTGCCGCACAACTGGAGCAGCTGATCGATCAACGCACCCGTGACCTGCGTGAACATGCCGATCGCCTACGCGCCTCTGACCAAGAGAAATCTGACCTCTTGGCGCGTTTGCAGCAACAGTCCGAAGCATTTGAGCGCATGGCACTAGAAGATTCACTGACCAGTATTGGCAACCGGCGCAGTTTGGATTCCGTGTTGGATGCAGCATTCGAGCGTGCCGTGCGTGGCGATCGCGCACTGTGCTTCGCCCTGTTTGACATTGATGAATTCAAACTCATCAATGATCGTTATTCGCACGCTGCGGGCGATCAAGCCTTGGTTGCAGTTGCACATGCCTTGCGCGATGCGCTGGGCGGTGCGGGGGTACTGGCGCGCTGGGGCGGCGAAGAATTCGCGGTATTGTTTGAGCGGGTTCCGTTCGCACGCGCCCATCAAATTTGCGAGGCCATGCGCCTGCGGGTGGCGGCATTGGATTGCAGCAGCTATGCGCCAGGCTGGCACATCACCATCAGTGGTGGCGTGACCGCACGCGACACTGCGGCGCGCCCGGAAGACTTGGTGGCTCGCGCCGATGCCTTGCTCTATCAAGCCAAGCAAACGGGACGTAATCGTATTTGCAGCTGAAGCCTGCGGCGATGACCGCAGGCTTCGTTGGCAGGTATGGCGTGCTTCGGTGCTGCCTTAGACTTTGGATTTGGCCAATGCCAGCCAAGTATCCACCACAGTGTCAGGGTTCAGTGACACCGACTCGATACCTTGATCCATCAACCACTGCGCCAAGTCTGGGTGGTCGCTGGGGCCTTGGCCACAAATTCCCACATATTTGCCCTTGGCGCGTGCGGCTTGAATTGCCATCGACAGCATCTTTTTCACCGCCGGATCGCGCTCATCGAACAAACTGGCAACGATGGCAGAGTCGCGATCCAGTCCCAGCGTGAGCTGGGTCATATCGTTGGAGCCAATACTGAAACCATCGAAAATATCGAGGAACTCATCCGCTAACAGCGCATTGGATGGCACTTCGCACATCATGATGACCTTGAGGCCATGCTCGCCCTGCACCAAGCCATTCTCGCGCAGCACCTCGATCACCGCCTTGCCTTCACCCAAGGTGCGCACGAACGGAATCATGACCCACACATTGGCAAGCCCCATGTCTTCACGCACACGCTTCACCGCCACACACTCCAGCGCAAAGGCGGGTTTGAAGCTGGCGTCGATATAACGCGATGCACCACGGAAACCGATCATCGGGTTTTCTTCGTGCGGCTCGTACTTGGAACCACCCAGCAAGTTGGCGTACTCGTTGGACTTGAAGTCTGACAAGCGCACGATGACGGGCTTCGGGTACACCGAGGCAGCAATCGTTGCAATACCTTCCTTCAAACGTTCGATGTAGAACGCCACGGGCGATGCGTAACCGGCGATACGGGCGTCGATCCTGGCCTTGGTGGCGGCGTCTTGGCGGTCGTATTCCAGCAGCGCTTTCGGGTGGATGCCGATATGGCTGGCGATGATCATTTCCAATCGTGCCAACCCAATACCAGCATTGGGCAATTGCCCGAAGTCGAATGCGCGTTCCGGGTTGGCCACGTTCATCATGATCTTCAGCGGTGCCGGCGGCATATTGCCAAGATCGGTGGTGGTGCGTTCGAAGGGTAGGGCACCTTGGTAGATAAATCCGGTGTCGCCTTCGGCGCAGCTCACGGTGATGCTATCGCCATCATTGATCGAGGTCAGTGCATCGCCGGTGCCCACCACCGCCGGCACCCCCAATTCACGCGCAATGATCGCGGCATGGCAAGTGCGGCCGCCGCGATTGGTGACGATGGCGGCGCTACGCTTCATCACCGGTTCCCAATCGGGGTCGGTCATGTCGGCAATCAGCACGTCGCCTGGCTGCACGCGGCTCATATCGTCCAAGCTGCGCACTACCCGCGCAGTACCGCTGCCAATCTTGTTGCCGATGGCGCGGCCCTCGGACAGCACCGCGCTACGCTGCAACAGCGTATAGCGTTCAATCTGGGTGGCGTGCGCGCGCGATTTCACCGTTTCTGGGCGCGCCTGCAGGATGTAGAGCTTGCCGGTGTGGCCGTCTTTGCCCCACTCGATATCCATCGGGCGGCCGTAATGGCGTTCGATGATCAACGCCTGTCTGGCCAGCGCTTCAACGTCGGCATCGGTAATCGAGAACGTACCGCGCAACGCTTCCGGCGTAGCTTCGGTGCGCACGCGCTCGCCGGGCACATCGGAATACACCATGCGCAGCTGTTTGCTGCCCAACGCGCGGCGCAAGATGGCCGGCTTGCCGTCGTTCAACGTGGGCTTGAACACGTAGAACTCATCCGGGTTCACCGCACCTTGCACGACCATTTCGCCCAAGCCAAAGCTGGCGGTGACAAACACCACGTCGCGGAAGCCGGATTCGGTATCCAGGGTGAACAACACGCCCGAGCTGCCCACATCCGAGCGCACCATCAACTGGATGCCGGCGGAGAGAAACACATCCTCGTGCTTGAAGCCGTGGTGCACGCGGTAAGCAATTGCACGGTCGTTGTACAACGAGGCAAACACTTCCTTGACCTTGTGCACCACGTCGTCGGCGCCGGTCACATTGAGGAAGGTTTCCTGTTGGCCGGCAAAGCTGGCATCGGGCAGATCTTCTGCGGTGGCAGAAGAACGCACGGCCACGGCGATGTCAGTGGCACCGGCATCCGCACACAAGGTGGCATAGGCACTGCGAATGTCGGCATCCAGCTGCGGTTGCAGCGGTGCATCGATCACCCAGCCGCGAATGATGGCGCCGGCCGCAGTCAGTGCCGGCACGTCTTCCACATCAATCGTGGCCAGTTTGTCAAAGATGCGCTGATGCAAATCGTTATGGGCGATAAACGCCTTGAACGCATCGGCGGTGGTGGCAAATCCGCCCGGCACCGAAACACCAAGGCTAGATAGCTGCCCGATCATTTCGCCAAGGGAAGAATTCTTGCCACCCACTTGGGCAAGGTCGGTCAGACGCAGGTCGTGCAACCAAAGAATATTGGTGGTCAAGGCGGGCTCCGTGGGGGCAGGGCAGCGCAGTGGCGCGGGAAGTCCGTTATTTTAACCTGCCCACTCCCCAAGGATTGCCTATGGATGCCGTGCGCCCCGTTTTTTATGTCTCCGATGGCACCGGGATTACCGCCGAAACCATTGGCCACAGCCTGTTGACGCAGTTTGCCGGGGTGCGGTTTGCCACCGACCGGCTGCCCTTCGTCGATTCGCCTGACAAGGCGCGCGAGGCCGCCGTGCGCGTGCGTGCTGCGGGTGAGGCGGCGGGGTTGCGCCCAATCGTGGTCAATTCCTGTGTGGATGCTGAGTTGAACCACATCCTTGCCGACAGTGGTGCCTTGATGCTGGATGTGTTCGCGCCGTTCATCGCGCCATTGGAGCGAGAGCTGGGGCAGGGCCGGGTGGCACAGGTGGGGCGCGCGCACGGGATCGTGGATTTCGACACCTACCATCGCCGGATCAACGCGATGAATTATGCGTTGACCCATGACGATGGCATGAAGCTCGATTACAGCGATGCCGATGTGATCCTGGTAGCAGTGTCGCGCGCCGGCAAAACGCCCACCTGCGTGTATTTGGCATTGCAACACGGCATCAAAGCCGCCAACTACCCCTTGACCCCTGAGGATTTGGAAAGCGAGCACTTGCCCGCCAAGTTGCGTGCATTTCGCCACAAATTGTTTGGCCTAACCATCGACCCGCAACGCTTGCAGCAAATCCGCCAAGAACGCCGCCCAAACTCGCGCTATGCGCAACTAGACACTTGCAAGCGTGAAGTGGCGCAGGCCGAAATGATGTTGCAACGTGAGGGTGTGGAAATGCTCAGCACCACACATGCCTCGATCGAGGAAATTTCCAGCCGGGTGATGAAGTACCTCGGCATCAATCGCGAGATGTTTTGAGCTGTGCGCGTGTACGATCCTCGCATGCACCCTGTACCTGCCCACCACGCCCGATTTCCGTCGATCAGCCGCTTGGGTTGGTTGATGGGCCTGTACGCCGAAAACCACACCCGCATGCAGCGTATGTTTGCGGTAGACGAGCTGGCATGCGGGACGTACCGTTCATCGACAGGGGATGGGTTGGACCTGCGCATCGACATCCTCGAGCAGCACGCCTACACCACCGCGTTGCGGCTGAGTTACGGCCTGATCGATCCGGTCACCGGCATGACCGATCCTTCGGCCAATGTGCGGCTGTATCGCGATGCACGCCAAGTTGAGGCCACCCATTGCTACGCAGGGCGACGCTGGCAAGACGTGATTGGCTTGTATCCACCGCCAGAACGCATCCTCGATCACCGCCTGCGCATGAATACGTTTCTTGGCAAGTGGTTGAATTACTTGGCCGAACGCGGACACAGTGCAGCCACCTTGCAACGCTGTGATGAAGAAATTGAAATTGATGCTTGACGAAACCCGATTTCCCCTCCAGAATGCGCGTCTTTCCAGCCCCGTGGGGCCATAGCTCAGCTGGGAGAGCGCCTGCATGGCATGCAGGAGGTCAGCGGTTCGATCCCGCTTGGCTCCACCATTTTTAAAACGCGTTTCCGGTTCTGTCCCCATCGTCTAGAGGCCTAGGACATTACCCTTTCACGGTAGCGACCGGGGTTCGAATCCCCGTGGGGACGCCACCTTCAGAACCGGCTAGCGTCATGTACCAAGCAAACGGTCACCGCAAGGTGGCCGTTTTGCGTTGGGGCATTGCAAGCGCAAATACCGACATGAAAGATGAGCGCACTTGCCCATTGCCCATCGCGGTTGCGCGTAGTCTTAGCGCGCTAGCAGCCTGCGCTGCCGGCAGGCAGCACCACGCCGCCGCTAGCGCGGCTTACGCATCCTTGTTGTGCTGGCGCAGAAGGCGCTGTTTTTCGCGGTTCCAGTCGCGCTCTTTGCTGGCATCGCGCTTGTCATGCGCCTGCTTGCCCTTTGCCAGTGCCAGCTCGGCCTTGACCTTGTTGCCTTTCCAGTACAGCGCGGTTGGGATCAAGGTAAAACCATCGCGCTGCACGCGACCAATCAGCACATCGATTTCGTGCCGATGCAGCAGCAATTTGCGGGTGCGCCGGTCATTGGCGACCACATGGCTGGAGGCTTGGATCAAGGGTGTGAATTGCGCACCTACCAAGAACAACTCGCCTTGCAGCACGACCGCATAAGCATCACCGATGTTGGCGCGGCCAGCGCGGATGGATTTCAATTCCCACCCCTGCAAGGCCAAGCCCGCTTCGTATTTTTCCTCAAAGCTGTATTCGTGACGTGCACGCTTGTTCAGCGCGATGGTGCCGCCGCCGTTTGGCTTATCCTTATGCTTCTTCGTATTCATCCTGTCATTCTCGCCGATTCGCCCGCGTTGCGGTGCAGATCGCCTGTTTGGATCTTTCAATGCCCGTCATCCAACGCAGTGCTCTTGTCGAACATTCCGCAGCGCGTATGTTTGCGCTGGTCAACGATGTCGCGGCCTACCCACGGCGTTTTGACTGGTGCCATCAGGCGCAGGTGTTGGACGTTGGTGAAGAACGCCTGTTGGCGCGGTTGGATCTGGGGATTGGGGGCTTTCACACCTGGTTCACCACCGAAAACCATTTGAGCCCGCCGCACCATATCGACATGGTGTTGCGGGATGGGCCATTTCGGCAATTGTTGGGGCGCTGGGAGTTTCATGCCTTGGCCGAGTGTGCCTGCAAGGTACTGCTACGGTTGGAATTTGAGCCGCAAAGCCGGTTGTTGGGGCCGGCACTGTCCATTGGGATGCAAGGCCTGGCCGACCGCATGGTGGATGACTTTGTGCGTGAAGCCGACAGCGGGCTAGGCTGATGCACGTACAGGTCTTGCGAGCGTGGTCGCACCACGTGGAAACACGCGCAGTGGTCGTGCCCAGCGACGCTTGTGTGGGGGATGCGCTGGCAATGGCCGGCTGGCAACTGGATGCGGCGTTTGTTGGGCTGTCGGTCTTTGGCATGGCGGCCGATGCCACGACGCGCTTGCACCCTGGCGACCGCATTGAATTGCTGCGGCCACTGCAGATTGATCCGAAGCAGGCGCGCCGTTTGCGCGCGCAGCGTGGCAACCGCCGTTAACGGCGCTTTTTCTTGTCTTTGTCCTTGGCCAAATTGGGGCCAAAGTAGCGCACTGAATTTTTTGCTAGCTCGGAATCTTGCTCGGGGAAGTAATCACCTTCCCAGCGCGCCAGCTTGCCGTCTTCAAAATACAGGGTCATGGTTTTGACCTGCGGCGCGCCATGCCGGCCAAGGCGCTGACTGGCCACGTAATCCCAACGGTTGTGATGGAACGGGTCTTGCACCGACGGGCTACCCAGCAAGGTCATTACCTGATGTTGATCCATCCCGGCTTGCAGTTGATCCACCGCCGTCTTTTCCAGCAGGTTGCCCTGGAAGATGGGCTGCCGATACAGCATGCCGCAGCCGCTGACCAGCAAGGTTGCAAGGAGGAGGGGGATCAGCTTGCGCATCGGCAGGATTGGGGCAGTGATGGAAGTGCCGATGATACACTCCCCAATCGCTGCATCGATGCCCGCGCATGGGCAGACGGCGGGGGACGCGGGTCATGCCATTCACCCGGCGTTGCATGATTGGTGGCATTTCAGGAAGGTATTCATGTCACAGGACCTACGCAAAGCGGGGCTCAAAGTCACCCACCCACGGCTGCGCATCCTCGAATTGCTAGAGCATGCCAAGCCCCGCCACATGACCGCCGAGGATATCTACAAGCAATTGCTGGCCGAAGGCGAAGATATTGGGCTGGCCACGATTTACCGTGTGCTGACCCAGTTTGAGTCCGCCGGGTTGGTGCTCAAACACAATTTTGAAGGCGGTACCGCCGTGTACGAGCTGGACCGTGGCGAGCACCATGACCATATGGTAGATATGGAGTCCGGCAAGGTCATCGAATTTCACAGTGATGAAATCGAAGCTTTGCAGCAAAAAATTGCGTCTGAACACGGCTACGACATCGTTGATCATGCGCTAGTGCTGTACGTGCGCAAGAAGCGCTGATCGCGGGTTGGCTCAAGGCTTGCGCCAGCGCCGCTCACACAGCCAGCCCAGCACTGCGAGCACCAACCAGGCTGCCAACCACGGCCACGCTGCACCGCGCTGCGTGTGTGTGGGTAGCTTGCCTGTGCTTGCGCGGGTTGCTGCTATTGCGAGTTGCTGCGTGGCCTGTCGGCGTTGCGCCGCCCGCCATGCCACTGCGGTCGTCGCCGGCATCACAAAAAATGCGGTTTGCGTGTGGGCTTGAGTCAGCCAATGCCAGCCCGGCTGCTGTGGCCAAAACGCGCCGCAATGCCGGTCGCCGGTCTGTGGGTCAATCAACACTGGGGATGCTTTCATGTCTGCGGCGCGGCTGCTAGCAGGATCAATAAGTCCACAAATAGTGATGCGATCACCGAGCCAATAGGGTGGCGAGATAAGTGCGGGCAATGTCGCTTCGGTTGCATCTTGCGCGCGTGCGAGGGTTGCAAAGATGCTGCTCCAAAGCTGTGCATGTTGGGTTGCATGGCCGTCCAGCGCCAACGGGTAAGTTTCCAACAGCGTCAGTACGCCCACCCGCCCGCGCTGTAAGGCATGCCAGTGGCCGAAGACGTGGCCGCGAATATCGCGCAGGAAAGGCACACTGTCGGCGGTGGCGTTTGGCAGGCGATAGGCCAACAATTGTGTGGACGCCGCAGCAAGCTGCGCGTCGGGAACCGCTTCGCTGTGATCAAGACTCAAGCCCCATGCACGCAAACGCGCACGCAGTGCCGGCGAGGGCGCGGCATCCAATTGCACCAATACACCCAGCCCTTGTGTGATGGCACTGGTCAATGCGCGCAGCTCGGCTTCATGCAAGGCCAATACGCTGCGGGTATCCAAATACACGGCATCGAAGGCTTGCAGATGTGCGGCATCCAGTGCCACCGGGGCATCCCCCAAAAAAATACCGCTCCCAGCATCGATTTGGGTATGCAGGGCGATGCCGGCATCTTTCGCCCAACGCCGCAGGTATTTCAGCTCCGGGTTGGCAGCACCTGCGCGCACCAGCAGGCGCAGGGGAGGGGCGGTGATGACATCGATGGGGATGGGTAGCGCCTCATGCAAGCCGCCGTTTGCATTCAGGACTTGCAAGGTCAACAAGGTCTGTCCGGCAGCGCGCATATCGGCCTGCAATGAAAAACGCCCATCCACCGCAAGTGACGTGCGTTGCATGCGCTGATTGGCGGGATCTAGCAATGCAACGGCTGCACCCGGTAGGCCGTGAATCCGGCCCTGCACGCGGACGCTGTTTCCTGCACTGGTGCGCGGCGGAAATGATAGCTCCACCAGCCCCGCAGGCAGGGGCGCAGGTTGAAAGGTGAGGGCATACGCTTGCGCCGCCTGCACGTCACGCGGCACCAGCCCGCGCCCCAACAGCGCAAGCTGCGTGACCTGTGGGTGCCGACGCAGGGCGGTGGCCAGATCCGGGGTGCGTTCCACGCCTTGGCTGGGTTGGGCCTCCGGCAAGGCGATACGTAGCCCATCCGGAAGATGCGTCGTTGCGCTGCGCCAGTCTGCGGTGAGCACCACCAAGCGGGCATTGCCTTGTGTCGTGCGCACCGGAGGAAACAAACCGAAGTACAGCAGCGCCGCCAATGCCGGTTGCAACAGCAATACGCAGGCCAAGCGCCATGTTGGCCCTGCGGGTGGCTGCCGCCACCATCGCAGCATTGCCAGCAGGCAGGCGAGCACCAAGACAATGGCAACGAACATAGGCATCTGCGTTGCAGTCATGGCTTGGCCTTGTTCGATAAGGCATCCAAATAGCGCTGCCCTTGTGCGTTTGGTGCAGTGCGCCGCATCGGCTGCGCTGGTGGCACTGCCAGCAGTGGCCACAGCTGTTTGCGCAGATCCTCCCGGCACGGCGCGCAGGTGGGTGTCTGGCGCAACAGGCTGATGGCCGCTTGCAGGGCCAGTGGGTCTGCAGACGCTTGCGGATGTGTCCGCAGCCAGTCTTCAAACGTTTGCAATCGCTGCAAGGTCAGTGTTGCGGATGCGGGGGCAGCCAGTGTTTGCCATAGGGTGATGCTCTCGTTATTGGCCTTTGCAAGTGCGGGCAGTGCGTCAGCGCGTGAAGCGATGCCATCGCGCTTGCCGTGCATGCGACGGCTTTCATCGACAGGCGGCAGCTGGGGGCCCACTTTCGCCAAAAAAATACGATCGGCCTGTTGCACTCGTTTGATCAGGCCCAAGGCTTTGTAGGCAAACGGCAAGGCGCGGTCGGGTTGTCCTTGACGCAATTGCAATTCCGATTGCCACATCTGATCCAGCGCTTGTTTGAGAATGGCGCGGGTGTCGGGATCGAGCAGGGTGGCGGCCTCGGCAATGTCATGGGTATGCCCAAAATTTTCCAGCAAATGGTCGATTTGCCCAAAGGTGGGGGTATCTGTTGGGGCTGCATGTGCTGCGTCTTGATGATCGTCCGCATCCGCGCCGGTGTGTGCAGAAGTGTCTTGCGCGGCATCCGCTGTAGGTGCCGTCTTTGGCCCGCCCTCGGCTTCTTCACCCAAAAACTGCCCATAGCGCAACCGCAGAATACGTTGATCGACACCAATCGCATCGGCGCGTTGCACAAATACGGTTGAAGCCAGCAAACGCCGCTGCTTCTGCAAGGCTTCGGCATCCAAAATGATTTGCCGCTGACTCCGGAAATACGCCGGCAGCACGCGCCGCACCACGCCTTCCATGCCGGTGCTCTCGGTGTCTTGCTTGCGGCTTATGCGCAAAATGACGCTAGGGCTGCGGGCAATTTGCGGCTGCGGCAGGCGGTTGTCGGTAACCTCGAGTTGTGCGATCAGATCATCGCCTTCTTGCACCCCCAATGCCGCCAGATCCACACGCTGTTGGAAGCGGCGCAAACGTGGCGGGCCTTGCCCAATCAGCGACAGGCTGTGTTCGCGAATAGCGATATTTTCACCACTGCCTTGGGCCAAGGTCAGGTGCAGTTTGGCTTGCGCTTGCACGCCGTAATCGTCGCTGGCGGTGAATGCCAAGGCCCATGGCCCTTGCCCAAGCGGCACCACGCTCAGGCTGTGCGCGGGTTGCACGACAGTGACCTGCGGCGGCAAATCCGCAATCGCATCAAGGCGGTACAGTGTGCGTGTATCCAGCAGGGTTTGATCGGCTTGCACGCGATACAGCGCGGATGTTGTCAGCACCAGGTCTGCCGTCCATGTGTCACCAGCATGGCGCAAGGGAATTTTTCGGCCATCCAAAAAAACCAAGATCACTTGGCTGGGCATGCGGGAAAACCGCAACCGCCACTGCAAGCGCGTGCCAACCGGGGCTTTGATCGAAAGCGTTGTGGCATGCCGCTGTGGCAGGCCGGTGTAGGCCGGTGGGGTGATGTGCAGGGCGGCATCACGCAGGTGCAGCGGAACTGCCGGTAAAGAAGACGGCCTGCCAACCGCAAAAGATGGCTGCACAGCAGGCGCGCTTGGCCACGCAATGGCCACCGCCGCCAGCAGTAGCGCCGGTAGCAGTGAAATCAGTAATTGTGGATACGGCCACGGCGCACGCACATCAGCCGGCTGGGTGTGTAGGCGCTGCACCAATCGCTGTTGTTGCAGGGCTTGCAAGGGCGTGCTTGGCGTCGTTTGCAGGAGCAAATCGGCGCTGTCTTCCATGTCACGGCGTTGTGCATTCAAGCGGCGTACTAGCCACTGCGCATCGTGTTGATGCCAACGCAAAATCAGCAAGACGATGCATCCCAATAGCCACAGCCCACCGGCCAACAGTGCGGCCCGGAGGCCATACCAGCGGCCCATGCATATGCAGATGGCGATGCCGCACGGTAATGCATAGGCCAGCACGATGCCGGCATCGCGTCGGCGCGCCGCCCGCCAAGCATGCAATGGCAGTGAGCCGCGCATTACTGCAGTGCCTTTGCACGCTGGCGTGTGGCAAGCCAGCGTTCACTTAAAAACAGCAATGCCAACAACAATGCCAACCAAGGTTGCAGCGCTTGCGGTGGCTGTGGCGTGCTGCGACCACCCCATTGGGGTTGGTGCGTGCGGGCGTCTGCGCGTACTGGTGCGGGTGTTGGCGCTTGCAGTGCTGCGCGCAAATGTTGTGGGAAGTCGGCCTCCAACAGTTGTGGCATGACGGCAGGTTGAAGTGGCCGTGTCCAACGCAGCAAACGACCTTGGCCTTGCGCGGATGCTTCCAGTAATACCACCCCGTCGTCTGCCACCCAAAGCGGTAGCGGTGTGCCGGGCAGAGGGTGCGACTGCGTCAGCAACAGTGTGCCGCCATCGCGCACCCATGCCATTGCTTGGCTGGGCAAAGCCGCACTGGACAACCAGACCACCACGGCCTGCGTGTTCGCGGGGAGGGTGGCGGTGGTCGCAGTTTGTGTGGCGGGGACTTGCCATGCCTGCGCGGCGGCTGCCAGATAACGCGACTGCGCTTGATGGGCCGCATCGACCATGATGTACAACCGTGGCGCCGGCATGCGTTGCGCAGGCGGCGGCACCGGGGCGGTATCGGTAACGATGCGCCAATCCACACGGTGTGATAACACCGGCAACTGCGCATCGGCACCGTCAAATTGGGGTGTGGCCAGCACGATCAAGGGCGCTTCTGCAGGCAGTTCGGCATCCAGTTGTCGCAATAGGCTGTCGATAGGTTGCACGCCGCTGGGCAGCGCGGCATCCCATGCCGGCAGGCCCACTGCCAGCCAGTGCATGCGCACATCCTTTAGGAAGTGCTGCTGCGTCACGGTGGCTGCGGACACGCCCGGCATCACCGCCACATACGGCCGGCGGTCCGTTGCGCCGTACATCACCGGTTGCGCCAGCCATAGCACCAGCAAGGTCAATAACAACAGACGCAGTAGCAATAACGGAAGGTCTTCTAGGCGCAGTCGGTTGCGTGGCTGCACCTTGCCGGGCAACCAACGCAGCGCGGCAAAATCCAAGGGTTGCTGTTGGTCGCGGCGCGCCAGATGGAGCAACACCGGCAGCACCAATACGGCCAGTGCAGCTAACGCGCCGGGTAGCAGCAGGCTCACACTCATGCCTTGTTATGCCGGCCAAACACGTGTTGCAGGGGGCGCTCCAGCGGCTCGTCCAATACATAGCGGGCATGCGCGATACCGGCAGCATCTAGACGTGCATCCAATGCCTGCAATGCCTGTGTGAACCGTTGCAAAAATTCGATGCGCATGGCCTTGCCATCGCCGGGGCGTTCTTCGCCGGTTTCCGGATCACGGAAGCGATGACCATGGTGGTAGGGGAAGTCACGTTCTTCTGCAGTCAATAACTGCACCACGATCACCTCGCGTCGCGCAGCGGCCAGACGTTCGGCCAATGCCACCATCGCATCATCAAAACAATCGCTGAAGATGACCACCAGCTCACCTGCGGCGGTGCGCTCCCACGCGGGTGTCAGTGCAGGGCTTTGCGGGAAACGGCCGTGTGCGGTAAGCGCATGGAGTGCCAACCACAACCGGTTGCGATGACGTGCGCCACTGCCTGCTGGTAGCAATTGCAGGCCGTCGTCGCGCAGGGCAATCATGCCAAAACGATCCCCTTGGCGCAGTGCCAATTCAGCAATACAGGCGGCAAGGGTTTTGCCTGCATCCAAGCGTGACCACTGCGGCCGGGCCTGATCGACTTGCGCCATCGATGCGCTGGCATCGACCAATAACCACACCGTCAACGGGCTTTCACGCTCGGCTTCGCGCACAAAAAAACGATCCGAGCGCGCATACAACTTCCAATCGACTTGGCGCAGATCATCACCCGGCTCATACGCGCGGTATTGCGAAAATTCCAACCCCGCGCCACGACTATGACTGGGATGTAAGCCAAGACCCATCGCGCGGGTGCGCTTGGCCAGCAGCTGCAACGGTTGCAGGCGGCTGCGCAAGGCGGGAGGGATCAACTCGGCCGCCATGATGTTTCAATTGGCCGAGAACGGCACAGCACGCAGCAATGCAGCAATCACGTCATCGGCCTGTTTTTGCTCGGCTTCGGCCGCAAACGACAGCAAGAGTCGGTGGCGCATGACCGGTGCCGCCAAGACCATCACATCCTCGCACGTGGCGGCAAATCTGCCGTGCAGCAAGGCGCGTGCTTTTGCTGCCAGCACCAACGATTGCCCCGCGCGTGGGCCTGCACCCCAGCGTACAAATTTGCGTACATCGTCGGTGGCCAAGACATCACCAGGGCGACTGGCACGCACCAGACGGGTGATCCAATGCAGTACGTCCGCCCCGACATGCACATCACGCACCCATGCTTGTAGCGCAAGTACCGCTGCCGCATCCATCACCTTGGGGACAGCGGCGCTGTGATTGCCGGTGGTTTGGGTGAGGATGTCGCGCTCTTCCGTTTCGCTGGGATAGCCCACGCGTACATGCAATAAAAAACGATCCAGTTGCGCCTCGGGCAGCGGATAGGTACCGGCCTGTTCCAGCGGGTTTTGTGTGGCCAAGACAAAGAACGGGGCGGGCAGGGCATAGGTGGTGCCGGCATAGCTGACCGTGCGTTCGGACATTGCCTCCAGCAGCGCAGCCTGGGTTTTGGGCGGGGTGCGGTTGAGCTCGTCGGCCAAAAGTAAATTGGTGAAGATCGGGCCTTGCTGAAAGCGGAACGCGCGCTTGCCGGTGCCGTGGTCTTCTTCCAGTAATTCGGTGCCCAAGATGTCGCTGGGCATCAGGTCAGGCGTGAACTGCACGCGCCGAAATGCCAACGCCAAGGCCTGCCCAAGTGAGCGCACCAGCAGGGTTTTGCCCAGACCTGGCGCACCCTCCAGCAGGCAGTGCCCGCCCGCCAACAAACCAATCAAGAGCTGCTCAACCACATCGTGTTGGCCCACGATGGCTTGCCCAATGGCCTCGCGTAATTGGCCAAGGCGAGCAAGCTGGTGTTGTATGGTTGCTTCGTCGAGGGTAGCTGTGTTCATGCCGGTTCCACGTTCAAGAGGTCAATGCATACATCACGATATTGACCGCAAATTTGGTGTTGTCTTCGGCCAGAAAACGCTTGTTGCGCCAGTCGTAATCCCATTCGCAGCCATAGTCCTTGTTGCTATACAGCAGGCCAAGCCGGCCATGGATGTCGATCCCACGCAGGTAGTCATGCACCAGATCGTCGCCCCAGCCATTCAATTCGAAACCGGTGGCCGGCGGGCCATCGGGAAATTTGAAAAAACTGGAATACAGCGGATGCCCCTTGGGGAGTTTTTTTAGCGCGGTCTTGCCAAAAATCGAGGCCATTTGTGCTTCGAAGGATTTGGCAAACAAGCCGTCGATGTCGTGGTTACAGTCGTCCACCAAGACAAAGCCGCCATTGCGCACATAACGTTCAAAGTGATGGCGCTCTTGCGGGTTGAATTCCACCAATTTGTGCCCGGCCAGATAGCAAAACGGTGCGGTTAGCATCTTGGGGTCGGCCAGCGCGATGACGTGCTCTTTGGGATCCACGCGCAAATTGGTGTAGTCGATCAATGACGTGATGACATTGGATGGCATACGCACATCCACATCCCAATCACCCGAGTCGTATTTCAAGCGCGTGAAGCGAAAATCATAGCCCCCCGCGGCACGCACCGACGGCAACAGCAATGCCGCCGATGCGCCCAGCGCCAAGCGTAAAAACTCGGCGCGGGTCATCACGCCACGTCCTTACACCGCATCCGACAATGAGGTGAAGGTGAAATCGCGCAGTCGCATCGGCGGGATCATCATCACCATGCTGGATTCGTCACCGGCCACGCGCACCGGCTTGCCCAACTCGTCGATGTTATTGAGCATGATCACCGGGGATTCGTTGAAGCGGAAATTCTTCACCGGATACTTGATCTCGCCATTTTCGATGTAGAACGTGCCATCGCGGGTCAGGCCGGTGAGCAAGACGGTTTGTGGATCCACCATGCGGATGTACCACGTGCGAGTCAGCAAGATGCCCTTGCTGGTGCCTTTGACCAACTCGGCAATCGACTTGTTACCACCGCTCATCAGCAAATTGCCGGGCCGTGCATTGGCTTGCTTGCCCTGCTTTTGTGCCCAGTAACGCGAATACGCCAAATTGACAACTTTGCCGTTTTGGATGATCGGCATTTTGCTGCGGGCCATGCCCTCGCCATCCCAAGGCATCACCGGTGCATCGGGGTGCCATGGGTCAGCCACGATATTGACCTGCGGATCAAATACCAGTTCGCCCAATTTGTTGCCGCCGCCTTTTTTCGACAGGAAGCTGCGCCCTTCATCGGCACCACGCGCATCAAAGAAGTTCATCATGAAGCTGATCAAACCTGCGGCGGCGGCGGGCTCCAAAATCACGGTGTATTTTCCGGGTTCCAGCGCTTTGGCATCTTGCGAAGCCAGTGCTTTGCGCTTGGCGATTTCGATGTCATGGCTTGCCTTGAAATCGGACGCATCTTCCAACGCATGGCCCACCCAACCCGAGCCACGGCCATTTTCGGTACGCACGGTGCAGGTGTAATTGAAGTCGGTGGCCTGCTGGTAGCCAAAATTGCCTTTGCTATTGGCAAACGCCACAAAACTTTGCCCATCTTCCAAGAAGCCCGCGGCGATGAGCTTTTCAGCCTTGCACGCATGGATGGAATCGGCCGCCACCTGCGCGCGAAATTCCGGTGTAATGGCTGCGGTATTGGCGTTAAACGTATTGCTGGGTTTGTAGGTTTGTTTGTCGATGATGGGCATGAACTCGGGGTTTTCCGGCGCCAGCCGTGCCAAATCTTCGGCGCGGCGCACCACCCGTTCCAGTGCAGCATCATCAAACTCGTTGATGCTGGCCATGCCGGTACGCTTACCAAACGCCACCATGACCGACAGGCTGGTATCGGTGACGACACCACTAGTGGAAATATTATTGAGCGCAAAACGTATATTGCCGTTGATAGCACCTTGCAAAGTGGCGGTGCACTCGTCGGCTTTGGACAGCGCGATGACTTTCTCGAGGATGGCCTTGGCCTGCGCTTCGGTGAGGATACTCATGGGTCTTGCTCTCCTTGCGCCAATCAGCCGAGGCTGCGAGCGGTGTTGATGACGTTGATGCCGTTGAAACGCGCTGTGGCCGAGCCATGCGAGACAGCCGACACTTGCCCGGGCTGCCCCTTGCCATCGAAGAACGACCCACCCAAGCGGTAATCGCGCTCATCGCAGACGGCAGCACAGGCGTTCCAGAATTCTGGCGTGCGGATCTGGTAAGCCACATCCTCGATCTGCCCGGTGATCTTGCCGTTCTTGATTTCGTAGAACAGCTGCCCACCAAACTGTGCGTTGTAGCGTTGTTGGTCGATCGAAAACGAGCCATCACCGATGATGTAAATGCCGTTTTCCACCCCTTTGACCATCTCCGCCGGGCTGAGTTTTTCCTTGCCGGCAAGCAAGGACACGTTGGCCATGCGCTGGAACTGCACACTGCTCCACGAATCGGCATAACAGCAGCCATCGGATTCGGTTTTGCCCAAAATATGCGCTTGATCGCGGATGGTTTGGTAATCCACCAATTTGCCGGCCTTGATCAAATCCCAGCGCTTGCATTTCACGCCTTCATCGTCATACCCCACCGCGCCCAGTGAGCCGGGCTGGGTCTTGTCGGCAACGATGTTGACCTTGTCGCTGCCGTATTGGAAATGCGCCTCGCGCTTGTCCAAGGTGGCAAAGCTGGTGCCCGCGTAATTGGCCTCGTACCCCAGCACGCGGTCAAGCTCTAATGGGTGGCCCACAGATTCGTGGATGGTCAACCAAGTGTGGGAAGGATCCAGCACCAAGTCATATTTACCGGGTTTGACCGACTTGGCGGCCAGTTTTTCTTTGACCTGCTTGGCCGCCGCGATGGCGTCTGCCTGCATGTCGTAGGCATTGCGATACACCACCGCGCCGCCGGGTAATTCAAAGCGCTCGGCCGGATCCGGTTCTAGGTATTCATAGCCCATGCCGCGTGGCGAGGACAGGCCGGCCCGTGAGCGGAACTTGCCGGTGGTTTTGTCGATGACGGTGACCCCCATCGGTGCCCAGATGCGATGCACATCTTGGTCGATATAAGAGCCATCGGTACTGGCAAAATATTTTTGCTCGTTGATGGCAAACAGGGTGGAGTTGACGAAGCTGGCACCGGCCGCCATTGCGGCGGCATTCACCCCCAACAACAGCTCGGCCTTTTCTTTGATCGGCACCGCCATCGCATTTTTGCGGATGGGGGTTTTCCATGCCACGTCGCCGTAGCCGGGGGCCTTGGCCAACTGCACCGGCGCGGTCTGGAATTTGGCGTTGGCTTTGGCAATGGCGGCCGCCTGCTGCGCCGCTTTGACCACGCCGGCTTGGGTCAAGTCATTGGTGGCGGCAAACCCCCATGCGCCATTGACGATGACGCGGATGCCCACCCCGGTGGACTCGCCATTCATCACGCCTTGTACTTTGTTCTCACGGGTCATCACCGCTTGGCGCAGATAGCGGCCGATGCGTACATCGCAATAGCTGGCACCGGCGGCTTTGGCCGCTGTTAGGGCATCATCAGCCAGACGCTTTTTTAGCGCCGGGTCGAGGGTTTCCAGTAATTGTTCGGCGGCAATTGCCTTGCCAAAAAACGACGGCAATAACAGGCCGCCTGCGGTCAGCCCGGATAGGGCGAGAAAGTCACGTCGTTGCAAGGCAGTTCTCCAACGTTCTGGCCCGGGTAGGGCAGGAAGACAGTCAATGCGGAGTCTGCGCCGCATTGACTTGATTCTGGTGGTGTACGCCGCACTGCCGCATATGCCTTTTGTCATGCGCTGGCGATGAATGCTGCGATCAAAACAAAAATCGCAAGCCGGCCACCCAGCCGCTTTCGTTTGCTTGGCTATCCATCGCATTGCGTCGAATTGCTGTGCGTTCAAAACGGTGTACCCATTGGTAGCCGATGTAGGGCGCAAATTCGCGTCGGACTTCATAGCGCAAACGCAAACCCACACTGGCATCCGACAACCCAGACCCGATGCCGCGCGCCGGATCGTCGCGACCATATACGTTCGCTCCGATACGTGGCTGCAAGATGAGTTTGTTGGTCAGCAGCACTTCGTATTCGGCTTCTACTTGCAGCATGCTGCGCCCGCCGCTGCCCACGTACGCCGTGGCCTGCACTTCAAATTTGTACGGTGCCAGCCCTTGCACACCCAGCGCCAACCAGTCGCGTGCGGGGCCGTGGCCAGTGTCGTGACGCACGCCAACTAACACATCCCACCATGCATCCAGCGGCCTGCCCCACAGGGCTTCCAGACTTGCACTGGTGTTGCCATGCGCGCGCTCGCCTTCGCTACGCAGCCATAGCCGGCCGCGATCATGGCCGACCCATGCTTTGCCTGACCATGCCAGCGCAGCGTCTTGTGTCCATTCCAATTGATCGGCTTGCAGCATCCACACCAGCGGGTCACCGTGGTCATGGCCCGTATGCAAGGGTGGGAAGGCGGCAGCGCGGTCAGCATCGGTCAGGGCAGGGGGCTGATAGTGCGATGCCGGTAATGTTGCGGTGTTCGTTGCGTTGTCCTTGTTGGGTGACGGTGCCACTAGCGGGGGCGGTGTCACCGCAGGCGCGGCGTGATGATGCGCGTGGTCTTGCGCCGCTAATGGCCCTATTGCCGCAAGCAGGGCGAGTGCAAGCAAACTGCGCATGCTCATTCCTCCACCCGTACTTCACGCATCATGCCGCCTTCCATGTGCAACAGCATGTGGCAGTGGAACGCCCAACGGCCCAACGCATCGGCGGTTACACGGATGCTGCGTTTGCTGCCTGGCGGGATGCTCACTGTATGTTTGCGCACCAGAAATTGCCCATCCGCGTCTTCCACATCGCTCCACATCCCGTGCAAGTGGATGGGGTGTTCCATCATTGTGTCGTTGATCAGTACAAGGCGCACGCGCTCGCCGTATTTGAGCCGGATGGGCGCGGCATCACTGAAGCGGATGCCATCAAACCCCCAAGTGAAGCGTTCCATATTGCCGGTCAGGTGCAGCTCGATTGTGCGAGACGGTTCGCGGTCATCGGCAGGCGCATGCAGGCTGTGCAGATCGGCATAGCGCAGCACGCTGCGGCCGTTGTTGCGCAGGCCAATGCCGGGGTCATCCAACTTCGGCACGGGGGCCATTGTTTGCATATCCACATCGGGGTTGCGAGTTTCGCTGGCCGGGTGGGTTTGCATTGCACTGCCATGTGTCATGCCCGCCATGCCTTCCATCGCGGGCATTCCCATTGCGGCGCCGCAGGTCATTTCGCCCGCCTTGTCCATCGCGTGCCCGCCGTGACCCATATCGTCCATCGTCAGCAACGGACGTGTATCCAGCATCGGAATTGCCGCTTGCATCCCGATGTGCGGAGCCAAGGTGATGCGGGTGTAACCACTGCGATCCATCGCCTGCGCGAACACGGTATAGGCCATCGCATCGGTGGGTTGCACGATCACGTCATAGGTTTCCGCCGGCGCGATGCGAAATTCGTCGACATCCACCGGCTGGATGGGCTGGCCATCGGCGGCAATCACGGTCAGTTTTAGGCCGGGGATGCGCACATCGAAGAAGGTCATTGCCGCGCCATTGATAAAGCGCAAGCGCACACGCTCACCGGGGGCAAATAATCCCGCCCAGTTCTGCGCGGCGGTGTGGCCGTTGGCAAGGTAGGTGTACGTGTGGCCGTTGACATCGGCAAGGTCGCTGGGGCTCATTCGCATCGCGCCCCATGCCTTGCGGTCGGCCAATGTGGCGCGCAAGCCTTGTGCCTGCACGTCGTGCACAAAGTCGCCCAGCGTGCGTTTGTAAGTGTTGTCGTAGTCGCTGCGTTTTTTCATCCGCGCGAACAACCGTGCCGGGTCCAGATCGGTCCAATCCGAGAGCAGCACCACGTAATCGTGCGCGCAGGCCCATGGATCCGGTGCAATCGGGTCGATGATGATGGGCCCCAGCAGCCCCGCCTGTTCTTGCAGGCTGGAATGGCTGTGGTACCAGTAGGTGCCGCTTTGCTTCACTTTGAATTGATACAGGTAATCCCCACCCGGTGCGATGCCATCAAAGCTCATGCCCGGCACGCCATCCATATTCGCCGGAAGCAAGAGGCCGTGCCAATGGATCGAGCTGGTTTCAGCCAGTGCATTGCGCACGCGAATCCGCACCGCCTCGCCTTCGCGCCAGCGCAGGATCGGGCCGGGCAGGCTGCCATTCACGGTGAACGCGTCGACCGTTTTGCCGGTGATATTGACCGGCGTGCGCGCGATGCGTAGATCAAATTCGGTGCCAGCCAACACCGTGGGTTGGCCGGGCGAGGCCAGCGCCCACAACGGCTTCAGCGCCAGTGCTGCACCACTCAGCGCCATGCCTTGCAGCATGCGCCGACGGTAGTGGTCGTGGTGGCTTGGCAGGTTCATGCGTTGGCTGCAAGTAACTGCGCCGGATAGTCCTCTTCGGCCAGCGCGGCAATCGCGGCATCGGCAGTGAAATTGCCTAGCGCATGCACAGTGCCTTGCGTCAGATCCACGTGCACCTGCGCACTGGCATCCAGTGCTTGCAGGGTGCGGGTGACACTATTGACGCAATGCTGGCAACGCATGTTTTCCACTTTCAACAACATGGAAAGACTCCTTGGGATAGGTGATTTTGGCTAGTGTCCACCTTGCCGTGATGGGAAGGTCAAGCCCAAGATGCGTATTGACCTTCCCATACTCGGAAGGATCACACTCTCCTGATTGCAGAAATAACGGGCATTGCCATGCTGGCCAAGGACACGACGCGCTTACAAATTACGGGCATGACCTGCGCCTCTTGCGTTGGACGGGTAGAGAAAGCCTTGCGCAAGGTGGATGGCGTGCAGGACGTCAGCGTCAATCTGGCCACCGAAACCGCTAGTGTGCAGGGCAGGGTAGATGCGACAGCCTTGATTGCAGCGGTGGAACGCGCCGGCTACCACGCCACCGAGGAAGACGCGATACCCGTCGACGCGCCGCCAACAGGCATGCCTCGGGAAACTCGCTACCTGCTGTTGGCTGTCTTACTGTCGTTGCCCCTATTTGCACCCATGTTACTGATGCCGTTTGGCGTGCATTGGGCACTGCCGGGCTGGGCGCAGTGGCTGCTAGCAACGCCTGTGCAATTTTGGTTGGGTGCGCGTTTTTATCGCGCAGGGTTTGCCGCGTTGCGTGCGCGCACCGGCAATATGGACCAACTGGTGGCCTTGGGCACCAGTGCCGCATATGGCCTCAGTCTGTATCACCTGTGGCTACCCGCGCATGCGCAGCATGATGCGCCGTTGTATTTCGAATCTTCGGCGGTCGTCATCACCCTGATTTTACTGGGCAAGTGGCTGGAAGCCCGCGCCAAGCATCAAGCCAGCGATGCCATCCGTGCTTTGCAAGCGTTGCGACCGCAAACCGCGCGGGTGCTGCGGAATGGGCGAGAACACACGGTTTCAATCGACGCCATCGCTGTGCATGATGAGGTCATCGTGCTGCCCGGCGAGCGGATTGCGGTGGATGGTGTGGTGGTAGAGGGGTGCAGCCATAGTGATGAATCCCTGCTCAGTGGCGAATCGCTGCCGGTGGCCAAAGCGCCCGGCGATACCGTGACGGGTGGTGCCGTCAATGGCGAGGGTCGCTTGCGCATTCGTACGACGGCCATCGGCGCGGAATCTGTGTTGGCGCGCATTGTGCGCTTGGTGGAAGATGCGCAGGCTAAAAAAGTGCCCATCCAGCGCATCGTGGACAAGGTCAGTGCCATCTTCGTGCCCACAGTCATCGGCATTGCACTGGTGACGCTTCTGGGCTGGGGCCTACTGCGTGGCGACTGGACTCAAGCCCTGCTCAATGCAGTCGCGGTCTTGGTGATTGCCTGCCCATGTGCATTGGGTCTTGCCACACCGGCGGCGGTGATGGCCGGCACCGGCGTGGCGGCGCGGGCCGGCATCCTGATCAAGGATGTAGAAGCACTGGAAACCACCCGCAACCTGCGCAGTATTGCCTTCGATAAAACCGGCACGCTGACGCAAGGCAAACCCACTTTGATGCAGGTGCATATTGGTACAGGTGATGATGCCAGCGTGTTGGCGCTGGCGGCCGGGCTGCAACAAGGCAGCGAACATCCCTTGGCCAAAGCGGTGCTGGATGCCGCGGCAACGCGCGGCCTCACGGCGGTTGCGGTAAGTGACATTCGCGCCGTGGCCGGGTGTGGCATCCAGGGCAGGTTAGGGCAGGCACGTTTGGCCTTGGGGCATGCACGTTGGATGCAAGAACTCGGTGTGGATGTGGGCGCGATGCAAGCCGCCACCGATGCCGCATCGGCTGCCGGCATGACCCAATCCTGGCTGATTCAGGATGACGGCGCAGGCTGGCACTTGCTGGGGCTATTGGCATTTGGCGATGCCCCGCGCCCGCAGTCGGCACAGGCGATTGCTGCGCTGCGTGCCCTGCATATTCGCCCGCTGATGCTGTCGGGCGACAACCGCGCTGCGGCCACTACCGTCGCAGCGCAGGTGGGGTTGGCAGGCGATGACGTGCGCGCAGAACTGCTACCCGATGACAAGGTGCAAGCAATTCGGATGTTGGCTGCACAAGGCCCGGTGGGGATGGTGGGCGATGGCCTCAATGATGCCCCCGCCTTGGCCGCTGCCAGTGTGGGCTTTGCGATGGGCAGCGGCACCGACGTAGCGATGCACGCCGCCAGCATCACCTTGATGCGCCCGGATCCACGTCTGGTAGCCGATGCCATCGACATCTCCCGCCGCACCGTGCGCAAGATTCATCAAAATCTGTTTTGGGCCTTCATCTACAACGTTATCGGCATTCCACTGGCGGCGCTGGGCCTGCTGGACCCCATGCTGGCCGGCGCGGCGATGGCGCTGTCCAGCGTGAGTGTCGTCACCAATGCCTTGCTGCTGCGGCGCTGGTCGCCGCAAGCACGCGATTCATCACTTGATTAAACGAGGAGCCACATCCATGGCCGCCAAATCCATCCGCCCAGAGCTGGCCGACGCCTTGGGGCAGGGCTTGCACAACATCGGCCAAGCTGCTGCATTGACGGGCGTTTCGGCCAAGATGATGCGCCATTACGAGGCGATTGGTTTGGCCAGTCCAAGCGGCCGCACCTTTGCCAACTATCGCCTGTATAACGACGCCGACTTGCACCGTTTGCGCTTCATCAAACGCGGGCGCTCGCTGGGGTTTTCGATCAAACAAATCGAAACCTTGTTGGCACTATGGGACAACCCGCAACGCGCCAGCGCCGAAGTCAAACAACTGGCACGCGCTCACGCCAAGGAATTGGCTGAAAAAATCCGCGAGCTGCAAGCCATGCAACACACCTTGGAAACTCTGGCCAAGCGTTGCCATGGCGATGGTCGGCCGGCGTGTCCGATTTTGGAAGACTTGGCATCTGCGCCAGCGACCACACCAAAACGCGGCTCAAAACGCGACGTATCGCGGTGATTTCTGACCCAAATTCGGGCAGTGCGCTGATGCGCCATCCCGTGCCATCACGGTAATCTGCGGGCATCCACACACAGGCATGGCATCCACGGAGAGGCAGTATGTTGCAACGATTTCTGAAGCTTGGGGTCATCGCGCTAATGGCATGGGTACCGCTGTGTGCTGCGGCGCAGACGATCTATAAATGTAAGAGCGTAAACGGCGGCATGGTGTATCAATCCTTTCCATGTGCCGGCGCGATTGCAGCAGAAAAGCAATGGTCCGGTAGCTACCGACAGCCCACCAACGAGGAGCTTTGGCAGCGCTACCACACCGATCAGCGCTGGGCGCAACGACAACAAGCCGAGCATGCACGCCGCAATGCCTACCGTTATTCCTACCGCCAACCAACAGCACGCGCCAACCCAAACAATTACGCACTGGCCTGTGCTGCATCACGCAGCGAGTACAACCGGGTGCAGGCCGACTTCAAGCTGAATCGCAACATCAATTTGCTACGCAGACTGGAAGCCGACATCCGCCAGTATTGCGAGGTACGCCCGTAGTCTGCTTGTCTTCCAGCAATGGCATATTTTACATAATATGCATTATGCGAAATTAATTGTGACGTCGATATTGCTCCTTAAACACCCACCATCCCGAAGTTGCGACTGTGGGAATGGCGGGTGCTGACGCAGCTCAACTGCGGGATCACTTACCCCAGTGCTGCCAACGCTGCTGCGTAATCGGGTTCGTCGGTGACTTCGGGAACCAACTGGCAGTACAACACCTTGTCGCTGTCATCCAACACCACCACGGCGCGGGCCGCTAGCCCAGCCAGTGGGCCGCTTTCCATCGCCACGCCAAAGCTGTGCAGAAAGTCGCGTGCACGAAAACACGACAACATGGTGACATTGGCGATCCCTTCGGCACCGCAAAAGCGTGTTTGCGCGAACGGCAAATCCGCCGAAATACACAGCACTACGGTGTTTGCTAGCTTTGCCGCGTCTTGGTTGAAGTGGCGCACAGACGCGGCACACACACCGGTATCCACGCTTGGGAAGATGTTGAGTAGCTTGCGCTTGCCGGGGAAATCGGCCAGTGATTTATCGCTTAAATCCGTCGCGACAAGATTGAATGCGGGTGCTTGCCCCCCAACGCTGGGAAGTTGACCGCCAATGCTGACCGGGGTGCCATGAAATGCAACGGTACTCATGTGTGCTCCTGCTGAAAGCTGTAGGGGAGCTTCTATTTAACCATCCTCGGATGAGGGGCGCGTGAGTGCTTACTTGACGCAAAAGAAAACCCCCGCGCGTTGACCGTGCGGGGGTAAAGGGAGTTACGCCTTGGAAATCAATGTATTGACAAATACAGCCCCGACAATCAGAACCGATAGCTGGCACCCAGCAGCAAGGTACGTCCCCACTTGATGTATTCCAGTGGGCGATCCTTGGTGCCGGCATAGGTTCGATAGGCGGCATTCCCCAAGTTGCTGGCTTGCAGTAGCAAACTCAAACCCTTGAGACTGCTACCTTCACCGAAGCTGTAGCTGATTTGTGCATCGGTGATGTTCTCGCCCACCACATAACGCAGGGTGCGTGCACCGTCGAAGTTGCCGATCTCGCCGATGAAGTCTGAACGGCGACGGTTGTTGACGCGGAACTCGAAGCCATCACGTTCGTAATATGCGGTGAAGTTGTATACCCGCTTGGACAAGCCCGGCAACGTGATAGGTGCACTACCCACGCTGTTGCTGCTTTCGGGGTCGAGGATTTTGACACTGCTGTCAGTGAAGCTAGCGCTGGCAACGACACCAAATCCTTTCAGGGCTGGGGTAAACATATCCAGTGGCAACGACGCAGTTAGCTCAACACCCTGCAGCTTGCCGCCCTTGCCATTGAACGGGGCCGACATGGTGCCTTGGGTTTTCACCGGCACGGTCATGCCAGCCGGCGGCACCCAGCCTTGCAGCAGGCTGGTGAAGTCATAGCCATCGCGGGTCTGGGTATAAATGTAGCTGGTCAGGTCCTTGTAGAAATACGCCGCGGCGATATAGGCCTTGTTGCCGAAGTATTTTTCCCAGGAAATATCAAACGCATTGGCACGCCACGGATCCAACAGCGGGTTGCCACCACTGGCCCCCGGCTTGCCGGTTGCGGTGTCCACGCCAAATTCCACTGATGCGCGCAATTGATCCACGCGAGCACGCGCCACCTGACGAGCCAAGGCCACGCGCAGGGTCTGATCATCGGCCAGCGAGAACGCCAGATTCATGCTGGGCAGCACATCGGTATAGGTCTTGCCATTGCTGTACGGGCGGATTTCATGGCCCGCCGGCTGCGAGCTGTCCCACACGCGCGAGTCGGACGACTGGTCGGTATGCTGGATCTGCACGCCGATATTGCCGCGTACCGGCACCGAGCCCCACACGGTATCGATGTTGGCCTGCACGAAGCCCGTGCTGATCTTCTCGTTCACCGTCCACGCCTTCGGGATCAGGTAGGCAGCGGTGTCATCGGTCGGGTTGAAGGTCATGTACTTGGCGACTGCGCCGGGTACATTCCATGAAGGGATATAGCCAACGCCAGCGAAGCCAAGATCCACCAAGCCATACTGGAACTCACTGCCCACGGGAGTGTTGCCCTGCGCGCCTAGATTGATATTGCCTTCTGGCTGCCATTTCTGCTTGCTACGGTCGGCATAATTGGCACCCACATGGATGCTGGTGAATGCGTTTTGCATTGCACCTGACATTGGGAATTCAGCATCCAGCCGGAAGCTCTTTAGCTCATCCGCCACCTTGGGCACCTTGCCGTAGCCGGAACCATAAATGGTGTTGGCAAGAAAGAGCTTGCTGGCATCTGAATAATCCCGGCCAGGATGCAGCTGCGAGAAGCCGTTGGAGGCGAATGCCAACGTCACCGAGTCCAGCTGCGGGGACGGCATCAATTGAGTGTTGTTTTCAAGGTTCAGTTCATCGCGTTTGGCGCGCGACCAACTGGCATCGGCCGTCAACTTCACACCATTGGCAAAGAAGAACTCGTTACGCCAGCCGGCGGCATCAAGATTATCCTTGCGGTGGTTGTACATGCCGCGTACCAATGGGTACACGTTCTGCGCCACACCACCGGTGAAACTACCATTGCTGTTTACCTGCGCGCCAGTGACATTTAAATGGCCAAATCCGCCGTTGTAATCGCCGATATGTACTTCAAACTGATTGGCGGTGTTTTCTTGTGTGGCTTGCGAATGGAACACGTCAAAGGTGCTGATCCACGCATCGCTGGGGCGCACTTCCAACGTCGCCATCACCCCATCACGCTTGGTGTAGCCGGTGCGGCGTAGCGCTTTGATACCGTCGGAATAGTATGTCCCTGCGGCAACACCCGGGCGCCAGCCGGTGCCAATGGCTTGCCAAGGTTCGTACAGGCCCACCTGCTGCTCTTGCACGGGCGTGTCCGAATGCGAATAGCCAATCGAGAAACCGATCTTGCGATCTTCCGATTGACCGATGTAACTGATATTGAAGCGGTTGCCATCGGCCCCGGCATTGGCAGCTGAGCCCATGGAGTTGCGCTGCCAGCGGCCGCTGACTGCGATCACCGGCTTGTCGTAATCCAGTGGGCGTACGGTACGCATATCCAAGGTGCCAGATAGCCCCTGCCCCACCAAAGCGGCATCGGGGGTCTTGTACACGGTGACACCAGCCATCAACTCGGATGGGTATTGGTCGAACTCAACGCTGCGGTTATCACCAGTGCTGACCAGCTCGCGGCCGTTCAAGGTGGAGGTGGAGAAGTCCGGCGACAACCCACGCACGCTGATCACCTGCGCGCGTCCAGCCACACGCTGCGCAGTCAAACCCGGCAGACGTGAAATGGATTCGGCAATCGATACATCCGGCAGCTTGCCGATGTCTTCGGCGGAGATCGCCTCGACGATGGATGTGGCGTCCTTCTTGATGTCGATGGCGCGTTCGATACCGCCGCGAATACCCGTGACGACAATGGCATCCAAGTTCTTGGCATCGGCCTTCTTTTTGGCTTTGGCATTTGCAACCGACGTGGGCTGCGTTGGTTGCGCATCCTGTGCGTGGACTTGCATGGCCATCATCATGGTGGCTGTGGCCAAGGCCACACTCAAAACATTGCGATTCAACTGCGCCATCTTCCCCTCCGGAAATGGTAGTTCGGTGATCGGGTGGTCTGCTGCCACCCACTTTTCATGCCTCAGCATTCAAAAATGCATGAACGTTGCGATGGTGTGACAGCGCCACTTCAAACGAAAGCCCCTGCATACGTATTCATTGCAAGTTTGCTAAAAAACCCATGTAGCCCGCGTCACGACACACTTTCAGAGCATCAAAAGATGCGCATAAATTGCATTTGTCAGGCGGCAAATGGGGTTATTCAAAGAGCGGTACAAAGCGCACCGCTGCTCCTCCCCCGCCCGCCAGCCACAGCGAAAGCACATCACTCTGGGTTACGGTTCTGGTTTCCCGCACAAACCTGAAGCGCGCATCGCCTTTCCAGTCGGCGCCATCACCATCGCGATAGATCTCAGCGCGGTAGCGTTTGCCGGCATCCAGGAAGTCCAGCTTCAATGCCAGCGTGCGCGGGGTGCGGTCATTCATCGCACCCAGGAACCACACCGGTGCGCCGCGTTGTTTGCGCGCAACCGCGACAAACTGCCCCACTTCACCCGCCAGCACATGGCTTTCATCCCAATCCACCGCCACGTCCTTGATGAACTGGAAGGCATCGGGATGCTGGAGGTAATGCTCGGGTAAATCGGCAGCCATCTGGATGGGGCTGTAGATGCCCACGTACAGCGCCAACTGGCGTGCCAAGGTGCTCTGGATTTCCTGCCCATGCCGGCCAGTGAGACTGAGCACACCGGGGGTGTAATCCATCGGGCCAGCCAGCATCCGCGTGAACACCAGGGTCACTTCGTGTTCGGGCGGATTGGGCGGGTTGCCCCAGGCGTTGTATTCCATCCCGCGTGCACCTTCACGCGACACCCAATTGGGATACGTGCGGCGCAAGCCGGTGTCCTTGATCGGCTCGTGTGCATCGATCGCCACGTGATACCTAGCGGCTTCCTGCACCACGCGCAGATGGTGATTGCTCATCCATTGCCCTTCGTGCCATTCGCGCAGCACCGGTCCATCCACACCATCCTGCCGTTCGATCTGGCCGGCATCGCAGACATAGCCAGTCTTCACCACGTCGATGCCGTTGCGCTGATCCAGTGCGAACGCCGCATCAAGCTGGCGCTCATAGTGGCTCACGGCGCAGCCGGTTTCATGATGGCCAATCAGGTGCACGCCTTTTGCCGCACCGTATTTTGCCAAGCCTTGCAAATCGAAATCTGCGGTGGGCCGGGTGTAATCAAAGCCCCAACCATTGGCAAACCAGTCGCCATCCCAGCCCGGGTTCCAGCCTTCCACCAGCACGCCGCGAAACCCATTGCTGGCTGCAAACGCCATCACCCGCTTGGTGTTGGCGGTGGTGGCTGCGTGTTTGGGGCCGGTAGCCCAACTCTGCTGATCCAGATGCAT
>NZ_DAOOUM010000010.1:0-5277 GCF_035369645.1 Thermomonas sp. | reverse complement strand
AGCGGCGTGCGGTGGTAGAGGTATTCTTCGCGGTTCCACTCCAGTGCCGGAATCCACCATGCGGTGGCGGGTCGTGCGATGGAAAATTCGGTCAACTCTTCGACGATTTGCGCTTCCTGCAATTTGGGTTGCCTGGGCACGTCGTAGCGAAAGCCAACGCCATCATCGAATACCCGGAACACCATGTCGAACTGGCGGTGATCCATGTCTTTTTCGATGAAACTGGCGCGTAGCTCGTTGTAATGATCCCGCACGAAACGGCGCTCACCCCAAGGCTGCTCCCAGGTGTCGTCCTGGCTGCGTGTCGCTTGTTTTTCCAGTTGCAAGTTGCGCATCAGCTGACGGCTATTACGAAAGATGAAGCCCAAGCGCGAATCGTTGATGACGGGTTTGCCATCCCGCAAGACGCGATACGCAAGCCGCCCTTCGCCATTCAAATCCAACTGCACTTGGATGCGACCATCCGGCGATTGCACCTGCGCCACGTGTTCGGCATGGGCAAACCCAGGAAAAGCCAACGCCAACACCAATGCATACGAAAGGAATTTCATCGCATCAGCCCTGCCCGTTGAATGTTGAAACCGCCACACCGCGTGGCGGAAGGTGCAATGTGTGCACCGCAATGGTGGCCGTGGACATCCCCGGTACATCCAGCAGGTCGGTGCCGGGATAACCCGCCCATTCCACTGCGGCATCGGAAAGATTGAACGTCACCAACAAGCGCTGTTCATCGGTTTCGCGCACGAATGCCAATACGTTGTCCGGTGCCGGCATAAAGGCGATTGCACCGTACAACAGCGCCGGTTGCACCTTCCGCCATTGCAGGAACGCACGCGCGGCATGTAGCACGGATGCCGGTGCGGCTTCCTGCGCAGCCACACTCCGCAGGCGGTGTGCTTCCGACACCGGCAACCAAGCTGCGACACTGCTGAAACCCGCATCGGCGCTGCTATCCCATGGCATTGGCGTGCGGCAGCCATCACGACCTTTGAAGTTGGGCCAGAAGGTTTTTCCATAAGGGTCTTGCAGTGCTTCAAACGGCACGTCGGCCTCCGGCAAGCCCAGTTCTTCACCCTGATACAAACACACCGAACCACGCAGCGAACACACCAAGGCAATCAATTGTTTGGCCAAGGTATCGTCGGCATGCTGCCCGCCCCAGCGCGTTACCGCACGCTGCACATCGTGGTTGGAAATAGCCCAGCACGGCCAGCCTTCGGTGAGTTTTGCTTCCAGTGCTTCTACGGTGCAGCGGATGTAGGCCGCGCTGCTGTCATTGGTCAGCAATTCAAAGCTATAGCCCATGTGCAAGCGTGTGGGTGTGCAGTATTCGGCTGTCGTTGTCAGTGAATCCTCTGACGATATTTCGCCCAACGCGCCAGCATCCGGATAACGATCAAGCAGCGTACGCACATCTTCCAGCAACCCCAGATTTTCTGGCCGGGTGTTGTTGTAGATGTGGTACTGGAAGGCGTAGGGGTTATCCGGGCTGAAGCCGCGCCCCGTGCGCAGCTCGACGGGCTTGGCGGGGTTGTCGCGCAATTGCGCGTCATGGAACGGGAAGTTGATGGAGTCTAGGCGAAAGCCATCCACGCCGCGGTCCAGCCAGAACTTCAGGTTGTCCAGCTGCGCTGCACGCACATCGGGATTGTGGAAATTGAGCTGCGGCTGCGAATTCAAGAAGTTGTGAAGGTAGTACTGGCCGCGGCGCGGCTCCCATGTCCATGCCACGCCGCCAAACAGTGACATCCAGTTATTCGGTGGCGTGCCATCGGGTTTGGCGTCGGCCCACACAAACCAGTCGGCCTTGGGGTTGCTGCGGTTTTGCCGGCTTTCACGAAACCATGGGTGTTCGATCGAACAATGCGCAAGCACTTGGTCGATCATCACTTTCAAGCCCAATGTGTGTGCTTTTTCCAGCACCCGATCAAAATCTTCCAAGGTGCCAAACAATGGGTCGACGTCGCGAAAATCAGCGATGTCATAGCCAAAATCAGCCATTGGCGAGGTGAAGAATGGCGAGATCCAAATCGCGTCCACACCGAGTGAAGCGATGTAGTCGAGCTTTGCCAAAATGCCCGGCAAATCGCCCACACCATCGCCATTGGTGTCCAGAAAACTGCGCGGGTAGATCTGATAGATCACCGCGCCGCGCCACCAGTTTTGCACTGTCATCTTCGCCCCACATCCCTGCATTCGGCTTGGACTATGCCGGGCAAGGCCGTGCTTGTGCAGCGCTTGCCGCGTGAATACGTTTACACAGCGCAACGCGTGCTGGCTGCGGTATATCTGCGGCACGTATTGCAACCACCATCTTGGGCACAGGGGCTTCCATGCACGCAGGCACTGCCAAACCGCCGCTTTCGTTCTGGCAAATCTGGAATATGTGCTTCGGGTTTTTGGGCATCCAATTTGGGTTTGCCCTGCAAAACGCCAATGTCAGCCGCATTTTCCAGACTCTTGGCGCAGGCATGGATGACATCCCCATCTTGTGGGTGGCCGCGCCGTTGACGGGCCTGTTGGTGCAACCATTGATTGGCTATCTCTCCGATCGTACCTGGACACGGCTGGGCCGCCGCCGGCCTTACTTTTTAGTCGGCGCGGTGTTGGCATCGCTGGCCTTGTTCGCCTTCCCCAATGTGCCCGCGTTGTGGATCGCCGCCGGCATGTTGTGGGTGCTGGATGCCTCGATCAATATTTCGATGGAGCCGTTCCGTGCATTTGTGGGCGATCAATTGCCCCCGACGCAGCGTCCCGCCGGGTTTGCGATGCAGAGTTTTTTCATTGGCGTAGGCTCGGTGGTCGCCAGCGCCCTGCCCTTTGTGCTGGAAAAAATGGGCGTGGCCAATACTGCTGCGACGGGGCAGATTCCCGATACCGTGCGCTATGCGTTCTATGCCGGCGGCGTGGCCTTGTTGGGCGCCATTGGCTGGACGGTACTGCGTACCCGCGAATATCCGCCGGAAGCGCTGGCGCATTGGGATGCCGCACCCACACAGGCAAGCCGCAGCCATCACACCGTGCTGATCCGCAGCCTTGCTTGCATTGCCATCGTTGCCGGCCTGCTGTTGGCCGCCGTGGTGGAAAGCCGCACGCTGGACAAGGCGCTGTACATCCTCGCCGGCTTGCTCTGCGGCTTCGGGCTGGCCTTTCTGGTGCGCACCTTCCTAACTGCCGATAACGCCTTTACCCGCATCCTGGATGATGTGCGCGACATGCCACCGGCAATGGCGCAATTGGCGGTGGTGCAATTCTTCTCTTGGTTTGCATTGTTTGCGATGTGGATCTACACCACCGCCGCGGTCACCGAAGTGCATTTTGGCAGCACCGATCCGGCCTCGGCTGCCTACAACGCCGGTGCCAATTGGGTGGGGGTATTGTTTGCCGCCTACAACGGGTTTGCCGCGCTGGCCGCTGTGGTGATTCCGTGGATGGCGCGCCGCCTTGGGTTGCGCATAAGCCACCTGCTGAACGCGGTACTGGGCGGGTTGGGCTTGCTGTCGATTGGTTGGATCCATGACCCGCATTGGCTCTTGCTGTCGATGCTGGGCGTGGGCTTTGCATGGGCGTCGATCCTGTCACTGCCCTACGCAATGCTGTCCGACAGCGTGCCTGCCGCCAAGATGGGCACCTACATGGGCATCTTCAATTTCTTCATCGTGATTCCGCAGTTGGTCGCCGCAAGCTTGTTGGGCTTTCTGCTGAAAACC
The DNA here is from genome assembly GCF_035369645.1 of Thermomonas sp. Classification (GTDB taxonomy): domain Bacteria; phylum Pseudomonadota; class Gammaproteobacteria; order Xanthomonadales; family Xanthomonadaceae; genus Thermomonas. The sequence continues at coordinate 1,567 of NZ_DAOOUM010000010.1, read as the reverse complement.
TTGCTGGGCGGTCACCCCATCCATGCGCTGGCAATTGGCGGCGCCAGCATGATTGTGGCCGGCCTGTGTGTATTGCGGGTGCGTCTGCCCACCGAGAAAACCGCATGAGGACTGTCGTGATGCGCCGTTCGCTTACCCTCTCCATCCTTGCCAGCGGCTTGCTTGCCGCCTGCGCCTTTGCTGCACCGCGCAACCACGCGCAAGCCACCCAGGACTACTACGGCACGCTGGAACCCTTTGCCAGTCAAGCGGTGTACTTCGTGATGACCGACCGCTTCGTCAATGGCGATCCCGCCAACGACCAGCGCGACCAAGGCGGCGCGCTGCACACCTTCAACATTCCGCTGCCACCCTGCAATGGCGTATCCGGCAACATCGGCTACATGGGCGGCGACTTCAAAGGTATCGCCGATCATCTGGACTACATCCACGCAATGGGCTTCACCTCGGTATGGATCACGCCCATCGTGGATAACCCCGACGAAAGTTTCACCGGCGGTGTTGCACCCACCTGTGGCGGCATCCTCGCGGATAAAGGCAAGACCGGCTACCACGGCTATTGGGGAGTGAATTTCTACAAGGTCGATGAACACCTGCCCAGCCCCGGCATGGGTTTTCGCGACCTGTCCAAAGCCATGCACGCCAAGGGCATGAAGCTGGTGCTGGACATCGTGGGCAATCACGGTTCTCCGGCATGGGGGATGGCGTTTGATCAGCCCCAATTCGGCAAACTTTATGACCAAACCGGCAAACTGGTGGCCGACCATCAAAACCTGCCACCGCAACAACTCGACCCCGTGCATAATCCGCTGCACCGCTTCTACAACACCCGTGGGCCGGTGGATGGCGACAAGGGCTCGATCTTCGATGGCAACCTGGCCCAGCTGTCGGACTTGAACGAACACAACCCGGATGTCCTGAACTATCTGGCCGGCGCCTACGAGCAGTGGATCGAGCAAGGCGCAGACGCCTTTCGTATCGACACCATCGCGTGGATGCCCGATCGCTTCTGGCAACAATTCACCACCCGCATCCGCAGCAAACACCCGGGCTTTTTCATGTTTGGCGAAGCCTTCGACTACAACGCCAACACGATTGCCCAGCACACCCTGCGCGGCCACGGCGAAACCAGCGTGCTGGATTTTCCGATGAAGCAGGCGATGGAAGGGGTGTTTGGACGCAAGCAGCAAGGCTTCGAGCGCATGGCCGAATCCTTGCACCTGACCGGCGGGCCGTATGCCAACCCGTATGACTTGGCCACGTTTTACGACAATCACGATATGCCACGGCTGGACGCCAGCGACAACGGCTTTATCGACGCACACAACTGGCTATTCACCGCGCGCGGGATTCCGGTGGTGTATTACGGCTCCGAAATGGGCTTCATGCGTGGCCGCCCCGAGCATGGCGGCAACCGCAATTATTTTGGCGTGGACGGCATTGCACAGGCCAGTAAAAGCCCCATCCACGCGGCACTGACCCGGATTGCCAATCTGCGTGCCCACACCCCCGCCTTGCAACGCGGCGTGCAGTTGGATATCGAACTGCAAGGCAACCGCGCCGCGTT
>NZ_DAOOUM010000009.1:13289-57569 GCF_035369645.1 Thermomonas sp. | reverse complement strand
GCCTCCCATCGGTAGGCGGGGCGAAATTCTAGGATGGTGACCGCTTCGCCATCCGGCGAGAGCGCCGCCCGCACAAAGACGGCAACGCCATTGCACACGCGGGCAACGGCCATCTGTGCATCCCTATTGCGAAATTTCCAAGCGTGCGCCGCATGTAGTGCGGTGTGGGCGTCCCGGAAATCAAGGCGATAGCGCGCCAGATTGGTTGCGCGCTGCTGTTCGTCCCATAGGTAAATCATGGCGTTTAGCGTATATGTAAAAACGCCGCGATGTAATGCCTAGCCTTACATTCGCCAGTGCTGGCCGAATCTGCGCCATGGGCTTTTCATGGTTGCAAGCGCAACGCCAGCGGTTCCCGGCAAGCGCCTACCAACCCGCTGCCGAGTCCAGACCATGATGCCGACCCCCACCATGACCCATACCCATACTGGCACCGCCCAAGGTGCGCCGGCGCCCAATCGACTGTTACGCATTGGCGAGGTGACCCACCAAACTGGCGTATCCCGTTCGCAAATTTACCGGCTGATTGCTGCCGGCAAGTTCCCGCGTTCGGTGCAATTGATTGGGCGCGGCACCGTGTGGCCAGAATCCGAAGTGCAAGCATGGATTGCCTGCCGCATCGCCGCTGCCAAGGCAGCTTAACCCATGGGTCGGCCTGCCACCCCTGATGCTGCAAAAAATCGGGCATTCCCAGGTATGAATTGCCCGCATTGCGGTTGTCCTGGCGCTGGGCGCAATAGCTTTGCCATGACGGACACCTATCGGGAAATCATCTATCAGTGCCGCAACCCTGAATGTAGTTTTTCATGGGTAGCCGGGCTTGAGGCAATCCGCGCGTTAAGCCCCAGCGGCACCCCAAACCCCGCCGTAAAAATACCGTCCGGGCACGCCTACATCACACGCAGGAAATTCAATGCCAACCCTGCACGTTGATGGCCGTGCCACCCAATGAAATGCCGATAAAACAACCATGCCCGCTTTGGGCAACCAATTAACCGACTACTGACCGGAGCTAATGACAATGAACAAGAAATGGATAGGTGTTGATTTTGATGGAACGCTGGCGTATTCCACCGCACCCGGAAAAATGGGGAAGGCTGTACCGGCCATGCTGCAAAAGGTGAAGGACACCATAAAAGACGGCACCGAAGTACGCATTTTTACGGTACGCGCAAGCACCGCCGCCGGCATTTCCGACGTGCGCGATTGGTTGAAGTTAAACGGCCTTGACGGCCTGCAAATCACCAATGTGAAAGATGCCGACATGGTGGAATTGTGGGATGACCGCGCCCGCCGTGTGGTGAAAGACAAGGGCGAGTTTTGCGCGGGCTGTGCGGCGCAAAAATTCAATTCCGCTGCGGTGCAATTAACCGACTGCTGACATGCCCGCATCTACTGCCATGCGCTGCCAACCCGTACCGCTATTTGCGCGTGACTCACGCGGCGCGTGGCAGAATTTCGCGTTCAATCGTTTTGCGCGCGGACATTTCAGCGATGCGCAAATCGAATGCAACTTGCAGATTCATCCAGCTTTGCGCATCGCCACCGAAGTAACGCGCAAGCCGCAGTGCGGTATCAGGTGTGACGGCGCGACGTTCGCGCACAATGTCATAAATGCGCGGAGCCGGTACGCGGAGAGCTGTTGCCAGCGCGTGCGCTGTCATGCCGATGGGCGCAAGGAAATCCTCGCGCAACACTTCGCCGGGGTGAATGGGGCGCATGCCGTTTTTCATGGCGTGTATCCTTCAATCGCTGCCGTCCATACCGAGGCCAGCAAGACCGCCCCACCAACCCACACCGGGCGATTTACGCCGGCTTTGGGCTATGGCTATGCCGCTGCCAATTCGTTAGACAACGCCGGGTGCGCCGTGAGTAGGCGCAGCAAGCAAAGCACTGCACCCGGCGGCACGAACCGGCCTTGTTCCCAATCCCGTAGCGTTGCCGCAGGTGTGCCGATGCGTGCGGCAAAGTCGGCTTGTGACATCCCCAGTTTTGCCCGCGTGCTACGCACCAACAACTGCTCTGCCGTAGTCACGCGGCCTGTCAGTGTGGCCGCATCGCGTAAGGCTTGCCGCAACTCTGGCAAGCCTTCGCCCGCATCCAATTCAATTGCGTTTGCGATTTTTTCAATGTCCATGATGTGCCCTTGCAATGTCGCCATTAGAAACGTTTTCACGCTCGCCTTTGGCGTAGATCATGACCAACAATAACGCATCATCGGCGGCAAAATTAAAGTAGATCACCCGCACGCCGCCACGTTTACCGGTGCCCGGAAGCACCCAGCGGACTTTACGTGCACCATCCGCGCCGGGGATTACGTCCCCAGCGTCGGGGTTTGCTGCCAACCAAGCAAGAAAATCGAGCCGTTGCTCATCTGTCCAGAGTTTTGCGGCTTGCCGTTGGAACAACGGGGTTTCTATGGTTGTCCGCATGATGCGGATATTACGGGATTCCCGTATTCCGTCAACCCCCGCAATACCCACCATTTCATGCGGGTTTCCGAGCACCCGTCAGCAAATTTCAGCAGAAAACTTGCTGTTGCGCGACCACAAAAAAACCCGCCATTTCTGGCGGGTTTTTTGTGACACACAGGGTGAATGCGGGATTAGACCTGCATCGCCTTGGCGACTTCAGCTGCGTAGTCTTCCACCACTTTTTCGATGCCTTCACCGACCACCAAGCGCTGAAAGCCGATCACGTCGGCACCGGCCGCCTTGACCACGGCTTCGACCGTCTTGTCGCCGTCCAGCACGTAGGGCTGGCCGTACAAGGTCACTTCGTTGACGATCTTGGCCAGCTTGCCGCTGATGATTTTTTCCAGGATGTCGGCCGGCTTGGCCTTGTCCTTTTCGCTCATCTTGGCCAGCTCGATTTCCTTTTCCTTGGCGATGAACTCAGCCGGCACATCGGCAGCCTTGTTGTGCGGCGGGTTCATGGCGGCCACGTGCATGGCCAAGCCGCGAGCGAGATCGGCGTCGCCACCGGCCAGTTCGACCAGCACGCCGATCTTGCCGCCGTGGACGTACGCGGCCACGTGGTTATTGGTGTTCACGTGCACCAAACGACGCACTTGGATGTTTTCGCCGAGCTTGGCAATCGCGGCGGCGCGGGCTTCTTCGACGGTCTCGCCGGAAGCCAGCTTCGCGGTTTTCAGCATCTCGACGTCGGTGCTGCCCGAGGCCAGCGCAGCGGCAGCGATGGCTTCGCACAGGTCAACGAAGTTGCCGTCTTTGGCCACGAAGTCGGTTTCGGAATTGATTTCCACCAACACAGCCTTGCCGCCAGCTTGGGCAGCGGCGACACGGCCTTCTGCAGCGACGCGGCTGGCTTTCTTATCCGCCTTGGCCAAGCCCGACTTGCGCAGGGCTTCGGCGGCGGCGTCGATGTCGCCATTGGTTTCGGAGAGTGCTTTTTTGCACTCCATCATGCCGGCGCCAGTGCGCTCGCGCAGTTCCTTCACGAGGGAAGCGGTGATTTCAGCCATTGAGATTTACCTCTTGATGTATGTGGACGTCATCCCCGCGCAGGCGGGGATCCAGCTATTGATCCGCGGAGGAAACGCTGGATTCCCGCTTGTGCAGGAATTGACGAGCAAATGCGAAGCCGTGGCCGCACAGGATTGCGCGGCCACGTGCTGGGGCGATTACTCGCCCTTCTTGGCGTTGCGGCGAACCGGCTTGGCGGCTTCTTCGCCTTCCACCACAGCGGCGAAGTCTTCTTCGCGCACGTTGGCGGCGTTCGGCGCGGCGGCCTTGCCTTCCAGCACCGCGTCGGCGGCGGCACGGGCGTACAGCTGCACGGCGCGGATGGCGTCGTCGTTGCCGGGGATGGCGTAGTCCACCAGTTCCGGGTTGTAGTTGGTATCGACCACCGCGATCACCGGGATGCCAAGCTTCTTGGCTTCCTTGATGGCGATGTCTTCATGGCCAATGTCGATCACGAAGATGGCGTCGGGCAGGCGGTTCATTTCCTTGATGCCGCCCAGCGAGGCTTCCAGCTTGTCGCGCTCGCGGCGCAGGCCCATCACTTCGTGCTTGACCAGCTTCTGGAAAGTGCCGTCGGTTTCCGCGGCTTCCAGCTCCTTCAGGCGGGCGACTGACTTCTTCACGGTGGCGAAGTTGGTCAGGGTGCCGCCCAGCCAACGCTGGTTCATGAACGGCATGCCGCAACGCTCGGCTTCTTCCTTGATCGGCTCACGCGCGCTGCGCTTGGTGCCTAGGAACAAGATGATGCCGCGCTTTTGGGCCACGCCGGAGATGAAATTCATCGCGTCGTTGAACAGCGGGACGGTTTTTTCGAGGTTGATGATGTGAATCTTGCCGCGGGCACCGAAGATGTACGGGCCCATCTTGGGGTTCCAGTAGCGGGTCTGATGACCGAAATGGACGCCGGCTTCCAGCATCTGACGCATGGTGATCTGGGGCATTGCAAAAACTCCTGAATATGGAACCCGCGCCGGGGAAATGAAGGCGCCGTGCCGTGTCTATGAGGACTGGCACTGGATTCCGGGGTTGGGCCTCCCTGTCGTCACCGCTTCCGAACCCGCTTGCGCGGGCACCCCGGAGCGGGGATTGCCGACAGGTGTGGATTTCGACGATTTGCCGCCCGTCGTGGCGGTGAATCCTCGGGATTATCGCATGGCAGGCAGGCAGGCGCAAATGGCCGGGTGTGCAGCAACCACCCGGTGGCAGGATGCGTGATAATGCGCAAATGACTATCAATCTAAAGACGCCGGCCGAAATCGAGAAGATGCGCATCGCAGGCCGTTTGGCCGCCGAAGTGCTGCAAGTGGTTGCCCCATTCGTCAAACCGGGCGTCACCACCGAAGAACTCGACCGCATCTGCCATGACCATATCGTCAATGTGCAGGGTGCAATCCCGGCCAACGTGGGCTATCGCGGCTTTCCCAAGACCGTGTGCACGTCGGTCAATAACGTGATCTGCCACGGCATTCCCAGCGAGGCCAAGGTGCTGCGCGATGGCGATATCGTCAATATCGACGTGACCGTCATCAAGGACGGCTGGCATGGCGATACCAGCCGCATGTACTACGTGGGCACGCCGTCGGTGATGGCCAGGCGCTTGGTGGATGTCACGCGCGAGGCGATGTTTCGCGGCATCCGCGCCGTGCGCCCCGGGGCCACCTTAGGCGATGTGGGGCACGCCATCCAGAGCTATGTTGAGGCCGAGCGCTTTTCGGTGGTGCGCGAATATTGCGGCCATGGCATCGGCAAGGTGTATCACGATGAGCCGCAGGTGCTGCATTATGGCCGCCCCAACGAGGGCGTGGTGTTGCAAGAAGGCATGACCTTCACCATCGAGCCGATGATCAACGAAGGTACGCGCCACACCCGCCTGCTGCCGGATGGTTGGACAGTGGTCACCAAGGACCGCAAGCTGTCGGCGCAGTGGGAGCACACCGTGGTGGTGACTCGCGATGGGGTGGAAATCCTGACCCGCTTGCCGGGTGACGACAACGAGTTGTGAGTGCGTCCGCCCAAGTGTTGACCGCGCCGCAAGACGACCCTGCGTGGTCGGCGGCAGCGCGTACAGCGTTGGCACAGGTGGATGCCAAATTGGCGCGCCGGTTTGATGCGGGCACATCTGCAGATCACCTGATCGCACTGCGCGCGCGCGCGGTGGATGTGCAAGTGCGTGCGGCGTGGCAGCGCTGTGTGGTGGATGCGCAGCTGCCATTGGCCTTGTTTGCCGTGGGCGGCTATGGCCGTGGCGAATTGTTTCCGTATTCTGATATCGACCTATTGGTGTTGGCGCAGCCAGATGCGCAGCAGCAGGGGGAAGCCGCACTGGCGCGCTTCAATACCTTGTTGTGGGATGCCGGCTTGCAGGCCAGCATGGCGGTGCGTTCGGGGCAAGAGTGCACTGACGCTGCGGCCGATATCACGGTGCTGACGGCACTGATTGAAGCGCGGCCATTGTGTGCCGATGCGATGGATGCCACACGTTTGGCCGACGCCATTGCACCGTCGCGGGTCTGGCCGCCGGTGCAATTTTTTGCAGAAAAATGCGAAGAACAACGGCGGCGACACGCGCGCTTTGGGGATACCTCCGACAATCTTGAACCCAATCTCAAAGAAGGCCCGGGTGGCCTACGTGATTTGCACATGCTGGGCTGGTTGGCGCTGCGTAGCTTTGGTGTGCGCAGGCTGGATCAGATCATCGAGCTGAACCAATTGGGCAGCGACGAGGCCGCCGCATTGGCGCGCGAGCGGCGCGCGTTGTGCCGGTTTCGCTATGGCTTGCATCTGGTGGCGGGGCGGCGCGAAGAACGCTTGCGGTTTGATTATCAAAAACCACTGGCGGCGCGCTTGGGCGAGCAAGATGACGCCGACGCACTTGGCGTCGAAAAAATGATGCAGTGCTTTTATCGCAGTGCAGCCATCGTGCGACGGGTCAGCGAGCGTTTGTTGCAGCGGTTTGAAGAGCACTTTGCTGGCAGCGTGCCACCGCAGCCGTTAGACACCCACTTCGAGCAACGCGGCGATTATCTTGCCGTGCAAACACCCGGCTGGTTGGAAGCCGACCCCGCGCATGTATTTGCCTTGTTTGCGGCCTGGGCCAATGCCCCGGCACTGCGTGGCCTGCATTCGCAAACGGCACGCGAACTTGCCCTGAGCTTGCCCTTGGTTCCCGCTTATGACGCGGCATCGGATGCGATGCGCGATGCCTTCTTGCAACTGCTACGCGGCCCGCAAGCGGTAGCCACGCTGGAACGCATGGCCAGGCTGGGCGTGTTGGGGCGCTGGATTCCAGCATTTCAGCGGGTTTCCGGGCGGATGCAGTTCGACTTATTCCATGTATTTACCGTGGACCAACACACGCTGGCAGTGCTGCGTAATTTGGCCAGTTTCAGCAGTGGCGAGGCCGATCCACGGTTTGCGATTGCGCATTTGGTCTGGCCTTCGCTGCGGAAGCCAGAATTGTTGTTGCTGGCGGGCCTGTTTCACGATATTGGCAAAGGCCGCGGGGGGGATCATTCCGAATTGGGCGCGGTAGATGCACGACTGTTTTGTGAAGTGCACGGCGTGTCGGAGGCCGACACCGCCTTGGTGGAATGGCTGGTGCGTAAGCATTTGCTGATGTCGATCACCGCGCAAAAACAAGACATCACCGACCCGGATGTCATTCATCGGTTTGCCGAAGTCGTGGCCGATCGTCAGCGTTTGGATTATCTGTACCTGCTCACCTGCGCCGACATCGCCGGTACTTCGCCCAAGTTGTGGAATGGCTGGAAAGATCGTCTATTGGCGGATTTGCACACCGCTACGCGGCTGGCATTGCGGCGTGGTTTGGGGCAGCCGGTGGCGGCGGAAGAGCGTATTTCCGAAAACCGTGAAGCGGCGCGTGCGATGCTGCTTGCCGAAGGGCATACCGATGCGGCGATTGCTGCGATGTTTGCGCGCATGCCCAGCGAAAACTTTCTACGCAGCCGGCCCGACCAAATTGCATGGCAGGCGGCTTCGCTGCACATGGCGGCGGTGGGTGAAGCGGTGGTGGCATCGCGGGCGATGACCGAGCGTGGTGGCTTGGAAGTGCTGGTGCATATGCCCGACCAAGACGGACTGTTTGCCGCCATCGTGATGGCGCTGGATCGGCTGGGTATGAGTGTGCAGCAAGCGCGCGTGCTGGATGCCCCGGGGGGGGCCATTCACGACACCTTCCACGTCTTGCCAACCGATACGCGACAAGCGATTGAGCCGGCGCGGATAGCCAATGCCTTGGCACACGCGCTGGCGGGAGATGTGGGCAGGATGTTGCCGGCACGGCGCAGCCAACCGCGCCATCTCAAGCATTTCAAAGTGGCACCGCAGTTAGATTTTATCGACATCGCCGGTGGCACCCGCATTGGCTTGGTCTGTACCGACCGCCCCGGGTTGCTGGCCGATGTAGCGCGTGTACTGCGCGAGCAACACTTGCGTGTGCATGATGCACGCATCGCCACCTTCGGCGCACGCGCCGAAGACTTGCTGCTGGTCAGCGACGAACACAATCACCCCCTTTCGCCAGAACGTTGTGATGCACTTCGCGTTGCCTTGCTGGCGGTTCTTGATGGAGAAACTGCATGAGTTCGCCCCACATCGACAGCCTTCGCAGCACTTTGGAAGATGCGTGGGAGCGCCGCACTGATTTATCGGCCGACGAGATCGCCAGCCGCGTGCGCCCGGCAGTGGATCAGGCCATTTCCGGTTTGGAGCAAGGTGTGCTGCGGGTGGCCGAGCCCGACGGCAAGGGTGGCTGGCAGGTCAATCAATGGTTGAAAAAAGCGGTGCTGCTGTATTTCCGCACGCAAGAAATGGGCGTCATCGATGCCGCGCCAGCACCGTTCTGGGACAAGGTGCCGTCACGCTTTGCCGGCTTCGATGAAGCCGCTTTCCGTGCTGCGGGCGTGCGCGTGGTGCCGGGCGCGGTGGTGCGTGCGGGCAGTCATATCGGCAAAGACGTGGTGCTGATGCCGAGTTTCGTCAACATCGGCGCCTTCGTGGGCGAAGGCACGATGGTGGATACCTGGGCCACGGTGGGCAGTTGCGCGCAGATCGGCAAGGGTTGCCATTTGTCCGGCGGCGTCGGCATTGGTGGCGTGCTCGAGCCGCTGCAAGCCGGCCCCACCATCATCGAGGATCATTGCTTCATCGGTGCGCGCTCGGAAGTGGTGGAAGGCTTTGTGGTGGGCCATCACAGCGTGGTTGGCATGGGCGTGTTCCTCGGCCAGAGCACGCGCGTTTACAACCGCATGACCGGCGAAGTGAGCTACGGCAGCGTGCCGCCGTACAGCGTGGTGGTGTCGGGTTCGTTGCCGGCGGCCGATGGCAGCCATTCGCTGTATTGCGCGGTGATCGTCAAGCAGGTGGACGAAAAAACCCGTAGCAAGACCAGCGTCAACGAGTTGCTGCGCGGGTTGGCGGATTGATCTTTACCCGTATCGCGAAGCTGGCCGGCATGCAGTTTCCGCGCCACGCCGTGAATACGTTCTTGTAGGCTCATCGGCGACATCCCTGTCGCCGATGGTCGCGGAACCCGCATGCCGGCCATCTCCATGGAGTTTCTCGCATGACCACGTTGTACGGACTCAAGGGCTGCGACACCTGCAAGAAAGCACAAAACTGGCTTAAACGTTTTGGCGTGGAATACACCTTCGTGGATTACCGTGACCAGCCGCAGTCGCCGGAAACCTTGCTGGCATGGAAAGACGCGGCGGGTGGTTGGGATGCGCTGATCAACAAATCCTCGACGACCTGGCGTGAACTTGCGCCGCAGCGCAAAAACCCGGGCAGCGATGCCGAATGGAAATTGTTGCTGCGCGAATATCCGCAATTGATCCGGCGGCCCGTGGTGGTGTTGGCTGATGGCCGCGTGGCGCAAGGATTCAGTGACAATGGCTTCAAGAAATTGTTCGGGGTCGGCGCATGAATGACGTGTTGCAACTGACATGCGAGTTGATCGCGCGTCCCTCGATTACACCGGACGATGCCGGTTGCCAGCCATTGATCGCGCAGCGCTTGCAAGCGGTGGGGTTTTCCATCGAATCCTTGCGCTTTGGCGAGGTGGACAATTTTTGGGCCACCCACGGCAGCGGCGACGGCCCGGTGCTGGTGTTGCTGGGGCATACCGATGTGGTGCCGCCGGGCCCGCGTGAGGCGTGGGCCAGCGATCCCTTCACCGCCGAGATTCGCGACGGCGTGTTGTACGGGCGCGGTGCGGCCGATATGAAGGGCAGCGTGGCGGCGTTCGTGATCGCGCTGGAACGCTTTGTGGCCGCGCATCCGCAACACGCCGGCACGGTGGCGTTGCTGTTGACCTCGGATGAAGAAGGCGACGCCATCGACGGCGTGCGCAAGGTGGCCGAGGTGTTTCGCGCACGCGGCCAGCGCATCGATTGGTGCATCACCGGCGAGCCATCATCGAAAGCTGTACTGGGGGATTTGCTGCGCGTTGGCCGGCGCGGCAGTTTGTCGGCAACGCTCACCGTGCGCGGCGTGCAGGGACATGTGGCGTATCCCGACAAGGCGCGCAACCCCATCCACCAAGCGGCCCCGGCATTGGCGGCATTGGCGGCGCGGCAGTGGGATCAAGGCTACGAAAGCTTCCCGCCCACATCACTGCAAATCAGCAATATTCACGCCGGCACCGGTGCCAATAATGTGATCCCCGGCGAGCTGCAAGTCTTATTCAATCTGCGCTACAACCCGCATTGGACAGCGGAAAAGCTGGCATCCGAATGTGAAGCGCTGTTGCGCAAATACGAGCTTGAATTCGACATCCGCTGGCATCGCAGCGGCGAACCGTTTTACACGCCAGAAGGCCCGTTGCGCGCGGCGGCACGGCAGGTGCTGGCCCAATTTTCTGGCGCGATGCCCGAAGAAAGCACCGGCGGCGGCACCTCGGATGCCCGCTTCATCGCGCCGCTGGGCGCGCAGTGCATTGAAGTTGGCCCGGTCAATGCCAGCATCCATCAAGTGAATGAGCAGGTACGGGTGGGGGATTTGCAGCAGTTGCCGGCGTTGTATTTGCAATTGATGGAGACGTTGTTAGTGGGTTGATCAGCGCGTTGCCGGCAGTAACGTCAACGTGTATTTCACCGGCCCCGGCAGGAACGGTGTGGGGTTGCCCTCCACCCATGCGGCGTGGCCTGCGCCCCAGAACGGAGACAGCGGGTGGCCGCTTTGGCCGCCGGGCATTTCGATGATGCCGTCTTGCTCATGACCGGGGGACACCACCATACGTTCCGATGCACCAAACGCGGGGCCGACCACGCGCGGCATATTGCCATCGCCGGCTAACGCTTGTGCCGGCATGCATAGCCAGTGCTTGCCAAACAACGGAATGGCTTTGGCCAGAGGGTGACAGATCGCCGCTGTATTGCGTTCGCCCCAGGTGCGTTGTTGCAGTGGGCCTTGCGTGGTGAGCTTGCCTTGCACTTCGTGTGCGGCATCTTCAAACAAGGCATCCCAATTGGCGTAGCGGCGCGGTAGTAAATGCTCTGGGCGTTGGGTCACCAGTGGCCAGACCACGCCTTCCAGTTGCGGCAGATCCGGTTTTTTAAAATTACTGCCCAGTGCGACGCGGGCAGGTGCAAGCAGGCCATCGGCAATGCGTGCGGTGACGGCCAGCCGCCAGTCGCGCACGATGCGGTAGCTCACCGATGCGGGACTGGCACGGCCCTCCCACTGGCTGGCAGCAGAGGCAAGTGCGTGCAGCGCAGGTGTGTTGGCGGCGTTGGCGCGCGTTTGTAACAGCTGTTGCCAAGGGCTGAGGAAAACAGCACGGTCATCCAATTGCACGGCCAACAAATCGCGTTCACTAAAACGCTGCTTGCGCAGTAAGTCATCACGAATTTGCGCGGCACGTGCACCCAAGACGTAACCACCATCGCCCGCCGTGGCCAACGTTGGGCCATCCACCACGCGCGCATTGGCGGTCCATAGACGTGGGAATTCGGGTGAGCGCAGAACCGGATTGTTGCGGGTGGAAATGGCCCACGGCGGGCAATCGGCATGCTGGGCATCGATCACCAATGCGGCATTTGGACAAGACGCGGCACGTTGCGGAATCGGCCCCAGCAATCGCCATGCGATCTGGCCTTGGGTGTCGGCAATCACCACGTTCTGCGTGGGCAGGGCGATGTCCTGCGCCAAGCGCATCGCATCGTCCACGTCTTTCGCGGTCGCCAATCGGGTGAGCCCCAGATTGACTGCCCCCGGCAAGTGCGCCGCCCAGCGCAGGCTCAGCACGCGGCCATCGGCTTGATGCTGCACGACAGGGCCCCATGCGGATTCTTCTCCCTGCAAGGTGACCGGCTTGGTGTGGGCGATCTCGATGCGTTCAGTGAATGCACGCAGCGGCGAACAACCCGATGTGACGGCACTGGTGCAGGGGGTTTCCAACTTCCAATCCTGTGTGTCGATATAGCTATTGGTAAAGCCCCACGCTACATGCCCATTGCTGCCAGCCACCACCAAGGGCAGGCCGGGCAGGGTGAACCCTTGCACATCCACCTTGCCGCCGGGCGCGGCGGGATCGGGGTAGCGCAGGCGCGCACGAAACCAGATATTGGGTGCGCGCAGGGTCAGGTGCATATCATCGGCCACGATGGCGCGCCCATCGGCAGTCAGGCTGGCGGCCACCGCAAAATTATTGCTGCCGGGGGCGTGCCTGGCATCCGCGGTGACTGTGTCCACGGGATCGCCGGGAAGGGTGCGCAAATTCACCTGCTCAGCACCGGGTAGCACCGCATCGCCACGCGCGGTGCCTTGCAGCGGCGCATCCCAACGTGTGCCATCGCGGGTCAGCAGGGCATACAGCGCCGGCGGCAGATGCGGGCGTATTCGCCACAGTGCAAGTTCACTTGTGTTCTCGCCACCTTGTAGGTCGAAATACATGGCGAATGCTGCCAGTGGTGTGTCCTCTGCACGCCACGGTTGCGGCGCTTCCCGCAGCAATAAATACGGCCATGGGCGTGCATGCAGCGCGTTCAAACCGGCATTGACGCCAGCCACATAGGCATCCAGTTGCGGGCGTTTTTCACCGGCAATCTGCGGCAATTGTTGTTGCACCCGCGCGCGCAGGCGATGCAGGCGGTGTTGTTTATCCACATCCAATGCAATCGCGCCAAACAAGGCTGACAGTTCGCCAGCAGCGCTACGGCGCATCAAATCCATTTCGAAAAAGCGCTCCTGTGCATGCACATACCCGAGTGCACGCAGGGCGTCGGATGCGTTTTGCGCGTCGATGGTGACGGTGCCGTTGGCATCACGGGTGATGGTGGTGGCGGCATTCAAGCCGGGCAATGTGGCCTGCCCTTCCAAGTTGGGCAAGCTGCTGCGCAGTAGCCAATAACCCGTGATGGATGCGGCCACTGCCAGCATGACCAGTGCAATCAATCCGCGCTTGAGCCATCGACGCATCGTGCTACCTACCTTGCCTAGCATTGCCGTTGCATAAGAAATCGTTACTTGCATACCGCTGGGGCTTCGTGCACGATCGGTACATGTCCTTCGCCCTTGCCAACAGTAACAATAATTGCAACCGCAATAATCGCGGCATGCGACAGCGTGCGCGGCAGCGGGCCCGCGCATAGGCAAGGCAAGACAGCCAACCTCACCAAGCCCGCCCCCCAAAGGCGGGCTTTTTGTTTTTTAGCCCTCCACAAAAAGGAAAGTTTCATGTGTTCGATCTACGGCATCTTTGGCCTGCAACCGGGTGATGACTTACAGGCCCTGCGCCGGCAAGCGTTGGAGCAATCGCAACGGCAGCGCCATCGCGGCCCGGATTGGAGTGGTGTGTATGTGGATGCCGGCGCGATTTTGGTGCATGAGCGTCTAGCCATTGTGGACCCGGCTGGCGGCTCGCAACCGTTGCTATCTGACGATGGCGAGCTGGCGCTGGCAGTCAATGGCGAGATCTACAACCATATGCAGCTGAAGCACGAATTGCAGCAGGCCTACGCCTTCCAGACCGGCTCGGATTGCGAAGTGATCAACGCGCTGTATCGGGAAGAGACGCCAAGCAGTTTTCTCAATCGGTTGAATGGCATCTTTGCGTTCGCGTTATGGGACAAGGCAAAGCGCCGCGTGATCATCGCCCGCGACCCGATCGGGGTGGTGCCGCTGTACTGGGGGCATGACAAGCAAGGCCGGCTATGCGTGGCATCCGAGATGAAATCCTTGGCCGACACCTGCGCCGATGTGGCGCAGTTCCCACCCGGCCATTGGTATGACAGCAGCAGCGATACGCTGACGAAATACTACGCGCGTCCGTGGCGCGACTACGACGCCGTGCAAGATGTGGCTGTGGACGCGCAAACCTTGCGCGAGGCCTTTGAAGCGGCAGTGCATCGGCAGTTGATGACCGACGTGCCCTATGGCGTGCTGCTGTCCGGTGGCTTGGATTCGTCATTGGTGGCCGCAGTAGCCGCACGTTATGCGCGCCATCGCATCGAAGATGGCGACAAAACCGAAGCATGGTGGCCACGCCTGCACAGTTTTGCGATTGGCCTGAAAGGCTCGCCGGACCTGGCTGCGGCAAAAGTGGCCGCAGAGATGCTGGGCACCGTTCACCACGGGTTTGAGTACACCTTCGAAGAAGGGCTGGACGCGCTGCCGGAAGTCATCCGCCATATCGAAACCTACGATGTGACGACCATTCGGGCATCGACGCCGATGTTTTTGTTGGCGCGGCGGATCAAGGCAATGGGGGTGAAGATGGTGCTGTCGGGCGAAGGTAGCGATGAGATTTTTGGCGGTTATTTGTACTTCCACAAAGCCCCCAATGCGCGCGAGTTTCATCAAGAGCTCATTCGCAAAATCGACGCGCTGTACAACTACGACTGCTTGCGCGCCAACAAATCGATGATGGCTTGGGGCGTGGAGCCACGCGTGCCATTTTTGGATCGCGAATTTTTGGATGTGGCGATGCGCATGGATGCCAAATTCAAAATGATCCACAAAGATAGTGATGGCCCGCAACGGATGGAAAAAGGCGTGCTGCGCGCGGCCTTCGAAGGCTATCTACCTAACGATATTTTGTGGCGGCAAAAA
Organism: Thermomonas sp.; assembly: GCF_035369645.1. Classification (GTDB taxonomy): domain Bacteria; phylum Pseudomonadota; class Gammaproteobacteria; order Xanthomonadales; family Xanthomonadaceae; genus Thermomonas. The sequence goes on along the minus strand of NZ_DAOOUM010000009.1, from coordinate 43,014 downwards.
GAACAATTCAGCGATGGCGTGGGCTATGGTTGGATCGACGGGCTCAAGGCGCATGCCGAGGCGCAGGTCTCCGACCGCGAATTGGCCGCCGCCGATAAACGCTTCCCGCACAACCCGCCGCAAACCAAGGAAGCGTATTTTTATCGCAGCCTGTTTGCGCAGTTCTATCCCAGCCAGGCCGCGGCCGAAACCGTGCCGGGGGGCAAGTCGATTGCGTGTTCTTCGCCTGCTGCGATTGCATGGGATGCCAGTTTCGCCACGATGGCCGACCCCTCCGGGCGCGCGGTGGCGGGCGTGCACGCGCAAGCGGTGGCGGCGGTGTAGGCCAGCGGTCTGGCAAAGCGCACGCAGGGGGCGTGTGCTGGGTGTGTGAAAGGCGGCGATCTTACGTGTTGGGGCGTTGACAGATAAGTAAGTTAGTAGTATTACTACTAACCATGAAGCTCACCGACACCCAACACGCCATCCACGCCTTCCTGGCCGAGCGCATCGAAGCCGACGGTTTTGCGCCGTCGCAGGCAGAAATCGCCCGCGCCTTTGGCTTCAAAGGCGTGCGCGCCGCCCAATACCATCTGGAAGCACTAGAGGTGGCCGGTATTCTTGAGCGCAGCCCCGGCCGCGCCCGCAGCCTGCGTTTGCTGCAATTGCCGGGCGGCCCCAAGCAGCTTGCCCTGCCGGCCAATGACGACACCCTGCTGTTGCCGGTGTTGGGGCAAGTGGCAGCCGGCGTGCCCATCGGTGCCGATATCGGTAGCGAGCAAGTGGTGTTGATGGATCGTGCCCTGTTCACGCCAACGCCCGACTATCTTCTGAAAGTAAAAGGCGATTCGATGCGGGATGAAGGCATCTTCGATGGCGATCTGATTGGCGTGCATCGCACCAATGAGGCGCGCAACGGGCAAGTGGTGATCGCCCGCATCGACGATGAAATCACGGTCAAATTGCTGCGAATGGGGCAGGGCAAAATTCGCCTGCTACCCCGCAATCCCGATTTTGCGCCCATTGAACTCAAGCCGGGGCAAGACTTCGCCATCGAGGGTCTGTATTGCGGTCTGGTGCGGCCCAATGCGTGACCTGGGCTTAAGTCTGGCGGGTTTGCAAGGGCAATTCCGACATCAGATGCGGTATTTCCCGATCGCTTGCCGTCATGCAACGTGCGAATTTTTAAATCGGGCATCCGCTGTCGCAGCCTATGCGACAGCGGATGCCTAAGCTGATCCCATTCCAGAACATCACCGACTTGAGGAGCACCACGATGGACGAGAACAAAAAGCGCGCGCTTGCCGCGGCCCTGGGCCAGATCGAGCGCCAGTTCGGCAAAGGCTCGGTGATGCGCATGGGCGACCGTACCGTCGAGGCGGTTGAAACCATTGGCACCGGCTCGCTAATGCTGGATATCGCATTGGGTATTGGCGGTTTGCCCAAGGGTCGGGTGGTGGAAATCTACGGGCCGGAATCCTCCGGCAAAACCACCTTGACCTTGCAAACGATTGCCGAATGCCAGAAAGCTGGCGGCACTTGCGCCTTTATCGATGCCGAGCACGCGCTGGATCCGGTTTACGCGCAGAAATTGGGGGTGAACCTGGATGATCTGTTGTTGTCGCAGCCGGATACCGGCGAGCAAGCATTGGAAATCGCTGACATGCTGGTGCGTTCCAATGCGGTGGATATGGTGGTCGTTGATTCGGTGGCAGCATTGACTCCCAAGGCCGAGATCGAAGGTGAGATGGGTGATCAATTGCCCGGCCTGCAAGCGCGCCTAATGAGCCAAGCGCTGCGCAAGCTGACCGGTAATATCAAGCGCAGCAATTGCATGGTGATCTTCATCAATCAGCTGCGGCAAAAAATCGGCATCATGATGCCGGGGCAAAGCAATGAAGTGACCACTGGCGGCAACGCGCTGAAGTTCTACGCCTCGGTGCGGTTGGATATCCGTCGCATCGGATCGATCAAAAAAGGCGATGAAATCATCGGTAACCAAACCCGCATCAAAGTGGTCAAGAACAAGCTGGCACCACCGTTCAAACAGGTGATTACCGAAATTCTTTATGGTGAAGGTATCAGCCGCGAAGGCGAGCTGATCGACATGGGCGTCGATGCCAAATTGGTGGAAAAGGCCGGCGCTTGGTACAGCTGTGACGGTGAACGTATTGGCCAAGGCAAAGAAAATGCGCGCCAATACTTGAAAGAAAATCCGGCGATGGCGCAGAAGCTGGAAGCTGCATTGCGCGAAAAATTCGTACCGGAAGAAGCGGCGCGCGACGAAGGCGAGGCTAGCGACGAATGACGGTACAGGGCGGCGATGACGGTGCATTCACCTCGTCAATGGGGCAACGCCGTCGTCGCCCGGAGCCTTCACCCACCCAGCGCGCGCTGGAATTATTGACCCGACGTGAGCATTCCCAGCAAGAGCTGGCACGCAAGCTGGCGCAGCGCGGGGTTGCGGCGGATGTCGCGCAAACCGTGATCGGCCAGCTGCACGATGCGGGTTGGCAAAGCAACGACCGCTTTGCTGAAGTACTGTTGCGCAGTCGCGCGGCTAATGGCTATGGACCGGCGTATATCCGCGCCGAGCTGGCGAGCCACGGGCTCAGCCGCGAGGCGATCAGTAGCACGATGGATGGGTTTGACGGGGACTGGGTTGAAAACGCCCGCGATCTGCTGCGCCGTCGCCACCCGCAGGCACTCACGGGTGACCTTGCAGCGCGGCGCAAGGCCGCAGATGCCCTTTTACGGCGGGGATTTGCGATGGACTGCATCCGCACAGCGATGACACCGGATGCGGCGTGATGCGCGGGGTGAGTGGAATCAGCAGCCAACTGGGCCGTGAAGCAGGCCTGCTCCCTGTAAACTGGCGGGATTGGGTTGCCAACTCGGTTCCGTACCCGCATCGTGCAGGGTTCGCGGGCGTAGCGCTGCCCGTCACCCCACGATGCCCGCATGACTATGACCGCCACCAGCTCGCCAACCAAATCCACCTCTGACATCCGCCGCGACTTCCTCGACTTCTTCGCTTCCAAGGGCCATACCATCGTGCCGTCGGCACCGCTGGTGCCGGGCAATGACCCCACCTTGCTGTTCACCAACTCCGGCATGGTGCAGTTCAAGGACGTGTTCCTGGGCGCGGAAAAGCGCAGCTATGTGCGCGCCGCCGATGTACAGCGCTGCCTGCGCGCCGGTGGCAAGCACAACGATCTGGACTCGGTGGGCTACACCGCGCGCCACCACACCTTCTTCGAAATGCTGGGCAACTGGTCGTTTGGTGACTATTTCAAGAAGGAAGCCATCGGCTGGGCGTGGGAGTTGCTGACCGAGGTCTGGAAACTGCCCAAGGATCGCCTGCTGGCCACCGTCTATTACACCGATGACGAGGCTTACGACATCTGGCTGAATCAGATTGGCCTGCCGCCGGAACGCATCATCCGCATCGGTGACAACAAGGGTGCACCGTTTGCCTCCGACAACTTCTGGCAGATGGCCGATACCGGCCCCTGCGGCCCATGCTCGGAAATTTTCTACGACCACGGCCCGGATCATTTCGGTGGCCCGCCCGGTTCGCCCGATGAAGACGGCGATCGCTTTATCGAAATCTGGAACAACGTGTTCATGCAGTTCGACCGTGCAGCTGACGGCACCCTGACGCCGCTGCCTGCGCCCTGCGTGGACACCGGCATGGGCCTGGAGCGCATCACCGCGATCTTGCAGCATGTGCATTCCAATTACGAGATCGACCTATTCCAGGCGCTGATCCAGCATGCTGCCGAACTCACGGGCACCGCCGATCTAGAAAACAAATCCCTGCGCGTGATTGCCGACCACATCCGCGCTTGCGCTTTCCTGATTGTTGATGGTGTGCTGCCGTCGAATGAAGGCCGCGGCTATGTGCTGCGCCGGATCATTCGTCGTGCGCTGCGCCACGGCTGGATGCTGGGCGTTCGGCAGCCGTTTTTCCACAAACTGGTGGCCACCCTCGATGCGCTGATGGGCGAGGCGTACCCTATTTTGCGCGAAGGCCGCGCCACCGCCGAGCGTGCGCTGAAAGCCGAGGAAGAACGCTTCGCCGAAACGCTGGATTCGGGCATGAAGATTTTCGAAGACGTGGCTGGTCGCGTCAGCGATCACGTCATCCCCGGTGGCGATGCGTTCCGCCTGTACGACACCTACGGCTTCCCGCTGGATCTCACCCAAGACATGGCGCGCGAACGCGGGATGACGGTGGATGTGGCGGGCTTTGATGCGGCGATGGCGCAGCAAAAACAAACCGCGCGCGCGGCCGGCAAATTTGGCGGCGGCGTGCAGTTGCCGGCGGATGTGGTGGCCACGCTGATGCCCACAAAGTTCCTTGGGTATGAATCACTGAACGCAGAGGGTGCGCAGGTGCTGGCCTTGCTCAAGGACGGCAAGCCGGTCGCTGCCATTGATGTCGGCGATGCTGCCATCGTCATTCTCTCTGCCACGCCGTTCTATGCCGAATCCGGCGGCCAGGTGGGGGATACCGGGCAGTTGACGGCGACCGGTATGCGATTCGATGTGCAGGACACACTGAAATTGGCCGGCCAGTTCCATGGTCATCGCGGCGTGCTTGTGGCGGGGTCGCTGAAATTGGGCGATACCCTAGCCGCAGCGGTGGATACGGATCGCCGTGCCGCCACCGTCATCAATCACAGCGCCACCCACTTGTTGCACGCCGCGCTGCGCAGCGTGCTGGGTACCCACGTGCAGCAGAAGGGCTCGCTGGTGGCGCCGGATCGTCTGCGTTTCGATTTCTCGCATTTCCAGCCGATGACTGCGGCGGAGCTGGCCGAGGTCGAACGCCGTGTCAATGCCGAAGTGCGCGCCAATCACGTCGGCGAAGTCCGCCACATGGCGATGCAGGACGCGCTGGATTTCGGTGCGATGGCCTTGTTCGGCGAGAAGTACGGCGAAGAAGTGCGGGTGCTGCGGTTTGGCCCCACCTCCACCGAACTGTGCGGCGGCACCCACGCCAGCCGCACCGGTGACATTGGCTTGTTCAAACTGGTCAGCGAAGGCGGTGTGTCCGCCGGTGTGCGCCGGATCGAGGCAGTCACCGGGCAGGGCGCGCTGGACTTCGTCAATGAAGAAGAACAGCGCCTGCACGAACTCGCGCAGCTGCTTGGCGGCAACGGCAACGAAGTAACGGTCAAGTTGCACGGTCTGCTGGATCGGCAAAAAAAGCTGGAGCGCGAGCTGGAGGCGCTGAAGGCCAAGGCGGCTTCCAATGCCACCGGTGACCTCGCCGCGCAGGCGCAAGACGTGGGGGGTATCAAGGTGCTGGCGGCGCGCTTGGAAGGCTTCGATGCCAAGACCCTGCGCGACGCGCTGGATCGTTTGAAGCAGGAGTTGGGCGACGCGGTGATCGTGCTGGCCGGCGTGGAAAGCGGCAAAGCCGCGCTGGTGGCGGGTGTCGGCGGCGCGGCGCTGGGCAAGATCAAAGCCGGAGATCTGCTGGGCGATGTCGCCCGTCAGGTTAATGGCAAGGGCGGTGGCCGTCCGGATATGGCCCAGGGCGGCGGTGAAGATGGCCCCGGCTTGGTGACAGCATTGGCCAATGTGGTGGCGTGGGTGCAGCAGCGCGTTTGAGACGTTGACAATTTGTGATCCGCTGCTGATTGCAGCATGCGGATCATTCAGTATGATGCGCTAGACTGGATAGTCCCTTGCTTGCAGATGCAAGTAGGGTTTTGGGCCGCAGCGACAGGGGAGTTGCGATGTTGATTTTGACCAGAAGGGTTGGCGAGACCTTGATGATTGGTGATGCAATCACCGTGACTGTGCTTGGTGTCAAGGGCAACCAAGTACGCATTGGTATCACCGCGCCGAAGGATGTCTCGGTACACCGCGAAGAAATTTACCAGCGGATTCAAAGTAATACGCAATCTGGCGACGACGAAGAAAAATCGTCATAAGGTTTGCCGGATCGTGTAATTGCCTGTATCCTTGCCGGCTCACGAATTCGCCTTCCGGAGACTTGCCCGAGAGGCCGAAGGGGCTCCCCTGCTAAGGGAGTATGGGGTCAAAAGCTCCATCGAGGGTTCGAATCCCTCAGTCTCCGCCAGTTTGGCGAAGTCGTGAAAATGAGCGGTAAGCGTCATTAGTTGTTGACGCATTGCGGGATAAGCTACATAATTCCGCTTCTGCGCCCGTAGCTCAGTTGGATAGAGCACCAGGCTACGAACTTGGGGGTCGGAGGTTCGAATCCTTCCGGGCGCGCCACCTAGAAAAGCCAACCGTCGGGTTGGCTTTTTGCTTTTCTGTCGTCGCAATACGGCCGGCCGAGCGCATTTGGAAGCCCGGCATGGCACACTTTGCGCGCGGTTTGTGCATTGCAGCCGCTTCCCCCACACGTTTGTTCAGTCCATGCGCACCTGTCTGCCCACGATGTCTCGTGTTGTTCCGTTTGCCCTGCCGTTGGTGCTGGTTTTAGTCGGTTGTGAGAGAACGGCAGACACTGCGGCGGCCACGGCCAACCCAGCCGCAACGCAAGCAATCACCGCACCCATCGCACCACTGGTCTTGCAGGACGTGATCGAAACCACGCCCAGCTACATCGTGGGGATCAGCTACCCGCAAGTGGCCTCCAAATATCCGCCGTTGGCGCAAGCGGTGCAGACCTATGCCGAATCCACCCGCGCGCAGTTGATGCAGGCGGTGACAGGTTTGAAGGGGCAGAAGCCGGAGATGCCATACGACCTCAGCCTGTCCTTTACGCAAGTGGTGGAGACCCCGCGCGTGGTGGCGGTAGCGGCGGAAGGCAGCAGTTTTACCGGCGGCGAGCACGGTACGCCCTTGGTGGAGCGGTTTGTGTGGTTGCCGCAGATGCAGCAGATGTTGGCGGCCGAACAGTTGATCCCGGATGCTGCCAATTGGGGGCCGATATCGGCGCTTGTGCGCGAGCAGCTAATGACGGCGTTGTCGCAACAGTTGGATGATGAAGGTGTGGAAGTCGACAAACGCGCGCAATTGCTACGTAGCGGCAGCGCCCGTATTGACGCGGGCACCACGCCAGAGCCGAAGCATTTTTCCAAGTTTGAGCCGGTGATGAATGCCGATGGCAGCATTCGCGCGCTGCGTTTTGTGTTTCCGCCCGAGCAGGTGGGCACTTACGATGACGGAACGCGCAGTGCGGATGTGCCGGCGAAAGTGTTGCTGCCGCTGATCGCACCGGTGTATCGCCCGTTGTTTCGCGCAGGCTGATCGTGATGTTGCGGCGATAACCAACGACAACGCCGCCCGAAGGCGGCGCTGGCGTGTTGCGGCTGTGGAAAAATTACTTGCTATTGAGTCCGCGTGCCTCCAGCAGCGGCTCAATCTTGGCCTCGTAGCCGGAAAGATTGGGGAACAGCTTGCCCGCTTCGATCTGGCCACCTGGTGCCAGCACGAACTTGCGCAACTTATCGCCATTTTCCTGCGTCAGACCACCGTGCTGACGTACCCATTGGGTGGTGTTTGCGGCCAACACTTCCGACCAAATATAGGCGTAATAACCGGCCGCATAGCCGCCCATGATGTGGCTGAAATAAGGCGTCTTGTAGCGCGGCGGTACCGGCGCGTAATCAAAGCCGTCGGCTTGCAGGGCTTTGGCTTCAAACGCCATCACACCGGGGGCATCGGGAATTTGCTCCAGCGGTAGTTGGTGCCAGCGTTGGTCTAACATCGCCGCTTCCAAATACTCGGTGGTTGCAAAGCCTTGGTTGAATTTGGAAGCTGCCAATACCTTGTCCAGCAGCGCCTTGGGCATCGGCTTGCCGGTTTGGTAATGCTTGGCGTAATGGGCCAGCACTTCCGGCCAATCGGCCCACATTTCGTTGACCTGCGAGGGGTATTCCACAAAGTCGCGCGGCACGTTCATCGAGAAGTACGGATAGCGCACATCTTGGAAGAAGCCGTGCAGGGCGTGCCCAAATTCGTGGAAGGCGGTGTTGACTTCATCCCACGTCAACAAGGTGGGCTTGCCTTCGCTGGGCTTGGGGATGTTCAGATGGTTGGCCACCACCGGTTTTTCGCCCAGTAGTGCCGACTGTGACACATAGGTGTTCATCCACGCACCACCACGCTTGGACGCACGCGCATAGGGGTCGAAAATGAAGATAGCCAGTGCGCTGCCGTTTTTATCGAACACCTCATAAGTGAAGGTGTCCGGGCGATATTTGGGTAGGTCGGTGCGCTCTTTGAAGGTGATCCCATACAGCCGGTTGGCGGCGAAGAACACACCGTTTTCCAACACGTTTTTCATTTCGAAATACGGCTTGAGTTGGGACTCATCGAAGCTGTATTTGGCGGCGCGCACTTTTTCGCTGTAGTACGACCAGTCCCACGGTTGTAGTGGGAAGGTGGCTTGGTGGGCGGCCTTTTGCTGCTTGTCGATCATCGCCTGCAAGTCACCACCTTCGCGGCGGGCATTGGTCACGGCCTTGGGGGCCAGTGCGCGCAACATCTTGTTGACGTTGTCCTGGTTGGCGGCGGTTTCATCGGCCAGTACAAAATTGGCCGAGGTGTCGTAACCCAACATGCGCGCACGCTCAGCGCGCAGTTTCAAAATCTGCGACACGACGCCGGTGTTGTCCCATTGGTTGCCACGGCTACCACGCGCCACCGAGGCCTCGTACAGTCGCTGCCGCAGCGCACGGTTTTGCAATTGCGCCTCAGCCGGTTGCCCAGTTGTGTTGAGTAGAGCAATGACATATTTGCCGGGCAGGTTGCGGGCTTTGGCCGCTTCTGCTGCCGCCGCGATTTGCTCATCGCTCATGCCTTTGAGGTCATCGACGCTATCTACCACCACGGCCGATGCATTTACCTCGGCCAGAACATTTTGGTTGAACAAGGTGCCCAGCTTGGACATCTGCGTATTGATGTCACGGATACGCGCCTGCTGTGTGTCGGTCAACGCCGCGCCTGCACGCACGAAGTCTTGGTAGCGCTTTTCCAGCAAGCGCTTGTCGATGGCGTCCAGCCCAAGGTTGTCGCGGGCGTCGTACAGGGACTTGATGCGGGCAAATAATTTGGGGTTGAGCGAAATGGCATCGCTGTGTGCGGAGAACTTCGGCGCATATTCGGTTTCAAGCTTTTCGCGCGCATCGTTCTTGTCGGTGGCGATCAAGTTGAAAAACACATTGGTGGCGCGGTTCAACACTTGCCCGCTTTTTTCCATCGCCACAATGGTGTTTTGGAAGCTGGGTGCTTCCGGGTTGTTGGCGATCGTGTCGATTTCGCGCAATTGCTGGGCCATGCCGGCTTCAAATGCGGGGGCAAAATCGCTGTCGGCGATCTTGTCAAATTGCGGGTAGTTCATTACCAGCGGGCTGGGTGCGGCGAATGGGCCGCTGTAGGCAATAGGCGCGGTGGGGGTGGCAGGGCGCATCGAGGCCTCCTGTGTATGGGCAACGGGCGCGGTGGTGGCGCAACCGCTGATGACGGTGGCGATGGCAAGGGCGAGGGTGCAAACGATGGGTCGATTCATGATGGCTCACAGGCGCTACAGATGACCGCTAAGGGTAGCGCAATGCGGCCCAGAGGGATGTGCATGTGTCGATGATAGGCCTAATATCTTTCCTATATCTTTCGGCAGTTGCCAATAGACTGTCGAGCAATAAGAATCAGCAGCATTGAGCAGGACAGGCAACCATCAACATGCACGCATTTGATTTTGAAGCGATGGACTTAGATGGCAACCTGCAGGCGCTCTCGCAGTACCGCGGGCGGGTGCTGTTGATCGTCAATGTGGCTAGTCAATGTGGCTTCACCCCGCAATACGCGGGCCTAGAAGCACTCTGGCGCGATTATCAGGCGCGCGGCTTGGTGGTGCTTGGGTTTCCGTGCAACCAATTTGGTCACCAAGAGCCGGGCGATGCGGATGAAATCCGCAATTTTTGCTCACTTCAATACGATGTCAGTTTCCCCATGTTTGCCAAAGTGGATGTGAACGGCAGCAATGCGCACCCGTTGTGGGCATGGTTGAAACAGCAAAAAGGTGGCCTGTTGGGGATCGATGCCATCAAGTGGAATTTCACCAAATTTTTGGTCGGGCGTGATGGCAAGCCATTGCGCCGCTATGCACCGACCGATGCGCCGGATGCCCTGCGCCGTGACATCGAGGCCGCCTTGGCATGAGCCGTGAAGTCATCGAGGGTCGTGGCTATCGGTTGGAGTTGGAATTCCAGCCGCCGCTGCTGTGCGTGCATATCTTTGGCAATGCCGACAGCAGCCTGCCCGTCACGAGCGAATACTGGCTGAGCATCATTCACAAGCTGCGTACATTGGGTGCCACACAGCTGTTGTTGCTGGATGCCAAAGAGAGCGACGTGATGTCGCACGAGGATTTGGAGCGGTTCTTTGTGGCGATTGCAGGGCAAGGCTTGGAACACGCCAAAATCGCTTATGTGGAAGGCCGCGTGGATCAAATGCCGCATATCCAAGAGGCCGAGTTGATGGCGTTGGAGCGCGGCTACCGGATTCGCATGTTTGGCAATGAAAGTGACGCACGCATTTGGTTGCGCTACGGTGGCGGCTGAGCGGGCTTACTTTTCGACAAAGGCGCGCTCAAAGACGTATTCCCCGGCGGTGCCGATACGCGGCGACGCAGTAAAGCCACGTTGATCGAGGATGCGACGGAAATCCGCCAGCATTTGCGGGCTACCGCAGATCATTGCGCGGTCGTGGCGGGGATCTAGGGTGTCGATGCCCAGCGCTGCGGCAATCCGGTCGTGCTCCAGATGCTCGGTGATGCGGCCACGGTGGTCTTGCCCGTTGTATTCGAAGGCCTCACGCGACACCGTGGGGTAATACAGCAGGCGGTCGCGGATCACATCGCCCAGTAATTCGTGATGCGGCAGCTCGCGTTCGATGTAGTCGCGATAGGCCAAGTCTTCTGCACCGCGCACGCCGTGGCACAGCACCACGCGCTCGAAGCGTGCATAGGTGTCGGGGTCTTTGATCACCGACAGCCACGGCGCAAGTCCAGTGCCGGTGGCCAGTAAATAGAGATTTCGGCCGGGGTGTAAGTCTGAAATCAACAACGTGCCAGTGGGTTTGCGCCCGATTAAAATGGTATCGCCGGGTTGGATATGTTGCAGGCGTGAGGTCAACGGGCCGTCTTGCACTTTGATGCTGAAGAACTCCAGCTGCTCTTCCCAATTGGCACTGGCGATGGAATAGGCGCGCAGCAGCGGCTTGTGGCTGCTATCGGCCTGCTCGACTTCAAGCCCAATCATCACGAACTGACCGTTGTCGAAACGGAAACCGTCATCGCGGGTGGTGGTAAAGCTGAAGTAGGCGTCCGTCCAATGACGAACGTCAAGCACCGTTTCGGTGCCGTAGGGAGCGGCCATGCGGGTCAGGGGGGAAGGCGAGGCAGGCGGCTATTTTACGCTGCCATGCAGCATTCCGGTTGATCCAGAGCAAACATACCGACGATGCGGGGCGGCATGACGCCCCTGCCGGGAGATGGCAACAACAATGGGTGACAACAGCGAGAGCGGTTTCAGCGTTTGACGTTGAACATCGCCAGCCGGTTGTCCAAGGTGATCGCCGGCAGACCAAGGTCGCGAGTGACTTGCACCATGGTGTCGTATTCGCGTGGATCCAGCCGGCCATCGGCAGTGGCCAGGCGCAACAGCGCGTCGTACAGACGTTCTGCGGGGGGCGACCCGGCCGGGTGGGCATCGACAAAGCGCAGCAATTCGGCGTGCACATTGATGTTGCGCAACATGCCACGTTCAAAGGCTTCCATCGCGATGCGGCGCGCGGTCATCGACAAGTCGGTTTCGTCCATGATCTGGTTGGCCAGATTGGATTCGTGACTGCTGACCAAGCGGTCGGCCTTGGCCAGATACCCCATCAAGCCAAAGATCACTTCGATCACCATTTGCGTGTCTTCGTCGGGTTTGCCTAAGCCCAATAGATCGCTCAGCAGCAGGCGGATATCGTTGATGACGCCGCGGATCCCTTCAAACTTGCCGGTTGCAGCACTGCTATCACTCATGATCGTCCCCCCAAGAAAGTCCCCACCCCATCCTGCGCCAGTCGAGCGCCGCTGAAAAGGGGGGCGCGCTATCATTTCACCCCCCGATCCAACGATGCCAGATTTCCGTGACCGCCATCAAGCAAGAAGACCTGATTCAGTCCGTCGCTGACGCACTGCAATACATCAGCTATTACCACCCGGTTGATTACATCAAAAGTTTGGCCGCCGCCTACGAGCGCGAACAATCCCCCGCCGCCAAGGACGCGATGGCGCAGATCCTGATCAACTCGCGCATGTGCGCCGAAGGCCATCGCCCCATTTGCCAGGACACCGGCATTGTCACCGTGTTCCTCGAAGTCGGCATGGACGTGCGTTGGGTAGGCTTCACCGGTTCGCTGGAGGACGCCGTCAACGAAGGTGTGCGCCGCGCTTATCTCGACCCCGACAACACGCTGCGCGCCAGCGTGCTGGCCGACCCCGCCGGCAAGCGCATCAACACCAAGGACAACACGCCCTGCGTGATCAACACCAAGATCGTCGCTGGCGGCAAGGTGGACGTGATCGTGGCGGCCAAGGGCGGCGGCTCCGAGGCCAAATCGAAGTTTGCGATGCTCAATCCGTCCGATTCCATCGTCGATTGGGTGCTCAAGACGGTGCCGACCATGGGCGCTGGCTGGTGCCCACCGGGGATGCTGGGCATCGGCATCGGCGGCACCGCGGAAAAAGCAATGCTGCTGGCGAAAGAGTCATTGATGGAAGAAATCGACATCCAGGACTTGATCGCGCGCGGGCCACAAAACCGGGTGGAAGAGCTGCGCATCGAACTGTTCGACAAGGTCAACGCGCTGGGTATCGGCGCGCAGGGGCTGGGCGGCCTGACCACGGTGCTCGACATCAAAATTAAAGATTTCCCCACCCATGCCGCCAACTTGCCGGTGGCGCTGATCCCCAACTGCGCGGCCACCCGCCATGCGCATTTCACCCTGGATGGCAGCGGCCCGGTAATGCTGGAGCCGCCGTCGCTGGAAGACTGGCCCAAGCTCACCTACAGCCCGCACAACGCGCGGCGGGTGAATCTGGACACCATTACCCGCGAGGAAGTGACGAGTTTTGCGCCGGGCGAAGTGCTGCTGCTGTCGGGCAAGATGCTGACCGGCCGCGATGCCGCGCACAAACGCATGGTGGAGATGTTGAACAAAGGCGAGCCGCTGCCGGTGGACTTGGCCGGGCGCTTCATCTATTACGTGGGCCCGGTGGACCCGGTACGCGATGAAGTGGTGGGCCCGGCGGGCCCCACCACGGCCACCCGCATGGACAAGTTCACCGAACAGGTGCTGGCGCAAACCGGCCTACTGGGGATGATCGGCAAGGCCGAGCGCGGCCCGGCGGCGATCGAGGCGATCAAAAAGCACCAGTCGGTGTATTTGATGGCGGTCGGTGGCTCGGCCTATCTGGTATCCAAGGCGATCAAAGCGGCCAAGGTGGTGGGCTTTGCCGATCTGGGTATGGAAGCGATCTACGAATTTGAGGTACAGGACATGCCGGTGACGGTCGCGGTAGACAGCGCCGGCACGTCGGTGCATCAAACCGGGCCGCGCGAGTGGCAGGCCAGGATCGGCAAGATTCCACTGGCGGTGCTTACCTAGGCGGACAATGACGGTGCGCGTATTACCGCATGCAGCTGAAGCTCGCCGCTGGTTACTTTACGGCGCGTGAGTGGGCGCGGTTGGTGTAGTAGGTTCCAAGAGGTCGCCTGCGTCTTCCAGCGCGCGTGCGCGGCCCAGCTGCGCGTCCAGCGTGCGATCCACCGAGGTATCCCGCAGATGCCCATTTTCTGGCAGCGGTGAGGGGGCCTCGTCGTGGCGTAGCACGAGTACCCGTTGTACCGGCTCGGGGCTGGCGATGTCGGCTTCCCGAAGTTGCCGGCGTAACCGGCGCATGGCTTCGCTGCGTGTACGCGCTAGGTCATTACGGGTTTGGTCGATCCAGCCGGTGAATTGCAAGGTCACGCCATCGTTGCCCAGGTTCAAAATCAGCGCATTTGGGGCCGGATGGGGCAACACCCCTTCAACCGTCGCCAATGCCGCAATTCCGATGTCCATGGCGGTGTGCAAGGATGCGTGGCTGCCGACGATCACCTGAAATTCAAAGCGTCGCTGCGGATTGCGTGAATAGTTCAGCAGCACCGATTTGAACACTAAGCTATTGGGTAGTTGCAGGTGGTTGCCCTCGCCCGTCATCAAGATGGTAGTGCGCGAGTTCAGCGCGATGATCTTGCCCTCGTAGCTGTCGATGCGCACGCTGTCACCGGGTGCAAATGGCTGACGCAGGCTTAGCAGCACGCCGGCAATATAGTTTTCCGCGATGTCTTTGAAGGCAAAACCCAGCACCAGCCCCACCACGCCGGCCGAGCCCAGTACCGCACCGACCAGTGAAGTGGCATTGAGGATATCCAGTGCCACCAGCACTCCGGCCAAGCCAATCAAACTGCGCACTGTGCTGCGTAGCAAGCCATCCATATAGGGATTGCTGCGGCTGATCCGGGTCAAAACGCGCATGCGTCGGCTGATGACCCCGCCCAGCCAGAACGCCCCCAGCACAATCAAGACCGCCACTAGCAGCAGCGGAGAGTTGGCCAGCAGATGCACCAGTTTGTCTTGCATCTGCTCTAGCGCTTCCAAGAAGCGCTCGTAGAGACCATGTGGGGTGGGTGGAAGGGTTTGCATCAGGGTGTTTGGCATCACGACGGCATCGATGAGATTACAACCACCATGCAAAGGCAAACGTGCCCAGCATGGTGAAGGCCAAGGCAAGTTTGAGCGCGGCGCCTAATAGGATACCCAGCCAAGTCCCCGCGCCGACTTTGCTGGCGTGGCCAAGACTGTTGGGGTGCAGGCTGCGTTGATGCAGCAATTCACCGGCAACTGCGCCAATGAAGGGGCCCAAGATCAAGCCGGGGAGTGCAAAGAACAGCCCCACCACGGTGCCCAAGGTGGCACCCAGCATGGCCAGTTTACTGGCCCCCACCCGTTTGGCCCCGTGTGCGGTGGCCCAAAAATCCACGATCAACGAGAGCAGCGTCAACATCGCCAAGATGGCCAGCGTCCATCCCCCGACATGGGTGAACCCATCTGCCCATGCAGCCACCAGCAAACCAACGAAGACCAGTGGCGCGCCGGGTAGCACCGGCAGCAAGGTGCCTGCCAAGCCGGCAACCACCAGCAGCGCAGCAAGCAGGTAAAGCAGGAGTGTCCAGTTCATGCGTTCACAATGAGGGCGAAGACCAAACAAACAAAGGCCGCCGGAAGGGCGGCCTTACACAAACGCGATGGCGCAACGCTTCTAATCGTGCAGAGATCAGTTTTTGAAGTCGCGATGGCAGCCCTTACAGGTGTCACCCACCGACTTCATGGTGCCGGCCAAACTTTCGCAACTCAGCGGTGGCGCGGTGATGGCCTTATCCACGGCACCACGCATGGCAGCGGCGGCACTCTTGAAGCGTTCGTCATCGCGCAAGTCGGCAAATGCGGGCTCCAGATCATTGGCGGTCATGCGCAGTGCTTGCAAATGCGGCACCACGTCGCTGGCACTACAGCGGTTTTGTTCCATCGCGGTCTTGAGCTGGCCCATATGCCAACCTTGAACCTCCATCAGCGCCCCGGGGAAGTGATTTTTGCGGGCATCCAGCGCACGCAACACCATCACCGTGGCGATTGCCCCCACCGCCAAGCCAAGCAGCAGCAGAAACAGGTAGCGACCCGCATTGGACTTGCGGGCAGTGGGTTCAGGTGTGGACATGCGAGCACCGTATTGATGGAGTTGCGTGGATTGTGCCTTGCCGATGTGGTTGTGCGCCAGTCAACGCGGGTGGAATTACCAACCCATGTGATGGCCACCGTTGATATCAAGATTGGATCCGGTGATCCAGCTGGCCTGCTCATCGGCGAGAAAGCCCACACCGTAGGCGATTTCTTCTGGCGTGCCCAAACGCCCGGTGGGGATGTCGGCCACGATCTTGGCGCGCACATCCTCCGGTACCGCCATCACCATGTCGGTGGCGATATAGCCCGGTGAAATGGTGTTGACGGTGACGCCATTGCGGGCGTTTTCACGTGCCAGCGAAATGGTGAAACCGTGCATGCCGGCCTTGGCTGCAGCGTAGTTGGCCTGCCCGTACTGGCCCTTGAGCCCGTTGATCGAGCTGATCTGGATGACCCGGCCCCATTTGCGTTCACGCATGCCCTCGATCACTTGGCGCGTCACGTTGAAGCAGGAATTGAGGTTGGTATTGATCACGTCACCCCATTGGTCGGCTTTCATCCGGTGGAAGGTGCCATCACGGGTGATGCCGGCGTTGTTGATCAAAATTTCGACCGGGCCGAGCTTCTGTTCAATTTCTTGCACCATCGCTGCGGCTTCCTGCGGCGAAGTGACATCGCCTTTGACGATGGTGACGTCGTAGCCTTCGGCCTTCATCTTGTCCTGCCAAGCCCGCGCTTTCTCTTCGTTGCGGTAGTTGGTGACCACTTTGTGGCCCATATCGGCCAAACGCTTGACGATGGCAGTGCCAATACCGCCGGTGCCGCCGGTGACCAATGCAACTCTGGATGTCATGTCGTGCTCCTTGCGCGATGCGCGTGCGAATGAAGTGTTCTGATTCTAGGCATAAGGCGTTGAAATTGTGTTGTGCATTGCGGCGGACACTGCAATCGCCTGCTTGGGTACGGTGGCAAGCCGAAACGCTATCGTCGCCGCGTGTAAAAAATCTGCCACCGATGCGAGGGCTGTTTCCGGCAACGCGGCTTGGCCCAGACAAGCCCAGAGATGGCGTAGCGTGGCAATAGGCTGTTGGGTATTGACCGGCAAGGCGGCGCTGGATTTGGACAACTTACGGCCATCGGCACCCAGCAGCAAAGGCAGATGCGCGTAGCTTGGCGTGGGCAGCCCCAAGGCGCGTTGCAGCAAAATTTGCCGGGGCGTGGAATCCAGCAAATCCGCCCCGCGTACCACCTCGGTGATGCCCTGCGCGGCATCGTCCACCACCACCGCCAGTTGATACGCCCACAGGCCATCGCTGCGACGCAGCACAACATCCCCCACGGCGCTATCCACACATTGTTGGACGGGGCCGTGGATGGCATCGTCGAAGTGGATGTTGCAGGCATCGGGGACGCGCAAGCGGATGGCCGGGTGTGGGCGCTTGCACGTTGCCACGCAGTGTCGATGGATGCCGCCCACGCTGGCCAAATCGCTGCGGCTGCAATGGCATTCAAAAGCCAAGCCGCGTGCCAGTAACTGTTCCAGTGCCGCTTGGTACAAAGCACCGCGCTGGCTTTGATACAGCACGTCGCCATCGTGATGCAGGCCGAATGCCGCCAGTGTGCGCATTTGGGCATGCGCGGCGCCGGCCACTTCGCGGGTGGTGTCCACATCCTCCACCCGAAGCAACCAGCGCCCACCTTGTTGCCGCACCCGCAGCCAACTGCCCAGCGCCGCCAGCAGCGAGCCGGCATGCAAGGGGCCGGTGGGCGAGGGCGCAAACCGCCCGCAGGCACTGGAACTAAACGGGGTGTTCAGCATGCTGGATTGAATTTTGCGGGTATCGGCCACACTACCGAAAGCATAGGCACATTGGGTGCAGAAGGGCTAACGACGCCATGTTCAACCGTATTTTCTTGTTTGTCGCCACCAACCTTGCGGTATTGGCACTGGTCAGCATCGTCATGTCGGTGCTGGGCGTGAATTCGCAGCAGTTTTCTGGCTTGTTGGTGATGGCGGCACTGTTTGGGTTTGGTGGCTCGATCATTTCGTTGCTGCTGTCGAAATGGATGGCCAAGCGCGCCACCGGTGCGCAGGTGATCGAGCAGCCGCGCAACGAGGCCGAGCGTTGGCTGGTCGCCACCGTGCAACGGCAGGCGCAGGCGGCGGGCATCGGGATGCCGGAAGTGGCCATTTATGACGCGCCGGAAATCAACGCCTTTGCCACCGGGGCCAACCGCAACAACGCGCTAGTGGCGGTGTCCACCGGCTTGCTGCGGGCGATGAGCCGCGACGAGGCCGAGGCAGTACTGGGGCATGAAGTCAGCCACGTTGCCAATGGCGACATGGTGACGATGGCGCTGCTGCAAGGCGTGCTGAACACCTTCGTGATCGTGTTGGCGCGCATTGTGGGCCGGGTGGTGGATAGCGCCATCAGTGGTGACCGCGACCGTGGCCCCGGTTTTGGCTACTACATCATCGTGTTTGTGCTGGAAATGGTGTTTGGTTTCTTCGCCTCGATGATCGCGATGTGGTTCTCGCGCCATCGCGAATTTCGTGCCGATGCCGGCGGTGCCCAATTGGCTGGCCGCCAGAAAATGATCGCGGCGCTGGAGCGTCTGGCGCAGACCCACGGCGAAAGCACCCTGCCCAAGCAAGTGGCGGCTTTCGGGATCAATGGCGGCAGCGTGCAACGGCTGTTGATGAGCCACCCACCGCTGGAAGTACGGATTGCCGCGTTGCAAAAGGCGGCGTAATGCTGCGCCCAATGCCCGCGCCTGTCGCGGGCATTACGGTTGGCTGCGGGGTTATCGCGGCTTAATTATCGAAGTCGTAATGCATGTCTGGGCCGGCCACGGCCAAGAAATCACCTTCGGCATAATCGACATTGCTGGAGAACAGGATCGACATGCTGGCGGCATCTTGCACGAACTCGGCGATGCTTTGAATGCCGTGTTCGCGGGCTTTGAGCGCCAGCTCGCGGATGCGCGCCTGATTGGCGGTGTTCTTGGGCAAATCTTCCATAAAGCCGCGGTCGATTTTGACGAAGCCCGGCACGAAGTGCGCCAGCAACTGGAACGAATCCAAGCCGGCACCAAATTGTTCCAGCACCATTTTGCAGCCCAGTTCTGCCATTGCGGCGGAAAACACTTGGGCCGCGCGCAGGTTGATGAAGACTTTGGATTCCGGTACTTGCAGCAGCAACGAGGCACCGTTGGTGGCATGTTCGGCCAACTGTTCGGCAATGAAGGCTGGCAGGGTTTCGTCCAGCAACGAGGCGTGGGTGATTTTGACCAGTAAGGTCACCGGCTTGCCGGCACGCGCACGCTGGCCAATCGCCTTGATGGCATTGAGGATGACCCAGCGGTCGATCTGCCCCAGCAGGCCGTGTTCTTCGGCAATTGGCAGAAAATGTTTGGGAGCCACAGATTCGCCGCCGCCACCCTCTAGGCGCAAATAGGTTTCATACATCGGGCTGGGGCTGCCCAGCAAAGAAATGATGGGCTGGTAGATCAATGCGAAGCGGTCGTTAAGCAAGGCGTCCTTGATGCGCAGCACCCACGCTTGGATGCGTTCTTCCTCGGCACGATCCACCGCACCCGGATCAAAAATCTCAAAGCAGTTGCCGCCAACATTGGCCGCCGATTGAATCCCTTGGCTGGCCTTAGCCAACACTTGCGACACGCTGGCAATTTTTTCGCCAATCTGTACGCCACCAATGCTGGCGGTCAGGGAGCCGGATTTACCGTTGACTTCAAAAACACTGGATGAAAATGCATCCCGAATTTTTGCGGCCAGCGCGGAGGTGGCGTTGTGGTCGCCGCGCGCCAGTACGGCAAAGCTGTTTTCACTGAAGCGGGCAATTTGAGCGCCAGCGGTAAGCTCGGTGGCCAAAGCTTCGCGCAGGCTATTGGCAATGGAAGCCAATAAACCATCGGCACCGTTCAAGCCGATTTCGTGCAGGATACGCTGGTAGTTGTCGGGCTCTAGCAGCAGCAGGCTGTACTGCGCCTGATGTTGTCCGGCATCGACCACTGCATCTTCCAACTGTCGCAAAAACGTGGGGCGATTGAGCAAGCCGGTGGTTTGGTCGCGCTTGCGGAGCTCTTCGAGTTCTTGCACCAGCTCGGGGTCGGCTTCGGTGGCTTGATGCCGGAAAATGATCTGTTGGCAGTGCTCGCCTTGATATTCCGCCGCGACAAACTCCATCACCGCCGGGAATTCTTCGCCATTGCTGTCGTGCGCGGTCAACTCATAACGCGGCGGCGGGTCTTCGCCCCTAGACAGTCGCTTGAGCAAGGCTTTGAAGGCCTCAACATCGGCAGTGGCCACCAAATCCAGCAACGACATGCCTTCGATGTCGTCGAAAGATTCGTAGCCAAACATTTCCAGATAGGCCTGATTGGCGCGGATATGCATGCCTTCGTGGATGTAGGCGATGGGTTCGCGCGAGGAGTCGATCAGCATGTCGCAGCGGCGTTGGGTTTCGCGCATTTGCGCTTCCAGCCGGCGCTGGGCGCGACGGGCTTCAAGATCGTTCCATTCGGTCAGGATATTTTTCAGAAACTGTGCCGAGCGGCTGTGCAGGGCGACGGCTTGTGCACCAAGTGTCTGCACATGTTCCAGAATGTCATCGGTGATGCCATCCAGCACCGCCAGCAAAGGTACGTCCTTGCCGCAGCCCATCACCGCCTTGGCGACTTGCTCGAACGGGATGACCACGGCGGCGTAGTCGGCCAGCACCATGTCCACCGGCTGCTGCGCCAAGATCGACACCAATTCATCCAGTGATTCTGCGCGCAACGGGCGCACAGCCGTGCCGGCATTGCGCAAGCGGCTGACCATAGCTTCGGCCTCGTTGACCAAATCGGCAACGAGCAATAAACGCAGTGCGGTGTCCTTTCCAGTAGCCATACGCGGGGGAGTCGTGGCGGAGATTACGGCAAGGCTACATCATCCAACGCCAAGAATGGCGTTCTGCGGGCTTGTCAGCGGGGTTTTGCCGGGTTGGCCGGGGATTTCACGCACCAGTTTGGGCACCAGATAACCGGGCAGGCGTGCGGCCAGTTGCGTGTGCAGGGCCAGTGCGCGGGGAGTGTCCACTTCAAAATGCGCGGCCCCTTGCACGCGGTCGAGCTGGTGCAGGTAGTAGGGCAACACGCCGGCGGCATAGCCGCGCTCACACAAATCGGCCAAGGCATCGGTCTGATCATTGACCCCGTGCAGCAGCACCGCTTGATTCAGCAAGGTAATGCCGATACCACGCAGGCGAGCCATCGCCGCATCGACTGCGGGGTCGAATTCGTTGGCGTGATTGGCATGCACCACCATGGCCACCGGCCACGGCAGGCCGCGCAGCCAGTCCAGCAGGCCCGCGTCCACGCGCTCGGGCAGCACGATGGGCAGGCGGGTGTGGATGCGCAGGCGGCGAATGTGCGGAATGGTGCGCAGGGCGTGGGTCAGCTCGGCCAGTTTGTGGTCGGCCAGCGACAGCGGATCGCCGCCGGACAGGATGATCTCGTGAACCGACGCATCGCCGGCGATCACCGCCAGTGCATCGCGCCAGCCGCCGCTGGCGGCGCTGTCATCGGCATACGGGTAATGCCGGCGGAAGCAGTAGCGGCAGTTCACCGCGCAGCTGCCGGTGGCAATCAGCAGGGCGCGGCCGTTGTATTTTTGGATGACGCCGTGGCCGCTGCGGGCAGCGTGATCGCCCACTGCATCCAGCCCGAAGCCGGGCACGATGCGGTCTTCGTCCAACACCGGCAGCACTTGCCGCAACAATGGATCTGCCGGGTCACCGTGGCGCATACGGGCGATAAAGCCGCGCGGCACCCGCAGCGGGAACTGCTGCGCGGCGGCATCCGAAAGCTGCGCCGCCAATGCATCCAGCCCCAGCAGCGCCAGCAGTTCGCGGGGGTCGCGCACGGCGTCACGCCACTGGACCTGCCAGCGTACGGAGGGTGCAATCACGGGTTGCTGCAATGGGAGAGGGGCTGCGGGTATCATAGTGGGCTGTAAAACATCATTCCGGCATGGCCGGAATCCTCATCAAACCCACAGTTTAGCCGCCCTGCCGGGTGGCCCCAAGGAGTACCCATGGCCACCCTCGGCATGAACGACGTCAAATCCGGCCAGAAAATTCTGGTCAACAACGAACCTTCGGTCATTTTTGAAACCGATTACGTGAAGCCAGGCAAAGGTCAGGCGTTCACCCGCGTGCGCTATCGCCAGATCCGCACCGGCCGCGTGCAGGAAATCACCATGAAGTCCACCGACTCGGTGGAGGCGGCCGACGTGGTGGATACCGACATGCAGTATCTGTACACCGATGGCGAGTACTGGCATTTCATGAATCAGGAGTCCTTCGAGCAGGTGCAGGCCGATAAAGCCGGCGTGGGCGATGCCGCCAAGTGGATCAAAGGCGAGGAAGACTGCGTGGTGACGCTGTTCAACGGCAACCCGATTCAGGTGACCCCGCCGAACTTCGTCGAGCTGAAGATCGTCGAGACCGATCCGGGCGTGAAAGGCGACACCGCCGGCACCGGTGGCAAGCCGGCCACGCTGGAAACCGGCGCGGTGGTGCGGGTGCCGCTGTTCGTGGGACAAGACGAAATCATCAAGGTCGATACCCGCAGCGGCGAATACGTCAGCCGAGTGAAGTAAGCCATGACCAACATCACCCCACAGCCCTGCGATCTGTTGATCGAAGCTGGCTGGGTGGTGCCTGTGGTGCCGCACGGCGTGGTCCTGACCGATCACGCCGTTGCTGTCTCTGGCGGGCGCATCCAAGCCATATTGCCGATTGCCGATGCGCGTGCGCAGTTTGCGCCGAAGGACACGGTGGCGCGATCGGAAGCGGTATTGATCCCCGGCTTGGTCAACGCGCATACCCACAACCCGATGACCTTGCTGCGCGGGATCGCTGATGACCTGCCGTTGATGACATGGTTGCAGCAGCATATCTGGCCGGTGGAAGCGGCGGTGATTGGCCCTGACTTCGTGGCCGATGGCACTACGCTTGCCATTGCGGAAATGCTGCGCGGCGGCACCACCTGCGCCAACGAAAATTATTTCTTCCCCGATGTGCAAGCCGGGGTGTACAAAAAGTACGGCTTCCGCGCGCGGGTGGGGGCGGTGATCATCGATTTCCCCAGCGCATGGGCCAGTTGCGATGACGAATATTTCGACCGCGCCTGCCAGCTGCACGATACCTGGCGTGACGATGCGCTGATTGGCACCGCATTTGCGCCGCATGCGCCGTACACCGTCAACGATGCCAATTTTGAGCGCATCCGCATGCTGGCCGATCAGTTGGATGTGCCGGTGCATTTGCATCTGCACGAAACCGCGCAAGAAGTCAGCGATTCGCTGAAATTGCACGGTCAGCGCCCGATTGCACGCATCGACCGCTTGGGATTGCTGAATGATCGGTTGATCGCGGTGCATATGACGGAGCTCACCGAGGGCGAAATCCAGCAATGCGCCGAACGCGGCGTCAGCGTGGTGCATTGCCCCGAATCCAACCTCAAATTGGCCTCGGGTTTCAGCCCGGTGTGCGCACTGCTGAAAGCGGGCGTGAATCTGGCTATCGGCACCGATGGCTGCGCCAGCAATAATGATCTGGACATGTTTGGCGAAACCCGCAGCGCCGCGCTGCTGGCCAAGGCTGTGGCCAGGGATGCAGCTGGGTTCAACGCATTCGAAGCCCTGCATGCGGCTACCCTAGGCGGTGCCAAGGCATTGGGTTTCGAGCACAAGATCGGCTCGATTGAAGTGGGCAAGCAGGCGGATTTGGTGTGCGTGGACGTAAGCCCGCTGGAAACCCAGCCGCTGCATCATGTGGTCTCGCAATTGATCTATGCGGTGGGCCGGCACCAGGTCAGCGATGTGTGGATCAATGGCGTGGCCAAGCTGCGCCAGCGTGAGCTGCTGGGGATGGATGTGGATGCCATCGTGGCCAACGCCAAACAATGGCGACACAAGATTGCGCAGGTGCGGGCATGAGTGCAGCAGCACACAATTATTCACAGGCCGAGCTCGATAAATTCGACGAACTGGCGCAGCGTTGGTGGGACGCCAACGGCCCGCAAAAAGCCCTGCACGCCTTGAACCCGGTGCGCTTGGACTACGTGGCCCAGCGCGCGCCGCTGATGGGCGCGGCGGCGCTGGACGTGGGCTGCGGTGGTGGCTTGCTGAGCGAAGCCTTGGCCAAGGCCGGTGCTGCTGTCACCGCGATTGATCTGGCCCCCAATCTGCTGAAAGTGGCGCGCCTGCATGGCTTGGAATCGGGCATCAAGGTCGGCTATCGGCAAGTGGCGGTGGAGGTCTTGGCTGATGAGGCGGCGGGCAGTTTTGATGTGGTCACCTGCATGGAAATGCTGGAGCACGTGCCCGACCCAGCCGCGATTGTGGCCGCTTGTGCGCGTCTGCTGAAGCCCGGCGGGCGGCTGTTTTTATCCACCCTCAACCGTACCCCAGCGGCGTTTGCGCTGGCGATTGTGGGGGCCGAATATGTGGCGCGGTTGCTGCCCAAAGGCACGCATTTGTATCGTGATTTCATCAAGCCGGCCGAGTTGGCGCGGATGCTGCGCGATGCCGGCTTGCAGCTGGAAGACGTGACCGGCTTGCTCTACGAACCGTGGCGCAACGGTGCCCGTTTGAGCACGCGCACCGAGGTCAATTATTTGGCCTGCGCCTACAAGCCGGAGTGACCATGGCGATGTTTCCCAAGCTGGTGCTGTTCGATCTGGACGGCACCTTGCTCGATAGCGCGCCGGACATGTTGGCCACCGTCAACCGTATGCGCGGTGCGCGTGGGCAGGGACCGATGACGCTGGATGCGTTGCGCCCGCAGGTGTCCAAAGGCTCACGCGCGATGAGCGCAGCGGCGTTCCCGGAGTTGGGTGGCGAGGTGCCGGCCGAGATGATCCGCGAATTTTTGGACATCTACCAACAAGAACTCGGCCAGCATGCGCAATTGTTTGAGGGCGTGGCGAAATTGCTGGATGCCATCGACGCCGCCGGCAGTCGCTGGGGCATCGTCACCAACAAGCCCGACTACTTGGCCAAGCAAATCCTGCCGCAATTGGGCTGGCAAACGCGCAGCGCCATCCTGATTGGGGGCGATAGCCTGCCGCAGCGCAAGCCGCACCCGCTACCGCTGCTGCACGCCGCGCAGGTCTTGGGGGTGGCGATTCAAGACTGCGTGTATGTGGGTGATGACCAGCGCGATATCGATGCTGCGCGTGCGGCGCAAATGCGCAGTGTGGTGGCGCTCTGGGGCTACCGACCCGAGGGCGACGATCCACACACATGGGGGGGCGACGTGCTGGCCCAGACCGCG
The DNA here is from genome assembly GCF_035369645.1 of Thermomonas sp. Taxonomy (GTDB): domain Bacteria; phylum Pseudomonadota; class Gammaproteobacteria; order Xanthomonadales; family Xanthomonadaceae; genus Thermomonas. The sequence continues at coordinate 17,929 of NZ_DAOOUM010000009.1, read as the reverse complement.
CAGGAATTGCTGAACCCCGCATTGTGGCAAGCCTTGCGATGAGTGCACCCGAAGCGTCGCAGGCCTTCTTGGACAAGTTGCGGGCGCACTGGCCAGAGTGGGGCGTGGCCGAAGCCTTTTTACCGGCGGCTCAGCGCGAGTGCGCGCTTGCATGGCTGGCCTTGCGCGGCGAGCTGCTGGACGCAGCTTGGGGCGGCGAGGATCCCACCCCCGGTGCAGCCAAGTTGGATTGGTGGATGGACGAGCTGCACGGCTGGTCACGCGGCGCGCGCCGACATCCGCTGGGCTTGCTGCTGCAAAAGCAGCCGGTGGACTGGCAGGCGCTGGCGATGGGTATCCCTGCGTTGCGCAGCCAGCGGATGCCCGAAAGCGACCGCCATGCCGCACTGGACACACTGGCACCGTTTGCGCAGGCGTTGGCAGCGCTGAGCGCGCAGGTGTTTGCAGCCACGCCGGCATCCACCGGGGCCACGGCAGACGCGTTATTGGCCGAATGGGTACTGCACTTGCCCGAGCGCGGTATCCCGGCCACCGGCACCGACATCCCCAGCCTGTTGGCGCTGCCGCCCCTGCGCGATGGTGCGCGGGTGGAGCGCATCCACGCGGCGCTGGTGCGCGGGCGTCTGCGGCGGGCACTGCGAGGCCAGCCGGGCCCGGTGCCGGCAGTGACCGCGTTGTTGGCTGCGTGGCGCAGCGCACGCGGCTGAATCACAGCGTTGCGCGGGCACTCACCTACGCGGCGTTACAATGACGCAATGCACAAGAACGCTTCTCATTCCCCGCTGCCCGATGTCGCATTCGAGGCCGTTGCCTTGGCGCGCCCCTTGGATTGGGTGGGCATGGACGGCATGGCGCTGCCGATCAAAGTGGTGGACGCGCACGGCCAGCCGATGCGGATTCCTGCCACGGTCGATGTGGCGGTCAACCTGCAAGACGCCAGCGCGCGCGGCATCCATATGTCGCGCTTGTACCTGCAATTGCAGCAAAGCTTGGCGAATGAAGCCTTAGGCGCGCCTGCGCTGCGCCGCTTGCTGGAGGCCTGTATCGGCAGCCAGAACGGTTTGGCGACGCGCGCGCGCTTGCATTTGCGCTTCGAACAATTACTGCTGCGCAACGCGTTGCGGAGTGATAACGCGGGTTGGAAGCGCTATCCGGTGACGGTCGAGGCCGAGCTGGCCGACGGCCATCTGCGCCTGACCTTGGCGTTTGCGGTGGAATACTCCAGCACCTGCCCGGCATCGGCAGCACTGTCACGGCAGGCCAATGCCCAGCGCTTTCAAGAAGATTTCGCCGGCCTACGCGCACCGTTAAGCGAGGCGGTGGGGGATTGGCTGGCCAGCGAGCGCGGCATGGCGGCCACCCCGCATGCCCAGCGCAGCCGCGCACAGGTGCGGGTTGAGCTGAAACCCTGTTTTGACGAACTGCCGCTGGTGGCCTTGATCGATGCATTGGAAGCGGCCTTGGGCACGCCGGTGCAAACGGCGGTCAAGCGCGAGGACGAGCAGGCATTTGCGCTGGCCAATGCGGCCAATTTGATGTTCTGCGAAGACGCCGCACGGCGGGTGGCCTCGGTGCTTGCGGCCGATACCCGGGTGGCGGCATGGCAGGCACAGGTGGCGCATTTTGAAAGCCTGCACCCGCACGATGCGGTGGCCACGGTCAGCGGCCGCAACCCGTAAGCGTGCGCTTACTGCTTGCGCTCTAGCACCCATTGCGGGTCGATGCGCACATCGAACCAATTCATCCCCCAATGCAGATGGGGGCCGGTCGCGCGGCCAGTGGCACCCACGGCGGCGATCACATCGCCTTGCTTCACCACATCTCCCACCTTCACATCGATGCGTGAGAGGTGCAAAAAATTACTGCTGATGCCGTGACCATGATCCAGCACCACAGTGCCACCGGTCAGGTACAGACTGGGTGCGGCGAAGGTCACCACGCCGCTGGCGGGGGCTTTGACGGGGGTGCCGGTGACGGCGGCGATATCCATGCCGGAATGCGGCGCGCCGGCCTGGCCGTTATAGCTGCGGGCGCGGCCAAAACGGCCGCTGATGCGGCCTTGCACGGGCCATGAGAACGTCTGGGTAAAGCCGGTTTCATCGCCGTCACGGCGACGCACGGCGGCCACGGCGGCTTGTTCGCGTTCAATGCGGGCGGCGATCGCAGGTGGCGGGTTGACCGTGGCGGGTGGCACCCCGGCAATCGCTTCGATCGGCCAGTCACGCGGGGTCACTATCAAGATGATCTGTTGTGCCGGGGCACCGGGTGCTTGCACGTCGATGTGCAGCGGCCCGGTGGCATCCCGACCAATGCCCAAGACCACGCTGCCATAGGGCGTGGGTCGTAAGCTGCGGCCAGCGTAGGTCACCCGGCTGCCCACTGGCACCTTGCCCAGCACCATCGCACCTTGTGGTGCCGAAGCCGGAAATACGATGTCGCTGGGTGCAGCTGATGCCGGTTGCGGTGCTGTGGTCAGGCTGGCCAAGAGTGGGCTGGCCAAGAGTGGGCTAGCCAAGAGCAAGCCCGCAAGGGCGATGCCGCGCGGTGCTGCCCTCATCGGTCGAAGGTCAGCCGCTGCCCTTGCGGGCTGCCCACCAGGTTGCGGCCATTCCACGCCAGTACGCCATTGACCCAAGTGCTGGCGATGCGCGAGCGGAAGGTGTCGCCTTCAAACGGCGACCAACCGCAGCGGCTCAACACGTCTTCACGACGCACGATGAACGGTGCATCTTCAATCAGCACAAGGTCGGCGGCGTAACCCTCACGCAGAAAACCGCGATGTTCGACATCAAACAACTGCGCTGGCGCATGCGCAAATTTTTGCACCACTTGCGCGGTGGTCAGGTGGCCGTCGTGGACTTTTTCCAGCGCTAGGTTCAGGGCGTATTGCACCAGCGGCAGGCCACTGGGTGCGCTGCTGTAGGGCTGTTGCTTTTCTTCCAGTGTGTGTGGGGCGTGGTCGGTGGCGAGCACGTCGATGCGGTCTTCGGCCAGCGCGCGCAAAATGGCGTCGCGGTCGGAAGCCTCTTTGATCGCCGGGTTGCATTTGATGAAATTGCCCAGCCGTTTGTAGTCCGCGCGTGCAAAGTGCAAAAAGTGCACGCAGGTTTCGGCGGTAATTTGCTTGCGGCTGCCATCGGCGCGAATCAGCGGGCCTTGTTCAAACAGCGCCAGCTCGTCGGCAGTGGAAATATGCAGCACATGCAGGCGGGTGCCATGGCGGCGCGCCAGTTCGATGGCCAGCCGTGTGGATTTGATGCAGGCCTCGCGCGAGCGGATTTCGCCGTGGCACTCCACCGGGATAGCGTCGCCATATTTGGCCTGGTAGGCGGCCAGGGTGGCGTCGATCATCGGCGTATCTTCGCAGTGGGTGATGATCGGCACCGGCGTGTCGCGGAAAATCGCGTCCAGCGTGTCCGGATTATCCACCAACATATTGCCGGTGGAGGCCCCCATAAAGACTTTGATGCCGGGCGCGGCCTTCGGGTCAAGTGCGCGGATCGCCTCCAAATTGTCGTTGGACGCGCCGTGATAGAAGCCGAAATTGCCCCAGGCGCGGCCCGTCGCCCGGCGGTATTTGTCCTCCAACGCGGCGCTGTCCAAGGTGGGCGGCTTGGTATTGGGCATATCCATGAAGCTGGTCAGCCCACCGGCCACCGCCGCGCCAGATTCCACCGCGATGTCGGCCTTGTACTCCATCCCCGGCTCGCGGAAATGCACCTGGTCGTCAATCATGCCGGGCAGTAGCCTCTTGCCGGCGGCGTCAATGACGGTTTCACCGGACTTAGCGGTTAATTGGCTGCCAATCGCTTCAATTTTGCCGTTGTTGAAACGCAGGTCGCCGTCAAATTCGCGCCCCTCGTTCACAAGACGCGCATTCACAATGAGGGTAGATGTCATGGGAAGTCCTTATGCGGGCGGTACGGGGTCGTGTCCGCCGGGGTGAAGGGGGTGGCAACGGGCCACACGGCGCGCGGCCAGCCAACTGCCTTTGATAGCACCAAAGCGGGCAAGCGCTTCCATCGCATATTCCGAGCACGAGGGCGCGAATCGGCAGCGTGGGCCGAGCAGGGGGCTGATGAAGCGCTTATAGCCGCGCAGCAAGAGAATGAGGAGTTTTGAGATCACGAATGGATCACGAAGTTGGGGTGTCAAGAGCGGAATCTTCAAGCTGCGGTTGCCGCCTTGCGCTGGGCAGGGTATAACAGCGCGCCTTCCCCTCTCAAGGGAAGACGAAGGAATCTGACGGACGTGGCTGCGAAAAAACCCGCGAAACAGGCCGCAAAGCCGGCCAAAAAGCTCGCCCCGGCGAAATCGCCGGCCCCCGCAAAAAAGGCGGCTGCTAAGCCTGCGGCGAAACATGCTGCGCCAGTAAAGAAGGCCGCACCGGTAAAAAAACCGGTCGTGGCGAAAAAAGTCGTGGCCAAGACCGCAGTGACCAAGACCGTGAAGCCGACGGCCCCGCAAAAGAAAGCGGTGGTCGCCAAAAAAGCTGTCCCGGCGAAAAAGCCGGCGAAGGCGGCTGCGGCCAAACCTGTTGCTAAAAAACCGGTGCCGGTTGCCAAGGCAGCAGCCAAGTCGGTCAGCAAGCAAGCTAGCAAGCCGGCGAGCAAACCAGCGAGCAAGCCAGCGAGCAAGCC
>NZ_DAOOUM010000009.1:7988-13189 GCF_035369645.1 Thermomonas sp. | reverse complement strand
CCAGCGAGCAAGCCAGCGAGCAAGCCCGTGGGCAAGGCCATCGCCAAGTCTGCGGTCAACAAGCCGGTCGCCAAGCCGGCAGCCAAGCCAGTGGCAAAGCCGGCGACTAAACCCGCTGTGCCGGTGACCGCAAAAGCACCCCCACCAGCTGGCAAACCCATTGCGGTGAAGCCGGTCACGGGCAAGCCCAGCGCCAAGCCCACCATCGCGCCGGCCAAGGCGGCGGATACAAAAACGGTAGCTGTCACCGCCAAGCCGGTGGTTGCAGTCACCAAGCAAAGCACCAAGAAACATACGGAGCCACCGGTAGCCCCGGTCTCTGTTGTTCCAAAAACGAAAGGGAAAGTGATGGTAGCGGTGAAAAAAACACCCACGGGGCAACCCGAGTTGAAAGGTAAGCAGAAAAAAGTGGTGGCCTATCAGGTGGACGAAGTCACTGGCCGGCCGTTGCTGCCCGCAGGTTACAAGCCTGCTGCAGATGAGGAATACATGAGCCCGCTGCAGCTGGAGTTTTTCCGGCAAATGCTGTTGAGCCGCCGTGCCGAACTAGTGGAAGAATCCAAGCAAACCATCGAAAACCTCAAGGATGAAGTGCGTGATGTGGGCGATGAAGCCGAGCGCGCCAGCCGTGAAACCGAAAATGCGCTGGAGCTACGTACCCGTGACCGCTATCGCAAGTTGATTGGCAAGATCGACAGCACGCTCAAGCGCGTGGATAGCGGTGAGTACGGCTATTGCGTGGATACCGGCGAAGAAATCGGGCTGGATCGCTTGGTGGCACGCCCGCAAGCCGAGCGCACCATCGATGCGCAAGAACGCTGGGAGCATTCGCAAAAGTTGATGGGTGATTGATTCATCACTTGCGGCAACTTGCTTGTAGCAATGTGGCACAACAAAACCCCGCTACGGCGGGGTTTTGCATGACTGCAGTTCGCGGATATCCAGCTTGCGCAAGCGTGGCGCCAGCTTGGCGGTACTGGCCACCACCCCTAGCGTCACGCAGCCGCCTACGATGATCGCCGGCACCAATCCCAATAGACGCGCCATCACGCCATCGTAAAACGCACCGAGTTCATTGGATGAGCTGACAAAAATGCCATTGATCGAGGAGACCCGCCCGCGCATTTCATCGGGGGTCACCAATTGCATGATGGTGGAACGCAGTACCACTGACACCCCATCGCAAGCGCCATAGGCAAGCAAGATGGCAGCCGATAGCCATAGATTGCGTGATAGCGCGAACGCTATGGTGCACACACCAAACGCGGCTACCGACAGCAGCAGTACCCGCCCTGCGTGGCGTTGCAACGGATGGCGAGTCAGCCAGAGTGCAATGACAATTGAGCCCACCGCCGGTGCCGAGCGCAGCAGGCCAAGGGCTTCTGGGCCTTGGTGCAGGATGTCTTTGATGAAGGCTGGCAGCATCGACACCGCGCCGCCTAAAAGCACCGAAAACATGTCCAAGGCCATCGCACCCAGCATGATTTGATTGCCAGCCACGAAGCGCGCGCCTTCGGCGATGCTGGCGAAAATTGGCCCGCGCTGTTGCTTCATGGCCGACTCCGAGACCGGCATTGCCAGCAAAGTGGCGGCGGCCACGAGTGCAAACCCCGTTCCCACCGCATACGAGATGGATTTTCCAACTCCCCCCACCAGTACGCCTCCCAAGGCTGGCCCCAATACCAGTCCGGCTTGAAAGATCACACTGCCGATGCTGGCACCGGTGGCAAATTGTTCACGCTGCAACACGCGCGCGAACAGCGCGTTATAGACAGGGCCCAGCACCGAACGGCCGATGCCGCCCACGGCCACCGCCAGATAGATGGGCCAAGTGCCTTGGGTGTGCAAGGCCATATTGCCGGCGACCAAGGCCAATACGCCGGCATTGATGGCCAGCAAGGTGCAGGCGGCGGCACCCATCTTGCGGCGCGGCAAATGATCCACCAGATAGCCGGAAAATGGAGCAACACAAAAATATGGGATGACTTCCGCCAAACCCACCAAGCCGAGTGACAAGGTGTTGTGGGTCACCTCGTAGATATGCCAGCCCACTGTCACCGCCACGATCTGGTACGACAGCAGGGTGCACATTCGATACAGCAACAGCCAGCGGAACCCGGTGCTGCGCAGCGGCGATGGCAGGGATGGGTTCATCCGCCCAGGGCAAGCTCTGCACGATTGCGGATAAAGCCCAGCAGTGCGGCCAGGCCATTGCTGCGGGTGGGGGACAGGTGTTTGGCCAGGCCGATGGCGCTGATGTAGTCGGACTGTGTGGCCAGAATTTCCTGCGCGCTACGGCCCGAATACACCCGCAGCGCCAGATAAATCAGTCCGGAGACGATGGCCGAATCACTGATCGAATGAAAGTGGAGCGAGCTGGCATCTCCTTCGGCCACGATCCACACCAAAGATTGGCAACCGTGCAGACGATGTTCTTCGGTCTTCCATGCCTCCGGAAATTCCGGCAGCTTGCGGCCTAAGTCGATCAAGTATTGATAACGCTCAGACCAGTCACCGAAAAAACCGAATTCATCGGCAATGGCGGCTTGAGCGTCGGCGGCGGTGGGTTCGAGTGGGAAGGGGGAAGTGCTCATGCCCGCTTCCACCTGACACCCTGCGGGGTGTCTTCCAGCAAGATACCCTCGTCGGCCAGCTGCTGGCGGAGCGCATCGGCGCGGGCGAAATCGCGGGCTTGCTTGGCAGCGGCGCGTTCGTCCACCAATGCTTGGATACGCGTATCGTCATCCCCCGACACGCCACGCGCGAACCATTCGGCAGGTGCTTGCTGCAACAAGCCCAGCACCTTGCCTGCGCCCAGCAATTGCGCTTTCAGCGTGGCCCGGTCCTCATGCGAGGTGGCCTTGCGTGCCTCACCGGCAAGCCGCGCGATTTCCGCCAGCGCCGCCGGGGTGTTGAGGTCGTCGTCCAGCGCCGCGTCAATGCTGGCGGGAATCACAGCGGTGGCCTGCACATCGGCCAAATCCCGCAGCGTTCCGTACAAGCGGTCCAGTGTGCGCACGCATTGTTCGATCAGCGTATCCGACCACTCCAGTGGTTGCCGGTAGTGCGCCGACAGCAGCGCGTAGCGCAGCGCTTCCGGCGGGTGCGTTTGCACCAAATCGTGCACGCGCTGGATATTGCCCACCGACTTGGCCATCTTGGCACCGCCAAAATTCAGCATGCCGTTGTGCAGCCACCAACGTGCAAACGGCGCGCCTCCGTGCGCGCACTCACTTTGCGCGACTTCATTTTCGTGATGCGGAAACTGCAAATCCACACCGCCGGCATGGATATCAATGGTGGGCCCCAAATGCGCTGCGGCCATCGCCGAGCATTCGATATGCCAGCCCGGGCGGCCACGGCCCCACGGAGAGTCCCAGCCGGGCAGATCGTCGCTGGACGGCTTCCACAGCACAAAATCACCCGCATCGCGCTTGTACGGTGCCACTTCGATGCGCGCACCGGCCAGCATGTCATCGGTATCGCGGCGCGAAAGTTTGCCGTAGCCAGCAAAACTGGCGACCGAGAACAGCACATGATGCTCTGCCGCGTAGGCATGGCCATCTGCAATCAAACGCTCGATCATCGCAATGATCTGGCCGATATGCTGGGTGGCTTCGGGTTCGATATCGGGCGCGAAGTCGCCATTGACACCGAGTGCCGCCATATCTTCACGATATGCGGCGGTGTATTTATCGGTAATCGTGGTGATCGGCGTGCCGAGTGCTTGGGCCGCCGCGTTGATCTTGTCGTCCACATCGGTGATGTTGCGCGCATAGCGCAGGCCGCCGTAGCGACGCCGCAACAAGGCGGCGAGCACGCCAAATACCACCGGCCCGCGTGCATTGCCGATGTGCACGTAGTTATAGACGGTGGGGCCGCAGACATACAGCGTGGGGCAGTTAGCGACCAGCGGAACAAATGCTTCGGGACGACGGCTCAATGTGTTGTAGAGATAGAGGCTCATGGCTGCGCGCGCTTGGGATCGGCCATTGTAAGGTGCCATGGGCTGGTGTTGCTGCGACAGCGGCGATTCAGGCGCTTGCTATGGCAGCCCGATAAACTTGCTGTATGTCTTTATGCCGTTCAATGCCGGTGTTGTGTCTGTCCGTGGGCTTGCTCGCATGCGTGCGTGCGCACGCGCAAGACGTGCCGCGCGACGTGACCTTGCCGCTTGAAAACGTGCGCTTTGACTATGCGCAAGTGCTATCGGTGCGACCGGTCTATCAAGTATTGCGTACCACCAGTACCGAGCGCGTCTGTGATGTAAAGGATGCTACCCAAAGCACCGCGCTATCGCGCATCGTCAATTCGGTAAAAGACCGCCTGAGCAGTGCCGGTGCCAATTCCGAAGAACGTGCGGCAGGCCTGCAAAATTGCCGAATGGAGGCGGTGGAAAAAGAATTCCGGCGCACCGTTGCGTTTGATGTGGACTACATGTATCGCGGCAGCAAGTTTCGTACGCGAATGGATCGTGACCCTGGCAATCGCTTGCGCATTCGTATTTCGATCACCCCGCACCCGTTCGATTGATTGCTTTCGATGATCGCGCTTGCGCTAGCAAGCGCAGCATGCGACCATTCGCGCCTTGATGAACGCCTACCTCGCCACGCGCTACGCCAACTCTGCCCGGATGGCCTCCGGCATGACCTCGCGTGCGCGCCGACCGGAACCGCCACCTGTTGCTGGGTAATCCGGATCGCGTTCATGCGCCACACTTTCCGAAACCCAGCCTAGCGGCTGGGTTTTTTGCGTTTTGGCCTCCCTCACTTTTGCGAACTCTTGCCCATGAAGCACTTCCTCAATACCCAAGACTGGAGCCGCCCCGACCTTGATGCCCTGTTGGTGCAGGCGGCGGAATTCAAACGCAGCAAGTTGGGCGATGCGCTGAAAGGCAAATCCATCGCGCTGGTGTTTTTCAACCCATCGATGCGCACGCGCACCAGTTTCGAATTGGGCGCGTTTCAGCTGGGTGGCCACGCCATCGTGCTGCAACCGGGCAAAGATGCGTGGCCAATTGAATTCAACCTTGGCACGGTGATGGATGGCGACACCGAAGAGCACATCGCAGAAGTGGCGCGGGTGTTGGCGCGTTATGTGGATTTGATCGGTGTGCGGGCGTTTCCGAAATTCGTGGATTGGGCTTACGACCGGCAGGACATCGTGCTGAAAAGTTTTGCCAAATATTCCACGGTGCCGGT
>NZ_DAOOUM010000009.1:0-7888 GCF_035369645.1 Thermomonas sp. | reverse complement strand
CTGGCCAATCAATAACTCCTTTTTTCTGGATACGTTTCGATGACATCCCCCAACGATTCCCGCGACATCGTGCTGGCTTTTTCCGGCGGCCTTGATACCAGTTTTTGCGTGCCCTATCTGAAAGAGCAGGGCTGGAATGTGCACACCGTGTTCGCTGATACCGGTGGCGTAGACGCCGAGGAGCGCGCCATTATTGAAGCGCGCGCGGCGGAATTGGGCGTGGCTTCGCATGTCACCATCGACGGCGGCGCGGCGCTGTGGAACGACTTCGTCAAACCCTTCGTATGGGCCGGCGAGGGCTATCAGGGCCAATACCCACTGCTGGTGTCGGACCGCTATTTGATCGTGGATGCCTCGCTGGCGCGGGCCAAAGCCTTGGGCACCAACGCGATTGCGCATGGTTGCACCGGCATGGGCAACGACCAAGTGCGCTTTGACCTTGCAGTGAAGTCGCAAGGCCAGTACCGCATTGTTGCGCCGATTCGTGAAATTCAAAAAGAACACACGCAAACCCGCGCCTATGAGCAGGCGTATCTGGAAGCACGTGGGTTTGGTGTGCGCGCCAAGCAAAAGGCCTACACCATCAATGAAAACCTGCTGGGGCTGACGATGTCCGGCGGCGAAATTGACAGTTGGGAAGCCCCCGGCGACGGTGCGCGCGGTTGGTGTGCGCGCCGTGAGCAGTGGCCGGCCGAGGCAATGGAAGTGACCTTGATGTTTGAGCAAGGGCAGGCGGTGGCGTTGGATGGACAAGTACTCGCCGGTGAGAAAATCCTGGCCAAACTCAACACGATGTTTGCGCAATACGGCGTGGGGCGTGGCATGTACACCGGCGATACCACGATTGGCCTGAAGGGCCGCATCGTGTTTGAAGCGCCGGGTTTGATCGCGCTGCTCACCGCACACCGCGCCTTGGAAGAAGCGGTGCTGTCCAAGCAGCAAAACCGCTTCAAGCCCGAGGTGGCGCGCAAGTGGGTGGAACTGGTCTATGAAGGGTTCTATCACGACCCGATCAAGGCCGATCTCGAAGCCTTCCTGGCGTCCTCGCAGCGCAGGGTCAATGGTGAGGTGGTGTTGCGCACCCACGGCGGTCGCGTGGACGCGGTGGCGGTGCGCTCCAAGCACATTCTCAACAGCAAGGGCGCAACCTATGCGCAATCAGCGGACTGGGGCGTGGAAGAGGCCGAAGGCTTCATCAAGTTGTTCGGGATGAGCAGCACGCTGTGGGCCGAGGTCAACGCGCAGCGCTAAGCCATGCTCAATACCATCCTTCACCATCTTGAATCCTTAGTGTCCTTCGACACCCGCAACCCGCCGCGCCTGATTGGCACGGGTGGCATCTTCGATTACATCCGCGCGCAATTGCCCGGGTTTCGCTGCACCGTCACCGATCATGGCGATGGTGCGGTGTCCTTGCTGGCGGTGCGTGGCAGCCCGCGTCGGGTGTTCAATGTGCATCTGGACACGGTGCCGTCGTCGGATGCATGGAGCGCCGATCCGCTCAAGCTGCGGGTGACGGCAGACCGTGCGATTGGCCTCGGCGCTTGCGACATCAAGGGCGCAGCGGCTGGCTTGATTGCCGCCGCCAACGTCACGACCGGCGATGCCGCGTTTTTGTTTTCCTCCGATGAAGAAGCCAACGACCCGCGTTGTATTGCTGCGTTTTTGGGCAGCGATCATGGCTTTGCCGATGCCATCATCGCTGAGCCCACGCGCTGCGAAGCAGTGTTGACGCATCGCGGGATCAGCTCGGTGTTGCTGAAGTTCAAAGGCGAAGCCGGGCACGCTTCCAGCGCCAATGCGCTGCACGCCAGCGCCCTGCATCAGGCAATGCGCTGGGGCAATCGCGCGCTGGATTTGGTGGAGGCAGAAGCTGCGGCGCAGTTCGGCGGTTTGCAAGGCTTGCGCTTCAACATCGGCAAGGTGGAAGGTGGGATCAAGGCCAATGTGATCGCGCCCAGTGCCGAGGTGCGCTTCAATTTTCGCCCGCTGCCCTCGCACGATATCGACGTCCTGCATACGCGCTTGGGTGCCTGCGCGGCGGTGGGTGTGTTGGATCGCTACGAAGAAACCTTCCGTGGCCCGTCGCTGCCCGCCGGTGATGTGGCGTATGCCGAACAACGCCGGCAGGCGGCGCAAGCCTTGGCGGAATCACTGGGTTTGACGGTGGGCAATGCGGTGGATTTTTGGACCGAAGCCGCGCTGTTTTCGCAAGCCGGTTTGACCGCGCTGGTGTATGGGCCCGGCGATATCGCGCAGGCGCATGCCGCCGATGAATTTGTACTGCATGACCAGCTTGTTCACTACACCGCTTCCATCGTTCGAATTCTTGGGAACTGATCTGCCGTGACCCCCCTTCTCAACCCGCAAGCCATTCACGACCCACAGACCCGCCAGACCATCGTGCGCTTGCTGTCCAGCATGGGCAGTGCCAAGGAAATCTCGCAGTATTTGAAGCGCTTCTCGCAACTCGACGCCGCGCGTTTTGCGGTGGTCAAAGTGGGTGGCGCGGTGCTGCGTGATGATCTGGATGCATTGGTGTCCTCGCTGGCCTTTCTGCAAGACGTGGGCCTGACCCCGATCGTCATTCACGGTGCTGGCCCGCAGTTGGATGTGGAGCTGGCGGCGGCCGGCATCGAAAAGAACACCATCGATGGGCTGCGGGTGACCTCGCCAGAAGCCTTGGCCATCGTGCGCCGCGTGTTTCATGCGCAAAATTTAAAGTTAGTGGAAGCCTTGCAGGCGGCCGATGCGCGCGCCACCAGCATTGTGTCGGGGGTGTTTGAAGCCGACTATCTGGACCGCGAACGTTATGGCTTGGTGGGCGAGGTCAAGCGTGTGGACTTGGCACCGATCCAGGCCAGCCTGCAAGCGGGTTCGATCCCGGTGATCGCCTCTTTGGGTGAAACCGTGGGCGGGCAGATCCTCAACGTCAATGCCGATTTTGCCGCCAATGAATTGGTGCAGGTGTTGCAGCCGTACAAAATTATTTTCTTGACCGGCACCGGCGGCTTGCTGGATGCCGATGGCAAGGTGATTGACTCCATCAACTTGTCCACCGAATACGTGCATCTGATGCGGCAGCCGTGGATCGAAGGCGGCATGCGGGTCAAGATCGCGCAAATCAAAGACTTGCTGGATGGCCTGCCGCAGGCCTCGTCGGTGTCCATTACCAAGCCGTCGGAATTGGCCAAAGAGCTATTCACCCACAAAGGTTCGGGCACCTTGGTGCGACGCGGCGAGCGGGTGCTGGAAGGGACATCGTGGGGCGACTTCGACCTGACGCGGTTGCGTGGGCTGATCGACTCGGCGTTTGGGCGCAAATTGTTGCCGGACTATTTCGAGCGCACGCCCCTGCATCGCGCCTATGTCAGCGAAAACTACCGTGCCGCAGTGATTTTGACCCAAGAAGATGCCGGCATTTATCTGGATAAATTCGCGGTGCTGGACGATGCGCAGGGCGAGGGTTTGGGGCGCGCGGTGTGGCTGGTGATGCGCGAACAAAACCCGACGTTGTTCTGGCGCTCGCGCCACGGCAATGCGGTCAATCCGTTTTATTACGCCGAGTCCGATGGTTGCATCAAGCAGGATAAATGGAAGGTGTATTGGTACGGCGCGGCGGACTTTGCGCGCATCGAACGCTATGTGCAGTTATGCGCGCAGCGGCCGGCCACCTTGGAGGAGCCGACATGAGCAAGTTGCGTGTGGGCTTGGTGGGTGCGCGTGGTTATACCGGCGCGGAATTGATCCGCTTGATCGCCGCGCACCCGCGCTTCGAGCTGGCCTATGTCACCTCACGCGAGTTGGATGGCCAGCGTGTGGCCGAGCATACCCCTACGTTTGCCGGTGAGTTGCGTTTCAGCAATCCCGCGCATGACACGCTGCCGCAATTGGCTGCAGATGCAGTGATTTTGGCCCTGCCCAATGGCAAGGCCGGCGCGATTGTGCAGGCGTTTGACGCGGCAGGCAGTCACCCGGTCATCATCGATTTGTCTGCCGATTATCGCTTCGACCCCCGTTGGTATTACGGCTTGCCGGAGCTCACCCGCAGCCACTATGCCGGGCAAACACGCATCAGCAATCCGGGCTGTTATGCCACCGCGATGCAGTTGGCCATTGCGCCGATGTTGTCGGTGCTGGACGGCCCCGTGCAGTGCTTTGGGGTGAGCGGCTATTCCGGCGCGGGCACCACGCCCAGCGATAAAAACAATCCTGCATTGCTGGCCAATAATTTGATGCCGTATGCCTTGACCGGGCACATCCACGAGCGCGAAGTGTCCAAGCACTTGGGGCATGCGGTGGAGTTCATGCCGCATGTGGCACCGCATTTTCGCGGAATCACCTTGACCGCCAATCTGCATTTGTCGATTGCGTTTGATCTGGAGGAGGTGCTGGCGCGCTATCGCGGCAAATACGCCGATACACCGCTGGTGCGGGTGCAAGAGACCGCGCCGTGGGTCAGCCAAATCGCGGGTCAGCACCATGTGGCCATCGGCGGCTTTACCTTGAGTGGCGATGGCAAGCGCTTGGTGGTGGTGGCCACCGAAGATAATTTGCTGAAAGGCGCGGCTACGCAAGCGCTACAGAACCTCAATACAGCATTTGGGTTGGATGAAATGGCCGGCATACCGATGGAGTGCGCAGCATGAGTGGCCTGCTTTGGCAAAAACCCGGCGTGGCCGTGGATGCGCAGATTCAAGCTTTTTTGGCCGGCGATGACGTGCTGCTGGATCGCGAATTTTTTCTGCACGACATCCGTGCCAGCACTGCGCATGCGGAAGGTTTGCAGCACATCGGTATTCTCAATGCGGACGAATTGACAGCGCTTCAGCGCGAACTTGCGCAACTGGCCGAAGATTTCAAAAGCGGTGCCTTCGTGCTGGATGCACAGTACGAAGATGGCCATTCCGCCATCGAAGCGCGGCTCACCGAACGCTTGGGCGATGCCGGCAAAAAAATCCACAGCGGACGCAGCCGCAACGACCAGATTCTGGTGGCCACGCGGCTATGGCTGAAAGAAAAATTGCTGCGTGTTGCCGAATTGTCGCGTGATATCGCCAAGGTGGCATTGGACCGCGCATCTGCCGAAGCGATGTTGCCGATCCCCGGCTATACCCATATCCAGCGCGCGGTGGTGTCATCGGCCGGCATGTGGTGGGCGGGCTGGGCGGAAGCCTTCATCGACAACAGCATCCGCGCCACCGACACGCTGCGCTGGGTGGACTGCAACCCCTTGGGCACGGCGGCCGGCTACGGCGTCAATCTGCCACTGGACCGCGAGCACACCACCGCCGCGCTGGGGTTTGCGCGCATGCAGATCAGCCCGATCTATGCGCAACTGTCGCGCGGCAAGTTCGAGCTGGCGGCGCTGGAAGCACTGGGCAGTGCAACCTTGGATTTGCGTCGCATCGCGTGGGATTTGTCGCTGTTCACCAGCGCCGAATTCGGGTTTGTGGCGCTGCCGGCGCAGTACACCACCGGGTCTTCGATCATGCCCAACAAGCGCAACCCCGACGTGATCGAACTGATGCGCGCCACCCACGCCAGCGTCGCCGCCGCACGTACCGAAATCGAACAATTATTGTCGCTGCCATCGGGCTATCACCGCGATTTGCAAAGCAGCAAGGGCGCGATTTTTCACGGCTTTGGGCGTGGGCTGGCGGCGCTGGAATTGCTGCCGGCGTTGTTGGCCAATCTGGAATGGCGCAACGACAACATGCGCGCGGCGATGGATGCGGGGATGTACGCCACCGACGTGGCGGTGGAAGCCGCGATTGCCGGCGTGCCGTTCCGTGAAGCCTACAAAGCCGCCGCAGCGACCAGCGCGGATGCCGGGCAGGGGCGCACGCCGGAAGACTCGCTGGCGGCGCGCACATCGCCCGGTGCGGCCGCCGACCTGCGGCTGGATGCCTTGCGTGCTCGCTGGGAGGCATTGGTTTAAGCCATGCGCACCTTCGCACCGCAACCTCTTCCCCCCTGGAAACGCGCGGTGCTGAAGGTGGGCAGCAGCCTGCTGGCCGCCGATGGTGGCGGCTTGAGCCCGCGCTTTGCCTTGGGTCTGGCGCAGTTTGTCTTGGCCAGCCATCACGCCGGGCGCGAGTTGGTGATCGTGTCATCGGGCGCGGTGGCGGCGGGACGCGCTTTGTTGGCCAATGGCAAAACGGCCGGGCGCACCATTGCCGCCAAACAAGCCTTGGCAGCGTTGGGGCAGGCGCAATTGATTGCCTTGTGGCAACGGTTTTTTGATGCGCCCGTTGCGCAGGTGTTGCTGACCCACGATGACCTGCGCAACCGCCGCCGCTATCTCAATGCGCGCAGTGCGCTGCTGGAGTTGCTGCAACTGGGCGCGCTGCCCATCGTCAACGAAAACGACACCGTGGCGGTGGACGAGTTGAAGTTGGGCGATAACGACAATTTGGCCGCCGCAGTGGCCTCGCTGGTGGATGCCGACCTGCTGTTGATCGCCACCGATATCGGCGGCCTGTATAGCGGGCATCCGCAGCGCGAGCCCACGGCGCAGCCATTGCTGCGCATCGACTGCATCACCACCGAGGTGATGGCAATGGCGGGTGAAGCCGGCGCGCTGGGCACCGGCGGCATGCGCACCAAATTGGAAGCCGCTGATAAAGCTGCCACCGCCGGCATCACCACGGCCTTGTTCAGTGGCCGCGATGCCACCACCGTGGCGGCGTTGGCGCAGGGCGTGCTGCAGGGCACCTTGTTTGCCGCACAAGGTAGCCGCTTGTCCGCGCGCAAGCAGTGGTTGCGGCACGCGCCTACATCGGGCGTCTTGCAGGTGGATGCGGGCGCGCAAGCGGCGCTGCGGCGCGGCGCGTCGCTGTTGCCCGGCGGTGTGCGCGCCGTGCGGGGTGAGTTCCGGCGTGGCGATGTGCTGGAGATCGTGGCCGCAGACGGCACCCGTTTGGCGCGTGGACAGGCGCAATACAACGCTACCGATGCCGCGCGGATTCATGGGCATCACAGCCGCGAGATCGAAGGCATCCTTGGGTTTCGCTATGACGAAGCGATGATCCATCGCGATGATTTGGTCTTGCTGCAACAGGAAGGAATGGCATGAGTGGATACGTGCGCGGGTTAGCGAAGGCGGCGCGGGCCGCGCAGACCGTCATCGCCGCATGCAGTGGTGCGCAACGGCGTGCCTTGCTAGAGGCCATGGCTGCGCAGATATTGGCCGGACAAGAGCGCATCATCGCGGCCAATGCGCAGGATATGGACGCTGCGCATGGCAAAGGTGCCAACAACGCCACATTGGATCGTTTGCGGTTGGATGCGGCGCGTGTGCAGGGCATGGCCGATGCTTTGCGTGAGGTTGCTGCACAGGCCGATCCATTGGGGGAGGTGACGCGTACCGATGTGCGCCCGAATGGTGTGGTGGTGACGCGGCAGCGCATTCCGCTGGGGCTGGTTGCGATGATTTTTGAGGCGCGCCCCAATGTCACCGCCGAAGCGGCCGCACTGTGCTTGAAGGCTGGCAATGCGGTGCTGTTGCGGGGTGGTTCGGAAGCCGCGCACAGCAATGCCGCCATCGCTGCGTGCCTGCACGCGGCCTTGCGCCAACACGGCCTGCCCGAAGCCGCGGTGTCCTTGCTTGCCGATACCGCCCGCGAACATGTGCTGGAATTGTTGCAACTCACCGATCTGATTGACTTGGCCATCCCACGCGGCGGCGAAAGTTTGATTCGGTTCGTGGCCGAGCACGCGCGGGTGCCGGTGATCAAACACTACCAAGGCGTCTGCCATTTGTATGTGGACCGCGCTGCCGATATCGACAAGGCGTTAGGCATGCTGCTGGACGGCAAGGTCTCGCGCCCCGGGGTGTGCAATGCGCTGGAAACCTTGTTGGTGCATCGCGAAATTGCCGATGCTT
>NZ_DAOOUM010000008.1:43707-58480 GCF_035369645.1 Thermomonas sp. | reverse complement strand
CCCGGATCCAGCCGCACACCACCGCGCACACGCTGCAACAGAATTTGCGGCACGCCTTCTTCAGCGATGGCGAGGCGATCCATGACGATGGCATCGACGTGCACATGCACGGGCACATCCAGCATGGGCAGGACATCCGGCCAGCGCGGCAGCTTGAACGGTGCATCATCGCGCGGCAGGTCCAGCCGGGCATCGGCAAGACGCAGGCTGTGCACGCGCACGCTGCGAGTCAGCAACGGCAGCAGCGCCGCCTCCAGCGTGAAGGTGCCGGCATCCAACTTGAGCGTGCCCATGGCACATGCCGCCTGCGCGGTTGCCACGCAGTCACCATCCCGCTGCATTGGCATGCGCAGCTGCACGCCACGCAAGGTCAGTGGGCCGGCCAGATGGCCCTTGGCCTGCGTCCACGTCAGCGTACTGCCGGCGGGCAACTGCGCCACCGCCTGCCGCAGCAGCAGGTCGCGGCCACTGGCGGTGTACAGCAGCCACCCCAGCAGCGCCGCTACCGCCAACCCCAACAGCAGCAGCATGATGCCGGCACGTCGCCAGCCTACGCGCAGGCTCACAGGTCAGCCCCGATATTCAGATGCAAGGTGAAGGGGGATTCGGGGCGGTTGAGGCCACGGGCGATATCAATACGCACCGGCCCCACCGGCGAGCGCCAACGCAAACCGATGCCGACGCCGGTATGCAAATCGGCATTGCGGCCATTGAACGCGCTACCGGTATCCACAAACACCGCCGCGCCCCACGGGCCATTGAAATAGCGCTCGTACTCGGCACTGGCGGTGATGACATTGGTGGCCCCCACCGCATACGGCTGGCCCAAACTATTACGAATGCGCGGGCCGATTTCGCGCCAGCCATAGCCGCGCACGCTGCGATCACCGCCGGCGAAGTAACGCAGGCTGGGCGGCAGATCCAGCAACGCGCCGGTGAAGGTGCGGCCGGCTTCGCCGCGCAAAATCAAACGGCTGTCAGCACCCCAGCCATGAAACCATTGCGCGCTGGCATGCAGTTGCACAAAGCCCGCGCCATTGCCCTTGCCACCGCGCACACTCAGGCTGCCGCCAACGCCTCGGCGCGGGGCCAGACGGTTGTCCACATCGATGTAGTCGGCACGCAACGCCGGGAACGCAAAACTGGCGTACTGGTAACTACCCACCGGTTTGTTGAGGGTGAAATACGACCAGCGCTCGCGCAGCACATGCGCCGAGGCGACGAGGTTCAAATGCGCGCTGTATTGCCCGCTGCGACTGACCACAAATTCCAAGCGGCGGTTATCCAGCGAATCGGTTTGCTCGTCTGCTGCCTGCAAGCTGGCGGTGTACCAGCCATCGCGCCACAAAAACGCCGGCACCCGATATTGCACGGTCAAGGTCTTACGGGTATTGGCCCAGTCGATCTGCGCCAGCGCCTTGTGCCCGCGCTGATTGAGATAACGGCGCTCGATGCCGGCGCTATACCCGGCACCATCGCGGGTGCCATAACTCAGACCCAGACTGTAAATGCTGCGCGGTGCCGGGCTCAGATTGATCTGCACCGGCACCTGTTTGTTTTGCGCGGTTTCCGGTGACGCACTGACGTCCACCAGACCAAAATAATCCAGCGCAACCAGTGACTTGCGCAGGCGTTCGAGTTCGGCGGCATCATACGCCGCGCCGGGCGTCCAGCCCACCAGCTTGCGCAGTACATCCTCATGGATGATGGGCGTGGGCGTCTGCACAAATTCGGCCTCGCCCAAGCGGTAACGCGGCCCACTGTTCCAGCGCAGGTCGATAGCGGCCGCGTGCTGGGCGCGGGTGACCTCGACCTGATGGCGAATGAAATCGGCATCAAAATAACCCTGCGCCGCCAGCGCCCGGTTGACCCGGGTTTTGCTGGCCTCGTACAGACTGTGCTCCAAGACCTGGCCAAGCTGCGGCACAAACAGCGCCAATGCCGCACGCACTTGCGTGTTGTCGGCAGCGGCACCAACGACATCTACGGTGCGGCTGCGTACCTGCACCGGCAGGCCGGGGTCGATGTGGATGCTGACGGTCAGCTGCGCATCTGTGGTGTCGGTGCGGGCGGTCGCAGTATTGGCATCTGTATCGGAATTTGTCTCGGAATCGCTTTCGGCACCATCCGCTGCCACCGCGCCGCGATCGCCGCGCTGGATTTGGATCACCGGCGCGTAATACCCAAACGGCTCCAGTGCCTCACGCGCCTCGGTATTGGCCCGATGCAGCAAATACGCCAGCCGCCGCTGACTTAGGTCTTTACCCACTGCATCTTGCAAGGACAGCGCACTGCGCACGTTATCGGCCAACCGCGCATCGCTGACCCCGTGGATGTCGATACGGGTCACCGTGACCGCAGTTGCAGGCAGCGCCGCAAAGCAGAACAGCAGCACGGTGAAGAGGCGATTCAGAGAACAAGGCATCTGGGCAGGATAACGAGCATGCGCCGATTGGCAATCCAGTCCGCCGGACCTTATTTCGCGCGGCGGATAGCTTTCCAAAAAAAAGCTCCGCAGCCAGGGGGGGACTGCGGAGCCGGGGGAAGGCCGGTTGGGGAGAACCGTTGCCTTCCGGTGATCACCACCAGGGGAGGGGTTGTGATCGCAACAGGCGTTGCACCTGTTGCGTGTATAAGACCACGTTTTACCTTGCTGGTTCGTGAAGATTTTAGTTAAAAAACTGTTCGGTTCACGAATCATTCATTGCGCGGGCAACTATCTATTCGAAAGCATTGTCAGGCAAAGCTTTCGACTGCTTCATCCGCACCCGATTTTGAACGAAAAATCGCCACTTTCAGTGCGCCTGATCCCAGTTTTGACCGCTGCCGCAATCCACCACCAAGGGCACCCGCAACTGCGCCACTGACGTCATCAAGGTGGGCACGTGTTGCAATAGTTCCGGGGCAAAGTCAGCGTCCACTTCAAATACCAGTTCATCGTGTACCTGCAAGATCATCAGCGCGCGCTGGCGATGATTGTCTAACCATGCATCCACCGCCAACATCGCGCGCTTGATGATGTCGGCGGCGGTGCCCTGCATCGGCGCATTGATCGCCGCGCGCTCGGCCCCGGCACGTTGCGCGGCATTGCGCGAGTGGATGTAGTCCAACTGCAAGCGCCGGCCAAACACGGTCTCGACATAGCCCTGCGCATGCGCCTGGGCGCGGGTGCGCTCCATGTAGTCGCGCACGCCGGGATAGCGCGAAAAATACAGCGCGATGTAGTCCTGCGCTTCGCCCCGGCTGATCCCCAATTGCCGCGCCAACCCAAACGCACCCATGCCGTAAATCAAGCCAAAGTTGATCGCTTTGGCGGCGCGGCGCTCATTGCTGCTGACCTCGGCCATGGGCTTGGCAAATACTTCGGCGGCGGTGGCGCGGTGGATGTCGGCACCTTGCTCAAACGCGCGCACCAAGGCGGCGTCTTCAGACAGGTGCGCCATGATCCGCAGCTCGACTTGCGAGTAGTCGCAGGCCACCAGGATGCGCCCAGGCGGGGCCACAAACGCGGTGCGAATGCGGCGGCCGTCTTCGCTGCGAATCGGGATGTTTTGCAGGTTGGGATCAGACGATGACAAGCGCCCGGTGGCCGCACCGGCTTGGTGGTAACTGGTGTGCACACGGCCAGTGTGCGGATTCACCATCTCCGGCAATTTATCGGTATAGGTGCTGCGTAGTTTGGCCAGCCCGCGATATTCCAAAATGATGCGCGGCAATTCGTGCTGATCAGCAATCGCTTCCAGCGCTTCTTCATTGGTCGAAGGTGCACCGCCCGGGGTTTTCACCAGTGCCGGCAACTTCAATTCATCAAATAACAATGCACCCAGTTGTTTGGGCGAATCCAGATTGAAGCTGCGCCCGGCCAGTTCGGTGGCGCGTTGCTGCGCGGCCAACATGCGCCGCGACAGTTCCGCCGATTGCTTGCGCAAGGCGTCGATGTCGATCAACACGCCGTTGTCCTCGATCCGCGCCAACACCGGCACCAAGGGCATTTCGATGTGCCGATACACCGCTTGCAGGGTCGGCGCGGCGGCAAGCTTTTCATGCAGCACCCGATGCAGACGCAGGGTGATGTCGGCGTCCTCGGCGGCATAGCGGGTGGCGTCTTCAAGACTGACTTGGGTGAATGCGATTTTCTTCGCGCCCTTGCCGGTCACCGCGTCGTATTTGATCGTGATGTAACCCAAATGCCGCTGTGCCAGCGTGTCCATATCGTGGCGCGCGATGCCTGCTTCCAGCACAAAACTTTCCAGCATGGTGTCATCGGCATAGCCCTGCAGGTCCACGCCATGCCGCGCCAGCACATGCAGGTCGTATTTGCCGTGCTGGCCAATTTTGGGTTTGCCCGGATCAAGCAATAGCGGGCGCAACGCTTGCAGCACCATTTCGCGTGGCAACTGCACCGGCGCGCCGGGGTAGTCGTGCGCCAACGGGATGTAGCAGGCCTTGCCGGGTGTCACGCTCAGGCTGATGCCCACCAAATTGGCTTGCAGGGGGTTCAGCGAATCGGTTTCGGTATCGATCGCGAACGCATCGGCGGCATGCAACCGCGCCACCCATGCATCCAATTGCGCAGGCGTCAGCACGCATTCGTATTCACCCGCTGCCGATAGCGCTGGGTCAATCGCGATGGCGGTGGTGGGCAGTGGTGCCAACAACCCACGCCCACTGGCGCTGGGCAGTTTGGCCTGCGCCGCAATGGATGATGCAGCCGTGCCATCCAATTCCTTGAGTGCTTGATTGAAGCCGTAGCGCGTATACAGGCCGCGCAATGCCTCCACATCGCGCGCGCGCAGGGCCAATTCCGCCGGCCCCTGTTCCAGCACCACATCGGTCTTGATGGTGGTCAAATCACGATTGAGCGGCAGCCGTGGCAGGGCTTCACGCAGGCTCTCGCCGATCTTGCCGCCGATCTTGTCGGCGTGCGCGATCACGCCGTCCAGCGTGTGGTATTCGGCCAGCCATTTGGCCGCAGTTTTCGGCCCGCATTTGGGCACCCCGGGGATGTTGTCCACGGCATCACCCATCAACGCCAAGTAGTCGATGATTTGCTCGGCGCGCACGCCAAACTTGGCGATCACCGCCGCATCCGAATCCAATTTGCTACCGCTCATGGTGTTGACCAAGACCACACCGGGGCGCACCAATTGCGCCATGTCTTTATCACTGGTGGACACCACCACATCCATCCCTTGCGCCGCACCTTGCAATGCTAGTGTGCCGATCACGTCATCGGCCTCGACCCCGGGCACGCGCAATATCGGGATGCCCAGCGCCGCCACGATTTCCATCATCGGCGCGATCTGCGCACGCAACTCATCCGGCATCGGCGGGCGCTGTGCCTTGTAGTCGGGGTACAGCGCATCGCGGAAGGTCGGCCCGCTGGCATCCATCACAAATGCAATGTGTTCGGGCGCGTCTTTCAAATGCCCGCGCAACATATTCACCACCCCAAACAACGCCCCGGTTGGCTCGCCCTGCGCATTGCTCAGCGGCGGCAGCGCGTGGAAAGCGCGGTATAGGTAGGACGATCCATCAATCAGTACGAAACGTGTCATAGCAGGGATTCTACGCGGTGCGGCGCTGGCACAATGCCCCATCGCCTTATCAAAAACTGCCCATGCTGCGCTGGTTTGAAACCCGCCTCGACCCGTTCCCGGATACGCCGCCCACACAACCGCCGGGCACGTTGTATGCGTTTTGCCGGCACTTCACCCGCGGGGCAGAACGTTGGTTGTTGCTGATGGCGGCAACATCGGCGGCGTTCGCGCTGGGCGAGGTGGCGCTGTATGCGTATGTGGGCACCTTGGTAGATCGCATGAACACGCTGGGCGTGGGGGCGTTTATCGCGCAGGAAGGCCCGCGCCTGTGGTGGATGGCGGCCTTGGTGTTGGCGTTGTTGCCGCTGCTGGTGTTGTTCAATTCCACCGTGCAGCACCAAACCTTGCTGGGCAATTTCCCGATGCGCATCCGCTGGAATGTGCACCGCTATTTGCTGCGCCAGTCGATGGGATATTTCCAAGACGAATTTGCTGGGCGCATCGCCACCCAATTGATGCAGACCTCGCTGGCGGTGCGCGAGGCCGTGGTCAAGCTGTTTGATATCGGCAACTACGTGCTGGTGTATTTCGGCGGCGCGCTGCTGGTGGCCGCCAGCGCAGATGCTCGGCTGATGCTGCCGTTTGTGGGTTGGCTTGCCTGCTATGCCTTGCTGATGCGCTGGTTTGTGCCGCGCATGGGGGCGGTGTCGCAGCGCCAAGCCGATGCACGCGCGCAGATGACCGGGCGCATCGTGGACAGCTATACCAATATCGCCACGGTCAAACTGTTCTCGCATTCGCAACGCGAGCAAGCCTATGCGCGCGACGCGATGGCGCGTTTTTTGCACCCCGTGTATGCGCAGATGCGCCTCGCTACCGTGGCCTATAGCGTGCTCTACACACTCAATATGCTGTTGTTGTTTGCGGCAGGTGCATTGGGCATTTGGCTGTGGCTGCACGGGCAGGCCAGTGCAGGTGCGGTGGCGGTGGCACTGGCCTTGGCACTGCGTTTTTTGGGGATGTCGCATTGGATCATGTGGGAACTGTCTGCACTGTTTGAAAACATCGGCACCGTGCACGATGGGATCAGCTCGATTGCCCTGCCGCCCACCGTGGACGATGCGCCCAACGCGCCGGCACTGGCGCAGGTGCGCGGCGATATCCGGTTTGAAAACGTCAGCTTCCACTACGGCAAAGGCAGCGGGGTGATGCAAGATTTCAACCTGCATATTGCGCCCGGCGAAAAAATTGGCGTGGTGGGCCGCAGTGGTGCGGGCAAATCGACCTTGGTGAATTTGCTGCTGCGCTTTCACGATGTCGAAGCCGGCTGCATCCGCATCGACGGCACCGATATTGCCTCGGTGCAGCAAGACTCGCTGCGTGCGCAGATTGGTGTGGTCACTCAAGACACTTCACTGCTGCATCGCTCGGTGCGCGAGAACATTCTGTATGGCCGCCCCGATGCCAGCGACGCCGAACTGCATGCCGCCATGCGTCAAGCCAATGCCGATGCTTTCATCTTGCAACTGGCCGACAGCAAAGGCGGGCGCGGCATGGATGCGCAAGTGGGCGAGCGCGGGGTGAAGCTGTCCGGCGGCCAGCGCCAGCGTATTGCGATTGCGCGCGTGCTGCTGAAGAACGCGCCCATCCTGGTGTTGGACGAAGCGACCTCGGCGCTGGATTCGGAAGTGGAGGCGGTGATCCAGGAAAATTTGTATCGCTTGATGCAAGGCAAAACCGTGATTGCGATTGCACACAGGCTCTCCACCATCGCCGCGATGGATCGGCTGATCGTGATGGATGCGGGGCATATCGTTGAAACCGGGACGCATGAACAACTGCTGGCCAGTGGCGGCTTGTATGCACAATTGTGGCAGCGGCAGTCGGGCGGGTTTTTGGACGCCCTCCCCAGTCAGTCTTGATCAGAAAATCGCGCAGCTTGAATCGCGCATACTTGCAGCACATCCACATCGAGATTTGCCATGCGCAGCCTAGTTCCGCTCGCTCTTGCCATCAGCCTGACCGCCTGTGCCACCGCCGCCCCCGAAGCCATGCTGGCCAAGGATGCAGTGCCGGCCACGCACACCGAAACCAATGGCGATGTCATCACCGAATACCGCACCGGCAGCCGCCTGACCATGGTCAAAGTGGTGCCGTTTCGCGGCGCGACCTATTACATCTACGACCGCAACGGCGATGGCGTGATTGACGAACGCGACGCCAAAGGCGGGCCGATGACGTACTACAAATTATTCAGCTGGTAAGGCCATCCCCATGTTGCCGGCCCTGCCACCGCTGCAACTTTGGCATGGGCTACCCCTGCTGCACGCGGCGGCGGTGGCGCTAGGTTTGTTGCTGTATGTAGTGCTGACCCATTCCGGGCGGCAACGGCGCACCCCATCTGCGGCGATGGCGTGGGTGCTTGCACTCATCGCCTTCCCCTATCTGGCGTTGCCCATTTACCTGGCGCTGGGCACGCGCAAATTGACCCACCGTGCGCAGGCGCGCACCGGCCCGAGCGGCGGCATCACATTGGATGCAAGCTGCGGCATCGACCTGCCGCCCGCACGGTATTGCACAGCCTTTCAGCTGCACTGCGATGGCGAACAGGCACTAACGCACTTGCTGGATTTACTGGCGCGCGCACGCCACAGCATCGATATCGAGATGTTCATCTTTCGCGATGACGCTGTTGGCGCACGCATCACCTCCAGCTTGGCGGCGGCGGTACAACGTGGCGTGCAGGTGCGCATGTTGCTGGATGGCGTGGGTGCGTTCATTGGCCATCGCCACATTCGCCGCGTGCTCTGCGCCGCCGGCGTGCAACTGCGCTGGTTTTCGCCGCTGCGTTTACATCTGCGGCCACATTTTGGCCGTGGCAATCTGCGCAATCACCGCAAACTGGTGCTGGTGGACGCGCACACGCTGTGGAGTGGCGGGCGCAATTTTGCATGCGAATATTTTGGCCCGGCCACCGACGCCGCAGCATGGTGCGACCTGAGCTTTTGCATCGAGGGCGGCATCGTGGCCGACGCCATGGCCGGGTTTGCGCACGACTGGGCGATGGCGACGTCTGCGCCCCTGCCAAACACGCACATCCCCACCGCTGCCGCAACCGCCAACACTGGCGTGTTGGCGCAGCTCTTGCCCAGCGGCCCAGACCGCCGCGAAGACACCGCCTACGCGCTATACCTCAGCGCGTTTTATCGCGCCAATACGCGGATCTGGTTGGCCACGCCCTATTTCGTTCCCGACGATGCCCTGCAACAAGCGTTGTTGCAGGCAGTGCGCCGCGGTGTGGATGTGCAGCTGTTACTGCCGATGCGCAGCAATCACCGCATGGCCGACATCGCCCGCGAACGCAGTCTGCGTGAGCTCGCCGCCGCAGGTGTGCAGATCCATCTTTTCCGCAACATGCTGCACGCCAAGCTGGTGTTGATCGATCACAATTTTGCCAGCTGCGGCTCGATCAACCTCGATGGCCGCAGCCTGTTTTTGAATTACGAACTCAACACGTTGTTGTTCGACGAGGCTGCCATCCACCAATTTTCCCATTGGTTTTGCCAGCAACGCACCAACGCTACCGCGTACAACATTCGCGCACCCGGCTGGCTGCGCGATGTGGGGGAAGGCATGGTGCGAGCGCTGGGGTTTCAGTTGTAGTCGCCCAGCGTCATCACCATGCCAATCGGCCATTACTTCACCTTGGCGTAGTTACCTTTCAAGGCAACGCCGGCCACAAATGCACCGGCATAACATTCGTAATTGGTGGCACTTTTGAATTCATTTTTCTTGTAATAGCTAACGATATCCACCACCGCATTGGCACCGCGCTGCTTGGCGCTGTCTTGAAATGCCTTCAGCGCGGACAGTGCCGCCCAACGACACGCTTCTTCATCGGATTTATTGGCGGCATTGGTCTTGCGGTTGCTGACACCGCTACCCATTTTGCTGATGACGGGCGCACCTTGCCCGGCCAGATAAAACCGCACACTGCCGTCGATACCGGCCTCTTTGGCCTGCGGCGAATTGACCAACTCTTGCAGTGGCAACTCCATGCGCGAATTCCGCGCATCGGCACTGGGCACGACGGCCAACAAGGTTGCGAAGGTGGACAGTGCAGCTAACGTAAGACGATTCATGCAGCGGTTCCTTGTGGTGGTGAACAACGGTGATGCGCTAACAGCTTGCCGAAGGCCTAGCCATGCCAGCGTCGAAAAATCAGCGAGGTATTGATGCCGCCAAACGCGAAGTTATTGCTCATCACATACTCGGTTTGCAGCGTGCGGCCACAACCGGTGATGTAGTCCAGCTCGGCGCAGCGCGGGTCCACTTGGGTCAGGTTCAAGGTCGGCGCAAACCAGTCGTTGCGCAGCATTTCAATGCTCATCCACGCTTCCAGCGCGCCGCAAGCACCCAGGGTGTGGCCCATATAACTCTTGAGTGATGAAAACGGCATGCGCGCGCCAAACACGGCGGCGGTGGCATTGGATTCGGCCACGTCACCGTGATCGGTGGCGGTGCCATGCGCATTGACGTAGCCGATGGCCTCCGGCGGCAGGCCGGCATCGTCCAGTGCCAAACGCATCGCAATCGCCATGGTGTCTGCGCTGGGCTGGGTAACGTGCGCGCCATCGCTATTGCTACCAAAACCCACCAACTCGGCCAGGATATTGGCCCCGCGCGCCTGCGCATGCTCAAGGTCTTCCACGATCAAGGTGCACGCGCCTTCACCCAATACCAAACCATCGCGGTTGGCATCGAATGGGCGCGGGGTCAGCTCGGGCTCGTGGTTGCGCACACTGGTAGCAAACAAGGTGTCGAACACCGCCGAGGCAGTGGCGTCCAATTGCTCGGAGCCACCGGCCAACATCGCCACTTGTTTGCCGGCACGCACCACTTCATAGGCGCTACCAATGCCCATGCTGCCGGAAGTGCAGGCGCTGGAGGTGGTAATCACGCGGCCAGTCAACCCAAAAAACACCCCGATATTGACCGGCGCGGTATGGCTCATCATCTTGATGTAGGTAGTGGCATTGATGCCTTCGGTGGTGTGCTGATTGAGCATCCGCCCAAAGTCACCCATCGCCGAATGGGTACCGGCTGACGAACCATTGCTGACGCCCACTTTGCCGCTTTGCAAAATGGGGTCACCCAGCAGGCCGGCATCGGCCAAGGCCAGCTCGCTGGCACGCACCGCCATCAAGGCCACCCGGCCCATGCTGCGGGTGGTCTTGCGGTTGTAGTGCGCGGGTAACTCAAACGCGGCGGCAGGCGCGGCCAGCTTGGTGTTCAGGCCTTCGTAAATATCCCAAGCATCCATTCGCTGCACTGCATTGCGGTAACTGCGCAACTGCGCTTGCACACTGGCCCAGTCGTTGCCCAGCGGGCTGATGCCGCCGGCCCCGGTGATTACCACGCGACGTTCACGCTGGCTCATCCCACCATCCCCCC
Organism: Thermomonas sp.; assembly: GCF_035369645.1. Taxonomy (GTDB): domain Bacteria; phylum Pseudomonadota; class Gammaproteobacteria; order Xanthomonadales; family Xanthomonadaceae; genus Thermomonas. Next base: position 47,486 of record NZ_DAOOUM010000008.1, on the reverse strand, counting down.
ATTGACCGAAATTACTTGGCGGGTGATGTAAGCGGCGTCCTTCGATAACAAAAACGCCACGGTGGCGGCGACTTCTTCGGCTTGGCCCAGACGATTGGCGGGGATCAATTTCATGGCGTGTTCAATGACGTCGGGGTTAAGCATCTCGGTGTCGATCAAGCCCGGTGCCACACAATTGACGGTGATGGCGCGGCTGGCCAGCTCCAGCGCCAGCGCCTTGGTGGCACCGATGATGCCGGCCTTGGCGGCGCTGTAATTGGTTTGCCCACGGTTGCCCACTAGCCCCGACACCGACGACAGGGTAACGATGCGGCCAGGTTTGCGCCGGCGCACCATCGGCATCACTAGTGGGTTGAGGACGTTGTAGAAGCCATCCAAATTGGTATGCACCACGCGGTCCCAGTCGTCGCCGCTCATCGCCGGGAATGCCGCATCTGCGGCAATGCCGGCATTGCAAACCACGCCGTAATAGGTGCCATGCGCTTCGATATCCGCTTGCAAAGCGTGTGCCGTCGCGGCACGGTCACTGATATCGAAATGCAGCACCCGCGCCTGTTGGCCCATGGTGTGGATGTGTGCGGCCACGGCTTCGGCTTCGTCCACGCGGCTGCGGCAATGCACAACCACATCAAAGCCATCTTGCGCGGCCCGCAGGGCAATCGCCTTACCAATGCCACGGCTGGCCCCGGTCACCAGCACCGTGGCGGCTGTTTGCGTGTCCTCGCGTCCCTTCATGCCTTCGTTTCCAAATAAGCCGCCGCGTCCGGTGGCTCAAACACCGAGATATTGGCCGCTGCCAGTTCCATATCGCCTTGCAAAATACGGCAGGCGAACACCCCTAGCCCATTGTCGCCCATGAGCTCGCGGCGCGCCTCCACCCGCAGCACGTGGCCGCAGGTAAACATCGGCACATGGCTTGCATAGCGGCGCGTGCCCAACAAAAACCCCAGCGGCGGTGGCAGCCCGCGCATGCGCGCTTGGCAACCGGCCCAACACGCCACCGCCTGCGCCATATATTCAATCCCCACATAGGCCGGCACGCCGCCATCCACATGAAAGGGGCCATCGGCGGGCACGCACAAGGTCACCGTGATGCTGTCGGCATCCCATGCCAGCACCCGATCCACCAAGCGCATGCTGGCGCGGTGCGGCAAGACGTGTTCGATATCGCGAATCGGCGCACCCAGCGTCAGCATCGGGATGTCCATCATGCCGCCGCCAAGACCAGCGCGGCATTGCTGCCGCCAAATGCGAACGACTGACTCAAGACATAACGCAACGGCTGCGCGGCGCGGCGGCCGGGGGCGATGAAATCCAAGGCCGGCACGTCCGCATCGGCCTGCCCATCCCACCAATGCGGCGGCAATATGTGCTGCGGATTGTGCGCCAGCGTCAGCCAGCACAGCCCCGCCTCGATCGCCCCGGCCGCCCCCAGCGTGTGCCCGGTCAATGGCTTGGTGGAACTCACCGGCACCTTGCAGCCCACGGTGGCGGCCAGTGCGCGGCTTTCCATTGCATCGTTCAACGGCGTGGCGGTGCCGTGCAGGTTGACGTAGTCGATCTGCGCGGGCGTGATACCGGCGCGGGCGATGGCGTGTTCGATGGCGGTGATCGCCCCCAGGCCTTGCGGATCCGGAGCCGACATATGGTGCGCATCGGCGCTCTCGCCGCAGCCGGCCAGTTGCACCGGGCCCGGTTCGCGGGTCAGCAAAAACAAGGCTGCGCCTTCGCCGATATTGATCCCGCAGCGATTGCGCGAAAACGGATTGCAACGCGTGGCCGCAACCGATTCCAACGCGCTGAAGCCCTGGATGGTGAACGCGCACAGCGAATCGGCACCGCCGGCGATCACCGCATCCACAATCCCCGCTTGCAGCAGCCGCGCGGCGGAGGCCAACGCCTTGGCGCTGGACGAACACGCGGTGGACAGCGTCCACGCCGGCCCACGCGCGCCAGAAATCTGCGCCAAAAATCGGGAAGGTGCACCGATTTCTTGCTGCGCGTAGTGAAAGTCAGGCGGCCATTGGCCCTGCGCCAACTGCGCAGGCATCGCTTGCTCGGCCTCGGCAATCCCCGAGGTGCTGGTGCCTACGATCACCGCCACACGCTGCGCACCAAAGCGCGCAATCGCCGCATCACAGGCCGCACCGATCTGCGCATGCGCCATCCGCAACAACGCATTATTGCGGCTGCGCAATGGTAGCGATACATCGTCCATGGCGGGCATCGCTGCGGTCACCGCACCCAAGGCCAATGCGCGACCAGGGGTGAACTGATCACTGCTGGCAACCCCGCGCGGCGCATCACTGGCAAACAATGCCGCAGCCACCGCCGGCACGCCCACACCCAATGCACACACGATGCCCAATTGGTTGAGGTACACCGGCGCAACGCACATGCCGGGATGCATGCCGGAACGGATGCCGGGACTCATGGTGCGGTCTCCGCGTCGGCGGGAGCTGATGCAATCTCCAGACGATAGCCTTCGGCGCGGTTGTCCAATTGCAGATGGCTGGCGTCCACGCGGGTGAGCAGTAGCCATGCCTGGCCATCGTGCAACAAGGCGCGGGTATTTCCTTCTTCTTGTAACGACCAGTGCGTCGGCAACACTGCACGAATGGCAGTCGCCGGCCACAACGCAAATTGCAGGTCATCCAGCACCCGCTCGCCACGCACTGCCGCAGGCAGCCACGCCGCGCGTTGTTGCTGCAGGGTCTTGCCATCCCACCGCAAACGCACGCCGGCTTGCCCCAAAGCCTGCACCACCAGCCTGACCTCCTGCGGATCAACCTCCAGCAACGCATCCAGCGTGCGCGCCTGGTTGCCGAAGTGGAATTGCAGGCGTTGCTGCAGGGCCAGTGTTTGCCCCAACGTGGCCGGTGCCAACTTCAAGGGCGGCAATGCAATGGCGGGTTTGCGCGGCGCATGCATGCACGCCGTCAGCAACAGCAATACCGATACAGCAAGCGCGAATAAGCGTGGCATCAGGCGGCCTTCATCACCTTGGTCAAGGTGTGGCTGATCCCCACACCGTCGATCTCCTCAATAATCACCAGTCCGGCTTGCGCAATGCAGTCACGCAACACTTGCGAGTGATACATCTGGCTATTGCCGTTGGCCATGCAGGTGAAATAGAGCGAGGTTTGCTGCAGGCAGAACGCGGCATTTTCAAAGCGCTGGCGATCCCAATAAGTTTCCATAATGAACAGCCGCGTGCCGGCGGTCATCACCGCAGCGGCTTTGCGCAGAATCATCACAATTTCTTGTTCCGAGAAGCAATCCAGAAACTGGCTCATCCAGATCACATCGTGACCGCCCGGCAACGCGGCATCTGGCTGCAAGATATTGATGGGGTGATCGTGCACCCGCGCCGTGAACCCGCGCTGCGCAATTTTCACCCGTGCTAGCGCCAACTGGCCGGGCAAATCGCATAGCGTCACTTCTACATTCGGGTTGTATTCGGCACAGGCCAGTGCCCATTTCCCGGTATTGCCCCCCACGTCGAGCACGCGGCCAACCGCTTCGGAAAAAATATGCGGCAACACGGTTTGGAATGAATTGTCCGAATAAAAATGATCGAAGCCAAGCCAGCTTTCACGCACATGTTCCGGCAACGTAGACAACGCTTCGTAAAATGTATTGGCAAACGGATTCAATGTTTTCAAGCCCGCCGGGCGGCCTTCACGCAAGCTGTCTTGCAGATAGAACAGGCCCTGATAATTGACGTCGTGACTGAAGTCCATGTTGACGCGGGTCATCGCATCGTTTTGCAGATACCA